>JAIXZX010000014.1 GCA_027489335.1 Caulobacteraceae bacterium | reverse complement strand
TCGCTGCGCAACGGCGGCGCCCGGGTCATGGTCACCGAGGTCGATCCGATCTGCGCCCTGCAGGCGGCGATGGAAGGCTATGAGGTCGTCACCGTCGAAGACGTCGCCGACAAGGCCGACATCTTCGTCACCGCCACCGGCAACAAGGACGTGCTCACCGTCGACCACATGCGGGCGATGAAGAACAACGCCATCGTCTGCAACATCGGCCACTTCGACTCCGAGATTCAGATCGCTGGCCTGCGCAACTTCAAGTGGGACAAGATCAAGGATCAGGTCCACCACGTGGAGTTCCCCGACGGCAAGAAGATCATCGTCCTGTCGGAAGGCCGCCTGGTGAACCTGGGCAACGCCACGGGCCATCCGAGCTTCGTGATGAGCGCCTCCTTCACCAACCAGACCCTGGCGCAGATCGAGCTGTGGCAGAACGGCGGGCGCTACGAGACCAAGGTCTACACCCTGCCCAAGCACCTGGACGAGAAGGTCGCCATCCTTCACCTGGAAAAGCTCGGCGCCAAACTGACCCGTCTGAGCAAGGAACAGGCCGACTATATCGGCGTGCCGGAAGCTGGCCCGTTCAAGCCCGATCACTACCGCTACTAGAACTTGACCTGACACTCCCGTCTCAGACGGGAGAATTATTTGCAACGCCGCGTCGGCGCCCCTTGCGGGTCCCGGCGCGGCGGCTCTCTATGCGGCCCTCATGCCGCTAGCCCTCATCATCTCCAGTCATGTCGCCGCCAGCCGTGTCGGCGGCTCCGCCCAGGCCCTGGCCTTCGCCCCGTTCAAGGTGGACGCCATGGTCGTGCCAACCGTGCTCTATGGGCGCCATCCCGGCTGGGGGCCGCCTGGCGGGGCGGCCGTGCCGGTGGAGGCCATCGACGGCATGCTCGATGGCATCGAGGCCAACGGCTACTTTTCCCAGATCGACCTGGTGATCACCGGCTATTTCGCCAGCAGTCCCCAGGTGCGGGCCGCCGCCCGGGCCATCGACGCCATCCGCGCCGCCCCTCGCGAGGCGAACGCACGCAAGCCTTTCGTGATCATCGACCCGACGCTCGGGGACGCCGGCAAGGGCCTCTATGTGCCCATCGACGTGGCCGAAGCCGTCACCGCTGATCTCGTCCCCCGGGCAGACCTGGTGGCCTGCAACACCTGGGAGCTGCAGCGACTGACCGGGGCTGAGACCCGCAATCCTGCCCAGGCCCTGGCAGGCGCGCGGCTTTTGGGCAAGCCGGCCCTCATCTCCTCGGTGGCCCGGGGTGACGAGGTCGCCGTCATCTATGCCGACCGCAAGGAGGCCTGGATGGCCGCCCATCCCCGCTCGCCCGAAGCGCCCAAGGGCACCGGCGACCTGCTCACCGCCCTCTATGGCGCGGCCGTGCTGGACGGCCTGGCGCCGGCCTACGCCCTGCCCCGGGCCGTGGGCGGGGTGGCCGAGACCGTTTCGGCGGCCCATATGTGGAAGGCCAAGGAGCTTCCCCTGGTGGCCATGGCCCAGCGCCTCAAGGCCACCTCGCCACATGTCCGCATGGAGCGTCTGAACTGACCGCCGCCCCTGATCCCGAGATCCACGGCCACGCCGCCCCCGGTTTCGAGGCCGTCACCGCCGCCTTCGAGGCCAATTTTGCGCAGGGCCGGGAGCTCGGCGCGCGGGTCTCCCTGGTCCGCAATGGCGAGCTGATCGTCGATCTGTGGGCCGGTCACGCCGATAGGGCGCGCACCCAGCCGTTCTGCGCCGACACCCTGACCCCGCTGTTTTCCACCACCAAGGCCGTGGCCGCCCTGATGGTCGCCCGCCTTATCGACCAAGGCCGGCTAGCCTATGACCAGCCGGTCGCCGAGGTCTGGCCCGCGTTCGCGCAAGGCGGCAAGGGCGAGATCACCGTCGAGCAGGCCCTGTCCCATCAGGCCGGCCTGTCGGGCTTTGTCGAGGCGGTGGAGCCGTCCCTGTGGTTCGACTGGGACGCCACTTGCGAAAAGCTCGCGGCCATGGCGCCGCTCTGGCCGCCGGGGACCGCCAGCGGCTATCACCCGGTGACCTATGGCTATCTGGCGGGCGAAATCTTCCGCCGAGTCGACGGACGCACCCTGGGCACGGCCCTGCGCGAGGACCTCGCCGGCCCCTTCGACCTGGATCTGTGGATCGGCCTGCCGGACTCAGAACACGGTCGCTGCGCTGAGCTGCAGCGGCCGCCGGCCTTTCCCGACTTCGGCGAGATCAATGTCCCCACCCGCGCCGCCTTCCTGGAGCCCTGGTCCTCGCCGGGCGGCCGGGGTCAGGCCGAATGGCGCCGCGCCGAGATCCCCTCGGCCAATGGCCACGCGACGGCCCCGGCGCTCGCCCGGCTGATGGGCGCGCTCGCCCAAGGCGGCTGGCTGGACGGGGAGATGATCCTCTCGCCGGCCCTGATCGCCGAGATGGCTCGCGAGCGGATCGCAGGCCAGGACCTCGTGCTGCCGTTCGAGATGAGCTGGGGCGCCGGCGTCATGCGCAATGGGCCGCTGAAGCCCTGGGGGCCGGGGGAAGAGACCTTTGGCCATTCCGGCTGGGGCGGGTCCTGCGCGTTTGCAGATCCCGAGACCGGGCTGGCCGGGGCCTACGTCATGAACAAGCAGTCGGCCCACCTGCTGGGCGACCCGCGGCCTAAGCGGCTGATCGAGGCGGCCTACGGGGCGCTTTAGGACAGGCGGTCGCGGAACTCGGTGTAGTCGAACTCGCGGACCATCCGCAGCGCGTCGGTCTCACTGTTCCACAGCGCGATGGCCGGCAGGGGCACGCCGTTGAAGGTGTTGGTCTTGACCATCGAATAGTGCGCCTGGTCGAGGAAGGCGATGCGGGTCCCAGGGCTGGGCCGCGTCTCAAACCGGTAGTCGCCGATGATGTCGCCAGCCAGGCAGGACGGCCCGCCCAGGCGCAGGGCCACCCCACCCTCGGCCTCGTTCAGCAGGGCCGGGCGATAGGGGGCCTCGATCACGTCAGGCATGTGGCAGGTGGCCGAGATGTCGGTGATGCCGATGGCCATGCCGTTGTCGAAGACATCCAGCACCTCGCCCACCAGGACGCCGGCGTCGAGCGCAATGGCCTCGCCGGGCTCGAGGAACAACGCGATCCCGTGCCGGGCCTTCACGTCTCGCAGGAAGGCGACCAGGGCCTCGCGGTCATAATCGGCGCGGGTAATGTGGTGGCCGCCGCCCAAGTTCACCCACTTGATCTGGGCGCCCAGCACGCTGGCGAGCTTCGGCTCCAGGGAGGCCCAGATGCGGCTCAGGGGTTCGAAGCCCTGTTCGCAGAGCGCATGGATGTGCAGGCCGTCCACGCCGGCCAGGCTTTCCGGTGTCAGCTGCGAGACCGGGAAGCCCAGGCGCGAGCCGATCTGGCAGGGGTCGTACTTGGCGACCTCGGCCTCGCTGTGCTCGGGGTTCAGGCGCAGGCCGATCTGGAAGGTCTCGCCAGCCGCCCGCGCCGCATCGATCAGCCCCTGAAACCGCGCGATCTGGTCGGGCGAATTGAAGATCACCGTGTCCGACAGCGCGAGAATCTCAGGCAGATCATCGGCCTTATAGGCCGGCGAATAGGTGGTCAGCTCGCCGCGATAAAACTCTCGCGCCAGCCGCGCCTCCCAGAGGCCAGAGGCGCAGACCCCGTCCAGGTGCTCGCCCACCAGACCGGCCAGCGACCACATGGAAAAGGCCTTCAGCGCCAGCAGCACCTGGGCCCCGCCCCGATGGCCCACATCGGCAAGGACGGAGAGATTCCGCGCGATCGCGGCCTCATCTACCACGAAACAGGGGGACGGAACCCGCGCCAGGTCGAAACGGGCGAATGCGCCGGCGCCGCCGGCCTTGGTCTCCATGGCGCTCTAGAAGTCCAGGGGAGCGGCCAGCTCCCGCATCTTCCAGGGCAGGCCGTGGACATTCAGCATGTCCATGAACGGATCGGGGTCCATCTGCTCCAGGTTGAAGACGCCGGCCCCTGAATAGACGCCCTGCACCATCAGGGCCGCCCCGATCATGGCCGGGACGCCGGTGGTGTAGCTGACCGCCTGGCTGCCGGTCTCGGCATAGGCCTCTTCGTGGTCGCAGACATTGTTGATGTAGATGGTCTTCTGAGCGCCATCCTTCAGACCGGTGGCGATGGTGCCGATATTTGTCTTGCCCTTGGTGCGGGGGCCAAGGGAGGCCGGCTCGGGCAGGAGCGCCTTGAGGAACTGCAGCGGGATGATCTCCCGGCCCTCGAACATCACCGGATCGATCCGCAGCATGCCCACATTGCCCAGCACGTCGAGGTGCTTGAGATAGGCGTCGCCGAAGGTCATCCAGAACCGGATGCGCTTAATTTCAGGGTAGAATTTGGCCAGCGACTCCAGCTCCTCATGGTACATGAGGTACATGTTCTTCTCGCCGACCTGGTCGAAGTCGAACACCTGCTTTTTCGCCAGAGCCGGCCCCTCGACCCACTGGCCGTTCTCCCAATGCCGCGACGGCGCGGTCACTTCGCGCAGATTGATCTCGGGGTTGAAGTTGGTGGCGAAGGGGTGGCCGTGGTCGCCGCCATTGCAGTCGAGGATGTCCAGGGTCTCGATGGAATCCAGCAGGTGCTTGGCGGTGTAGGTGGTGAACACCGAGGTCACGCCGGGGTCGAAGCCGCAGCCCAACAGCGCCATCAGACCGGCGTCCTTGAAGCGGTCCTGATAGGCCCACTGCCAGCTGTATTCGAACTTGGCCTGGTCCCGGGGCTCGTAATTGGCGGTGTCGAGATAGTTCACGCCCGCCGCCAGACAGGCCTCCATGATCGCCAGGTCCTGATAGGGCAGGGCGAGATTCACCACGAGGGCCGGCTTCACCGACTGGATCAGGGCCGTGGTCGCGGCGATGTCGTCGGCGTCCAGGGCGGCGGTCTCCACCACCACGCCGGTGCGCGCCTTCACCGACTCCGCAATGGCGTCGCACTTGGAGCGCGTGCGGCTGGCGAGCGTAATGTGGCTGAAGATCTCAGGGGACATGGCCATCTTGTGGACCGCCACCGATCCCACGCCGCCTGCCCCGATCACCAGAACTCTGCTCATCTCGCGCCCTTCCCTGCCGCCAGCGGCAATTCACAGAACCAAAACGCCCGACCCGCGGGGATGGGGCCATATCACGGGACGGGGCCGGGGGCTAATGGCCGGGCGATCTGTCGCGGTGAAGGTTCGGTGACGATCCGTAAGAGGGGACACGAAGATCGCGAAGGGGCGCAAAGGACACGAAGGCGATGGGGCAGAGGCCCGACCCCCTCCCCCACGCCCGTCACCCCCGGGCTTGACCCGGGGGTCCATGCACACCGCTGCCGGCCCCTGTGTTCATGGATGGTCGGATCAAGTCCGACCAAGACGGGTGGGGGGAGGTCTCTTGCGGTGACCAGAGACCCATGCATCCTGCCCCTCATGCTGCAGCCCCTCGACGAGAACCTCTGGACGGCGGCGGGGCCGCAGGTGCGTGTCCTGGGGTTTGGCTATCCCACCCGCATGGCGGTCATGCGCCTCAAGGACGGCGGCCTCTTCATCTGGTCGCCCACGCAGCTGACCGCAGAGCTGCGCGCCGCCGTGGACGCGCTGGGGCCCGTGCGCCACCTGGTCTCGCCGACGGCCATGCACCACCTCTTCCTCGCGCAGTGGCAGGCCGCCTATCCCGACGCCCGCCTCTACGCCCCGCCGGGCCTGCGCCAGCGTCGCCCCGACCTCGCCTTTGACGCAGACCTGGAGGACGGGGCGATGGGCCACCCCTGGGCGGGCGAGATGGATCAGGTCCATTTCGCCGGCAACAAGATCGCCGTCGAGGTGGTGGTCTTTCACCGGGCCAGCCGCACCGTCCTCTTCGCCGACCTGATCCAGCAGATCGACCCCGCCACCCTGTCGGGCTGGCGCGCGCTGGTCGCCCGCCTCGACCTGATGAGCGGCCCCGCGCCCCAGACCCCGCGCAAATTCCGTCTGGCCTTCACCGACCGCAGGGCGGCCCGCGCGGCGCTGGCCCGCATCACCGCCTGGCCGGCGAGGCGCGTCCTGATGGCCCACGCCCCGCCGGTGATGGAAGACGGCCAGGCCTTCCTCACCCGCACCTTCGCCTGGCTACGGGGCTGAGCGGCGGCGCCCCTCCCCCACCCCCGTCATGCTCGGCCCTTTGCCGAGCATCCCTCGTCAGGGCTAAGCGCAAGCGTCGAGAGGGATCCTGGGCACAAGGCCCAGGATGACGGCGGGAGGGATGGCCCTGCGGCCGCTCTCGTCCTTCGAGGCCGCTTCGCGACGCCTCAGGATGAGGGCGACTGAGACGCCCGGCCCACCACCACCCTCCTCATGCTGAGGTGCGAGCGCCAGCGAGCCTCGAAGCACGCACGGCGCCTGTCCACGTCCGAACTCCGCCGGACGCAGCGCCCGTCCCATGCTCAGATGCCCGCAACGCCGCACGGAGCCCGCCCCATGACCGACCCCGCCGCCACCTTCCACGCCCTGCACGCAGGCCCTGAGGTCCTGATCCTGCCCAATGCCTGGGACGCCGCCAGCGCGGCCCTGATGGCGGCCGCCGGGGCCAAGGCCGTGGCCACCTCCTCGGCCGCCGTGGCCTGGGCTCAAGGGTTTCCCGACGGCGACGCCCTGCCGGTCAGCCGCCTGATCGCGGTGATCGCCGATGTGGTCCGCGTCACCAACCTCCCCGTCACCGCCGATATCGAGGGCGGCTACACCGACGACCTCGCAACCCTCTCCGAGACCATCCGCCAGGTGGTGGGCGCCGGCGCCGTGGGGATCAATCTGGAGGACGGCCTGCGCGACCCCGAGCTGCACGCCCGCAAGATCGCCGCGGCCCGGCAAGCCGCCGAGGCCGAGGGCGTGGCCCTCTACATCAATGCGCGCACCGACATCTATCTGCGCGACCTGGCCCAGGGCGAGGCGGCGTTACCTGAAACCCTGCGCCGCGCGGCCCTCTATCTCGACGCCGGCGCCAGCGGGATCTTCACGCCCGGCCCGGCCGACGAGGCGGTGATCGGCGCCCTGGCCGATGGGATCAAGGCCCCCCTCAACATCATGCTGCGCCCGACCACGCCGGCGGCACAGCGCCTCGCGTCCTTAGGCGTGCGCCGCCTCTCTTCAGCCACCGCCCCCTTCCGCGCCGCCTACGGGGCGCTGGTGGAGGCCCTGCCGGGCTATCTGGAGACGGGGACGTTTGGGTCGTTCGCCGGGTGGGGGCAGGTGCCGGATTTGGATGCGGTGTTTGGGGGGCGGTGAGACGGAGTGCTCCGCTCGGCTCATGGCTCAGGATCAGATCGTCCGCTTGAGCCATCCAGCCGTTCGACAACGCCGCGATAGAAGGCCGCCGCCTGTGCCTTTGCATCCTCGGTGACGCGCGCGCGTCCCGCCTCCCACAGCTCCCGGCCCCGCTCGAATTCCCGGTCGATGAAGGCCGCAATGGTGGGAGATAGGGGAGCCACCCCGAGTTCACGGGTGAGCGCCTTGCGGGCCATCAACTCTTCGACCTCCCGTTTGAGGTCTGGCGGAGGATCGCACTCGTCCATCAGCGTGGGGAAGTGCATCGGCGCAATCGCCTCGCCCGGCCGCATCCAGAGCCAGCGGAGTGTGGCTGCGGGACGAAGCGCGTAGAAAATCTTCTTCTGGGCCATGGCCGTGCCATCGCCGAAATAGACTCGCCGTTGCCGCTCGCCGAGGTGCAGGTAGTGCCGCGCAATGGCTTCCCGGTTGGCCATCTGCTTGGCGAACTCCAGGAAATCGTCGCGAAACCAGCTTTCTCCCCGGTAGACCACCGGCGACCTCAGCCACTCGATGATGACCGCATTGCCCTTCAGCAGCAGGCGCAAGGCCTTGCCAAACTCCCACCCATTGGCGTCGAGATCATCCTCTACCAGGAACTCGATCACGTCGCGCTGCGGCCATGGCGTGAGGTGCTGCGCCGTGGGACGGACGAAGACAAAGCGGCAGTCGTAGTCACTATCTTGCGACGGAAAGCCCCAGGCGCGACTGCCGCTCTCGATGGCCAGCGGTAGATGGACCTTGTTCTCCCGCACAGCGCGATCCAGCAACTGGTCGATCTGTGCGACCTTCGACGCATCCATGTCGGCGGGTATGGATCGGAGCCTCATAGCTTCGCCTCAACCCTCACCACCACAACGTGAACGCCCGCAGGCTTCAAGTGAGGCTCACCACGCATATCCCAAGCTGGTGGACGTGGAAGTGGTGGATCACGCATTGGAAGTGGGGATCTAGCGCTCAGTTTACGCCTAGAATAAAGACGCTCTAGCTTGCGACGCTCACGAGAAGGCCTAGGAGGTCTACTCCAGAAAAAGTAAGAACAAATACAAGCGCAATCAAAATCAGCGTGTAGAGCGCATTGGCAAAAATTGACTGCCACACAGAGCCCCAAAAAGATCCTCGAAGCGCCTCGGCTACTATATCCGCTCTTGCGTCAGCAATCGCACCGTCGGCAAACCCAACCAACACGCCTGCAGCCTGGGTTTCGAACGCCTCTATAGTCTGATCTGTGTATGTTTGAACATACCGCTCAACCTCTTTTGAGGTCGGATCACGACCATTTGCCGCCTTAAAGTTGATAACCCACTCTCGCTTTGCGCTCTTGTAGAGCCCATAGGCGATGTAACCCTGAACTTGATTCCCGCCCTGATCGACGAAACGCTCGTAGAGGGTATTGTGGGTCATTTCTTCTCTGGCGGCACGGGCGAGTTTCGGAGAGCTTCTTTGATCGCAGTGTTCGCCTTTCCTGACGCCGATTTGTACGCATCATTCGACATAACGCGCGTCACGAACTGCCCGCTGGATGAACTACGGAATGTGTGCGCCTCACGCGTGACGACCCCGCCGCGCGGGCCAACGACGTAGATTTGACCTCCGAACTTGGGTGGCAGGTTGGGCTTCTTTGCTGTCACGTCGGTCTCCTCTCATACCTAGAATAGACCTTGGCTTGGCTTAGGCAATCCACCGACGTGCATGATCGGCAACACGGCTGTGAGCGACACGCGCCATAGAAGCGATCGTGCGGTCGCGGTTTGTGCACCCCATCCCCCCACCTCCGCACGTGACCACCGCCCCTCGCGCGCCTATCTTCCCGCGCATGACCGACACGCTTGAGACCGCCCCCCTGCCGGACCTGCCGCGGACGCCCACTCAGGATGGGCCGCCGGTGCGGCTCTTTCTGGTGGATGGGTCGGGCTATATCTTCCGCGCCTATCACGCCCTGCCGCCGTTGACGCGCAAGAGCGACGGCCTGCCCATCGGGGCGGTGTCGGGCTTCTGCAACATGCTGTGGAAGCTGCTGGTGGAGATGCGGGCCCAGGTCGATGGCCCCACCCACCTGGCGGTGATCTTCGACCATTCGGAGAAGACGTTCCGCAACGCCCTCTATGACCAGTACAAGGCCCACCGGCCGCCGCCGCCCGAAGACCTGATCCCGCAGTTTCCCCTGGTGCGGGAGGCGACGAGGGCCTTTGGCGTGCCGAGCCTGGAGCTGCCGGGCTATGAGGCCGACGACCTGATCGCGGCCTATGCCTGCAAGGTGCGTGATGCGGGCGGCGAGGTGACCATCATCTCGTCGGACAAGGACCTGATGCAGCTGGTCGGCGACCGGGTCTTCATGCTGGACACCATGAAGAACCTGAAGATCGGCCGCGAGCAGGTGATCGAGAAGTTCGGGGTGCCGCCGGAAAAGGTGGTGGACGTCCAGGCGCTCTGCGGCGACTCCGTCGACAATGTGCCCGGCGCGCCGGGCATCGGCATCAAGACCGCCGCCCAGCTGATCAACGAATATGGCGACCTCGATACGCTGTTGGCCCGCGCAGGCGAGATCAAGCAGCCCAAGCGGCGCGAGACCCTGATCAATTTCGCCGACCAGATCCGCCTGTCGCGCCAGCTGGTGCAGCTGGACTGCGACACCCCCCTGCCCGCCCCCATCGACGACCTGGCCGTGGCCGAGCCGGAGCCCGCCGTGCTGGCGGCCTTCCTGGAGGAGATGCAGTTCCGCAGTCTGGCCAGGCGTGTGAGCGCCGGCGACGCGGCGCCGTCCCAGCCGGCGCCGGAACCGCGGGCCGCGCCCGAGGCGCCGGCCATCGACGTCAACGGCTATGAATGCGTGCGCGATGTGGCCACGCTTGAGGCCTGGATCGAGAAGGCCCGGGCCGCAGGGATCGTGGCCTTCGACACCGAGACCGATGCGCTGTCGTCGGCCAGCGCGGGCCTCTGCGGCGTGTCGCTGGCGGTCGCGCCCGGCCAGGCCTGCTACATTCCGCTGGCCCATGAGGAGATGGACGGCCTGGCCCTGGACGCCCCGTCCGACCTGACCCAGATCCCGCTGCCCATCGCCATCGAGCTTCTGAAGCCGATGCTGGAGGACCCTGCGGTCCTGAAGATCGCCCAGAACGCCAAGTACGACCTGGCTGTGCTGTCGCGCTATGGCGTGCGGGTGGCGCCGGTCGAGGACACCATGCTGATCTCCTACGTCCTGGAGGCGGGCCTGCATGGCCACGGCATGGACGAGCTGTCGCGCCTGTGGCTGAACCACGAGCCGATCCCCTTCAAGCAGGTGGCTGGGACCGGCAAGAGCCAGAAGAGCTTCAAGAATGTCGAGCTGAAGGCCGCCACCTGCTACGCGGCCGAGGACGCCGACGTCACCCTGCGGCTCTATGAGGTGCTGAAACCCAAGCTGGCGCCTGCGGGCCTGTCCACCGTCTATGAGACGCTTGAGCGGCCGCTGGCGGCCGTCCTGGCCGATATGGAGGTGGCGGGCATCGCGGTGGATCCGGAGCACCTGCGAAGGCTCTCCAACGACTTCTCCCTGCGGATGGCGGAGTTCGAGGCCAAGGCCCACGAGCTGGCCGGCCGGCCGTTCAACCTGGGCTCGCCCAAGCAGGTGGGGGAGATCCTGTACCAGGAGATGGGCCTGGCGCCGAAGCGCACCACGGCGTCCGGCGCCTCGTCCACCGACGCCTCGGTGCTGGAGGAGCTGGCCGCCCAAGGCCACGAACTGCCGCGGGTTTTGCTGGACTGGCGCCAGCTCTCCAAGCTGAAGGGCACCTATACCGACGCGCTGGTGGCGGCCATCGCGCCGGACACCCGCCGCGTCCACACCTCGTTCGCGCTCGCGGCCACCACCACCGGGCGGCTGTCCTCGTCCGACCCCAATCTGCAGAACATCCCGATCCGCACCGAGGAGGGGCGCAAGATCCGCAAGGCCTTCGTGGCCGAGCCGGGCCATCTGCTGATCAGCGCCGACTACAGCCAGATCGAGCTGCGAATTTTGGCCCATATGGGCGACATTCCGCAGCTGAAACGGGCCTTTTTGGACGGTTTGGACATCCACGCCATGACGGCGTCTGAGATGTTCGGCGTGCCCATCGAGGGCATGCCCGCCGAGACGCGCAGGCGGGCCAAGGCGATCAATTTCGGCATCGTCTATGGCATCTCGGCCTTTGGCCTGGCGAACCAGCTGTCGATCCCGCAGGACGAGGCCGGGGCCTATATCCGCACCTATTTCGACCGCTTCCCCGGCATCCGCGACTATATGGATAAGGAGAAAGCCAAGGTTCGGAGCCAGGGCTTCGTCACCACGCTGTTTGGCCGCAAGGTGAACATCCCCGAGGTCGGCGCCAAGGCCGCCGGCATGCGCGCCTTCGCCGATCGGGCGGCCATCAATGCGCCGATCCAGGGCACCGCGGCCGACGTGATCCGCCGGGCCATGATCCGCATGCCGGGCGCCCTGGCCCAGGCCGGGCTTTCCACCCGCATGCTGCTGCAGGTGCACGACGAACTGGTGTTTGAGGCCCCCGAGGCCGAAGCCGAGGCGGCGATCGGGGTGATCAAGCGGGTGATGGAGACCGCCTCTGAACCCGCCGTGGCCTTCTCTGTCCCCCTGGTGGTGGAGGCGAGAGCCGCGGCCAACTGGGACGACGCCCACTAGGGCCTGGAACCTGGGCTGTCGCGGGCACGTTCCGGCCCGGCCATGGCCACAGCCTCCGATCACGACGCCGAAACGGCGCTTCGCCAGACCCTGAATTGGCTGGGGACCGCGCCGCTGGGCGCCCTGGCTCAGCTCGCCTGCCGGTTCGGCTACGCCGCCCGGGGCTTCGTCTATGTGAGCATCGGGGTGATCGCCGTCCTGGCGGCGGTGGAGAGGGTTCCGCAGGCCGAGGGGTCGCTCGGCGCGGTGGAGGCCTGGGCCGACTGGCCGCTCGGCCTCGTCCTCCTGGGGGCGGCCGGGTTCGGCCTCTACGGTTTTGCGGGCTGGCGGCTGCTGCAGTCGGTGTTCGACGCCGAGCGCCAGGGGACCAGCCCCAAGGCCCTGGCCACCCGCGCCGGCCAGGCGGTCAGCGGCGTGGTCTACGGGACCCTGGGCTTTTCGGTGTTCAGCGCCATGGACCTGCTGGACGATCTCGCCGACCCCGAAGAGGGGGCGAGCGAGCAGGAGGCCGCCGCCCAGGCCCTGGCCATTCCCGGCGGCGAGTGGCTGATCATCGGCGTCGGGGTCTTCATCCTGGCCGCGGGCCTGGCCAATCTGGTCAAGGCGGTCCGCGGCGGCCTGGCTGACCGGCTGGTCTGTGACCCGGCGGTGCGGCGAGTGGCCGAGCCCGTGGGCCGCCTGGGCTATGGCGCCCGCGGCGCAGCCTTCGCCGTCATGGGGGTCATGCTGGTCCAGGCGGGGCTTCACGCCAACGCTGCAGAGGCCGCCGGCCTCGCCGAGGCCCTGCAGGCGCTGGAACGGGCGCCGTGGGGCGACGGCCTGCTGATCGGCGTGGCGCTCGGCCTGCTGGCCTTTGGCGCCTTCGCCCTGATGGAGGCCCGCTATCGCGAGATTCCGGCCGGCGAGGTCATCGACGACTGAGCGCGGACCTAAGCCGCCGCGCGCCCCACCCGGGCCTGAATGATCTTCTGCCCGGTGTCGTCCAGCCGGGCGGCGGTGAGCACGCCGGTGGCGTAGGCCCCGGTGTCCAGGCCGAGCCGGTGCGGGGTCATCTGCGGCTCCTCCATCGGCGTGTGTCCATGGACGATCACCTTGCCGAAGGGCCCCGGCGCCTGCAGGAACTCGCCGCGGATCCACAGGAGGTCGCGCTCGGTCTGGTGGGCCAGCGCCACGCCCGGCCGCACCCCCGCATGGACGAAGGCGTAGTCCCCCACCTCGGTGATCAGCTCAAGCTCGTCATAGAAGGTCTTGTGGGCGCGGGGCAGGGTGGCGGCGAAGGCCTCCCGCGCCACCGCCCAGGCCTCCGGATCGGTGCGGGTGGCCGGCGGCTGCACCCCATAGGAGGCCAGGGTCGCGTTGCCCCCATGCTCGGCCCAGGTGGAGCCGAAACCCGGCTCGTCCAGGAAGCGCAGCAGGGCCTCCTCGTGATTGCCCTTGAGCGCCCGGACCTCGAAGGCCGGCTGCCGGCGCAGGGAAAGTATGGTCTCCACCACCTGATGGGAGCCCGGCCCCCGGTCCACATAGTCCCCCAGGAAGACCAGGATCGGCTGGGCGACTGGCGGCTCGGCGCTGACGTCCCGGGCGATCTCCCGCAGGAGGCCTTCAAGCAGGTCGTGGCGCCCGTGGATGTCGCCGACCGCATAGACCCTGCGCCCGCCGGTGGAGGGCGGGGCTGAGGGCTTTTTCTTGCCGAACAGGCGGTTGAACAAGGGCTACGTCCTGGGGTCGCGATGCGACCTACATAGTGGCGGCTTGCCCCCTGCCAAGGCAAGGGCGCGGGGCTAGGCCTTGCGTCCTTCGAGGCTCGCTCCCGCTCGCACCTCAGGATGAGGGAGGTTGGTGACCCTCTCATTCCGTCCTCATCCTGAGGCGCCCTGCGCCAGCAGGGCCTCGAAAGACGAGGGCGGTCGCGCTGACCGACGCCCTCGCCTTCAGGAATAGAAGAAGGAGATCATGCCCGAGGAGACCAGGACCACCAGGGTGGTGAGGGCCGCCCCCACCCGGGCGTAGTCCCGGAACTTGTAGCCCCCCGGCGCCATGACCAGCAGATTGTTCTGGTGCCCGATGGGCGTCAGGAAGTCCGACGAGGCGGCGATCAGCACCGCCAGCAGCAGGGCGTCCGGCGGGAAGCCCAGTTGGGCGGACATGCCGATGGCCACCGGCCCCATGATCACGGCGGTGGCCACATTGTTCAGGAACAGGGAGAGCACGATGGTGGCCACCGAGACTGCGGCGGCGGCGGCGAACAGGGGCGCGCCGCCCAGGCCGGCGCCCAGCCAGTCAGCGACGATGGCCGCAGCCCCGCTGGTCTGGAAGCTCTGACCCACCGGGATCATGGCCGCCAGCAGGACGATAGCCGGCCAGTCGATGGACGAATAGATCTCGCCTGAGGGCAGGAAGCGCAGGGCCGCGAGGCCGGCGGCGGCGGCGGCGAAGGTCAGGGCCGTCGGCAGGCCAAAGGCGACGGCGGCGATGACGGCGGCGGCGTAGATCCCCAAGGCCAGGGCCGCACGTTTGGGCTGCACCACCACGGCGGATTTGCGGTCGAGCTCCAGCAGGCGGCCGTAGCGTAGGAAGGCCTCCAGCTTTTCGGCCGGACCGTGCAGCACCAGCTGGTCGCCGGCGCGGATCTCCATAGCCCCCAGGGAGCCCTCGGCGCCGGCGGCTCGGGGCCCTGCAGCCACGACCCGCAGCTCCTGGTCGGTCTCGGCGGCGATGGTGTCATAGGGCCGGCGAATGAGCGGCGAACCGTGGGCCACAGCCACCCGGGAGGTCACCGCATCGGCGGCGCTGGACCGCTCAAAGGCCAGGCTGCCGCCGACCTTGCCCGCCAGCTCCCAGGGATCGAGGGGCGAGACCACCAGCACCCAGTCAGTGGGCGACAGCCGGTCGAGCTTGTCGAGCTTGATGCGCCGGTGGCGCCGGATCACCGCCAGAACGTGGCCGCCCGAGGCCTTGATCTCGGCGAAAAGGGCCTCGTAGTCGATCTCCGGGACCTTGCCCTCCTCGTCGGCGGCGGGGCGCGGCGGGAGCAGTTCGAACACGTTGCGACCGCCGCTGGCGGCCTCCTCGCCCGCGCGCCGCGGGGTCAGCCGCCAGCCGATCAGGCACAGATAGAGCAGGCCCGCCCCGGCCACGGTGACGCCCAGCGGCGACATGGCGAAGAAGCCGAAGGGCTCGCCCAACTCCTCCCGCCGGATCGAGGACAGGATCAGGTTGGCCGGCGTGCCGATCAGGGTGGTCATGCCCCCCAGGATGGTGGCGAAGGCCAGCGGCATCAGGCCCGCGGCGGCCGGCAGCCGGGCGGCGCGGCAAACGCTGGCCACCACCGGCATGGTGATCGCCAGGGCGGCGATATTGTTCATGAAGGCCGATAGGGCCGCCGCCGCGATCAGCAGGATGCTGAGCTGTAGCGGAAACGGCATCCGCAGGGCCGCCAGCCGATCGGTGGCCGCCGCGGCCACCCCGGTCAGCTCGATGGCCCGGCCGATGATCAGCACGGCGGCCACCACCACAACGGCGGGGTCAGAGAACCCCTGGAGCGCCTGGTCGGGGGTGGTGAGTCCGAGGATCAGACAGGCGCCCAGGGCGCACACCGCCACCAGGTCGTGGCGCACCTTGTCCCAGGCGAACAGGGTCAGGGCGAAGACAAGGACCAGACCGGCCAGAAGGGCGTCGCTCATCGGGCGACCTCTGGGCTGGCGTCAGCCCCGGCGGCTTGCGCCCCGGCCAGGCCGAGGGGCCGCACAGCAGCGAACCACAGGGCCGAGGGGTCCTGTGGCGAGACGGCGGGCGTCTCGCTTCTGATTTCAATGTCGCGCACGCCCAGGGCCTCCAGCCGATCGGCCACGGCTTGCGCTCGGGCCTGCGCCACACGGAGATCCCGGGGCCTAGGCCCCCGAGGTCCGGGGCTGGCCGACCCAACGACTTCGGCCCCCTGAATGTTCCATCGGCTGAGCGCCCAGGCGATCAGGGCCACCCGGCGCTCTGCGCTCACGTCGAGGGTGCTGCGCCCCTCCTCGAAGGCGATGACCGGCAGATCCAGGAAAGGTGGGGTCAGCTCCAGCGCAACCTCCGGCAGGAACCGCTGGGCGGCCGCCTCCAGGGCGGCATAGTCGTCCAGTGTGGCGGGACGGTTCAGGCGGACGGCGGCCTGCAGCCGGCCTGCGTCCGGCGATTGGACGCTTTCCACCACGCCCACCCCGGTGAGCATGTCCCGCAGCTTCTGCTCCGGCGTCGTGCGAAGGGTGCGGGAGGTGGCCAGGGCCCGGTTGGCCAGGGCGCCGCCGCTGGGGTCGGCCCGGGGCAGGCCATCGGCGGTGAGAATCTGTTCGATCTGTACGTCGGGACGCCCGCCGATCGCCTGGCTCACCTGGCGTTCGGCCTCCCGCTGAAACCGGCCGGTGACCACCACGGCGCGGACCTGCTCCACGCCCGACGGGCCTGCGCGGACCTGCAGGTCGGTGATGTGCTGGTCGCCGGACTCGAAGGCCGCCTCGATGGCGCTGCGCACCCGGGCGGTTTCGCGGGCCTCGACGACGATGTCGCGCAGGGAGACCGCGAGCGGCAGGGACAACAGCAGCAGGGTCGCCACCAGGGCCATCTCCTCCCAACGGCGGCGCCCGCGGACCACCGGTTGGAAGCCATAGCGACGGGCGACAGCGAACACCGCTCCCAGGATGGCCACCACATTGGTCAGGAACAGCAGGAAGGCGCCGCCGGCCATGTTCCAGGCCCCGGTGGCCAAGCCGTAGCCGACCACGGCCAGGGGCGGCATCAAGGCCGTGGCGATGGCCACGCCCGCCACGACGCCCGGCCGCTTGGTGATCAGAACATAGGCGCCGACGATCCCCGACAGGATGGCCACCACGAGGTCGAGGAGGGTTGGCCGGGTGCGGGCGAGAATCTCAGGCGTCACGTCCTTCAGCGGCGAGGCCCACACGATCAGGGCCGAGGCGGCCACCGAGACCGCGGCCCCCAGGGCGAGCGCCACCGCCGCCCGTTCGAAGGCCCGGGCGTCCAGCCTGGCCACCCCCATGCCCATCCCCATGATCGGGCCCATCAGGGGCGAGATCAGCATGGCGCCGATGACCACGGCGGCCGAGGATTGCAGAAGTCCCAGCGCCGCAATGCCGCAGGAGCAGAAGAGCAGGGCGAAATAGCCGCCGGAGATCCGGGCGCCGTCGGCGATCTCCGCCTCGATCTGGAGGCGATCAGCGTCCGTATGGGGCGCCGCGCCCGACGTCAGAAGGCGACGGGCCTGGGCCAGGGCCAGTCGGAAGCGCGCGCGCAGGCGAAGGGTCGCAGAGGCAGACAGCATGCCGACCCTTTATCGGATCAGGCGCGCGTCTGTCTCCCTCAGGCCGCGCGGCGGGGCGCAGCGGCGCTGCCGGGCCGCCCGATGTCGAAGCGGGCGACGCTTTCGGCCAACAGTCGGGCCTCGCTGGCCAGGGCGTGGCTGGCCGCGGTGGTCTCCTCGACCATGGCCGCGTTCTGCTGGGTGACCCGGTCCATGTCGTTCACGGCGGTGTTCACCTCGTGCAGGCCGGTGGCCTGTTCCTGGGCGCCGGCGGCGATCTCGCGGACCAGGCCATCGATCTCCGCCACCTGGGCGACGATCCGTTGCAGGGCTTCGCCGGTCTGGCCCACGAGGCCGACCCCTTGGGCCACCTGCTGCGAGGAGGCGCTGATCAGGGACTTGATCTCCTTGGCCGCATCGGCCGAGCGCTGGGCCAGCGCCCGGACCTCGGAGGCGACCACGGCGAAGCCGCGGCCAGCGTCGCCGGCCCGGGCGGCCTCGACCCCGGCGTTCAGGGCCAGAAGGTTCGTCTGGAAGGCGATCTCGTCGATGACGCCGATGATCTGGGTGATCTGTTCGGAGGACTTTTCGATCTGGCTCATGGCCTGAACGGCGTCGCCCACCACCTGCCCGGCCTTCTGGGCGTCCTGACGGGAGCGGGCGACCACCTCGGCGGCCTCCTTGGCGCCCTCGGCGGACTTGCGCACCGTGGCGGTGACCTCGTCCAGGGCCGCGGCGGTTTCCTCCAGGCCGGCGGCCTGCTGCTCGGTGCGGCGGGAGAGATTGTCGGCGGCCTGGCTGATCTCGCCGGCCCCGCCGCTCATATTGGTGGCGGCCTGCGAAATGACCCCCAGGGCGTCCTGCAACCGCTCGGCGGCGCTGTTGAAGTCGCGGCGGAGGGCCTCGTACTGCGGCGTGAAGGCCTTGCTGATGCGATAGGTCAGAACCCCTTGCGCCAGCTTGTCGAGACCGGCGGCCAAGCCCTCGACCACGGCCTTGCGCTCCTCATCGACCGCCTGCTGCAGGTCCAGACGTTCCTGGGCGGCGATCGCCTCGGCGGCGCGGGACTCTTCCACCGCCTGGGTGGCGCCCTCCGCGGTCTGGCGGGCGGCCTGCGCTTCGGCCACAGCCGTGGTGGAGGTGGCGAACATCTGCAGAATTCGCAGGGCGGCCCAGACCAGGACCGCGGCCTCGATCACCAGGATCACCGCATGGACCAGGACCCGGCCGATGTCGCCGCCGCCCGGAAACACCGCCGCGGGCAGAACAAAGCTGAGGACCAGATGGTGGACGGCCACGGTTCCGGCGCCGGCCACAATGGCGCGCCAGTCGCAGAAGACGATCAGGGTCGCCAGGGCTGCGAAATAGGCCATGTGCATGTCCACTTGCCAGGGCGCGCCGGCGAAGGCGGCCACCAGCAGAGACACCGCCCCCATCAGGGCGACGCCGAGGGTCAATCGCGCCGTAGCGCCGCCGACCCGGGTCATCAGCAGGGATGCGCCGGCCAGGGCGGCCACCGCCACGCTGAGGCCTATCCAGGGGCCGTTATTCAGGAAGGCCGCCAGTCCCACCAGGGGGATGAACAGGCAGATCAGGGCGTTCAGGACCTTCAGGCCGAAGGCCCGCTGATCTTCCAGGGTAAGGGCGCGGGAGGTGGTCATGATGAGCGGCTCTGGCGGAGGGCGGCGGCGAAGCCGGGAATAGGGATGGCTACGGACATGGTCAGCTGGGCCGCGTGCACGGGCCGGCGAGACCGGGATCGACGACCAGCCAGGCGCCTTGGGCGCGCAAGGCCGAAGCCAGACTCCGGTCCGCCGCGCCTGGGGCGGGGCGTTCTGTGAGGGTGATGATGAAGGGCTGAGCGCCAATGCCGGTCACAGCGCCAGCGCGATCAGCCGCGGCCAGGGCGCGGGGCGCGTCCCACCAGGGGGGGAAGATGGCGGCGGCGGCGTTGGCCTGGCGCGGCGCGGCGCCCAAGACCAGGGCGGCGATCAGGCTCAGAAAGCAAAGGCCGGCGGCTGGTAACCACGTCGCCACGGATCAACTCCCCATTTTGGGGATCAGACGTAGCGGGCTTTAGGTTAAGCAGACCTTAGCCAGGACGGCGGTGGGAAAGATGTCGCAGGGGACATGCCCGCCAGAATTATAGGTCTCGGATAATACTCGCCCCGGTAGCAGCCGGGGCCGGGAGTCGTCGCGCGGCCCAATGACCGGCCCCCGCGACGACTCAAGCGTTCAGCACTGAGGGCTCAGAATACAAAGGCCAGCACGGCGCCGACGACGACAACGAGACCGACAATGTAGATGATCGAGTTCATGGCATCTCTCCAGAGTTGTGTGTGCTGGGAGAACGTCAGGACCCGACTACGGTTCCGACCGCCGTGGCGCTGAACACATTAAGCGTCGCCGTGCGGGGAGAAATCCTGGTGGAGCCGAGCGGAATCGAACCGCTGACCTCCTCATTGCGAACGAGGCGCTCTACCAACTGAGCTACGGCCCCCAGGAAGGCGCGGAGTTAGGCGTGCGGCGGATTTCTGTCAAGCGGCTCAAAGGGCCGGGGCGCAGCGCCGCCTTGTCAGGGGGGACGCCCCGCGGCTAGAACCGGCGCTTACGTCAGATCGGGATTCCCCATGGCCGCCATCCTCGAGTTCGTCTTCTTCATCATCGGGGCGATCCTCCAGCTCTTGATCTACGCGATCATCATCAACGCCATCCTGTCCTGGCTCGTGGCCTTCGACGTGATCAATCTGCGCAACCAGTTTGTCTACAACATCGCCCGGGCGCTTGAGGCGGTCACCGCGCCGGTGATGCGTCCGGTGCAGCGGATCATTCCGCCCCTGGGCGGCGTCGACATCAGTCCGATCATCGTCATCCTGGTGTTGATCGGGGTGAAGGACATCCTGCTGCCGGCGCTTTATCGCGCCCTGGTCACACCGCTGGTCTAGGCGGCTCGGTCCGCCATGCGCCTGGCCGTGCGGCTGACGCCTCGAGGCGGGCGGGACGCGGCTCAGGGCTGGGGCCTGGACGCCGACGGGCGGCCCTATCTGAAAATCCGCGTTTCGGCCCCGCCGGTTGAAGGGGCCGCCAACGCCGCCCTGATCGCTTTTCTGGCCAAGGCGCTGGGGCGACCACGCTCCAGCATCAGCCTGGTCTCGGGCGAGACCGCGCGGCTGAAGCTGGTCGAAATCGCCGATCTGGGGGATGAAGAGATCGCCCGCGCCTTTGGATCGCCACCTTGAGGCGATCCTGATGATCGCCGAAGAGGATGCCCGATGTTGAAGCCCCTGCGCCTGCTGATCCCGCTGGCCCTCGTCCTGACGCTCAGCGCCTGCGCCGGCGGCGCTCAGCGGTTGGATGCGGCCGGCGACGTCCACACCCTGCTGACCGCGATCCGTGATGGCGACGAGGCGACCTTTGATCGCCATGTGGACCGCCAGGCCCTGCGGGCCCAGATCGAGGCGCGCATCGCCGCCGAGACCGCCCGGGCCGGGGGCAATGACGAGATGCGGGCGCTCGGCGCCCTGCTGGGTCCGGCCATCGCCAAGGCCGCCAGCGAGCAGCTGGTCCGCCCGCAGGTGTTCCGCGGCGTGGCCGAATATTACGGCTATGACGCGGCCCAGCCCCTGCCGGGCCGCGTGGCCATCGCCGGCTCGCTGAAGGCCCTGGACGACGGCCGGGTGTGCGCCACCCGGGAGAAGGACGGCCCCTGCCTGCTGATCTTCACGGAGACCGAGGGGGTCTGGCGGCTGTCGGGCTTCGAGGGCGAGATCGACATGCTGCGCCGCTGAGCTAGTCTCCCCTAAGGCGCGCGGGGGACAGGCGACATGGCGGCGGTTGAGCTGGACGGTTTCGAGCGGTTTGAATTCGACGACGGCCGCTTCGTCCGGCCTGTCTATCGCCGGGGGACGGGTCCCGCCGTCATCGTCATCCACGAGATGCCGGGCCTTCACCCCCTGGTCCTGACCTTCGCCGAGCGGCTGAGCCAGGCCGGCATGAGCGTCTGGTGCCCGAGCCTGTTCGGCGAGCCGGGCAAGCCGGTCAGCCGGCCCTATCTGGCGGCAGAGGCCCTGAAGGCCATCTGCGTGCGCCGGGAATTCCACGTCTGGGCCACCGACAAGTCGAGCCCCATGGTCGACTGGCTGCGCGCGCTCGCCCGTCAGGCCCATGCCGAGTGTGGCGGCAAGGGTGTTGGCGCGGTGGGCATGTGCTTCACCGGCGGCTTTGCGCTGGCCATGATGACCGAGCCGGCCGTGGTGGCGCCGGTCCTGGCCCAGCCCTCCCTGCCACTCGCCGCCGGATCGAAGCGGCGGGCGGCCGCCATCGGGGTCAGCCCGGCCGAGATCGCCTGCGCCAAGGCTCGGTTCGAGGCCGAGGACCTGTCGATGATCGGCCTGCGCTTCAAGGGCGACGGCCTGGTGGGCCAAGCGCGGTTCGACCGCTATCGGACCGAGTTCGGCGAACGGTTCGAGGCCATCGAGCTTGAGGACGCCGATGCGGCCCCCTCCCCCATCGCGCCGCACTCGACGCTCACCCTGCATCTGGCGCCGGACGGGCCGACCAAGGCCGCCGAGGCCCGGGTCATCGACTTCTTCCGCCAGCGCACAGGCGCGTGAGCGCCCTGGCGGCCGCCGCGGCGCGGGCCTAGACTTCCAGGGGCCTGACCACTAGAAGCGCGCCCTTCCCTGCGCCGGGCGTTCGAGCCGCCGGCCAGGCCAGATCCTGCGAGAGCCTCGCCATGAAACGCCGTCCCCCCTCCCGCACGCCGGCTTCGCGCACGCCCGGCGCCCGTCCGGCCCTTCGCGGTCCCAGCCAGCGCCAGCTGCGGGCCGGCGAGCTGGTCCGCCACGCCCTGGTGGAGATCATGCGGGAAGAGGACCTGGACGATCCGGCCCTGGCCGGCGACCCGGTCACCATCACCGAGGTTCGCGTCAGCCCCGACCTGCGCCACGCCGTCTGCTTCATCCAGCCCCTGGGCGGCGAGAACGCCACCGAGGTCGTGGCGGCGATGAACCGGGCGTCCAAGTTCTTCCGCGGCCGCCTGGGGCGGATGATCGAGCTGCGCGCCACCCCGGAGCTGAAGTTCCTGCACGATGAGACCTTCGACGCCGCTGACCAGATGAGCCGGCTGTTCGACGATCCCAAGGTCCGCCAGGACCTCGACGCCCCCGAAGAGGACTGAGCCATGGGCCGTCGGCGCAAGGGTGAGGCGGTGTCCGGCTGGATCTGCCTGGACAAGCCCTATGACCTCACCTCCACCCAGGCGGTGGGCAAGGTCCGCAGGATCTTCAACGCCCAGAAGGCCGGCCATGCCGGAACCCTCGACCCCCTGGCCACCGGCGTCCTGCCTCTGGCGCTGGGCGAGGCCACAAAGACGGTGGCCTATATGGTCGAGGCCGATAAGGGCTACCGCTTCACCATCTGCTGGGGCGCGTCGACCACCACGCTGGACCGGGAAGGCGAGATCACCGCCCGCTCCGACGTCCGGCCGACGCCTGAGCAGGTCAAGGCCGTGCTGCACGAGTTCGAGGGCGAGGTGATGCAGGTCCCACCGATCTATTCGGCCATCAAGGTGGACGGCGAACGGGCCTATGACCTGGCGAGGGCCGGCGAAGAGGTGGAGCTGAAGGCGCGCCCCGTCATGATCCATGGCCTGGCGGTGGGGGAGACCCCCGACGCCGACCACATCGAGCTGATCATGGACTGCGGCAAGGGCGCCTATGTGCGCTCGGTGGTCCGCGATCTGGCCCTGCGGCTGGGAGCCGAAGCCCATGTGAGCGCGCTGCGGCGCACCCGGGTGGGCGCCTTCACCGAGGCCCGGGCGATCGGGCTGGATTTACTTGAGGAATTGGGGCATAAGGCCCGGCAGTCGGAGGCATTGCTTCCGGTCGAGACCGCGCTGGACGACATCCCGGCGTTGGCCGTGACCGACGAAGACGCCTTCAGACTTAAGCAGGGACGGTCGATCGTTCTCGTTCCCCGACAGGTCGAAACCTTGAGAGCCGGGCTTGCGCCGGGCGCTCGAACCGTTTCGGCAATGTGTCGTGGCGTGATGGTGGCCCTCTGCGAGATGCGCGCCGGCAAGCTCGAGCCGTCCCGTGTCTTTCATCTCGAATAGAGCGGAGATGCACGATGTCGATTACCCCGGACCGCAAGGCCGAACTCATCAAGACCCACGCCCGTAGCGAGGGCGACACCGGAAGCGCCGAAGTGCAGGTCGCGATCCTGACTGAACGGATCGTCAACCTCACCGAGCACTTCAAGACCCACAAGAAGGACAACCACTCGCGTCGGGGCCTGCTCAAGCTCGTCTCTCAGCGCCGGTCGCTCCTCGATCACCTGAAGAAGTCGGAAGCCGACCGTTATCAGGCGCTCATCGAAGTGCTCGGCCTCCGCCGCTAGAACGTCCAAGCGCCCCCGCGAAAGCGGGGGCGTCGCATATGGGGCCCTGCCTTAAGGGTCCCGCCGCCGCCATCGCGGCGAACCACCACCGCCCCCTCCGAGACAGGCCGGGGATTATCGGGCGGCGGGGCCAAGGCCCCAAGACGCACGCTGAGGGTTGCGACGAAATCCTCATCACGCCTGTTCACCTGGAGAGGATTTCGGAAGTCCGACGCCCTGTCCGCCCCCGCCAGGAATACGCCTGCGGGACCTGAAAGAAGAAAAACGCATGTTCGACATCAAACGTAAGACCATCGAGTGGGGCGGTAAGACGCTGACCCTCGAAACCGGCCGCATGGCCCGTCAGGCTGACGGCGCGGTTCTGGCCACCTACGGCGAGACCGTGGTCCTGGCCACCGCCGTGTTCGCCAAGAGCGCCAAGCCCGGCCAGGACTTCTTCCCCCTGACCGTGAACTATCAGGAAAAGACCTATGCCGCGGGCAAGATCCCCGGCGGCTTCTTCAAGCGCGAAGGCCGGCCTTCGGAAAAGGAGACCCTCGTCTCCCGCCTGATCGACCGTCCGATCCGCCCCCTGTTCGTCAAGGGCTTCAAGAACGAAGTCCAGGTGGTCTGCACCGTCCTGGCGCACGACCTTGAGAATGATCCCGACATCGTCGCCATGGTTGCGGCCTCGGCCGCCCTGGTGATCTCCGGCGCCCCCTTCATGGGCCCGATCGCCGCGGCCCGGGTGGCTTTCATCGAGGGCGAATACGTCCTCAACCCGACCCTGGACGAGCTGAAGACCAGCCAGATGGACCTGGTCGTCGCCGGCACCGCCGACGCGGTGATGATGGTGGAATCCGAAATCCAGGAACTGACCGAAGAGCAGGTCCTGGGCGGCGTTTCCTTCGCCCACAAGTCGATCCAGCCGGTGATCGAGGCGATCATCGACCTGGCCGAGCATTCGGCCAAGGAGCCCTTCGACTTCGCCGCTGACGACACCGACGCCCTGAAGGCGCAGATGAAGACCCTGGTCGGGGCCGACATCGCCGCGGCCTACAAGGTCACCAAGAAGCAGGACCGCCAGGAGGCGCTCAGCCAGGCCAAGCAGAAGGCCATGGCCTCCATGGCCAAGTCCGAGGCCAATCCCGACGGCGCCGACGGCCAGAAGCTGGGCGGCGTGTTCAAGGAGCTCGAGGCTGACGTCGTCCGCCGCGGCATCCTCGACACCGGCCTGCGCATCGACGGCCGCACCGTCGACAAGGTCCGTCCCATCGTCTCGGAAGTGGGCATCCTGCCCCGGGCCCACGGCTCGGCCCTGTTCACCCGCGGCGAAACCCAGGCCCTGGTGGTCGCCACCCTGGGCACCGGCGACGACGAGCAGTTCATCGACGCCCTGGAAGGCACCTACAAGGAGAAGTTCCTTCTCCACTACAACTTCCCTCCCTTCAGCGTCGGGGAAGCTGGCCGCATGGGTTCGCCCGGCCGTCGTGAAATCGGCCACGGCAAGCTCGCCTGGCGCGCTGTGCGTCCGGTCCTGCCGGCGACGGAAGACTTCCCCTACACCATCCGCCTGGTCTCGGAGATCCTGGAGTCCAACGGCTCCTCCTCCATGGCCACGGTCTGCGGCGCTTCGCTGGCCATGATGGATGCGGGCGTGCCCCTGAAGAAGCCGGTCTCCGGCATCGCCATGGGCCTGATCCTGGAGTCCGACGGCTTTGCCGTGCTGTCCGACATCCTGGGCGACGAAGACCACCTGGGCGACATGGACTTCAAGGTCGCCGGCACCGCTGATGGCATCACCTCGCTGCAGATGGACATCAAGATCGCCGGCATCACAGAGGAGATCATGAAGAAGGCGCTGGAACAGGCCAAGGAAGGCCGCCAGCACATTCTGAACGAGATGACCAAGGCCATGGACGCGCCCCGCGCTGAGCTCGGGGAATACGCGCCCAAGATCGAAACCATGAAGATCGCGGTCGACAAGATCCGCGAAGTCATCGGTTCGGGCGGCAAGGTGATCCGTGAGATCGTCGCCGAAACCGGCGCCAAGGTGGACATTTCCGACGACGGCACCATCAAGATCGCCGCCTCTGAGCAGTCCAAGATCGATGCGGCCCGCGACTGGATCAAGTCCATCGCCTCGGAGCCCGAGCTGAACGCCATCTACACCGGCAAGGTGGTGAAGGTGGTCGACTTCGGGGCCTTCGTGAACTTCTTCGGCGCCAAGGACGGCCTGGTTCACGTGAGCCAGATCTCCAACGAGCGCGTGGCCAAGGTCTCCGACGTCCTGACCGAAGGCCAGGAAGTGAAGGTCAAGCTCCTGGGCTTCGACGATCGCGGCAAGACCCGCCTGTCCATGAAGGTCGTCGACCAGGTGACTGGCGAAGACCTGTCCAAGAAGGACGGGGCCGAGGCCGAGGCCTAATCCGCCTCTCCTCAATCCTGGAAGACGAACGAGGGCGGCCGCAGCGATGCGGCCGCCCTTTTCTTGGGTGACGCCACACTTGTCAGCCAACAGGAGGCTGCTAGAAGCGCTGTCAGGGTCTGCAGTTCACCCAGGCGTCACCGCCCCACCCGGGGAGCTAAACCTGCCTCAGGACGAAGACGCCCCGCTTATCCAAAAAGCGCCGGGTCGAAAGTCGGTGACCTCGACGCCCCAGAAATCGGGGTTGGCGCCTCATGAGGATGAGTGATGCCCAGAACCGCCATTCCCTACGCGACCCCCGACATCTCGGCCCTGGCCAAGTCCCTGCGCGACCAACTGGCCCGGCAGGGGCCGACGCCCGGCCATGTGGAGATGCTCAACATCCTGGCCCGGGCGGCCGGGGCGAAGAACTTCCAGCACTTCCGCGCCCGGTCGGTCGCCCCTGAGGCGGCGGTCGAGACGCCGCCCGCCGATCTCGCCCGGGTGGAAAAGCTCGTCCGGCAGTTCGACGCCCAGGGGCGGCTGGTCCAATGGCCGGCCAAGCCTTCGCAGCAGGCCCTGGCGCTGTGGGCCCTTTGGGCGGCGCTGCCGGCCGGGGATGCGGTCACAGAGCCGGTGTTCAACGCCCGGCTGAACGCCCTGCACACCTTTGGCGACCCAGCCATCCTGCGCCGGGCCATGGTCAGCGCGGGTCTCGTCTCGCGCACCCTGGACTGCCGCGACTATCGGCGGGTCGAGCAGCGGCCGCCGCCTGAGGCCCAGGCGCTGATCCGGCGGCTGCGGCGGGGCTGACTGCGTCCAGCCCCTCCCCCGCCCGTCACCCTCGCGCTTGACGCGAGGGTCCATGCACACCGGGCCCGCCTGGGTGTTCATGGATGGTCGGATCAAGTCCGACCATAACGGAGAGAGAGGTCAGAGCCTCAAACCGTGCCAGGCGCCGCCTGAAAAAGCGAAAGGCCCGCCGGGGGTGGCGGGCCTTTGGGCTTGCGGACCTTTGGGTCGGCTAAGGCGCTTAGCCGCGCAGCTTGCGCAGCAGCAGGTCGAGGTCGCGGGCCAGGCTCGGATCCTCGGCCTTCAGGGCCTCGATGCGACGCACGGCGTGCAGGACGGTGGTGTGGTCGCGCCCACCGAACCGACGACCGATGTCGGGCAGGGAGCGGGTGGTGATCTGCTTGGCGATCCACATGGCCGCCTGGCGGGGACGGGCCACGGCCCGGGCCCGGCGCTCCGACAAGAGGTCAGCCTGGGTGAGGCCGAAATGCTCGGCCACGGCCTTCTGGATGTGGTCCACCGTCACCTTGCGCTCCGGCGCCGACAGGTGAGGCCGCAGAATGGCCTGGGCTTCGTCGAGGCTCAGCTGGGCGAGCTCAGGCCCCACCCGGGCCACCAGGGTGTTCAGGGCCCCTTCCAGCTCGCGCACGCTGTCGCTGAAGCGGTCGGCGAGGAATTGCAGCACCTCAGGCCGCGCCTCCGCAGGAAAGCCCCCTTGGCGGGCCAGCATGGTCAGCTTGCGCTCCAGAATACCCTGGCGAAGATCCCGATCGGCCGGCTCAATGCCGCAGACCAGGCCCGCCTGAAGGTGCGAGCGCAGGCGCGGCTCCAGATCCGACAGCTCGTGCGGCGGCCGGTCGGCGGTCATCACCACCCGGCGGCCATCCTGAACCAGAGCGATCAGGGTGTGGAACAGCTCTTCCTGGGTCGAGGCCTTGCCGGCCACGAAGTGGACGTCATCGATCAGCAGCAGGTCGGCGTCGCGCAGTTCGTCCTTGAAGGCTGCGGTCTGGCGGTCCTGGACCGCCTTGACGAAGGTCTGGGTGAACCGCTCGGCGGTCAGATAGACCACCTTCTTGTCCGGGGCGGTGCGCAGGGCTTCCCAGCCCAGCGCGTTCAGCAGGTGGGTCTTCCCGAAGCCGTAGGGGCCATGGAAGACCACCGGATTGAAATGACCGTCGGCCCAGCAGCCGACCCGACGGGCGACGGCGAAGGCGAACTCATTAGCCGGCCCCGGCACGAAGGTGTCGAAGGTGAAGCGTTCCTGCAGGCCGTGGGTCCGGGCGGGCCGCGCGGCAGGCGCCTCAAAAGCCCCAGGAGCCTCGTGGAGGGTCAGGACGGGGGCGGACGAGGCCTGGGCCGCGGCGAGGGTCACCTCGGCGATCACGGGCTCCGCAGGGGCCGCCCCGTCGAATTCCATCCGCGACTTCAGGTCGAGCGCCCGGCCTTCCGGGTCGTTCTGGGCCCACAGCTCCCCGATCCGGCGCCAGGCATGGCGGCGGATCCAGTCGCGGGCCACGCCGGTGGCCGCCACCAGGCAGACCTCATGTTCAGACCGTTCACGCAGGGCGGCGTGGCCGAGCCAGGAGCCGAAGGTGGCGTCGCCCAGCTCGCGTTTCAGGGTCAGGCAGGTCTTTGTCCAGACCGCCCCAGCCGGCGTCGCCGTCGTTCTATCCGCCAATCCCCCAGAAGCCATTTTCGCTCTTCCCCCAACATCCGCCACCATTGGCCGCAACCCCACGCCGCGGCCACGTTTATTCAACAAACACAGAGGCTTAACCGGAGAGCGCATAGCGTCCCGCCCCCGTTTTTTTCATCCGAATTCAGATGGAAAACACGTCTGTGTTGAAGGCCAGAGACTAGTCCGGGACCGGGGGGGGTCAACGGTGATTCTTCGCGCCGTCCGCGGATATTTTCGTTGACTCAAGCGCGAGCCCTCGCGCCACAAGGGAAATGCTGGATTGACCAATCTGCGCTGAGAACATTGGTCGCAGGCGCCGCACCCCGGCGCCCAGAAAACGACAAAGCCCGCACGCCGGACAGGCGCGCGGGCTCGTTCATTCTTCGAACATATTCAAGACTCTAGGCCGCCCGGAGGGCCGCCGGGGTCAAGCTTTAGGCGACGGCCAGCTTTTTCAGCCGGGCGGCCAGGCGCGAGACCTTCCGCGAAGCGGTGTTCTTGTGGATCACACCCTTGGTGACCGCCCGCATGACTTCGGACTGAGCCTCCACAAAGGCGGTCTTGGCGACGGCGGCGTCGCCGGCGGCGACCGCCTCTTCGAAGCGTCGGAGATAGGTCCGGACGCGCGAGCGACGTGCGGTGTTGACTTCGGTGCGACGGGCGATCTTGCGGATCGCCTTCTTGGCGCCGGGCGTGTTGGCCATTCTAAAGCTCTCGAAAAGTAACGCGCCCGAACGCAGGTCCGGGCGGTGAAAATCGGAGGCGCGGATATACGGGATGGCGGCGGACCGGTCAATGGCGCCTGACCCCTCGGCCTGGATTCACTTCAGGCCAGCGAAGCTCCGCCAGGCCGGATGGGCCGCCACAAGCTCCGCCATCTGCTGATACCCTGCCGCGCCCGGGTGGGCGCCGTCGCCAGCCTGGGCTTCCGCCAGCCAGGTCCCGCTGACGGCGAGCGGACGCAGGACATCGATGTAGGGGACCTTCAGGCGGGCGCAGAGCGCCTTGAAGGCTTCGTTCAGCCCCTCGACCCGCGCGGCGAGTCCGGGCTCCCAGGCGGGCGGTGGACCCACCATCAGCACAGGCGCCCGCTGAGCGCCCTCGCTCAGCAGGAAATGGGCGTTCTTCAGACTTTCGGCCGGCGGGAGCCGGGCGCTTTCCCCCTCGGCGGCGTTGGCGTCATTGCAGCCAAAGGAAAAGACCAGCCCGCAGGGTTCGAGGTCGGTGAGCCGCGGCTGGGCCTCGGCCAACCAGCGGCGGGCGATATCAGCGCTGGTGTCGCGGCGGACGCCAAGATTGTAGAGGGTCACCTCCGGCCGCCCGGCCAGGGCGCGCCCCAGCCAGCCCTGGTGGGCCGGGTCGCCGACCCCGGCCACATAGGAGTCCCCGAAGGCGAGGATCCGCACCTAGCGACCCTTGAAGTCGGGTTTCCGCTTTTCGATGAAGGCGGCCATGCCCTCCTTCTGGTCTTCGAAGGCGAAGAGGGAGTGGAACAGCCGCCGCTCCACCGCCACCCCGGCCGACAGGGTGGTCTCATAGGCGGTCTCCACCAGCTCCTTGTTCATCATCACCGCCACCGGCGACTGGGCGGCGATCTTGGCGGCGGCGGCCAGGGCCTCCTCCTCCAGGGTCTCTGCCGGCAGCACCCGGGAGACCAGGCCCGCGCGCTCGGCCTCGGCGGCGTCCATCATGCGGCCGGTGAGGATCATCTCCATGGCCTTGGACTTGCCCACAAAGCGGGTCAGGCGCTGGGTGCCGCCGATGCCGGGCATGACGCCCAGATTGATCTCCGGCTGGCCGAACTTGGCGGTGTCGGCGGCCAGGATGAAGTCGCACATCATGGCCAGCTCGCAGCCGCCGCCCAGGGCGAAACCTGAGACCGCGGCGATGATCGGCTTGCGGCAGGTCTCGATCCGCCGGGCGCTGCGGGCGAAGGTGTCGGCCAGGAACATGTCGGCATAGGACTTGTCGGCCATTTCCTTGATGTCGGCGCCGGCGGCGAAGGCCCGGGCCGAGCCCGTCAGGACGATACAGCCGACGCCAGGATCAGCCTCCGCCGCCTCGAGGGCGGCCTCCAGGTCCGACAGCAGAGCCGCATTGAGGGCGTTCAGCGCCTCGGGCCGGTTCAGGCGGATCAGGGTGACGGGGCCGTGGGCCTCGATGAGCAGGGTCTCGTAGCTGGGCGCAGTCATGGGGCGGCTCCTGTGGAAGACACGTCCCTTGCCGCTTAAGGCCCCTCGACCTCGTAGCCAAGGGCGCGGAGGCGCTCAGGCAGGCCGACCTCCCCCACCAGATGGCCGGCGCCCACCACCACCACCGTGCGGCCTGAGCCCTCCAGCCGGTCCTGCAGCTGGGCCAGCCAGGCGGCGTTGCGGGCGACGATCAGGCGCTCATAGAGGGCCGGGGCGACCGCCTCGAGGGGCGCCACAGCCTCGGCCTCGAGGGCGGCCTGGTCGGCGCTCATCCAGATGGCCACCAGCCGGTCGAAGGCCTCAGGGTCCTCCTCCATGGCCTGGAGGTTGTAGGCGAGGCTGGCGAGCTGTTCCTCCATGGGCACGTGGTCGAAGGCCGACAGCTGGTCCTCGACGCGCTCCAGAGCCTCGCGACGCACGCCGGGCGGGGCTGTGGCGCTGACCTGCTGTTCCACGCCGTTGGCGATGTCGGCCCCCTGGGCGCCCACCATGGTGGTGACCAGCATGACCTCAGCGAACCAGGGCTTGAGCTGGTCGAGCACGTTGGCGGGCAGGCCGTATTTCACCGCCATCCGGCCAAGACGCAGCCGGCTGTCTTCGGGCAGGCGCTCATAGAGGCCAGGCCCCGGCGGCAGGACGCCCAGCCGCATGGCCAGGCGGGCGGCCTCCTGCTCGGTGGCGGGATCCACCGGCAGCTCGAACCAGAGGTCGTCGGCCTTCGCCAGCGCCTCGTCCAAGGCCTTGGGCCGCCAACTGAGCCCTGGCGACAGCAGGTGGATGGAGCCGAACAGCAGCATCTCGGAATCGTGGTCGCGGACGATCCACACTGCGGGTTGCGCCTGGGCTGGCGGGGGCGCGCAGGCCGCCGACAGGGCCAGGAGGATCAGGGCGCAGAGCCCGGGCAGACGTCGCATCACGCTCACCTCTGGCAGGCGGGGCAGAAGAAGGTCGAGCGCCCCGCCTGGACCTGGCGCGCGATGGTCCCTTTGCAACCGTCGTTGGGGCAGGGTTCGCCCTCCCGCCCATAGGCCCGGAAACTGTGTTGAAAATAGCCCAGCGCCCCGTCGGCGGCCGCGTAGTCGCGCAAGGTCGAGCCCCCGGCGGCGATGGCGGCGGTCAGCACCTCGCGGATGGCGTCCACCAGGCCGGTCAGCCGCCGCCGGCTGATCTTGCCCGCCGGGCCGAAGGGGGAGATGCGCGCCATGTGCAGGGCCTCGCACACATAAATATTGCCCAGGCCAGCCACGATCCTCTGGTCAAGCAGCAGGGTCTTGGGCCCCTGCTTTCGGCCCTCGAAGGCTCGGGCCAGATGGGCGGCGTCGAAGGCTTCGGAGAGGGGTTCTGGCCCCATGCCGGAGAACCAGGGGTGACCGGGCAGGTCCTGCGTGGGGATGAGGCCCATATAGCCGAACCGCCGGGGGTCGTAATAGGTGACCCGGCCGCCCGCCTCGGTCTCGAAGACCACATGGGCGTGCTTGGGATCGGGATCGGCGGCATAGACGAACTGGCCCGGCCGGATCGTCCCCTCGGGCCGGGCGATCTCGAAGCGGCCGCTCATCCCCAGATGCATGACCAGCGTGTCGCCCCGGTCGGTGGGGGCCAGCACATATTTCGCCCGCCGGGTCAGGGTCTCGATGCGTGCGCCGGCCAACCGCTGGACGAAGCCCTCGGGGAAGGGGAAGCGCAGGTCCGGACGCCGCGCCTCGACGCGGGTCAGGCGCTGGCCGTCCAGGACGGGCGCCAGGCCGCGGCGGACGGTCTCGACCTCGGGAAGTTCAGGCATGCGGCTTCGATTGGCAGAGGCCGCGCCTTCGATCAACTTCAACCACGCTCGGCGGCCTGACGCTGGCGTGCGGTCGCGCAGAAGGCTATGAGGCGAGCCATGACCGGACCTGCCGCCACCTTCGGCTTTCGCGACGTTGCGGCCGACGAGAAGCCTCGCCTGGTGCGCGGGGTCTTCGACAGCGTCGCCCGCCGCTACGACCTGATGAACGACCTGATGAGCGGCGGCGTCCACCGCCTCTGGAAGGACGCCGTCGCCGCCCGCCTGAACCCCCAGCCCGGCGAGGTCATCATCGACTGCGCCGGCGGCACCGGGGATATGGCGCGGCGCTTCGCCAAGATGGCCAGACGCGCCCAGCAGCGTCGCGGCGGCGCCGACGCCACCATCTTCCTGATGGACTACAACGCCGAGATGATCGCGGCGGGCCGGGAAAAGGGCTCTGAGCCGGAAATCTGCTGGAACGTCGGCGACGCCCAGGCCCTGCCTCTGCCCGACGCCTGCGCCGACGCCTATGTGATCTCGTTCGGCATCCGCAATGTCACCGATATCCCTGCGGCCCTGCGGGAGGCCCGACGCGTGCTGAAGCCTGGCGGCCGGTTCCTGTGCCTGGAGTTTTCCCGGCCGGTCACCGAGCCCCTGCAGAAGGCCTATGACGCCTATTCCTTCAAGGTCATCCCCGCCGTGGGCGAGCTGGTGGCCAAGGACCGGGAGTCCTACCAGTACCTGGTGGAGAGCATCCGCCGCTTCCCCGACCAGCAGAGCTTCGCCCAGATGATGCGTGAGGCCGGCTTCTCGCGGGTGAGCTACACCAACTTCACCGCCGGGGTGGCGGCCCTTCACCAGGGCTGGGCCATCTGACATGGCGCGACCCGCCGCCTATGGCCGGCTCTTCGCCGCCGCCTGGACCCTGGCCCGTCACGACGCCCTGCTGCCCGCTGAGCTCGAGGCCCTCTATCCGCCGCCGATCCGGGATCTGGGGCGGGCCCTGCGGCTCCTGGCCGGCAAACAGGGGCGGATCGGCCGGCCGGGCGAGCGCCTGGCCCGGGCCCTGGTCCAGCTGGGTCCGGTGGCCATCAAGCTTGGCCAGCTCATGTCCACCCGGGCTGATATCTTCGGGGCGCAGTTCGCCGAGGACCTGTCACGGCTGAAGGATCGGTTGCCGCCCTTCCCGGCTGAGATCGCCCGGGCCCAGGTGGAGGCCGCCCTGGGGGCGCCGGTCGAGACCCTGTTTTCCGAGTTCGGCGAGGCCGTGGCCGCCGCCTCCCTGGCCCAGGCCCATGACGCCCGCCTGCGGGACGGCCGCCGGGTGGCGGTCAAGGTGCTGCGCCCGCACATCGGGGTCCGCGTGGCCCAGGATTCCGCGGCGCTGGCCCAGGCCGCCCTTCTGGTGGAGCGCTATGTGCCCGCCGCCCGGCGGCTGGAGCCCCGAGCCTTCGCCCAGACCGTGATCCGCGCCACAGAGCTGGAGCTTGATCTGCGCCTGGAAGCCGCCGGCTGCGACGAGCTGGGCGAGGTGATGGCGAGGGATGGCTACATGTCGGCCCCGGCCGTCATCTGGGAGGGGGTCGGCAAGCAGGTCCTGACCCTGGAATGGGCGGCCGGCGCGCCTCTGTCCGATCCCGTAGCCCTGGAGCTGCCCGGGCTGGATCGGCCGCAGCTGGCGATCAATCTCCTCCGGGCCTTCCTGTCCCAGGCCCTGGACCACGGGGTGTTCCACGCCGACCTGCACGAGGGAAACCTGTTCGTCGAGGCGCCGGCGAACATCACCGCGGTGGACTACGGCATTGTCGGACGCCTCGGGCCTGACGAGCGGCGCTATCTGGCGGAGATCCTCTGGGGCTTCCTCGACAGGGACTATCCGCGGGTCGCCGAGGTCCACTTCCGCGCCGGCTATGTGCCCGCCCACCACGACCGGGCGGCCTTCGCCCAGGCCCTGCGGGCGGTGGGCGAGCCGGTGTTTGGCCGCTCAGCCAGCCAGGTCTCCATGAGCCGGGTGCTGATCCAGCTGTTCGAGATCACCGCCCTGTTCGACATGCGCCTGCGCCCGGAACTGGTGCTGCTGCAGAAGACCATGATGACGGTGGAGGGCGTGGCCCGCCGCATCGACCCCGACCACGACATCTGGGCCGCCGCAGACCCGGTCGTGCGCCGCTGGATCGCCCGGGAACTGGCCCCGCCGGCCCAGGCCAAGCGTGTCATTCAGGAAAGCCTCGACATCCTGCACGGCCTCAAGCGCCGCCTGCAGGACCCCGAGCCGTCCGTCGCCGTGGTGGCGACGACCGAGCGCGACTCAAGCTGGCTTTGGTTCTTCCTGGGGGCTCTGACCGCCGGCGGCGCCTTCCTGCTGGGCGCGCTCGCCTGACCTCAGTCTAGTCGTCCCCCCGTTCGGCTTCCCGGACCTTCTGCTCTTCCCAATAGGCCGCGCCATTGTCGGGCTTGAACATGGTCCGCGGCGCGCCGTCCGCCGTCGCCACCGCAAAGATGTTGGCGCCCGGATCATAGATCAGGGTGTCGCCATTGCCCCGCTTGATCGTCTCGGCGCCGGCCGGGGGATCATTGACGAAGGCGTGGGCCTTGCGGACGAAGTCGTCCAGATCGGTAGCCCCGAAGGCCTCGCCATTGCGGGCATAGGCGCGCTCGGCGTTTTCCTGGGCGGAATAGCGCTGGGTCTCTGACCACAGGGGCCGACCGTCCACCTGTGGGACCGGCGCCCGAGCCGTGGCCGAGGACGCCGCCGGCGCGGTGGCCGAGGCGTCCTGCGCCGCCTCGCCCGCGCTGGGGGCCGGCGTCACCGCCGAAGGCCCGTTGTCGCAGGCGACCAGAATGAAAAGACTGGCGCCCGCTGCGAGCGCCCCCATTGACCGCACCATCACCGTGTTTCTCCCCACAGTTCAGCCCCAGGCTGTTCTGGAACGAACAAAGAACAGAAGTGCGGTTTTGTCCAGAGGCCAGATACGGCTATAGCGTTGCGGCGTTGTCGAAAGGGACCACGGGCCTTGGCGCAGAAGCAGATTCTCCTGATCGTGGGCGGCGGCGTGGCCGCCTATAAGGCCCTGGAGCTGACCCGCCTGCTCCGCAAGGCCGGCGTCGGCGTCCGTCCCATCCTCACCAGCGCCGGCGCACAGTTCGTCACGCCCCTGTCCCTGGCGGCGCTCGCCGAGGACAAGGTCTATTCCGAGCTCTTCTCGCTCACCGACGAAGCCGAGATGGGACACATTCAGCTCTCCCGCTCGGCCGACCTGGTGGTGGTGGTCCCCGCCACCGCAGACCTGATGGCCAAGGCCGCCCATGGCCTGGCCGGAGATCTCGCCTCCACCACCCTGCTGGCCACCGACAAGCCGGTGCTGATGGCGCCGGCCATGAATGTGCGCATGTGGGAGCATCCGGCCACGCAGCGGAACCTGGCGACCCTCAAGGCCGACGGTGTCGCCTTTGTCGGCCCCGATGAGGGGGCCATGGCCTGTGGCGAATATGGCCCCGGCCGGATGGCCGAGCCTGCGGTGATCTTCGAAGCAATTATGGGGATGCTGAACGGCGAAGCTGAGCGCCCGCTGGCCGGCCGCCGCGCCATCGTCACCGCCGGCCCCACCGCCGAGCCCATCGACCCGGTGCGCTATCTGACCAACCGCTCCAGCGGCAAGCAGGGCTATGCGATCGCAGAGGCCCTGGCGGCCCTGGGCTGCGAGGTCACCCTGGTGTCCGGCCCCACGGCGCTGTCGGCCCCGGCGGGCGTCAAGCGAGTGCAGGTGGAGACCGCCCGGCAGATGCTGGCGGCCTGCCAGGCCGCCCTGCCGGCTGACCTCGCCGTCTGCGTCGCGGCCGTCGCCGACTGGCGCCCGGCCAACGAAGGCGCGGTGAAGATCAAGAAGACCGGCGACGCTCCGCCAGCCCTCAAGTTGGTGGAGAACCCCGACATCCTGGCGACCCTGTCGGCGGCCGGACCCGACCGCCCCCGGCTGGTGGTCGGCTTCGCCGCCGAGACCAATGATGTGGAGGCCTACGCCCAGGCCAAGCTCGCCCGGAAGGGCTGCGACTGGATCGTGGCCAATGACGTCAGCGTCGAGGGCGTCATGGGCGGTGACGACAACACCGTCTCCATCGTCAGCGCTGAAGGCGTCGAGCGCTGGGACAAGACTGCGAAATCCGACGTGGCGACCAAGCTCGCCCAGCGTATGGCGAAGGCCCTGGCATGACCCCGACGATCAAGATCACCCGCCTGGCGCATAACGCCGACCTGCCCCTGCCGGCCTATGAGACCGCGCTGGCCGCCGGCATGGACCTGCGCGCCGCCGTGGCCGAGGACGCGCCGATTGTCTTGCGGCCCATGGAGCGGGCCATGGTTCCCACGGGCCTGGCCATGGCCCTGCCGCCGGGCTTCGAGGGCCAAGTGCGTCCGCGCTCAGGCCTGGCGGCCAAGTCCGGGATCACCTGTCTCAACTCGCCGGGCACAGTGGACGCCGACTATCGCGGCGAGATGAAGGTCATCCTGATCAATCTGGGGGAAGAGGACTTCACCGTCCGCCGCGGCGACCGCATCGCCCAGCTGGTGATCGCCCCGGTGATCCAGGCCGCCTGGGAGGAAGCCGACAGCCTGGACGAAACCGCCCGCGGGGCCGGCGGCTTCGGCTCCACCGGCGCGAGCTGAGCAGCCCCTAGTCGTACCAGGCCCGGCCGGCCCGCTCGATCAGGGCGAAGGCGCCCGCCGGTCCCCAGCTTCCGGCCGCATAGGGTTTGGGGGTCATGCCGGCTTCGGCCCAGGCCTCGGCAACGCCGTCCACCCAGCGCCAGGCCTGCTCCACCTCGTCGCGGCGGACGAACAGCGCGCTATTGCCTAGGATCACGTCGAGGATCAGCCGCTCATAGGCGATGCGCCTGCGAGCATTGGGCCCCGAATAGGCCCGCAGCAGCGACAGAGACAGCGGCAGGGACTGCAGCCGCATGCCCCCTTGGGAGATCCCCGGCGCCTTGTTCATCAGGAGCAGCTCGATGTCCTCGTCCGGCTGCAGGTCGATGACAAGCCGGTTGGCCACCAGGTCGCCCTCGGCCTGGCCGCCGAAGATGGAGTGGGGCACGCCTTTGAACTGGATGGCGATCTGGGTCCTGCGCTCAGGCAGGCGCTTGCCGGTGCGCAGGAAGAAGGGCACGCCCGCCCATCGCCAGTTGTCGATATCCACCCGGAGCGCCACGAAGGTCTCCGTCGCGCTCTCCTGGCCGCGCTCCTCCTCATAGGCCGCCGCCGACTGGCCCTGGGCGACGCCGGCGGCGTACTGGCCGCGCACGCTGGCCTGGGCCACGTCCTGGCGGGTGAAGGGACGCAGGGAGCGCAGCACCTTGACCTTCTCGTTGCGCAGGGACTCCGCCTCCATGTCCGAGGGCGGCTCCATGGCCACCAGGCAGAGGAGCTGCAGCACATGGTTCTGGACCATGTCGCGCAGGGCGCCGTGCTCGTCATAGTAGGGCCAGCGGTCGCCGACCCCTTCGGTCTCGGCCACGGTGATCTGCACGTGGTCGATGGTCAGGTTGTTCCACAGGGGTTCGAACAGGGTGTTGGCGAACCGCAGGGCGATCAGGTTCTGCACCGTCTCCTTCCCGAGATAGTGGTCGATGCGGAAAACCTGCTCCTCCTCGAACACCTCCGCCAGGGCCGCATTGATGCCCCGCGAGCTCTCCAGATCATGGCCGATGGGCTTTTCCAGAACGATGCGGCTCTGCGGGTTGATCAGGCCGGCCCCGGCCAGGGCCTCGCAGACCCCCACATAGAGGCTGGGCGACAGGGCCAGGTAGTAGATCGGGGCCTTGGCCGCCCCCAGGGCTTCAGTGATCGCCGTCAGCCGGTCGGCCTTGGTGGCGTCGACGGCGCGGTAGTCCAGCCGCTGGACGAACCGGCCCCAGACATCCTCGTCCAGAGCCTGCGGGCTGGCGCGCTGGGCGACCGCGTCACGGACCATGGCCTCGAACTCGTCCCGGGAAATCTCGGCCCGTGCGGCGGCGATGATGCGGAAGCCGTCGGGCAGGAAGCCGTCGGCGTCCAGAAAGTAAAGCGAGGGGAACAGCATTCGCAGGGCGAGGTCGCCAACGCCTCCAAACAGGACGATCGCATCGGCTTGAGGCGCCTTGGGCATGAAATCCCCTTCCTGGGCTTAGAATCGGTCTTACGACTGTGGAGGCGCAGGGCAGTTAGCCCTACCTCCGTTGAAGCAACGTCAAGGCCATCGGCCGGTTCGCCCCCAACCGCCAATGCGCCCTAGAAAAGGAGCCAACGGCCCCCGCAGGCGTTCTGCGCCGACGAAGGGGCGATTCCACGACATGAGCATCATAGACCCCACACCGACCGACCTTGCGCCGCCGGTCCTGGATCTTGCCGGGACGGCCCTCTTTCTGGACCTCGACGGCACCCTGGCGCCCATTGTCGCCCGCCCCCAGGACGTGGGGCCTGAGCCGCGCCGCACCGCCATCCTGGAGGAGCTCGTCCGACGGATGGAGGGCCGGGTGGCGATCCTGTCGGGCCGCACCCTGGCCGAGATCGATCACATTCTTGACGGCGCCGTGCGACCCGCCGCCGCCGTCCATGGCCTGGACCGCCGCGCGCCTGACGGACGCAACCACCCCCCTGAGCCCCATCCGGGCCTGAGCGACGCCACAGCGGCGTTCCAGCAACTTGCGGCCGAGGCGCCGGGCCTGCTGGTCGAGACCAAGGGCCTCAGCGTCGCCCTGCACTATCGCCAGGCGCCGGACCAGGCGACGGTCGTCCAGGCGCTGGCCCTGGACTGGGCGGTCCGCACAGGCCTGACCCTGCAGCCCGGCCACATGGTGGTGGAGCTGCGCACCCCTGGCCCGGACAAGGGAGATTCCCTCGCCGACTTCATGGCCATGCCGCCGTTCGAAGGCATGCGGCCGGTCTTTGTGGGCGATGATCTGACCGATGAGCCGGCCTTCGCCGCCGCCCGCAGGCTGGGCGGCTCAGGCGTCCTGGTGGGGCCTGCGCGGAACAGTGCGGCGACCCATCGGTTGGAGGATGTGAACGCCGTGCTGGACTGGCTGGAGGCCGCCCTATGAGTCGCCTGATCGTCGTTTCCAACCGGGTGAACCCCCCTGGGGGCAAGGGCGAGGAGAGCGTCGGCGGCCTGGCCATGGCGCTGGCGGCGGCGTTGCGGGAATATTCCGGCATCTGGTTCGGCTGGAGCGGGCGGACCACGCCCATGTTCACCGGCCAGCTGGCCATGCGCCGCATCGAAGGCGTCACGGTGGCCACCGTCGACCTCGAGCAGAGCGACTATGACGAGTACTACAACGGCTACGCCAACAAGACCCTGTGGCCCCTGTTCCACTACCGGGTCGATCTGACGGCCTATGACCGCACCTTCGATGAGGGCTATCAGCGGGTGAACCGGCGGTTCGCCGAAACCCTGAGACCCCTGATCGAGCCGGACGACCTAATCTGGGTCCACGACTACCACCTGATCCCCATGGCCCGGGAGTTGCGGCGTCTGGGGGTGAAGAACCGGATCGGTTTCTTCCTGCACATCCCGTGGCCGGCTCACCAGCTGATGGTCACCCTGCCCAGCCACAAGGCCTTGGTGGAGGCCCTGTTCGACTATGACCTGGTGGGCTTCCAGACCCCGGAATATGTCACGGCCTTCCAGGAATATGTCCTGGCCGAGGCCGGCGGCGAGGTGCTGGGGCCTGACCGGCTGAAGGCCTTTGGCCGCACGGTGCAGACCGGCGCCTTCCCCATCGGGGTCGATGCGGCCGACTTCGCCGAGATGGTGGCCTCGGAGCGGGCGCGGCTGACCTATGACCGGATGGCCGCCCACACGGTGTTTCGCAAGCTGATCGTCGGCGTCGACCGGCTGGACTATTCCAAGGGGTTGGAAGAGCGCTTCCTCGGCTTCGAACGGTTCCTGGCCGACAATCCCGACCTGCGGCGCGAGGTGCTGATGGTGCAGGTGGCGCCGGTGAGCCGGGAGTCGGTCAATTCCTATCAGGAGATCCGCGGCCGGCTGGACGCCCTGTCGGGGCGCATCAATGGGGAACACGCCGACCTGGACTGGAACCCGTTGCGCTGCGTGAACCGCAACTACCGCCGCGACGAGCTGGCCGGGCTCTATCGGGCGGCCAAGGTGGGGCTAGTGACGCCCCTGCGGGACGGCATGAATCTGGTGGCCAAGGAGTATGTGGCCGCCCAGGACCCGGCCGATCCCGGCGTGCTGATCCTGTCGCGGTTCGCCGGCGCGGCCAACCAGATGCCTGCGGCCCTGATCGTCAATCCCAACAGCCCTGAAGAGATTTCCGAGGCGCTGAAGCGGGCGCTGACCATGCCGCTGGCGGAGCGAATCGAACGCTGGCGCGCTTTGTTCGAGAATGTGCGGGGCGAGGATGTGGGCGCCTGGCGGGACGCCTTTGTCGGCGCCCTGGCGGGCGAGGTCGATCAGATCGAGGCGCCCGCCCTGGCCTGCTGAGCGGAGGGACGGCTGATGGCGGAAAAGCTGGCGAAGTATCGGCAGATGCGCGACTTCGCCAAGACGGCCGAGCCGTCGGGCGCCGATGGGGTGACGCCCTCCAAACGCCTGCGTTTCGTCATCCAGAAACACGCCGCCACCCGCCTGCATTACGACTTCCGCCTGGAGCTGGATGGAGTGTTCAAGTCCTGGGCTGTGACCCGGGGGCCTTCGCGCGATCCCGCCGACAAGCGCCTGGCCGTCGCCACCGAGGACCACCCGCTGGGGTATGGCGACTTTGAGGGGACCATCCCCAAGGGGGAGTATGGCGGCGGCTCGGTCATGCTGTGGGACCGGGGCTATTGGGCGCCGGAGCCGGGCTTTGATCCGGAAGAGGCCCTGAAGAAGGGCGAGCTGAAATTCGTGCTCGAGGGCGAGCGCCTGCATGGCGGCTGGGTGCTGGTGCGGATGAAGCGCGACCGGACCGGCGGCAAGCGGGAGAACTGGCTGCTGATCAAGCACCGGGACGAGGCCGCCGTGGAGGGCGACGATCTGCTGGAGACGAACGATACTTCGGTCGCCTCAGGCCGCGCGATGGACGCCATCACGGCCGGGACCGGAAAGGGGCCCAGGCCCTTCATGCGCGGCAAGGCGAAGGCCGCCGCCCCGGCCGACGACGTCTGGGAGACTCGCCCCAAGGGCGAGCCCGCCAAGGCGGCCAAGGCCAAGACCCCGACCCAGGCGAAGACCGCCAAGCCCGCTGAAATCAGAAGCGCCGCCCTTCCCGGCTTCATCGAACCGCAGCTCTGCAAGTCGGTGGACCGGCCGCCGCAGGGGGCGGGCTGGGCCCACGAGATCAAGTTCGACGGCTACCGGTTGCAGCTGCGGGTCAGGGACGGCAAGGCGACCCTCAAAACCCGCAAGGGCCTGGACTGGACCGAGAAGTTCCAGGCCATCGCCGATCATGCCGCAGCCCTGCCGGACGGCCTTTATGATGGCGAGGCCGTGGCCCTGGACGACAATGGCGCCCCGGACTTCCCCGCCCTGCAGGCGGCCCTGGCGGACGGCGAGAGCGAGGACCTGATCTTCTTCGCCTTCGACGCCCTGTTCCTGGAAGGCGAGGATCTGCGTGACCTGCCGCTCCGGGAGCGAAAGACCCGGCTGAAGGCGGTGCTGGAGCGGCGCGCCAAGCCGCTGGCCGGCCAGATCCGCTATGTGGAGCACTTCGAGACCGCCGGCGACGCGGTGCTGCAATCAGCCTGTCGCCTGTCCCTGGAAGGGGTGATCTCCAAGCGCATGGACGGCGCCTATCGCTCGGGCCGCAGCCAGGACTGGGCCAAGTCCAAGTGCCGGGCCGGCCACGAGGTGGTGATCGGCGGCTGGACCGGCGCGAAGGGCCAGCTCCGCTCCCTGCTGGTGGGCGTCCACCGGGGAGACCACCTGGTCTATGTGGGCCGGGTGGGTACGGGCTTTGGCGCGGCCGTGGTCAAAAGGCTCCTGCCCCACCTGGAAGCCCACGCCGCTGAAACGAGCCCTTTCAGTGGTCCCGGCGCGCCGCGCAAGGTGGGCGACATCAACTGGGCGAGCCCCGACCTGGTGGCCGAGATCGAGTTCGCGGGCTGGACCGGCGAGGGCATGGTCCGCCAGGGGTCCTTCAAGGGCCTGCGCGCCGATAAGCCGGCCGAAGAGGTGGAGGCCGAAAAGCCCGCCCCGGTCGAGGAGGTCGAGCTCGCCCAGCCGAAACCCTCGGCAGCCAAGACTGGCGGCAAGGGCCGGCCCGCCGGCGCGGTGGTGGTCATGGGGGTGACCATCTCCAGTCCCGACAAGCCCCTTTGGCCGCGGTCGGCCGACACCGACGCGCCGGTGACCAAGGCCGATCTGGCCGGCTATTTCGAGGCCGTCGGCCCCTGGATGATCGACCATATCCGCGGCCGGCCCTGTTCGGTGATCCGCGCCCCAGACGGGATCGGGGGCCAGACCTTCTTCCAGCGCCATGCGGGCAAGGGCGCCTCGCACCTGATCGAACAGGTGGACGTGGCCGGGGACAAGCAGCCCTATCTGCAGATCGACCGCGTCGAGGCCCTGGCGGCGCTGGCCCAGATGGGGGCCATCGAGCTGCACCCCTGGAACTGCCGCGGGGGCGATCCGGAAACGCCCGGCCGGCTGGTGTTTGACCTCGATCCGGGTCCCGGCCTCGACTTCGACGACGTGGTGGCCGCCGCGCGCGACGTGAAGGATCGGCTTGAGGCGCTGGGCCTTGTGGCCTTCTGCAAGACCACCGGCGGCAAGGGCCTGCATGTGGTGACGCCGCTGGCCAAGGGGCGCGGGCTCACCTGGGACACGGCCAAGGCCTTCGCCCATGACGTGGCCCGCCAGATGGCCGCCGACGAGCCCGAGCGCTATGTGGCGGTGATGTCCAAGGCCCGACGCAACGGCAGGATCTTCGTTGACTATCTGCGCAACGCCCGGATGGCGACCGCCGTAGCGCCCTTGTCTCCGCGGGCCCGCGAGGGCGCCGGGGTTTCGATGCCGCTCACCTGGGGCCAAGTGCGCAAGGGTCTGGACCCGATGCGCTTCACCCTGCGCACCGTGCCGGACCTGCTGAAGAAGACCGAGGCCTGGGCCGACTATGGCGAGGCCGAGAAGCCCCTGGCCCCGGCCATCCGCAAGCTCGGAAAGGTCTAGGCTTCCCTTCCGTCGAGGCTTCCTAGAGCGCGCGGCGCCTGCCAAGCTTTCGGAAAATCGCCACACGGGGGAGAAGACATGGACAAGGCCGCCAACCGAAATCTGGTCGATCCGGAGCTGCTGCCCCTGCTCGACAGCTTCCCCGCCTTCGAGTTGACCGAGGAAATCCTGCCCCTGATGCGCGGCCGGCCGGCGCGGTTCCAGGTGCGACCCGAGGATATGGCGCGCACCAGCCTGGAGCGGCGAACGATTCCCGGGCCCGCCGGCGCCCCGGATGTCGAGGTGCTGGTCTATCGCCCAAAGGACGCCAAGGGCCCCCTGCCCTGCATCCTGCACATTCACGGGGGCGGCTACGTGGCTGGCGCAGCCGCCGATAATGAGGCGGTCCATCGCCCGCTGGCCGCTGACCTCGCCTGCTGCATCGTCTCGGTGGAGTACCGGCTGGCGCCCGAGACGCCCTTCCCCGGGCCGCTGGAGGACTGTTACGCGGCGCTCGCCTGGATCTTCGCCAACGCCGATACCCTGGGCGTCGACCGCGGACGGGTCGGCCTGATGGGGGAGAGCGCCGGGGGCGGTCTGGCGGCGGGCCTGGCCCTGCTGGCCCGGGACCGCGGGGACTATCCGCTCGCCTTCCAGCACCTGATCTATCCGATGATCGATGACCGGACCTGCGTCAGCGCCGATCCGCACCCCTATGCCGGCGCCTTTGTCTGGACGCCCCAGGCCAACGCCTTCGGCTGGCGGGCCCTGCTGGGGCATGAGGCCGGCGTGGACGGGGTCTCCCCCTATGCGGCGGCCGCCCGGGCCACGGACGTCTCAGGCCTGCCGCCGACCTTCATCGCCACCGGCGCGCTGGACCTGTTCCTGGAGGAGGACCTGGCCTACGCCCAGCGGCTGCTGCGGGCCGGTGTGCCGGTGGAGCTGCATGTCTATCCCGGCGCCTTCCACGGCTTCCAGTGGGCGCCGGAGGCGGGCGTCAGCCAGACCGCGGCCCGCGACAGCCGCGCCGCGCTGGCCCGGGCCCTGGCCCCGGCCTGAGCCTCAGCGGCGGCGAACGGGCTTGGGGCTGAAACCGGGCGTGATCAGGGCTTCGCGTTCGCGGGCCGTGATCGGCCGCCAGCGGCCCTCCGGCAGGTCGCCGACCTTCAGGGGGCCGATCCGCAGGCGGTAGAGGTCGATGATGGACAGCCCCACCAGGTCGCACATCCGGCGAATCTGGCGGTTGCGGCCCTCGGTCAGGATGAAGCGCAGGCGCTGGTCCCCGGCCAGAGTGACCTTGGCCGGCTTCAGCAGGCGGCCGTCCAGGGCCAGGCCATGGCGCAGGCGCTCCAGCACCGGCTCACCGATGTCGCCGCGCACCCGGACCAGATATTCCTTCTCCATCTGGGAGTCCGGGCCGATCACCGCCTTGGTCACCACCCCGTCCTCCGACAGGATCAGCAGGCCGCGGCTGTCCAGGTCCAGCCGCCCCACCGGCGCCAGGCTGCGGTCGGCAGCCGGGATTTCAGCGGCGTCTCCCCACAGACCCTGGCGGGTCAGCAGGCGGGCCGCAGGGATCTGGCCGGGCTCTGGCTGGGCCGAGACATAGCCGACGGGCTTGTTGATGATTACCGTCATCTGGCCCTCGAGGCGGGCCTGGGCGCCGTCGTCCAGGGTCAGGGTCTGGCCGTGCTCGATCTTGCGGCCGGGGTCGGAGACGGTCTCGCCGTCGATAGAGACCTGACCTGCGGCGATCAGGGCCTCGGCCTCCCGGCGCGAACAGACGCCGCTCTGGGCCAGCCAGCGATTGACCCGCTGGGGCTCGGCCTCTTCGTAGGTGCGCGTCCAGGCCATCAGCCGGCCTGGCGCTCGCGCTTGCGGATGAACATGGCCGCATCGGCCTGGGCGACGATCGCCTCGGGCTCGCCCTCATGGGGGATTTCGCAGACCCCGTAGGAGAGATGCAGAGGCGCCGACCAGTCGCCGAACTGGATGGGCGCCTGCTCCAGGGTCCTGGCCAGGGCCTCGGCCTTGGCCTGGGCGGTCATGGCGGTGGCCTGGACCAGCACCACGGCGAACTCGTCTCCGCCCATCCGGCCGACAATATCGCTGTCGCGCACCAGGCCGGTCAGCCGCTCGGCCACGGCCTTGAGCACGGCGTCGCCGGCCGCATGGCCGAAGCGGTCATTGACGCTCTTGAAGTCGTCCAGGTCGAAATAAACGAGGCTGGCCGGCGAGGCGTAGCGCCGGGAGAAGGTCTGCACCCGGGCCAGCTCGCGCATGAAGGCCCGGCGGTTGAGCACCGGCGTCAGGGCGTCCCGGTCGGCCAGGCCCTCCACCTCGGTGAGCTTGGCCTTCAGCCGGGCCACCTCGCCGCGGAGGTCATCGATCTCGGTCAGCAGGGTCTGCAGGGCGCCCCGGACGGCGGGCGTCATCTCGGCCTCGGTCACGCCGAGGAAGCCGGCCTTGTCCGCCGGCAGGGCCCTGGCCGCAGAGCTCTGGGCGCCGGCCTGGGCCAGGGCCCGCTTGCGGATGGCCGCAAAGGGTTCGGTGCGCGCGCCCGTGATCTTCATGGGGAGGGAATCACATCCAGCCTTAACCATAAGAATCGTACCGGTGATCGGTTGCCGGCGCAAAGGCGGCGCCTATACTCCGCGCCTTTCCCATCAAGGGGGCCGTCCGATGGCCAGTTCCAACCCCGCCGGCCCAGGCGGTCGCCCGCCCGTCGCCATCATCATGGGCAGCCGCTCTGACTGGCCGACCATGAAATGCGCCGCCGAACAACTCGACGCCCTTGGCGTAGCCTGGGAGGCCAAGGTGGTCTCGGCCCACCGCACGCCGAAGCGGCTCTATGAGTTCGCCACCACCGCCAAGGCGGCGGGCTACAAGGTGATCATCGCCGGCGCCGGGGGCGCGGCACATCTTCCAGGCATGGCCGCCTCGATGACCGAACTGCCGGTGCTGGGCGTGCCGGTGGAGTCCAAGGCGCTGAAGGGCATGGATAGCCTCCTCTCCATCGTCCAGATGCCCGGCGGCATTCCCGTGGCGACCCTGGCCATCGGCGAGGCCGGCGCCAAGAACGCCGGCATTCTGGCCGCCCGCATCCTGGCGCTCGGCGATCCTGAGCTTGGCGAGCGCCTGACCGCCTTCGCGCAAGCCCTGGCGGACGCCGTAGCCGAGACGGTGGAAGACTGATGGCGCCGGGCCTTGCCCCCCTCGCGCCGGGCGCGACCATCGGCATTCTGGGCGGCGGACAGCTGGGTCGGATGCTGGCGCTGGCCGCCGCCCGCCTGGGCTTCGATGTGGTCATCCTGACCCCGGAGCTGGACGCCCCAGCCAGCCGGGTGGCCCGCGAAACGGTGATCGCCCCCTTTGACGACCCCGACGGCCTGGCCCGCCTGGCCGATCTCTGCGACGTCATCACCTATGAGTTTGAGAATGTGCCGGCAGCCGCCGTCGAGCGTCTGAAGGCCCTGGGCGCGCCGGTGGCGCCCAGCGGCCTGGCCCTGGCGGTCGCCCAGGACCGGGTGGCGGAGAAGACCTTCCTCAATGAGGCGGGCGTGCGCACCGTGGCCTTCGCCCAGGTGGACAGCGGCGAGGCCGCGCTTGAGGCCGCCGCGCGCATTGGCGTCCCGTCCCTGATGAAGACCCGCCGCGAAGGCTATGACGGCAAGGGTCAGAAGTGGGTCGAGCATGCGGCGGACGCCGCAACCGTGTTCGAGGCGCTCGGGGGCGCGCCCTGCATTCTGGAGGCGCCAGCCGACTTCGTCCGCGAGCTCTCGGTGATCGCCGCCCGGGGCCATGACGGCGAGCTGGCCATCTATCCCCTGGGCGAAAACCACCACGAGGGCGGTATCCTGCGCCGCACCGTGGCGCCCGCGCCGGCCAGTCCCGACCTGGCGGACCAGGCCGAGCGGATCGCGGCCCAGATCCTGACCCGTCTGGACTATGTGGGGGTCATCGGCATCGAGCTGTTCGAGTTGGCCGACGGCCGCCTGCTGGCCAATGAGATCGCGCCCCGAGTGCACAATACCGGCCACTGGACCCAGGACGGCTGTGAGGTCTGCCAGTTCGAGCAGCACATCCGCGCGGTCGCCGGCTGGCCGCTGGGCCCCACCCAGGCCCGGGCCCATGTGGAGATGCTGAACCTGCTGGGCGACGAGGCCGAGGCCTGGGCGAAGTTGGCCGCCGAGCCGGAGACCCGCCTGCACCTCTACGGCAAGCGCGAGGCCAAGCCCGGCCGCAAGATGGGCCACATCAACCGGTTGTCGGGGCTCTAGGCGGCTCATCCGCCCTCGTCCTTCGAGGCCCTTCGGGCGCCTCAGGATGAGGACGGACTGAGAGGCCTCAACCCACCACCCTCATCCTGAGGTGCGAGCAAGGCGACCCTCGAAGGACGCACGGCCCCTCAGCCGTAGCGCATGCGGCCCAGGGTCTGGGCGAAGGTCTTGAGGGCTTCGGACGGGCGAAGCTTGGTGGTGGCCTTCCACTTTTCGAAGCTCATCACATTGGCGATGCGGGCGTCGACGAAGTCCATCGACGCGCCGCGGCCTGAGGCCACGCGGATGGCCAGCGCCGCCGAGAGGATCCCCGACAGGATGGCGCGCTTGGAATAGTGGTTCTCGTCGGTGGCCGTATCGCCGGCCCAGCGCCAGAGCTGGTCGGCGCTGTCCCACAGGAGGCGGCTGGCCAGGGGCAGATTCTGAGGCAGGGCGAGGAAGCCGCTCCAGCGACGGGCGACCGCCTCATCCTGGGCCGCGACATCCAGGCGGGTCTCCACCGCCAAGCGGATACGCTCACGGATCTTCAGGCTCGCCGGATCAGTCTGCGACAGAGTCTCGAGCGTCTCACGGTTGTGCCGGCGGCCGAGCAGGGCCGCCAGATCCGCCGCCCCATTGGGGAAGAGAAGCTCGATTTCGCCCTTGGAAAGCCCGGCCTCGGCGCCGGCCCGGGCCACCAGCAGAGCGCTCCAGCCCATCTGCGCCACATGGGGCAGGGCCAGGGACAGCACCTGATCTTCGACCTGGCGGGCCCAGGCGTCGGGATCGGGGGAGGAAGATGAAGCGGCGTCTGACATGGACCCAGTCTAACCTCGCCGAAAGCCGCCGTCTTGCGTGGACATGGGCCAAGCCTTCTGCTATTTCGCCGCCCTCGGCTCCGGAGCGGTCGCTTTCGGGGCTATTTGGTATTTTGTTTCACCGCCACCGCCATGTGCGCCGGGTGGCGCAACATTCAGGTAGGCAGGAGAGAGTCCCCTGGTTCAGATTTTCGTCCGCGACAACAATGTCGACCAGGCCCTCAAGGCCCTGAAGAAGAAGATGCAGCGCGAAGGCTCGTTCCGCGAGATGAAGCGCCACGTCCATTACGAGAAGCCCTCGGAAAAGCGCGCGCGCCAGAAGGCCGAAGCCGTTCGTCGCGCCCGCAAGCTGGCCCGCAAGCGCGCCCAGCGCGAAGGTCTGATCGCGGCTCCCAAGCCGCGCGCCCGCTAAGGACGCCTGCGTCTCCGCCTCGGCGGGACGTGCGATCACAAAGAGATGTCAGGCCGCGCAGCCCGTCTGCGCGGCCTTTCTCGTTTGGGTCGCCCAAAGAATCTGCGGCCAGACCGCGACCTGCGGTCACTCTGGCCCGCCCCTTGCTGGTGAAACCGCTCAGGCCATCCTATCTTAGGTCTTGAACCCGAGTTTTCCCGAGACGGATCAAAAGCACCATGAACATGCGCAATATGGCGATCTGGGGCGTCATCGTCGTCGTCCTGATCGGCCTCTACAGCATGATGAGCGGCGGCGGCCAGGCGGCCAATTCACGCGAGATCACCTACTCGCAGCTGCTCGCCCAGATTGATTCCGGTCAGGTGGCCTCCGCCGTCATCCGCGGCGCGGCCGTCGAGGTGCGCAACGCCGAGGGCGAGGCCTTCACGGCGGTGACCCCGAACAATCAGGAAGAGCTGGTCAAGCGGCTGGAAGCCCAGAACGCCGACATCGCGGTGAAACCGGCCGGGGGTTTCACCCTGGTGGGCTTCATTCTGCAGAGCCTGCCCATCCTGCTGCTGATCGGGGTGTGGATCTTCTTCATGCGCCAGATGCAGGGCGGGGCCCGCGGGGCCATGGGCTTTGGCAAGTCCAAGGCCAAGATGCTCACCGAGAACAAGAACCGCGTCACCTTTGACGACGTGGCCGGGGTGGATGAGGCCAAGGAAGAGCTGACCGAGATCGTCGACTTCCTGAAGGACCCGCAGAAGTTCCAGCGCCTGGGCGGCAAGATCCCCAAGGGCGCTCTTATGGTCGGCCCTCCGGGCACGGGTAAGACGCTGCTCGGCCGCGCCGTGGCCGGCGAGGCGGGGGTGCCCTTCTTCTACATCTCGGGTTCGGACTTCGTGGAAATGTTCGTCGGCGTCGGCGCCAGCCGGGTGCGTGACATGTTCGAACAGGCCAAGAAGAACGCGCCCTGCATCATCTTCATCGACGAGATCGACGCCGTCGGCCGCCATCGTGGCGCAGGCCTGGGCGGCGGCAATGACGAGCGTGAGCAGACCCTGAACCAGCTGCTGGTTGAAATGGACGGCTTCGACCCGTCCGAAGCCATCATCGTCATCGCCTCGACCAACCGCCCCGACGTGCTGGATCCGGCCCTGCTGCGGCCGGGCCGTTTCGACCGCCAGGTCGTGGTGCCCAACCCGGACATCAACGGCCGCGAACGCATCCTGCGCGTCCACATGAAGAATGTGCCGCTGGCCGCCGACGTGGAGGTCAAGACCATCGCCCGCGGCACGCCTGGCTTCTCCGGCGCGGACCTGGCCAATCTGGTCAACGAGGCCGCCCTGATGGCTGCGCGGAAGAACCGCCGCATGGTCACCCAGCGCGACTTCGAGGACGCCAAGGACCGGGTCATGATGGGCGCCGAGCGCAAGTCCATGGCCATGACCGACGATGAAAAGCGTCTGACCGCCTATCATGAGGGCGGCCACGCCCTGCTGGCCCTGAACGTTCCGGCCACCGACCCGGTGCACAAGGCCACCATCATCCCGCGCGGCCGCGCGCTGGGCATGGTCATGCAGCTGCCCGAGCGGGACCAGCTGTCCATGTCCTACGAGCAGATGACCTCCCGCCTGGTGATCCTGATGGGCGGCCGAATGGCCGAGGAGCTGATCTTCGGCAAGGACAAGATCACCTCGGGCGCCTCCTCCGACATCGATCAGGCCACGCGCCTGGCCCGGGCCATGGTCACCAAGTGGGGCTTCTCCGACAAGCTGGGCGTCGTCTCCTACGGCGAGAACCAGGACGAGGTCTTCCTCGGCCATTCGGTGTCGCGGACCCAGAACGTCTCGGAAGAGACCGCCCGGATCATCGACCAGGAGGTCAAGGCCCTGGTCCAGCACGCCTTTGACGAGGCGCGCCGGATCCTGACCGAAAAGATCGACGAGCTGCACAAGATCGCCCAGGCCCTGCTGGAGTACGAAACCCTGTCGGGCGACGAGATCATCAATGTGATCCAGGGGGTCATGCCCAAGCGCGAAGAGCCCGAAAGCCACCGGTCGCTTGGCCCCACTGTGGCGGTGCCCATCTCGCCGCGGCCGGGTCCGGAACCGGCCTGATCCTGACCGTCTGGAGCGGGGCTCAGCTCTGCTCCAGACGCCGGGCGGCTTCGGCCACGACCTGGCGGCCCCAGCTGGTCAGATCGGCGCGCTGGAGTTTCTCCAGGGCCGCATCATGGGCCTCGGCCCCGAAACGGCGGCGCAGATAGGCCGCTTCTTCCTCAGCCTCGGACTGCAGGCGCTTGCGGCGCCGCAGGTGGCGTATCGGGTTGATGATCACGGGCGTGCATCCCAGGTGCGTGGTTGGCCATCCCTCCACACACCATAGGGCCAAGGTGTGACAGGCTTCCGGCGCCCGATGTGAGCAGTCGCAGCATTTTATGCCCGGCGCCCTCGGGATTGGCGCCCCGCCCCCTTGTGGGATAACCGATTGGGCGCTGAGCGCCTGCGAGAAGGCCTGGAGGTTCGCCCTGATCCGTCCGCCCCAACGCCCCGCCATAATGGGCATACTGAACCTCACCCCTGACAGTTTTTCCGATGGGGGGCTTCATGACGACCCTGCGGCCGCCCTGACCCGGGCGCGGCGGTTGATCACCCAGGGCGCGGACATCCTCGATCTCGGCGGAGAGTCCACCCGACCCGGCGCCGAGCCCGTCCCGGCGGAGGCTGAGATCGCCAGGGTCGTCCCCGTCATCGCCGCCCTGGCCAGGGACGGCGCCCCGCCCCTGTCGGTGGACACCATGAAGCCCGCGGTGGCCCGGGCGGCCGTCGGCGCCGGGGCTGTGATCTGGAACGACGTGACCGCCCTGCGCTTCGCGCCTGAGGCGCCCGATGTGGCTGCGGAACTCGGCTGCCAGGTGGTGCTGATGCACATGCAGGGCGAGCCGCGCACCATGCAGGCGGCGCCCCGCTACGACGACGTCATCGCCGAGGTCTGCGCGTTCCTGCTGGCCCGGGCGGACGCCGCCCTGGCCGCCGGCGTGGCGCGGGAGAAGATCTGGCTCGATCCCGGGATCGGTTTTGGCAAGACCCTGGAGCACAACCTGACCCTGCTGGCCCATCTGGACAGGATCTGCGCCCTGGGCTTTCCGGTGCTGCTGGGGGCCAGTCGCAAGCGGTTCATCGCCGCTCTTCACCCAGCCGCCGAGGCCCCCGACGCCCGCGCGCCGGGCTCCATCGCCGCGGCTCTGGCCGGCGCCGAGGCCGGCGTCGCCGCGGTGCGGGTCCATGATGTGGGGGACACCGCCCAGGCCCTGGACGTCTGGGCGGCGATCAGGGCCGCCTATCGGCCCTAGCCGAGACCGAAGTGATCGTAGAATGCCGCAAGCGGCGCGGAGACCCGCAAGGGTCGCAGGGGAAAGGCGAGCCACGGCGCCGTTGGATCGAGGTCCGCGATCCGCACCAGGAAGGCCTGGCGCAGCTCGTCCCTGACCGCGCCCGTATGGGTCAGGAACTGGCCCCAGCTTGAGGTCCCGGTGAGACCCACCTCGCCTGCGACGGTGGCCGACGCCGTGTAGGCGGATGGAAACAGGCGGCGATAGGCCTCCGTATTGTAGAGCCACGAGGCGCCGGCCACCGTCTCGGCTTCCGGCGCTGTCCTGCGCAGGTGGGCGAACATCCGCGTCAGCTCCGAACGCCGCGCCTCGATCTTGCCCCGCGCCAGGGGTCCTGCGCCGTCCTGACTGTCGTGATTGTTGAAGTGGATGCGGACCACGCCGGCCTCGGGCGGGTCGTAGCTGAAACAGCCGAAGCGGACCTTGTTCGCCTGCGGCGGCTCGTCCGGGGCGGCGGCCAGAACCTCCATCGTCCAGTCGAGGCGGGCCGCGCCGTCCGTCTGGCGCTCGAGGCCCTCGGCGAAGCGCCGCCATTCCGGGCCAGGCGGGGCGTCGGACACCTCTCCCAGCCCCAGGCGGCGATGCAGGTTGGTGAAGCCGCGGACGGTCTCCGACAGCAATTGACCGCGCCGGGCGGCGAGGGCCTCGGCGAAGGCGAGCTGCAGACCGTAATAGTCCCGGAACACCTCCACCCTGGCGGCGCGGGCGTCAGCCACGGCCGATAAAGGGCATCTGGGTGGCCATGACGGTCATGAACTGGACATTGGCGTCGAGCGGCAGGCCGGCCATGTAGACGACCGCCTGGGCGACGGCGGCCACATCCATCATCGGCTCAGGCTTCAGGCTGCCATCGGCCTGGGGGACACCCCCAGCCATGGCCGCAGTCATCTCGGTGGCGGCGTTGCCGATATCGATCTGGCCGCAGGCGATCCCGTAGGCCCGGCCATCCAGGCTGGTGGACTTCGTCAGGCCGGTGATGGCGTGCTTGGTGGCGGTATAGGCGACCGAGCGCGGCCGCGGCGCATGGGCCGAGATGGAGCCGTTGTTGATGATCCGCCCGCCTCTGGGATCCTGCGCCTTCATCAGCCGGAAGGCCCCCTGGGTACAGAGAAAGGCGCCGGTCAGATTGACGTCGACCACCCGGCGCCAGGCCTTGAGCGACAGGTCCTCCAGGGGAACCGGCGGCGCGCCTGTGCCTGCGTTGTTGAACAACAGATCCAGCCGGCCGAACCTGGCGGCCACCGACTCGAACAGGGCCGCCACCTGCGCCTCGTCTGAGACGTCAGCGGGATGCACCAGGACATCGGCGGGCGGTAGCTCAGCGGCTGTCGCCTCAAGCGCCTCGGCGCGGCGGCCTGTCAGGGCGAGCTTGAAGCCGGCCCCGTGCAGGGCGAGCGCGCAGGCCCGGCCGATGCCGGAGCCGGCGCCGGTGACCAGGGCGATCTTGGCAGGCTGTGTCATGCGGCGACCCTCGCCCGACCGCGCCCTGTGGGCAAGGCGCCAGGCCCCCTCGTCAGGCGATCAAGGATGTGGAAGAAGCGGCCATGACCAGTTCAGCTCTCCCCCTCGGCCGGGTCCTGATCATCGCCGGCTCTGATTCCGGCGGCGGGGCCGGCATCCAGGCCGACCTCAAGACCGTGCTCGCCCTGGGCGGCTATGGCGCCACGGCGATCACCGCCGTGACGGTGCAGAACACGCTGGGCGTCACCGGCGTCCATCCCATCCCCATCGACATCGTCCAGGCTCAGGCTCGCGCCGTGCTGAGCGACATCGGCGCCGACGCCATCAAGACCGGCATGCTGGGCGATGTGGCCATGGTCGAGGCGGTGGCCGCCCTGCTGGATGAGGCGCAGGCCATTCCCGCGGTGATCGATCCGGTCATGGTCGCCAAGGGCGGTGCGGCCCTGCTGCCGGACGACGCCATCGCCGCGGTGCGCAGCCTGATGATACCCCGGGCCGCCCTGCTCACCCCCAACGCGCCGGAAGCCGCCGCCCTGACCGGCCTTTCGGTGGAAAACCTCGACGACCAGCGCCGGGCCGGAGAAGCCCTGCTCCAACTCGGCGCCCGGGCCGTCCTGATGAAGGGGGGCCATGTGAGCGGCGATCGGGTGGTGGACCTGCTGATGACGCCCACCGGGGACACCATCTTCGAGACCGATCGCCAGGAGACCCGCCACACCCATGGCACCGGCTGCACCCTGGCGTCGGCCTGCGCGACGGGGCTGGCCCAGGGGCTGGAGCTCTCCACCGCCGTGGCCCAGGCCTGGGCCTATGTGCAGGAGGCCATGGCCAGCGCGCCGGGGTTGGGACAGGGGCACGGCCCCCTGGACCATGGCTGGACCCTGCGTGGATGAGCGCTGAGCCTGAGCTGGAGCAGCGGCTGGCGGCCATCCTGCGGGCCGCGCGCAGCCTGATGGGGGTGATGGAGACCGCGAGGGATCTGGCCCTGCCCGACTGGATGATCTTTTCCGGGGCCATCTACCAGAAGGCGGTCAATCACCTGACCGGCCGAGACCCCGACTATGGGCTGAAGGACTACGACCTCGGCTATTTCGACGGGCGAGACCTCAGCTACGCGGCCGAGGATCAGGTCATCCGCCGGGCCGCAGCGGCCTATCCCCCGCCCCTGGACACCCTGGTGGAGGTGCGCAACCAGGCCCGGGTGCACCTGTGGTTCGAAGACCGGTTCGGCGAGCCCTATGGCCCCTTGAGCTCCAGCGCCGAGGCCCTGACCCGGTTCACCACCACCATGTTCGCCGTCGGCGCGCGGCTGGAGCGCGACGGGACCCTGCGCATCTTCGCCCCGTTCGGTCTGGCCGATCTGTTCGCCCTGCGGCTGGTCCCCAATCCCCTGCGGGAAACGCGAGGCTTCGCCCGCACCGCCGCAGCGGCCCAGGCCCGTTGGCCGGAACTCACAGTGCAGGCCTGAGGCGCAGGGCAAGCCTTGCCTTGATGAGGCGGCGGACAGGGCATAACTGGGCCGATCAACTTCAGCTGCGAGCCTCGCCATGCGCCAGTGGACCATAGACGCCTTCGCTTCGGCCCCGTTCCGGGGCAATCCCGCCTGTGTGGTTGAGCCCTTCGACGTCTGGCCGGCCGACGACTGGATGCAGACCCTGGCGGCGGAGAACAACCAGGCCGAGACCGCCTTCCTCCTGCGCACGGACGCACAGGATCGCTTTGGGCTGCGCTGGTTCACGCCGGCCCTGGAGGTGCCGCTCTGCGGCCACGCCACCCTGGCCAGCGCCCACGCCCTGTTCGCCGAACTCGGCCTTGTGGCCGAAACCGTGACCTTCGACACCCTGTCGGGTCCTCTGACCGTGTCCCGGCGGGAGGGGATCTACGCCATGGATTTCCCCGCCTCTCCGGTCCGGCAGGTGGAGACGCCAGCGGGGCTGAGCGAGGCCCTGGGGGTCGAACCGGATGAAGTCTGGGCCGGACCCTTTCTGGTGGCGATCCTGAAAGACGAAGCTGCCGTACGGGCCGCGAATCCCGATCTGGCGGCTCTGAAGACGATTTCCAGCGCCGCCACCCAGGGCCGCGGCAATGTGGGGGTCAGCGCCCTGGCGAGGAATCAGCCCTATGAGGTGGTCAGTCGCTTCTTCGCCCCGGGCTCCGGCATTCCCGAAGACCCCGCTACGGGGTCGCTGCACTGCATGTTGAGCCCGATCTTCGCGGCGAAACTCGGCCGCGCGCGGCTGGCCTTCCACCAGGCCTATCCCGGCCGTGGCGGCGACCTGGACTGCGAGTTGTCTGGGGACCGGGTGATCCTGCGCGGCCAGGCGATCACCGTGATCGAGGGCCGGCTGCGGCTGTAGACCCAGTAAAACGAAGCGGGCCGGGGCTTGCGCCCCGGCCCGTCAAGGGTCGGCTCGACCGACTAGCGGCGATAGCCGTAGCCCTGGCCCTGGCCGTAGCCCTGGCCGTAGCGGCGGTCATCATCCCGACGCTCCACATAGATGCGGGCGCTCAGGCGATCCATCCGGCGGTCCAGGTCGGCCATCTCCCAGCGGGTCAGGCCCCCCTGACGATAGCGGTGCTCCAGGCGCTGGAGGTCGTTGAATTCGGCGCGCAGGCGGAAGGCCTCGTTGCGGCTGAGGCTCCCGGTGCGCTGACCCATGTCGATCCGGCGCTCCAGATTGGCCTTGCGCTGGGCGATGGAAATCCAGGCCGGCTGGGCGGCGGGGCCGCGCGGCGGGCCATAGTGCTGACCGCCATGCTGGGGCGCGCCATAGGCGGGGGCGTGGTTGGGGGGGCCATAGCCGCCCGGGGCGGCCGAGGCGGCGGTGGCGAGGCCGGCGGTCAGGGCGGCGCCGGCGGTCAGGGCGATCAGCAGGGTCTTCATGGGGCTAACTCCTCGGTGCAGGTCAGCCGCGATCGGCGGCGTCGAGGAGAGAAAGCCATGGTGGCGCTGACCGGTGTCTGAGCGCCCGGTTGTCCGCGGTTCACCTTGGGGGGAGGCGCTCAGGCGACCTGGGCGGCGGCCTCTTCAGCCCGGCTCATCACCGTGCAGATGGTCTCATAGAGCTTGGCGATCTCGATGGGCTTGGCCACGTGATCGTCCATGCCCGCGGCGAGATAGTCGCTGACCTGATGGGACAGGGCGTTGGCGGTCAGGGCGACGATCGGGGTCCGGGGGCGCCGGGTCAGGGCTTCCTGGGCCCGGATCTCTCGCGCCGCGGCGATGCCATCCATCACCGGCATCTGGATATCCATAAGGATCATGTCGTAGGCGCCGTCAGTCCAGGCGGCCACCGCGGCGGCCCCGTCGCCGACAATGTCGACCTCCAGCCCCAGGGAGCCCATCACCGCCGACAGAACCTGCTGGTTGGTGGCGTTGTCCTCCGCCGCCAGGATCCGCAAGGCGCGGCCATCGCCCGGATCGGGGGAGGTTTCAGCCGCGCCGTCATCCATGTCGTCCGACACTTGAGCAACCGTGGTCGGCGCCCGGGTTGCGAGCGGGGCGGCGGCGGCCACGCCGCGGGCCAGGGGCAGACGGACCTCGAAAAGGGAGCCTTCGCCCTCACGACTGCGGGCGTGAATCTCGCCGCCCATCATCTGGGTCAGCTCCCGGCAGATGGACAGGCCAAGACCGGTGCCGCCGAAGCGGCGGGTGGCGGTGGAGTCGGCCTGGGTGAATTTCTCGAACAGCAGCGGCAGCTTGCCGGCCGGCACGCCGACGCCGGTGTCGTGAACCGTCAGGATCAGGCCGCCGAGGGGATCGGCCAGGAATCGGGCTGAGACCGATCCGGTCAGGGTGAACTTCACGGCGTTGGACAGCAGGTTGCCCAGAATCTGGCGGATCCGGTTGGGGTCGCCCCGCCACAGGCCCCGGGCGCTCTCGTCGATCTCCACCGAGAAGGCCAGGCCCCGGCTCTCGGCCATCACGCCATAGCTCGCCCGGGCGGTGGCCGCCACAGTCTCCAGGTCGAAGTCCTCTTCGACCAGGGTCAGCTTGCCGGCCTCGATCTTGGAGATGTCGAGGACGTCGTTGATGACGGTGAGCAGCAGGCCGCCGGACTGACGGATCACTTCCAGGCGCCCCCGCTGGGCGGCGGGCAGCCGGTCCATGGCCATGACGTCGGCCATGGCCAGCACCCCGTTCAGAGGGGTGCGGATCTCATGGCTCATATTGGCCAGGAACTGGGACTTCAGCACATTGGCCGCATTGGCCGCGTCCCGGGCCTCGACCAATTCCTCGAGGGTCTTGTTCAGATCCCGCTCGCGGGCGTCCAGCCGCGCGAGCAGATGGTTGAAGCTGACCGCGAGGCTGCCGAACAGATCATCCCGGGCCGTAAGGCTCACGGGGGTGAACTGTCCGCTGGCCGCTACCCGGCGCATGGCCTCGGACAGACCCTGGACCGGGGCGATGACCTGACTGGCCAGGCTGCGGGACAGAAAGAGGGCCACGCCGACCCCACCGAAGAACAGGGCGCCGGTCAGGGCGGCGAACTGCGGCAGCATGCCCATCAGCTGGGGTGGGCGGGCCTGGACGCTGAGTTCGCCGATCATGCGCCCGTCCCAGCTCAGGCGATGGGCCACCGCCAGGACGGAGCGGGGGGCGGGGCCAGGGGCGTTGAATTGAGCCAGCACCGCGCCCTGGGCGTCGGTGAGGCGAACGCTGGATATCCTCGGGTCACGGCTGAGCGCGCCCACCGCGGCGCCCGCAGCGTCGAGATCGCCCCGCGCCACGGCGGGCGCGGCCAGATCGGCGGTGACGACCGCCAGGGCCTGGTAGCTCGTGCGGGCCTGTTCGCGGGCCACGGCCCACTGCTGGAGCATGAAGGTGGCGCAGGCCGCCAACAGGACCACGACCGTCGTGACCAGCGCCACGCCGGCGACCTTCGCGTGGAAGGTCGCCTCGTGCCGGGCGCCGGCAGGGTCGGAAGGGCGGTCCTTGACCAAGGTCGGGGCGAGCTCCTGGGAGGGTCAATCGCCCGTCTTAGGGGAATAGTCCTAATCATTCGCTTCCGGGACTCGCCTAAGGCGCGAACGCAACCTCTGCGTGAACTTGTCACAGTTGCAAGGGCGGACGGGCGTTAACTTTTGGTTTAGCTTGTTAACATTCCGTTAACCCCCAGGAGGGATGCCCCCATGGAAAAGGCGTTTGTCGCCCAGCGTGTCGCCAACAAGCTGTTTGCGACGGAAGAATCTGTTGATGCGGCCTTGGTCGAAGCCACCGAGCTGATGACCGAAATGCTGAAGGCCCGTAAGGATGTGGGCGTCTCCACCGTGTTCGGCGACGAGGCCGCCGCCAAGCTCATCGACGCCATCAAGGCCCTGGGCGAAGCCCGCACCGCCATGGTCGGCGTGCACGGCGAACTGAACGAGGCCAAGCTGCGCCTGGGCATCCGCACCAAGCTGTTCGGCCCCGACAAGCCGCAGGAGCCGGTCCGCGCCGCCCCGATCATGCGCGACGTCGGCTGATTGCAATAGTTTAACTTCGTTGCGCCTCTAATCGCGGTTAGAGGCGCAACGATGTCTTCCGCGACGGCCTATATCTTTGTCTGGGTTCTCCTCTGGGCGCTCCTTCTGGTGGTCGGCGCCTATGCCTACCTGCGCGGCGGACAACCCGAGCGTGCGGGCGCGATCATCGTCTGCGCGGTCACGGTCGGAAGCGCCATCGGCGACGTCGCCATGCCGGACAACGCCTTCCTCATCGCCCGTCTGATCGCCGAAGGCGTAGCCGCCCTGGGCTTCCTCTTCGTCGCCATCCGGTTTGGCAGCCTGTGGATTGGCGGGGTGATGTTGCTGCAAGCCTGTCAGTTCTCGCTCCACGCCATTTACTTCGTGACCGAGCGGAGCCACGACACGCCCTACGTGATCGTCAACAACCTGAATTTCTTCGGTATTCTCGCCTGCCTGACAGCGGGGACCCTGGCGGCCAGCCGGCGGCGGCGGCGCGCGGCGGCGGCGGGTGTTCTGGCCCCCACAGAGGTGGTGTGAGGGGATTTTCGGCAAAAAACTGCTTGTCCTGACGCACAAATGAGCGTTTCTGCGCGGCGGGCCACGCCCTCCCAACGGGGCGCTGCTCATCTGCAAGGATGGGAGACATCGCAGTGACTGACCATACCAAGCCCGCCATGCGGCCGGCTCGCCCCGAATTCTCGTCCGGCCCGTGCGCCAAGCGCCCCGGATGGACCCCTGAAAATCTCACCAACGCCGTCCTCGGACGCTCGCACCGCTCCAAGCTGGGCAAGGCGCGGCTGAAGGACGCCATCGATCGCACCCGTCAGGTGCTGGCTGTCCCCGACGACTTCCTGATCGGCATTGTCCCCGGCTCCGACACCGGCGCTGTCGAGATGGCCATGTGGTCGATGCTGGGCGCGCGGCCCGTGCAGCTGCTGGCCTTCGAGAGCTTTGGCAAGGACTGGGTCACCGACGTGACCAAGCAGCTGAAGATCGAGGCCGAGGTTCTGTCGGCCCCCTATGGCGAGCTGCCGGACCTGACCAAGGTGCGCAAGGACGCCGACCTGGTCTTCACCTGGAACGGCACCACCTCGGGCGTGCGGGTCCCCAACGGCGACTTCATCGCCGACGACCGCGAGGGCGTCACCATCTGCGACGCCACCAGCGCGGCCTTCGCCCAGGACCTGCCCTGGGCCAAGCTCGATGTGGTCACCTTCTCCTGGCAGAAGGCCCTGGGCGGCGAGGCCGCGCACGGGGTCCTGATCCTGTCGCCCCGCGCCGTGGCGCGGCTGGAGAGCTACGTCCCGGCCTGGCCGATGCCCAAGCTGTTCCGCATGACCAAGGGCGGCAAGGTGAACCTCGAAATCTTCGAGGGCGCCACCATCAACACGCCCTCCATGCTGTGTGTGGAAGACGCCATCGACGCCCTGAAGTGGGGCGAGCGGATCGGCGGATTGCCTGAGATGCAACGCCGCGCCGACGCCAATCTCGACGCCCTGGCGCGCTGGGTGGACAAGACCGCCTGGGTCGAGTTCCTGGCGGCCGATCCGGCCATCCGGTCCAACACCTCGGTCTGCCTCAAGGTCGTCGACCCCAGGGTCACCGCCCTGGACGAGGCCGCCCAGGCTGACTTCGCCAAGAAGCTCGCCTCGGTCCTGGAGAAGGAAGGCGTGGCCCTGGATATCGGCGGCTATCGTGACGCCCCTCCTGGCCTGCGCATCTGGTGCGGCGCCACGGTGGAGACCTCCGACCTGGAGGCTCTGACGCCCTGGCTCGACTGGGCCTTTGAGTCCCTGGCCGCCGACCTTCAAGCCGCCTGATCAACCTGAAGCCCTCCCCCCATGCGGGGAGGGTTGGGAGGGGGGTGAAACGCCGCCCCTCAATCAATCCCCTGCTTTCGCCAACACCCCCACCCCAACCCCTCCCCGCAAGGGGGAGGGGCTCTGATGAAGAGAACCGCCCATGCCCCGCGTCCTCATCGCCGACAAGCTGAGCCCCGCCGCCATCGAGATCTTCAAGCAACGCGGCGTCGACGCCGATGTGAAGACCGGCCTGTCGAAAGACGAACTGCTCCAGATCATCGGCGACTATGATGGCCTGGCCGTCCGCTCGGCCACCAAGGCCGACAAGGACGTCATCGCCGCCGCCAAGAACATGAAGGTCATCGGCCGGGCCGGCATCGGGGTCGACAATGTCGACATCCCCGCCGCCACCGCCGCTGGCATCGTGGTGATGAACACCCCCTTCGGCAACTCGATCACCACGGCCGAACACGCAATCGCCATGATGTTCGCGCTGGCCCGTCAGCTGCCCGCCGCCGACGTCTCCACCCAGGCCGGCAAGTGGGAAAAGAACCGCTTCATGGGCGTGGAGGTCTACGCCAAGACGCTCGGCCTGATCGGGGCCGGCAATATCGGCTCCATCGTCGCCGACCGGGCGCTGGGCCTGAAGATGAAGGTGGTGGCCTACGATCCCTTCCTCAGCCCTGAACGCGCCGTCGAGCTGGGCGTGGAGAAGGTGGAGCTGGACGAGCTGCTGGCCCGGGCCGACTTCATCACCCTGCACACCCCGCTCACCGACAAGACCCGTAACATCCTGTCGGCCGAAAACCTGGCCAAGACCAAGAAGGGCGTGAAGATCATCAACTGCGCCCGCGGCGGCCTGGTGGACGAAGCCGCCCTGCGCAAGCTGCTGGACGAGGGTCACATCGGCGGGGCCGCCTTCGACGTGTTCGTCGAAGAGCCGGCCAAGGCCAATGTCCTGTTCGGGGCCGAGAACTTCATCGCCACCCCGCACCTGGGCGCCTCGACCAACGAGGCCCAGGAGAATGTCGCCCTGCAGGTGGCCGAACAGATGAGCGACTATCTGCTCACCGGCGCGGTGACCAATGCGCTGAACTCGCCCTCGGTCACCGCCGAAGAGGCGCCGCGCCTGGCGCCGTTCATCGCGCTGGCCGGCAAGCTCGGCGTCTTCGCCGGCCAGATGGTCGACTATGGCGTGGCCGCCATCGACATCGCCTATGAGGGCGAAGTCTCCAAGCTGAACGCCAAGCCGCTGACGGCAGCGGCCTTGGCCGGCGTCCTGCGGCCCATGCTGGGCGACGCGGTCAACATGGTTTCGGCCCCGGCCGTAGCCAAGGAGCGCGGCATCACCCTGTCGGAATCGCACCAGGAAGACTCGCCCATCTATGAGAGCCTGATCCGCATCACCGTCACCACCGAGAAGGGCAAGCGCTCCTTCGCCGGCTCGGTCCTGGCCGGCACGCCGCGGGTGGTGGAGGTCAAGGGCATGGATCTGGACGCGCCCTTCGGCCCGACCATGCTCTACGTCAACAACGAGGATAAGCCGGGCTTCATCGGCGCGCTGGGCGTCATGCTGGCCGAGGCTGGCGTCAACATCGCCACCTTCAATCTGGGCCGGGTCTCGGCTGGCGACGACGCCATCGCCCTGGTCGGCGTCGACCAGGTGCCCAGCGAAGCCCTGATGACCAACATCCAGGCCCTGCCCCATGTGAAGGAAGCGCGCACCCTGCGCTTCTAAGCCACGCCTTTCCGCCGTCACCCTCGGACTTGATCCGAGGGTCCATGACCTCGGGATCAGACGCCGTGGGCATGGATGGTCGGGTCAAGCCCGACCATGACGGACAGGGAGGCGCCCAGCGTAGATCCCGGCCGCCGAACCGCCTCAGGTGGACGGCAGGGCGTAGATTTCGCAGCCCGAGGGTCCGCCGCAGTCGGTCTGGTTGACCTCGTTGCTGCTCGAGCGACGACGGCTCTGGGCGACCCATTCGCTTTTGGGCTTGCAGGTCTTCTGGGTCGACAGCCGCGAACCGGGGATCTCCACCCGCCGGCAGATCACCGGATCGGTCTGCGGAACCGGCGGCGCCTCGCCGTCGACCTCAACGCCGGTCACCTCGGTATCAGGCCCTTGCGGCGGCGGCGCCTCCTGAGCGGCGGCAGGCCCAGCCAGCAGGATGGCCGCCAGGGCGGCGAGCAGAATCTGGCGCATGATGTTCAAAATCCTCATCGAGCTGCGGCGTCAGGTTTGACCACCCGAAGGCGGCCGACAAGTGAAATGTCACCGGTTGTATCGCCGGAGGGCCGCCAAGCCTCTGTTTGAGGCGGCCGTCTGTGCTAATGCGCCGTCCACGGACGATCGGCTGCACGGAAGACGCCCTCTTGGCCAAGACCACCCTCGACAAGGACCTCAGCAAGGTCACGCGCCTGCAAAGCGCCACCCACGACCTGTCGCGCTCCATCGCCCTGCCGGGGCTTTCGATCCTGTTCCTGGTGGCGGTGACCATCTTCGCCACCCTGGTGGTGGGTGATGGCCCGCTGGCCGTCTACGCCATCGTCGGCGCGGTGGTGGCCGGCTACCTGGCCCTGAATATCGGCGCCAATGACGTAGCCAACAACATGGGCCCGGCGGTAGGCAGCAAGGCCCTGCCCATGGCCGCGGCCCTGGTCATAGCCGGCATCTGCGAGGCCGCCGGCGCCATCCTGGCCGGCGGGGACGTGGTCGCCACCGTCTCCAAGGGCATCATCACCCCGCCCGCCGATCTGGGGACCATCAACTTCATCCTGGTGATGACCGCCGCCCTGTTCGCCGCCGCGGTCTGGATCAACCTGGCCACCGTGATCGGGGCGCCGGTCTCCACCACCCATTCCATCGTCGGCGCCGTGCTGGGTTCAGGTGTCGCCGCTGCCGGCTTTGGCGTGGTGGCTTGGCCGACGCTCGGCGCCATCGCCGCCAGCTGGGTGATCTCGCCGGTCCTCGGCGGACTGGTGGCCGCAGGCCTGCTCGGCCTGATCAAGGTGACCATCCTGTTCCGCCAGGACCGGATCGCTGCGGCCCGCACCTGGGTGCCCCTGCTGATCGGCCTGATGAGCGGGGTGTTCACCCTCTATATGCTGAGCAAGGGGCTGAGCCGGATCTGGAGCCCGTCAGGTCGAACGACCCTGGTTCTGGCCGGCGCCCTGAGCCTGGGGGGATGGCTGGCCGCCCGCCCCTGGGTGGCCCATCGGTCGGCCGTGATGGAAAACCGGCGCAAGGAGGTCAGCCGGCTGTTCGTCCTGCCGCTGATCTGCGCAGCCGCCCTGCTGTCCTTCGCCCATGGCGCCAATGACGTGGCCAACGCCGTAGGCCCCCTGGCGGCGATCGTCAGCGCCGCCCAGACCGGTTCGGCCACCACGGCGGGCGATGTCGCCCTGCCGCTCTGGGTGCTGGCCATCGGCGCCCTGGGCATTTCGCTCGGCTTGGCCCTGTTCGGCCCTCGCCTGATCCGCACTGTCGGCGAAAAGATCACCAAGATGGACGCCATCCGGGCCTATTGCGTGGCACAGGCCGCGGCCATCACGGTCCTCGGCGCCTCAACGCTGGGCCTGCCGGTCTCCTCCACCCACATCGCCATCGGCGGCATTTTCGGGGTGGGTCTGCTGCGGGAGATCCTGACCAATCGCGGGGTGCGCCGCCGGCCCAACGGGGCGGCGCCCGAGCCGACCGACCCCAGCCGCCCTCAGCCCCCCGCCGAACTCACCGAGCGGCAACGGGAGAAGACCGAGAAGCGCCGCCTGGTGCGCCGGCGCCATGCCTGGAGCATCGCCGCGGCCTGGGTGGTCACCGTTCCGGCCGCCGGCGTCCTGGCGACGGGCATGTATGGTCTGCTCAGCGTCCTGACGCAGCTTTGACCTTGCGGCGGCCCTTGGCGGGTTTCGCCGGCGTGGCCTGGGCCTCCAGACGCTCGGCGGCCCGGTTCAGCAGGTCAACCAGGCCCGGATCGCCCAGGCGGGCGGCGGCCTCCGGCAGGGTCATCCACCGGCGGCGCCTCTGGCCGCGTTCGGGCCAACGGTCCAGCTGCCGGGTCACCCGCAGGAGATAGAGGCTGACCTCCAGATCCTCCCGGCGGTCGCCGCGGATGCGGACGGAGGGATAGGCGCCGAGCGCCACATCCTCGACCTCGCCCTCGACGCCGGCCTCCTCCAGGGCTTCCTGGGCCGCAGACTCCCAGGGGGTGCGGCCGCTCATCAGCCCGCCCTTGGGAAAGACCCAGCGTCCGGTGCGCCGCGAGGTGACCAGAAGGACTGAGACCCCCTTGTCGGTGACACGATAGGGCACGGCGCCGGCCTGGGGGGTCGGCGCCTCGGGCGTCCGGGGGGCTGGCGCTGGCCCCCGCCACCAGTCGATGAATCGTCGCAGCATGCGCGCCCTTCCTTGCGATGCGGCGCCTGGATGAGGACGCAACGCGGGGCGCGGGCTCCGGTTCTCGGTCCGGACAGCGCCCGCGCGGTCCCTGGGGGTATCAGATTCGTCGGCCCCGGCGAGGGCTCAGACCCGGGACTCATTCTGGGTTGATTGACTCTGGCGGACTCCAGACTAGAACAAAAGAAGAACGAAGGGATGAGGAGGATGTCGGGTTTCACCGGGACGGGACGCGCTCTGGACGCCGTACGGGCGAAGATCGCGGCCCTGGAGACGGGCGGACGGGGGGATCCTGCGTCGCTCTCCTTCGGCGAGGTGTCGGTCGACCGCTGCTTCCCCGGCGGGCGGGGCCTGCCCCTCCACCGCTGGCATGAGCTGGGGGGCGAGGGGATAGAGGCTGAGACCGCCGCGGCGCCCGCCGCCTTCGTCGCCCTGCTCGCCAGGCCTCTGCTGAAAGCGGGCCCGGCGGTCTGGATCGCCCGGCGGGACGACCTGCACCCGCCGGGCCTGGCGGGACTGGGCTTTCCCGCAGGCGGGCTGATCGAGGTCTGGGTCCGGGACGAGGCCCAAGCCCTGGCCGCAGCCGAGGACGCCCTGGGGGCGTCCGGGGTGGGGGCGGTGATCGTCGAGGCTCAGGCCTGTGACCTGACGGCGGGCCGCAGGCTGCAGCTGGCCTGCGAGAAGGGGCGAGCCACCGGCTTCCTGATCGCCCGGCGGCCCTTTGGCGGCGGGGCGCCCGGGACGGCCGGCGGATCGGCGGCGGCCACCCGCTGGTCCATCGCCTCGGCCCCCAGCCAGCCAGCAGCCGGGCGACCGGGCCTTGGCGCACCCCGCTGGCGGGCGAGCCTGGAGCGCTGTCGCGGCGGGCGCCCCGGCGCCTGGCTCTTCGAAAGTCCCGGGGCCTATTCAAATACGGAGATCCAGGATGACGCGCATCCTCTGCGCCTGGTCGCCGACCTGGGCGATCGACAACTGGCGCCGGCGCAACCCGCCCGCCCCGCCATCCCCTTCCCCGTCGGGGGCGACGCCATCGCCCGCCGCCGCGCCTGAGGCGCCTCTGGCCCTGGTGGAGACGAGCCGCGGAACCCGCCGGCTGGCGGCTGTGGACCGGTCGGCTGCGGCCCTGGGCCTGTTTGCCGGCCAGAAGGCCGCCGACGCCCTGGCCTATGTTCCGAACCTCGCCACCGCCGAGGCCGAGCCCGAGGCCGACGCCCAGGCTCTACTGGCCCTGGTCGACTGGTGCGTGCGCTTTTCCCCGGCCGCGGCGCCCGATCCCCCGGACGGCCTGTTTCTGGACATTACGGGCCTCGCCCATCTCTGGGGAGGCGAGGCCGCCCTGGTGGCCGACTTTCGCCGGCGTCTCGCCCGCAACGACCTGCCCGTGGCCTGCGGCGTGGCCGATACGGCCGGCGCCGCCTGGGCCCTGGCCCGCCACGGGGACGGCGCCAGCCTCTGCCCGCCGGGCCGACAGGGCGAGGTGCTGGACCACCTGCCCCCCAGCGCCCTACGGATTTCAGAGGCCGCCTGCGCCCAGCTGGAGCGCCTGGGTCTGCGCCGGATCGGCGAGGTCCGCCGCCTGCCCCGCAGCCAGCTGGCCAGGCGGTTTGGCCTGGAGCTGATCACCCGCCTGGATCAGGCCATGGGCGAGGCGCCCGAGGCCCTGGCCTTCCGCCGGCCGGCCAATCCATGGTTCGACCGCCTGGCCCTGGCCGAGCCGATCAGCACGCCAGACGATCTAGCCCGTGTGTGCGGCGACATCGTCGAACGGCTCTGCGCCCGGCTGACTGCCGAGGGTCAGGGCGCCCGACGCTTCGAGCTCGCCTACCACCGGGTGGACGGCCGTCCCCAGACCGTGGAGGTGGGCCTGGCCGTCGGCGCCCGGGAGGCGTCGCGGATCACCCGCCTCTTCCTGCCCAGGCTCGAGCAGGTGGATCCGGGCTTTGGGGTGGAGCAGGTGACCCTGGCGGCCTTCGAGGTGGACACCTTAAGCGCCCGTCAGGCGGCCCTGGCGTCGGAGCCGGCGGCGGGCGGCGGTGTCGAGATCGCCCCCCTGGTGGACCGCCTGGCCAACCGCCTGGGGGCGGAGCGGGTCTGGACCAGCCAGGCGGTGGAGAGCCATGTGCCCGAGCGGGCGGTGGCCAGGCGGGCGCCCTTTTCCCCCGAACCCCCGGCCCGCTGGGACCCGGCGCGGCCAAGGCCCATCCGCCTGTTCCGACGGCCCGAGCCCATCGAGGCCACGGCCCCCGTCCCCGACGACCCGCCGGTGCAGTTCCGCTGGCGGGGCCAGCTGCATCGGGTGCGTCTGGCCGAGGGGCCGGAGCGGATCGCCGAAGAATGGTGGAAGGCGCCCATCGGGGCGGTCTCGGCTGCCCATGTGCGCGACTATTACCGGGTGGAAGACCAGGCGGGCGCCCGCTTCTGGATCTTCCGCTCAGGCCTCTATGAGGCGGGCGCCGCAGCGAAGTGGTGGCTGCACGGCCTGTTCGGATAGGCGCGACCATGCCGCCCGCCCCCTCCCCCGCCTATGCCGAGCTGATGGCGGCCAGCAACTTCTCCTTCCTGCGTGGCGCCTCCCACCCGTGGGAGCTGGTGGCCACCGCCGAGGCTTTGGGGATTTCGGCCATCGGCGTCTGCGACCGCAACAGCCTGGCCGGCGTCGTGCGGGCCTGGAGCGCGGGGCGCGAGCGGAACATCAGGGTCCTGACCGGCGCCCGCCTGGACTTCACTGATGGGACGCCGAGCCTGGTCTGTTATCCGAAGGACCGGGAAGCCTATGGCCGCCTGACCCGCCTGCTGACGCTCGGCCAACGGCGGGCGAGGAAGGGGGGCTGCGAGCTCTTCTACGAGGACTTCGCCGCCCATGCGGAGGGTCAGGTGGCGCTGGCCGTGCCGCCCACCCGCCTGGACGAGGCCTTCGCTCAGGTCCTGACCAAGGTGGCCGGCGACTTCCGGGGCCAGGTCTGGCTGGCTGCGGCGAGAGGTTATGGCGCCCGGGACCTGCCCCGCTTGGCCCATCTGCAGGCGCTCTCGACCGCCAGCGGCGCGCCCATGACGGCGGTCAATGACGTGCTCTATCACGGGCCCGAGCGGCGGCCTTTGCAGGACGTCCTGACCTGTATCGCCGAAAAGACCACCATCGATCAGGCCGGCTGGCGCCTGGCGGCCAACGCCGAGCGGCACCTGAAGTCGCCCTCCGAAATGGCCCGCCTGTTCGCCCGCTTCCCAGAGGCCCTGGCGCAGTCGACCACCGTGGCTGGCCTGATCGACTTCGACCTGTCCGAGCTGCGCTACGAATATCCCGACGAGCCCGTGCCGCCGGGCAAGACCCCCATCGCCCACCTGCGCGACATCACCTGGCGCGGCGCCTCCCAACGCTATCGCCGGGGCGTGCCCGACAAGGTGCGAAAGCTGCTGAACCACGAGCTCGATCTGATCGAGCGGCTGGACTACGCCAACTATTTCCTCACCGTCCACGACATCGTCGCCTGGGCCAGGGCTCAAGGCATCCTCTGCCAGGGGCGGGGATCGGCGGCCAATTCCTGCGTCTGCTTCTGTCTGGGCGTCACGGCGGTGGACCCCACCAAGCCCGACCAGGACCTGCTGTTCTCCCGCTTCATCTCCGAAGAGCGCGGCGAGCCCCCGGACATCGACGTGGATTTCGAGCATGAGCGCCGCGAAGAGGTGATGCAATACGTCTATGGCCGCTATGGCCGCGACCGGGCGGCGATCTGCGCCACTGTCATCCACTATCGGCCGCGCATGGCCATCCGCCAGGTGGGCAAGGCGCTGGGCCTCACCGAGGATGTCACCGCGGCGCTCGCCGGCACGGTGTGGGGCAGCTACGGGACCGGCACGCCCGATGATCATGTCCGTCAAACAGGCCTGGACCCCGACAACCCCCAGATCCGCAGGGCCACGACGCTCGCCACAGAGCTGATCGGCTTTCCCCGGCACCTGTCGCAGCATGTGGGGGGGTTCATCCTCACCAAGCGGCGGCTGGACGAGACCGTGCCCATCGGCAACGGGGCCATGAAGGACCGCACCTTCATCGAGTGGGACAAGGACGACATCGATGCGCTCGGCCTGATGAAGGTCGACGTCCTGGCGCTCGGCATGCTCAGCGCCCTGCGTAAGAGCCTCTCCATGCTGCGGGCCGACCATGGCCAGCACCTGCACGATCTGGCCGACATCCCCCAGGAGGACCCGGCGGTTTACGAGATGCTGTCGCGGGCCGATTCCGTCGGCGTCTTCCAGGTGGAGAGCCGGGCCCAGATGTCCATGTTGCCCAGGCTCAAGCCCCGCAGGTTCTATGACCTGGTGATCGAGGTGGCCATCGTGCGGCCAGGGCCCATCCAGGGGGACATGGTGCACCCCTATCTGCGCCGCCGGGAGGGCAAGGACCCGGTGGACTTCCCCGCCCCCCATCCCGACCACGGCCCGGCCGATGAGCTGAAGCAGGTGCTGGGCAAGACCCTGGGGGTGCCGCTCTTCCAGGAACAGGCCATGCGCCTGGCCATCGAGGCGGCCAAGTTCACCGACGCCGAGGCCAACGGCCTGCGCCGGGCCATGGCCACCTTCCGCCACCACGGCAATGTGGGGGACTATGGGATCAAGTTCATCGAGGGCATGGTCGCCCGGGGATATGATCCCGACTTCGCCAGGCGGTGCTTCGCCCAGATCGAGGGCTTCGGCTCCTATGGCTTCCCCGAGAGCCACGCCATCAGCTTCGCGCTGCTGGTCTACGCCTCGGCCTGGGTCAAGCAGCGCTGGCCCGACGTGTTTTGCGCCGCGCTCCTGAACAGCCAGCCTATGGGCTTCTACCAGCCCGCCCAACTGGTCCGCGACGCCCGCGACCACGGGGTGGAGGTGCGCGGTCCCGACATCCTGGCCAGCGCCTGGGACTGCACCCTGGAGGCCCCGGACGCCGAGAGCCGGCTGAAGGCCGTGCGCCTGGGCCTGCGCATGATCAAGGGCCTGAACCGCGAGGAGATGGAGCGCCTGATCGCAGCGCGGGCGGCCGGCGCCAACACCCTGCCGCAGCTGGCCCGTCAGGCCCGCCTGTCGCAACGGTCCCTGGAGCTGCTGGCCGAGGCTGACGCGTGTCGGTCCCTTGGCCTCGACCGGCGTGCGGCGCTTTGGCTGGCCAAGGGTCTGACCGGCGAGGGCCGGGTGGAGGACACCGCCCCCCTGTTCGCCCGCCAAGGCGGCCTGCGCGCCACGGAGACCCAGGCCGATCTGCCCCTGATGAGCCTGCCCCACCAGGTGGCTGAGGACTACCGGACTACACGACTGTCCCTGAAGGCCCACCCTTGCGGCTTCTTCCGCCGGGGGCTGGCTGAGCGGGGCGCGGTTCCCGCAGGCCAGCTTTCGGCCCTGCGGCACGGGGCCAAGGTCTGCGTGGCCGGTCTGGTTCTGGTCCGCCAGCGTCCGGGCACGGCCAAGGGGGTCACCTTCGTCACCCTGGAGGATGAGACCGGGCCGGCCAATCTGGTGATCTGGAAGGACGCCTTCGAGGCCAACCGCCGCCTGGTGATGACCTCGGCCTTCCTGCTGGTCCACGGCCGGCTGCAGAAGGCCGGCGAGGTGATCCATGTGGTCGCTGAACGCTTCGAGGACCTGACCCCCCAGCTCTCCCGCCTGCGGGAAGACAAGGCCGAGATCCGCGCCGCCTCCAACGTCACCGGCCGCCTGATCCGCAGCCGGGATTTTCACTGAGCGGCGGAGGCCTCAGCTCACCAGGCGCTCGGCCTTGAACCTCAACGTCGCGATCATGCCTTCGGTGGGCCACTGGTACTCCACCGATCCGCGCAGCTGACGCTCAACGACCCGGTCCAGCAGCCGGCCGCCAAAGCCCGCCCCTGGGCTGGGCGCCTTCACAGGCGGGCCGCCGCGTTCTGTCCAGACGATCACCGCCTCGTCCTGCACGATCTTGCAGGACACATCCAGCAGGCCAGCCGCCGCCGACAGGGCGCCATACTTGACGGCGTTGGTCGCCAGCTCGTGAACCACCAGAGCCAGGGCCGTGGCGGCCCCCTCACCAATGCCAATCCGCGGGACCGATACCCGGATTCGACCGCTGAACGCCCCCAGATCGTCATAGGGGTTCAGCAAAACTGAGAGCAGGTCGCCAAGCAGGGTGGCCTCATCGGTCTGACCAGGCACCGGGCGGACCAGGTCGTGGGCCCGGCCCAGGGCGGCGAGCCGCTGGATCAGCTCCCGGGCCATGTCTTCCTTGGTTTCCGCAGACCGCGAGGTCATGGATGTGAGCGCGCCGGCGATGGTGATCAGGTTCTTGACCCGGTGGCTCATTTCGCCGGCCAGAAGCTCGTTGGACTCCTCAGCCTGCTTCCGGCCGGTGACATCGAGAAAGACGCCGTACATGACGCGCCCTTCAATATCCTCATCGTCCCCCCGCCCTCGGGCGGAAATCCAACGCACGTCATCTTCGACCAGGATTCGGAAGTCGATCTCATAGGGGCCGACGATGCCCCGCGTGGCGTTGAAGGCCACCCGCACGCGGTCCCGGTCAGCGGGGTGAATATGGGCGGACAGGTCCTCGAACGTGACGGGGACTTCGGGTGGCACGGTCCACAAGGCGTGGCCGATCTCATCCATCGTCAGGGCGTCGCTGTCGACATTCCATGACCAAAGGGCGATGCCGGCGGCCGTCACCCCCATCCGCAGATGCTTTTCGTCCCACACAGGCGCACTTGGCTTAGCCATGGACCTTCTTTCGACTGTCCGTTTGGACGACTTCGGCCACCTGACCGGTATCGGGACGCCAGAGCAACCTATCGTTTCGCCAGCCCGCCCCCCCCCCACGACGCCGGAAGCGCCCTTGACCAGAACCACGTCGGCCCGTTTCCTCTCGGCCAGAGATGGATGGGGGCTTTGAGATGCGGGCTTGGATCATCGCGGCGGCCCTGGCGCTGGCCGCGACGCCGGTGGGCGCCGAGACAGTGCGGGTCAGCGTCGAGAGCGGGATTCTGGCCGGCGAGGCCACCGACCGGGCGCGAATCTTCCGCAACATTCCCTATGCCGCTCCGCCGGTGGGGCCCTTGCGCTGGGCGCCGCCGCAGGCGCCCCAACCCTGGACCGGGGCGCGGGCGGCGGTGGAGGCCGGTCCCTCCTGTCCCCAGCCCATGCGCGAGGACGGCGCCCCCAACGCCGGCGGCGCCAATGGACCGATGAGCGAGGACTGCCTTCAGCTGAACGTCTTCGCCCCCCTCTACCGGCCAGACGCCAAGCCCGCCCCGGTCATGGTCTGGATCCATGGCGGCTCGCACCGCACCGGCGCCGGCTGGGTCTATGACGGCCAGAACTTCGCCCGCGACGGGGTCGTGCTGGTGTCGATCAACTACCGGCTGGGCCCGCTGGGTTATTTCGCCCATCCCGCCCTGACCAAGGCCGCCGGGAGCGGGACGCCGGTGGGCTCCTATGGGCTGATGGACCAGATCGCGGCCCTGAGGTGGGTTCAGCGCAACATCGCCGCCTTTGGGGGCGATCCGAACAATGTGACAGTCTTCGGCGAATCGGCCGGGGGCATGAGCACGCTGGCCCTGCTGGCCGCGCCTCAGGCCAAGGGTCTGTTCCACAAGGCCATTGTCCAGTCCGGCGGTGGCTGGTTCGAGCCCGACAGCCTGAAGGCGCAGGAGCAGGCCGGGGTCGCCGCCGCCGAAAAACTCGGCCTCCCGGCCAGGGCGACGGTGGCGCAGCTGCGGGCCGTCCCGGCCGAGACGCTGATCGCGCAGATCGACGGCGAGTTCGGCCCCTTCCCGGACGGCCGGCTCCTGCCCCGCACCGCCACCCAGGCCTTCGCCGCTGGCGCGGAGATCGACGTGCCGATGATCATCGGCTGGAACAATGGCGAGGACAGCCTGCTGGGCGGCCCCGGCGGCGGGGCGAAGTTCGCCGCCAGCCTGCCGCCCATGGCCAGGTCCTTCTATGAAGACGCCGCCGCCGAGGGCGATGAGGCGCTCGGCCGGGCGGTGTTCACCGACCGGGTGTTCGGGGCGCCGGCCCGCTGGATCGCCCGCCAGGGCGCCGACGGGGCGCCGGTCTTCCTCTATCACTTCTCCTATGTGGGCGACCGGTTCCGGCGGGTGCTGAGCCGGGCCCACCACGCCGCCGAGATCCAGTATGTGTTCGAATACTGGGGCCGCCGGACCCCCGACAGCGTCGTCAGCGACGAGGACCGCGCCATGGCCGCCCTGATGCACGGCTGCTGGGTCGCCTTCGCCCGGGCAGGCGCGCCGGCCTGCGAGGATCAGGCCTGGCCCGCCTATGACCCCGTGTCCGATCAGCTCCTGGAGTTCGGGTCCGAGACCGCCGTGCGCCAGGGCTTCGCCCGCCGCCAGCTGGACGCCGTGGAACAGTTCGCCCTTCCGACGCTCGGCCTCTCGGCACAGTAGGGAAGGGCGTCCTGCGCGCCGCAGGCGCTTTCAAGAGGGGACACGAAGAACACAAAGGGGGCGCGAAGGACACAAAGACCAGGCCGCCGACACTTCGTGTCCTTGGCTGTCTTCGTGCTCTTTGTGTCCCCTCTTTCCTGACTCCACACTCGTCCGAACGAATCACCGGCCAAGGCGTTGAGGAGACTCAAGAAAACGCCGGAGTGCACCCATGGCCGCTCGTCCCTCCTGGCAGGGCTATCTGCGCCTGTCCCTCGTGAGCTGTCCCGTGGCGCTCTACACCGCCACCAGCCGGGCGAACGATGTCAGCTTCAACATGCTGCACAAGGACACCCACAATCGCATCCGGATGATCCCCACCGATCCGGACAGCGGGCCCGTGGACCGGGCAGACATCGTCAAGGGCTATGAGATCGAGAAGGGCCGTTACGTCGTCCTGACCCAGGACGAGATCAACAACGTCAAGCTGGAGACCACCCGCAGCCTGGACATCGAGCGGTTCGTCGACGAGGCCGACATCGACCGGCTCTACTGGAACGACCCTTATTTCCTGGTTCCGGACGGCGACATGGCGGTGGAGGCCTATACGGTGATCCGCCAGGCCATGGCGGCCTCGGGCAAGATCGCGCTCGGCCGGCTCGCCATGCACCAGCGCGAGCGGGTCATGGCGCTCGAGCCCCGAGACCTGGGCATCCTGGCCTACACCCTGCGCTCGGCCGATGAGGTGCGCAGCGCGCAGGAGGCCTTCGAGGATATTCCCGATGTGAAGCCCGACAAGAAGATGGTCGAGATCGCCACCAAGATCATCGAGCAGCAGGAGGGCGAGTTCGAGCCCGCCATGTTCACCGACCGCTACGAAGAGGCTCTGAAGGCCCTGATCGCCGAAAAGGAAGACGGCCACACCATCGAGGCGCCTGAGGCGCCCAAGGACATGGAAGTCAGCGACCTGATGGAGCAGCTCAAGCGCAGTCTGGGCGACACCGGGGGCGCCCGGCGCAAGCCGGCCAGCCGCGCCGGCGCCAAGGCCAAGCGCGGGCCTGCCAAATCAACCCGGAAGAAGAGCGCCTGATCGCAGGCCTCAGTCCTTGGCGCGTTCCACATAGGTGCCGTCCTCGGTGAGGACGACGATGCGGGTGCCCACGGTGATGTAGGGCGGGATCATCACGCGCAGGCCAGCATCGGTCATGGCCGGCTTGTAGGAGGACGAGGCCGTCTGGCCCTTCATGGCCGGCTCGGTCTCGGTGATCTCGACGGTCACCCGCGACGGCAGGGAGATGGCGATGGGGACGCCCTCGTGGGTCGACAGCTGCACGGCCATGCCGTCCTGCAGATAGACCTTGGCGTCGCCGATCACGTCTTCCGGGGCGACGAGCTGGTCGAAGTTTTCCGGGTTCATGAAGTGATAGCCCTCACCGTCCCGGTACAGGAAGGTGTGCTCCCGCTCCTCGACGAAGGCGCGCTCCACCTGCTCGGTGGTGCGGTAGCGTTCCGACACCTTCACCCCGTCGGAGATGCGGCGCATGTTCAGCTGGGTCACGGGCGTGCCCTTGCCGGGGTGGATGTTCTCGACGGTCAGGACCACGTAGAGCTTGCCGTCGACATCGACGACATTACCCTTGCGGAGCGAGCTGGCGGCGACCTTCACGTGATGTCTTCCTCGAACCTGGGGCGGGCCGACGCGGGCCCGCAGATCTCAAAAACCTATAGAGGTCCCGCGCACCTATAGGATCGCAGGCGTTTTCGCCAGCTTTGGCGCTGATTTTCCCCCTCAAGCCGGACCGCTTCCATGCCGCACGCGACCACGCCCTGGTGGGACAAGGACGCCCACCGGGACCGCCGTCCCTTCCTGACCGCACGCGGGCAGATCACCCGGGCGGTGCGTCGCTGGTTCGAGGACCAGGGCTTCACCGAGGTGGAGGCGGCCGCCCTGCAGGTCTCGCCGGGCAATGAGGCCCATCTGCACGCCTTTTCGACAGAGGCCATCGGGCCAGATGGGCGGCGCGCGGAAATGCACCTGCACACCTCGCCGGAGTTCGCGGCCAAGAAGCTGCTGGCGGCGGGCGAGACGAAGATCTTTGATCTCGCCCGGGTGTGGCGCAACCGCGAGCGTGGGCCGCTGCACCATCCGGAATTCACCCTGCTGGAATGGTACCGGACGGGCGCCCCCTACGAGACCCTGATGGAGGACTGCGCCCGGCTGTTGGCCCTGGCTGCAGACACCCTGGACGCCAGAGTGCTCACATGGCGCGGCGCGCAGGCCGATCCCTTCGCCGAGCCGGAGAAGGTGAGTGTGGCGCAGGCTTATGCGCGCTTCGCTGGCATCGACCTGCTGGCCACGGTGGGCGAGGGCGGGGCGACCGACCGGGCGGCCCTGGCGACTGCTGCGCATGCGGCGGGCGTCCGGGTGGCGGCCGACGACACCTGGGCCGACATCTTCAGCCGCATCATGGTCGAGAAGGTGGAGCCGAACCTCGGCTTCGGCCGGCCGACCATCCTGTGCGAATATCCCACCGCCGAGGCCGCGCTGGCGCGGCCCAAGGCCAGCGATCCGCGGGTGGCCGAACGGTTCGAGCTCTATGCCTGCGGGGTGGAGCTGGCCAACGCCTTTGGCGAGCTCACCGACGCAGGTGAACAACGCCGCCGCTTCGAGGCCGAGATGGACGAGAAGGCCCGGGTCTATGGGGAGCGCTACCCCCTCGACGAGGATTTCCTGGCCGCGCTCGCCCAGATGCCGGCCGCCAGCGGCGCCGCGCTGGGCTTCGACCGGCTGGTCATGCTGGCGTCTGGCGCCCAGCGGATCGAACAGGTGATCTGGACCCCGGTGGCGGAGGTCTGAGACGCCCTCGCATTGCAGGGACGCTGCATGTCAGCCATATGCCGCCGATGACGAGCCCGGCGACCAAGACCCTGCGCACGCCCGCCGCCCTGGCCGGGGCCGGCCTGATCGCGGCTGAGGAGATCGCGCCCCTGGAGGCTGTGGCCGCCCGCTACGCGGTGGCCATCACGCCCTATCTCGCCCAGCAGATCACCGGGAGCGGGCCGGGACTGGCTCGCCAGTACCTGCCTGATCCCGCCGAGCTGGACGCGACGGCCGACGAGCTGTCCGACCCCATCGGCGACCACGCCCACATGCCGGTCAAGGGGATCGTCCACCGCTATGGCGACCGGGCGCTTCTGAAGATCACCCATGTCTGCGCGGTCTATTGCCGCTTCTGCTTCCGCCGGGAAATGGTGGGGCCGGGCGGCGAGGGCGCGCTGAACCCCGCCGAGCTGGCCGCGGCGCTGGCCTATGTGGCCGACCACGAGGAGATCTGGGAGGTCATCGTCACCGGCGGTGATCCCCTGGTGCTCTCACCCCGAAGGCTTTCGGAGCTGATGGCGGGCCTCGCCGCTATCGACCATGTGAAGGTGGTACGGTTCCACACCCGCCTGCCGGTGGTCGATCCCGCCGCGGTGACCGACGAGCTGGTGGGCGCGCTCAGGGCGCCGGGCAAGGCGGTCTATGTGGCCCTGCACGCCAACCACCCCGACGAGCTGACGCCAGAGGCCCGCGCGGCCTGCGCCAAGATGATCGACGCCGGCATCGCCATGGTCAGCCAGAGCGTGCTGCTGCGCGGGATCAATGACGACGCGGCCGTCCTGGGCGCCCTGATGCGCGCCTTCGTCGAGACCCGCATCAAGCCCTACTACCTGCACCAGGGGGACCTGGCGCCGGGCACCAGCCATCTGCGGGTGCCGATAGCTGAAGGCCAGGCCCTGATGCGGGCCCTGCGCGGCGACTATTCCGGCCTCTGCCAGCCGACCTATGTGCTCGACATCCCCGGCGGCCACGGCAAGTCGCCGATCGGCCCGGCCTATGTGGAAGGCGGCGACGGCGCCTACGAGGTGGAGGACCCGCAAGGGGTCCGGCACGCCTATCCGCCTAAAGCCTAGAGAATGTAGCGGGACAGGTCGGTGTCGCCGGTCAGCTCGCCCAGGCGCTGGCGGACATAGTCGGCGTCCACGGTCAGGGTCTCGCCGTCCTTGTCGGCGGCGGTGAAGCTGATCTCCTCCAGCACCTTTTCCATCACCGTCTGCAGACGACGGGCGCCGATGTTTTCCAGCGAGCCGTTCACGGCCACGGCGGAGTCGGCGAGCGCATCGATGGCCTCCTCGGTGAAGGTCAGCGTCACCCCTTCGGTGGCCAGCAGGGCCTGGTTCTGACGGATCAGATTGGCCTCGGGCTCGGTGAGGATGCGGCGCATGTCGTCCCGGGTGAGCGCCTTCAGCTCCACCCGGATCGGCAGCCGGCCCTGAAGCTCGGGCAACAGGTCCGAGGGCTTGGCCACATGGAAGGCGCCCGAGGCGATGAACAGGATGTGGTCGGTCTTCACCGGCCCGTATTTGGTGGCGACGGTCGTTCCCTCGATCAGCGGCAGCAGGTCGCGCTGCACGCCTTCGCGGCTCACATCGGCGCCGGCCCGGTCCGACCGGCTGGCCACCTTGTCGATCTCATCCAGAAAGACGATGCCCTCGTTCTCGGCCAGCTCCAGGGCCTCCTGGGTCAGGGCCTCCTGGTCCAGCAGCTTGTCGCTCTCCTCGGCGATCAGCGGCGCCCAGGCGCCGATCACGGTGGTCTTGTGGGTCTTGGTGCGGCCCTGGCCGAAGGCCTTGCCCATGATGTCGGAGATGTTCATCACCCCCATCGAGGCGCCCGGCTGGCCCGGCACGTCGAACAGGGGCATGCCGCCGGAATCGGCCAGGGTCAGCTCGACCTCCTTGTCGTCCAGCTCGCCGGCCCGCAGCTTCTTGCGGAAGCTGTCGCGAGCCGCGGTGGAGCCGGGGCCGGTGAGCGCGTCCAGCAACCGCTCCTCGGCCGCAGCTTCGGCCCGGGCGCGGACGGCGCCGCGGCGCTTGTCGCGGACCATGGCGATGGCGCTCTCCACCAGATCGCGGACGATCTGGTCCACGTCGCGGCCCACATAGCCAACCTCGGTAAACTTGGTGGCCTCGACCTTGAGGAAGGGGGCGTTGGCGAGCCTGGCCAGGCGCCGAGCGATCTCGGTCTTGCCGACCCCGGTGGGGCCGATCATCAGGATGTTCTTGGGCGTCACCTCGTCGCGCAGGGCGTCGGGCACCCGCCGGCGGCGCCAGCGGTTGCGCAGGGCGACGGCCACGGCCTTCTTGGCGTCCTTCTGGCCGACGATGAAGCGGTCGAGTTCGGAAACGATCTCGCGGGGGGAGAAGTCTGTCATGAGCTCACGGGGTTTGAACCGCCAGGCCGCCTCACAGGCGTTCGACTGTCAGTTCGCCATTGGTGTAGACGCAGATGCGCGCGGCGATGCCCATGGCCTTGCGGGCCACCTCTTCGGCCGAAAGGCTTGAGTCCATCAGGGCCATGCCGGCGGCCAGGGCATAGTTGCCACCAGACCCGATGGCCGCCACGCCGCTTTCCGGCTCCAGTACGTCGCCGACGCCGGTGACCGTGTATATGGCGTCCTTGTCGGCCACCAGCAGCATGGCCTCCAGCTTGCGCAGGTAGCGGTCGGTGCGCCAGTCCTTGGCCAGGTCCACGCAGGCCCGCGCCAGGTGCTCAGGGTATTGCTCGAGCTTGGTCTCGAGCCGCTCGATCAGGGTGAAGGCGTCGGCCGTGGCGCCGGCGAACCCGGCCAGGACCCGGCCGCCGGCGAGCGTCCGGACCTTGCGGGCGTTGCCCTTGACCACGGTCTGGCCCATGGACACCTGACCATCGCCGGCGATCACCGTCTGGCCGTCCTTGCGAACCGCCAGGATGGTCGTGCCGTGCCAGTCGGGGAAGTTGGAAGAAGTCTGCGACATCCGCCGGGATGTGGCGACCAGGGCAGGTGAGGTCAAGCGCCATGGAATTTTCCGACGCCGAGGTCGAACGCTACGCCCGCCATCTGGTGCTGCGGGAAGTGGGCGGGCCGGGCCAGCAGAAGCTGAAGGCCGCCCATGTGCTGATCATTGGCGCCGGCGGCCTGGGCGCGCCCGCAAGCCTCTATCTGGCCGCCGCCGGCGTGGGCCAGATCACGCTGGTTGATCCCGACGCGGCCGACCTCTCCAACCTGCAGCGCCAGGTGATCTATCGCCCCTCAGACTTAGGCGCGCCCAAGGTCGAGGCCGCCGCAGCCCAGCTTGCCGCCCTCAATCCCCATGTGCGGATCAACCCGGTGCGCCTCGCCCTCGACAGCGCCAATGCAGGCGGCCTGGTCGCGAGCGCCGACCTGGTGCTGGACGGCACCGACGACTTCGCCACCCGCTTTGCGGTCAACGCGGCTTGCGTGGCGCACGGCAAGCCGCTGGTCTCCGGCGCCATCGGCCGCTGGACCGGCCAGGTCGGCGTCTTCAAAGGCCAGCCCTGCTACCGCTGCCTGGTCCCGGACATCCCGCCGGACGCCGAGACCTGCGCCGCCGTCGGCGTCATCGGCGCCCTGGCCGGCGTCATCGGCTCCATGATGGCCCTGGAGGCGATCAAGGTCATCACGGGGGCGGGAGAGCCGCTGGAGGGGCGGCTGCTGATCTATGACGGCCTGGCCGCGGAGACGCGGACGGTGCGGATTGGGGCGGACCCAGGGTGTGCGGTGTGTGGGGCCGAGCGGCGCTGAGACAGTTGGGCATGTCTTGAAAGCCCAAACGGTGAGCGGCTGAGGAGGTCTCGTTGCCGCCTTTTGTAGGGTCCGGTGCCGAGCACCCCGCAAGCTTAGCCGCGCCAAGTCGGCTTCGACCCGACGAGCCGGTCCGAAGAACTTGGCTGTGAAGCAACTCTAAGCTTAACCTTAATTTATGAACCTCGATGAGTTGCGACGCGTCTGTACGGTCACTCTCCGGCCGAGCCCGTATTTTGCTCGCATAGTAGGGCGGCGCTTCTGGCATCCTATGCCAGACTGCCTAGGGTTTGCCCCAACGCAAAATAAGCGACTTCGAGCGCAACGCTTCCCATACCGAACACGACTCTACGAAGGCCACCGGCTCATCTGCGAACCAGTCTTTGCGCGAAAGTGGCATGTCGACTTTCGCCAACTCTTTTGCCGCTACGAGACCGACGACCGGTTCGGCCTCGATGTAATGCGGGGATCTGGAAGCACCGAGGCGATCAAGACCGAACCGGCGCGCTATTTGATAGGCTTCCCGGAAGCCCTCATCTTCGCCCCCGACGAGGCCCTAGCAAACGATGTGCTGACGCACATCAACGCCGCCATGCTGCTGTTCAACGGCTACGCGCCTTTTGATGACGACGACGTCGTCGCCCACCCTGACGCTTACTGTTCGCTGAGCTATCCGCCCGGGACCTATTCCACGGACGCTCGTACAAGCTCGACAGGCACCGCAGGCGTCTATCACTCGTGCTGCTACGTCGCCCGTATTTGGGAGAATGGGCATGCCCGTCTCGCTCTGGCTCGTTTGAGCCATGCTGCCAGGATCATCTACCACCACTGGATGGATGCCTCGCCAAGCATCGCCTTGATCCCCGACTTTGACCGCACAGCATTTAGCTTCACGGCCTACGCGCTGGCGATCACGAGCGCGTTCAGCGCCATCGAAGAGCTTCGCCTCGAACCCCGACACCGGCACGGCGAGCAGGTCTTCAAGGACGGGCAGTGGAACGAGCGCATCAAGACGGAGCTTCGCGACCGATTGACGGCCCGTGGGCTCGATCCCGATGAGGAGGTCGTTTGGCTCGCCCGCGGCGCGCCAACGCTCGTCGAGCGTCGCGTTGCGCCTCCCTCCGGCAAGCGCGCGTCATGGGCTCGCTGGAAGGTGAGGGACCGACTGGTCCCGCTGTCTGAGGCAATCCTTCTTTCCGCACGGATCAGACATCGGGCTTCCTCGCATGCTACCAAAGCCGAGACGCGCGCTCTCACCCCCGTTGATCTTCTGAACGTGCATGCCACTTGCAGGGCGCTCTTGTTGGGCGTCGCCGGAATGTCGATCCCATCGTGGAGAGACCAGCGCGACACAGAGCTCGCGTTCGCCCAGCTCTCTTCGAGGGGGTTCGTGCCACCCGACGAACTGGCACACCGCTGGTCCCCGCTTTGACGACGAGCCATCCAAGTTGCTTGCCGATCTAGAAGTCCAGTCGAGCGCGGCAACTCCCACCGATGGGGAGGCGAGCTGATGCCGGGGTGAAGAGCGTCAAACGCCCATATTGCCCGCTAACGCCTTGGGGCCCGCTTTCGGGACATGATGCCAATGTCCAAAACTGGCGCAGAGCAAAAGCGAGCCCCGTGGGTAGCGAACCTTGCTCGGCATGAAGGGCGCGGGCGATCGTCCGTCCCCATTTGCACCGGGCCCAAACCCCTCGACCTGACGCGCCAGCGCTGATCCCCTATATGCTGTACTGACCCGCCACAGCCCCCAGAGCCCATGCCCCCTCGTCTGAAGCCGACCCGCCTGGAATATGTCGTCGATGGGGTGCGGTTGCGCGCTCAGTTGTCGGCGGCGGCGCTGGATGCGGCCGGCGATGAGGCCGAGCAGCGCCGGCGGGCGCTGGAGATCCTCAAGCAGGCCCTGTTCCGCGGCCGGATGATCGCCAAGGAGCGGCTGGAGAATGGGGCCGGCGGTATCGAGACCGCGCGGCTGTTGTCCGGCGTCACCGACGAGGTGGTCACCGCGCTCTATGACTTCACCACCGTCCACATGATCCGGGCGCGCAATCCCACCGAGGGCGAGCGCCTGTGTGTGATGGCGGTGGGGGGCTATGGGCGGGGGACCTTAGCGCCCTTCTCCGACCTCGATCTGCTGTTCCTGCGCCCCTACAAGCAGACCGCCCATGTGGAGAGCGTGATCGAATACATGCTCTACGCCCTGTGGGATCTGGGCTTCAAGGTGGGGCACGCCTCGCGCACGGTGGACGAGTGCGTCAAGCTCGCCCGGGAAGACTTCACCATCCGCACCTCGATCCTGGAGGCCCGGCGGCTGATCGGCGACGAGGCCCTGGCCCAGGAGCTGAAGACCCGGTTTCGCAACGAGGTGGTCAAGGGCACCGGGGCGGAGTTCGTCGCCGCCAAGCTCAAGGAGCGCGATGAGCGCCAGGCCCGGGCCGGCGCCAGCCGCTACATGGTCGAGCCCAATGTGAAGGACGGCAAGGGGGGCCTGCGCGACCTCAACACTCTGTTCTGGATCGCCGAGTATCTGAACCCGTCCCAGCCGGTAGACGGGGTGCCGCAACTGGAGATGTTCGAGGGCCGCGAAATCCGCGCCTTCATCCGGGCCTTCGACTTCCTGTGGGCGGTGCGCGCCCACCTGCACTTCGCCACCGGCCGCCCCGAAGAGCGCCTGACCTTCGACCTGCAGCCGGAGATCGCCCAGCGGATGGGCTATGGGGACCGGGCCGACAATCCGGCCGTCGAGCGCTTCATGCGGCGCTATTTCCTGATCGCCAAGGAGGTCGGCGCCCTGACCCGCGTCTTCGCCGCCAAGCTGGAGTCCGAACGGGTCAAGTCCGCGCCCCGGGGGATTTCGCGCCTCTTCCCCGGCAGCGGCCGCAAGACCACCCGCAAGCCGCTGGACGTGGCCGGCTTCATCGAGGAGGGCGGGCGCCTGGACGTGGCCGGGCCGGAGGTGTTCGAGGCCGATCCGCTCAACCTCTTGCGGCTGTTCCAGATCGCCGACCGGCGGAACCTCGACTTGCACCCCGACGCCTTCACTGCGGCGACCCGGTCGATCGGCCTGATCAGCTCGAAGATGCGGCGCGACCCCAAGGCGGCGAAGATCTTCCTCGACATCCTGGCCGGGGGCCGCGACCCGCAGCGGACGCTGACGCTCATGACCGAGGCGGGCGTCCTGGGGCGCTATCTGCCGGAGTTCGGCCGCATCGTCGCCCAGATGCAGTTCAACATGTACCACTCCTATACGGTGGACGAGCACACCCTGCGGGCCGTCGGCGTGATCGCCGACATCGCCGGCGGGCGCATGGCCGACGAGCATCCCCTGGCCACCTCCCTGATGCCGCAGATCCAGGAGAAGGACGTCCTCTTCCTCGCCATGCTGCTGCACGACACCGGCAAGGGGGGTCTGGCCGGCGGCCAGGAGAAGGCCGGCGCGCGCTCGGCCCGGGCCGCCTGCGAGCGCCTGGGCCTGCCGCGGGCCCGCATCGACCTCGTCGCCTGGCTGGTGGAGCATCACCTGGAGATGAGCGACTACGCCCAGAAGCGCGACATCTCCGATCCCCGCACCGTGGCCGACTTCGTACGCATGGTGCAGACGCCCGAGCGCCTGCGCCTGCTGCTGGTGCTGACCGTGGCCGATATCCGCGCCGTGGGGCCGGGCGTCTGGAACGGCTGGAAGGGCCAGCTGCTGCGCGACCTCTACGCCTCGGCCTCAGCCGTGTTCCGCGGCGGGCGGGCCAATGACGCCGTGGCCGTGGTGCGCCAGCGCCAGGCCTTCGCCGCCGCCGAGATCCGCGCCCGCCTGGCCGAGGCCGATCCGGCCGCCGTGGCCTGGGGCGAGGCCATGGAGGACGCTTACTTTACGGGCTTTGGCCAGGACGAGATCGCCATCCATGCGGCCGTCTCCCAGCGGGCCCACGCCGAGGGCGCCGCGGCCATGGGCTATGTCCGCGAAGACTTGAACGCCGCCGAGCTGGTGGTCGCCGCCAAGGACCGGACCCGGCTGTTCGCCGACCTGACGAGGGCCATCACCGCCTCAGGCGCCAGCGTTCTGGGCGCCCGGGTCTTCACCTCCCGCCAGGGCCAGGCCCTGGACGTCTTCTATCTGCAGGACATCACCGGCCAGCCCTTCGGCCACGACAACCCATCCGCCCTGCCCCGGCTGGCCGAGGCCCTGGAGGCCGCCGCCCGGGGCGAGGTTCCGCAAGGCGAGGCGCCCCGGGCCGGCGGCGAAGCCCGCACCGCGGCCTTCGCCATCAAGTCCACCGTGCTGATCGACAACGAGGCCTCGGAAAACGCCACCATCGTCGAGGCCTCGGGCCGCGACCGGCCGGGCCTCCTGACGGCGCTGGCCAATACGCTCGCCGACGCGGGCCTCTCCATCACCTCGGCCCATATCGATTCCTATGGGGAGCGGGCTGTGGACGCCTTCTATGTCACCGACGCCGCCGGCTGGAAGGTGACGCAGACCAAGGCGCTCACCCCCCTGAAGACCGCCCTGCTGGCCGCGCTGAACGAAGGCGACGCCGCCCGCATCCGCAAGAACGCCCGCCTGCAACGCGCCCCGGCCAGCTTCGCGCGCTGAGGGCCTATTCCGACGCAGATCGCTGGCGGACCTCGGCGAAGACCTCTTGCGTCTGTTCGCCCAGGCGCGGAGGGTGGCGGCGGATGTTGGAGGGGGTCTTTTCGAACTTCACCGGCGGGCGGATAGCCTTGTAGGGGCCGAGATGCGGGTGGTCATAGCGCTCGAACAGGCCGACGGCCGCCAGGTGCGGATCGCCTTCCAGGTCCTCGAACCGGTTGGTCTTCTGCACCGGGATCGACAGGCCCTTGAGCAGGGTCAGCCATTCGGCGGTGGTCTTGGTGGCGGTGACCTCCTCGACCATGGCGTAGAGTTCGCGGGTGTGCTTGGCCCGCTGGGCGTAGTCGGAGAAGCGCGGGTCCCTGGCCACCGTCTCGGCCCAGCCGGCCACGGCGAAGAACTGGTCCCACTGTTTGTCGGTATAGGGCAGCAGGCCGATATAGCCGTCCTTCGTTCGGAACGGCTTGCGGTGGGGATTGGTCACCCGCTGATAGGACCACTGGCCGGTCGGCGGCTCATAGGCGTGGTCATAGAGGTTCTCCACCAGGTTGAAGCTGGTGACGCATTCCAGCATCGGCACCTCGACGAACTGGCCCTCGCCGGTCCTCTCGCGGTGGAAAAGAGCCGCGGTCAGGGCCTGGGCCATGAACAGGCCCGAGACCTTGTCGGCCACCAGGGTCGGCAGGATGCGCGGGGTCTCATTGCCGTCGGTGCGCGGCAGCAGGTCGGCCATGCCTGAGGCCGACTGGATCAGGTCATCATAGGCCGGCTCCCCGGCATAGGGCCCCTCCGAGCCATAGCCGGCGGCATGGACATAGATCACGTCGGGGCGGAGCGCCTTCACCGCCTCATAGTCCAGCCCCAGGCGCTTGAGCCCCTCATAGCGGATCGAGGCGGCGAACACGTCACAGCTGGCGATCAGGGCCTCGAGCGCCGGGCGCATGGCGGGGTCGCGCAGATCGACCAGGACCGAGCGCTTGTTGCGGTTGATGGTCAGGAAGATGGGGCCGAGATCCTTGGGCGCGCCCTCAGGCGGATGGCCCGCCCAACGCATGATGTCGCCCCCGTCGCCGCGGCCCGAGCCTGGATCCTCCAGCTTGATCACGTCGGCGCCCTGGTCGCCGAGGATCTGGGTCGCATAGGCGCCGAACACCACGCTGGTCAGATCCAGGATGCGCACGCCTGAGAGCGGCCCCGTGGCCTTGGTCCCCAGTTGCTTGCCTTCCGCCACGGCCGTTCTCCCTTATGGTTCTTATCGGCGTTTATGCTGCGCCGGAGAGATCGCGCCAAGCGACGAACCAGAGTGACGTAGAGGGAGGCCGCCCATGGATTTCCAGCTGTCGGACGAGCATCGGATGCTCAAGGAGCTGACCGCGCGGTTCGTCCGCGACGAGCTGATGCCGCTCGAGGCCGGCGTCCTGGACCGGGAGGCCAGGGGCCAGGGCCTGTCCCTGGCGCCTGAAGAGCACGCCCGCCTGGACGAGATCTCCAAGCAGCTCGGCCTCTGGGGCCTGGACGCACCGGAGGATGTGGGCGGTTCGGACCTGCCCTATGTGGCCATGGTCGGCGTCGGCGAGGAGCTGGGCCGCACCGTCACCCCCTACACCCTGCCGCCCGACAGCCCGAACCTGCGCATGCTGATGGCGACGGTGAACGAGCGCCAGCGCGAGGCCTATCTGGCGCCCTATGTGCGGGGCGAGACCGTCTCGGCCATCGGCATTTCGGAGCCCGGCGCCGGCGCCGATCCCTCGGCCATGACCACCAGGGCCGTCCGCGACGGTGACGACTGGATCATCAATGGCCGCAAGATCTGGATCACCCGGGCGGCGGACGCCGACTTCACCATCCTGATGGCGGTGACCGACACCGAAAAGCGGGCCCGCGGCGGCATCTCGGCCTTCCTGGTGGACCGTGACGCCCCGGGGTTCCACGTCCTGCGGCAGATCCCGATGATCGGCGGCCAGTCCACCTATGAGGTGGTGCTGGAGGATTGCCGGGTGGAGGGCTGGAAACTGCTCGGCCAGGAGGGCGCGGGCTTTGCGCCCATGCAGATCCGGCTGGGCACCCGGCGGATCGAGATGGCCGCCTGGTCCATCGGCATGGCCCAGCGGGCGCTGGACATGATGGTCGAGTACGCCCCGCAGCGGAGCACCTTCGGCGCGCCCCTGTCGGAACGTCAGGCCATCCAGTGGTGGGTGGCCGATGCGGCGACCCGCATCCACGCCGCCCGGCTGATGACCTATGACTGCGCCTGGAAGCTGGATCAGGGTCGCGACACCCGGGTGGAAATCTCGATGATCAAGGCCTACGCCACCGAGATGGCCTGGGAGGTGGTCGATCACGCCATGCAGACCTTCGGCGCCATGGGCATGACCAAGGAGCTGCCGCTGCAGCTGATGGCCTCGCGCCTTCGCACCATGCGCATCTATGACGGCCCCACCGAAGTCCATAAGTGGGTGGTGGCCCGCAACCTTCTGGGAACCCGCAAATGAGCAGCTCCGACCATCTCGTCATCAGCGTCCAGGACCATGTGGCGCAGCTGATCTTCCACCGGCCCCCGGCCAACCACGTCTCGGTGGAGCTGGTGGCCGACATCGCCGACGCCCTGCTGGCCTTCGACAAGGACCCGGCGGTGCGCGCCACCGTGCTGGCCTCAGAGGGCAAGCCGTTCTGCGCGGGCGCCGATCTCGCCTCGCCTACCGGCATCGGCGGGGCGGGCATGGGCGGGGTCTCCGAACTCTATGACCAGGCCGTGCGGCTGTTTTCGGTGGAGAAACCCATCGTCGCCGCGGTGCAGGGCGCGGCCGTGGGCGCGGGCCTTGGGCTGGCCCTGGTGGCGGACTTCCGGGTCGCCGCGCATGAGGCGCGGTTCTCGGCCAATTTCGTCAAGCTGGGCTTCCATCCGGGCTTTGGCCTGACCCACACCCTGCCCCGGGTGATCGGCGCGCAGCGCGCCGACCTGATGTTCCTCACCGGCCGCCGCATCCGCGCCGACGAGGCCCTGGCCTGGGGTCTGGTGGACGAACTGGTCCCGGCCGACGAGCTGCGTCAGTCGGCCTTCGCGCTGGCCGCCGAGCTGGCGGAGAATGCGCCCCTGGCCGTGGTCGCCACCCGCAAGACCACCCGCAGCGCCCTGGCTGAGGCGGTCCGCGCCGCCACGGCTCACGAGCACCAGCAGCAAACCATCCTGCGCGCCACCGAGGACTTCGCCGAGGGCGTAGCCGCGGTGAACGAACGCCGCCCGGGCCTCTTCAAGGGGCGCTGAGGGGCGGGGGTGGCCGCCCTCGTCCATCGAGGCCGCTTCGCGGCGCCTGAGGATGAGGGCGAGTGAGAGCATTGAGCCGCCCCCCACCTCCTGATGCTGAGGTGCGAGGGCAGCGAGCCTCGAAGCACGCTGCCCTCGGCTCCGATCAGGTGACCGGGAAGCCCTTGTCGCGGAGATAAGCGCCCACATCGGCGTCGCGCCCACGGAAGGCGCGATAGGCTTCGGTCTGATCCACCGTGTCGCCCACCGACAGGACATGGTCGATCAGCCGCTTGGCGACATCCTTGTCATACATGCCCCCCGGCGCCTCCTCGAAGGCTTCGGTGGCGTCCTGCGACAGCACCTCGGCCCACAGATAGGAGTAGTAGCCGGCCGAATAGCCGTCCGAGGCGAAGATGTGGGCGAACTGCGGGGTGCGGTGGCGCATGGGCAGCTCGGCCGGCATGCCCAGCTTGGCCAGCTCGTCGCGCTCGAAGGCGTCGGGATCGATGTCGGCGTCGCCGGCCAGATGCAGCTTCATGTCGATCAGGGCCGAGGCCATGAACTCGGTGACGTCGAAGCCCTGGCGGAAGGTCGAAGCCCGCTCGATCTTGTCCGACAGCGCCTGGGGCATGGGCTCGCCGGTCTCATGATGCAGGGCGAAGCGGTTCAGGACCTGGCGGGTGGGCAGCCAGGCCTCGAGCACCTGGCTGGGGAACTCCACATAGTCCCGCGGCACGCTGGTGCCCGACAGGGAGGGGTAGGTCACGTTGGACAACAGGCCGTGGATGGCGTGGCCGAACTCGTGGAACAGGGTCGTGGCGTCGTCCCAGGAGATCAGCACCGGCTGGCCCGGCGCGCCCTTCACGAAGTTGGAGTTGTTGGAGACGATCGGCGTGACCGCGCCATCCAGCTTCTGCTGGCTGCGATAGGCGTTCATCCAGGCGCCCGAGCGCTTGCCGGTCCGCGCATAGGGGTCGAAGTAGAAGAGGCCCAGATGTGCGCCGTTCCGCTTCACCTCCCAGGTCCGCACGTCGGGGTGATAGACCGGCACGTCGGTGACCGGCGTGAAGCTCATGCCGAACACGTCCCCGGCGACCCAGAACATGCCGTCCACCAGCTTATCGAGCTGCAGATAGGCCTTCACCTCGTTCATATCGAGGTCGTAGCGGGCGGCCCGGACCTTCTCGGCATAGTAGCGGTAGTCCCAGGGTTCGATCTTCACCCCGCCCTTTTCGGCGTCGGCGATGGCCTGCATCTCGGCCACCTCCTCGCGCACCCGCGCCACGGCCGCCGGCCAGACCCGCAGCATCAGCTCCATGGCCGCCTCAGGCGTCTTGGCCATGGCTGCCTCCAGCCGCCAGTGGGCGTGGGTCGGATAGCCCAGCAGATTGGCGCGCTCGACCCGCAGCTTGAGGATCTTCTGGATCACGCCGTTATTGTCGTGGGCGTCCCCATTGTCCCCGCGGCTGTAGTAGGTCCGCCAGACCTTCTCGCGCAGATCGCGGCGATCGGAATAGGTCAGGAAGGGGTCCATGGAGGAGCGGGTGTTGAGGATGGCGTATTCGCCCGGCCGGTTCCGCTCGGTGGCGGCGGCCGCAGCGGCGGCCCGCACATCCTCGGGCAGGCCGCGCAGCTCGGCCTCGGTCTTCAGATAGAGAACGTAGTCGGTCTCGTCGGCCAGCAGGTTCTGGCTGAAGGTGGTGAAGGCCTGGGCCAGTTCACCGTTGATCTGCGCCACCCGGGCCTTGGCCGCCGGGTCGAGCTTGGCGCCGGCCCGGACAAAGGCGTTCCAGCGCTTCCAGGTCAGGCGCTGCTGCTCAGGGGTCAGACCGGCGCTCTCGCGGCCCTCATAGACCTGCTCGATCCGGGCGAAGAGCTTGGCGTTCTGCAGGATCTTGTCGGAATGGGCCGACAGGCGCGGCGCCATGGCCGTCTCCACCGCCCGCATCTCCGGATTGGACAGGGTGCCGCCCCAGACCCAGTAGGAGGTGTTCACCCGGTCCAGCGCCGCGCCGGCGCGCTCCAGGGCCGCGATGGTGTTGTCGAAAGTGGCCGGCGCCGGATTGTTGGCGATGGCCTCGATCTCCTCCAGCTCCTGAGCCATGGCCGCCTCGAGGGCCGGGGCGAAGTCGGCGATCTTGACCTTGTCGAAGGGGGGCACCCCGCCATAGGGCCCCGTCCACGGCGCCAGCAGCGGCGCGCCGTCGGCCGCAAGGGCGGGCAGGGGCAGGGTGGCGGCGCCGAGCGCTGCGCTCGAGACGGCCAGGAACATGCGCCGATCCATCAGGAAACTCCGGTGTCGTCGAAAGGAAGGTTGGCGCGACCTTAGGCGCCGGGAGCCTGAACGTCACATGACAGGCTTGTAATGTGACATGCCTCCCCTCTGGCGGGGCGCGCAAGGGGCGGCTAAAGCCGAGACATGGCCATTGGCGTGTTTGATTCCGGAGTGGGCGGCCTGACCGTCCACCGCAAGCTGGCGGAGCGCTTTCCAAGCGCCGACCTCGTCTATCTGGCCGACCAGGCCAACGCCCCCTATGGCGGGCGCCCCGGCGAGGAGATCGTCGAGCTGACCCGGGCCGGCTGCGACCGGCTGTTCGACCAGGGCTGCGACCTGGTGGTGCTGGCCTGTAACACCGCCTCGGCCATCGCGCTGCGCCGCCTGCAGCAGACCTGGCTGCCGCAGCGCCGCCGGGAGCTTGGCCGTCCGGTCAATGTGCTGGGCCTGATCGTACCGACCATCGAGGCGGCCACCGGCCTGCCCTGGGAGCACGAGGCCGAGCGTCGCGGCGACAAGGTGGAGAAGCTGGACATCCTGGCGGTGTTCGCCACCCCGGCGACGGCGCGGAGCCGAGTCTATGAGATCGAGATCGACAAGCGCCGCCAGGACGTAGCCGTCTTCGTCGAACCCTGTCCGGACCTGGCCCGCATGATCGAGGACAATGCCGGCGCCGTGGAGCTGGCCCAGGCCGTCGAGACCCATGTGGCCCAGATCACCGCCCGCATCGGCCGGGCGCCGGACCGGGCGATCCTGGGCTGCACCCATTACGAGATCATCGCCGACATGTTCCGCGCCGCGCTCAAGCCCGGCACGCCGCTCATCCACCAGCCCGACGCCACGGCCGCGGCCCTGGCCGGCTATCTGGAACGCCATCCGGAGATCGATCCGGGATCGGACGGCCTGCGGCGCTTCCTGACCACCGGGCGCCCCGGCGCCCAGCACGACCTGGTGCAGACCTTCTGGGAAGGCCCCTTGAGCTTCGAGTCGGCCTGAGGCCCGAGCGGGGTCCGGGGGCGCGCCGGCGCCTGGGGGAGAGAAGACGCAACCCCCGGACATTGAGGCGGGCTGGGAAGCTCAGCCCCCTCGACGTCCCCGATATCGGCCCAGGCCACGCCCGGGTCCAATCGATAGTTTTTGCGGTTTCTATAGGGCGGACCTATATTCGGCTCATGATCCTGCCCACTGTCCGACAGCTGCAATATCTGAAGCTCCTCGCCGAGCATGGCGCCTTCGGGCGCGCCGCCGAGGCCGCCCACGTCACCCAGCCGACCCTGTCGGCCGGCATCCAGGAGCTGGAACGGACCCTGGGCGCCCCGGTGGTCGACCGGGCCCGCACCGGGGTGATCCTGACGGCCGTAGGCGAGGCGGCCCTGCGGCGGGCCGCCACCATCCTCAATGAGGCCGAGGAGATGGTTCAGGAGGCTCGTCACGCCGGCCAGCCCCTGTCGGGCAGGTTCCGCCTGGGCGTGATCCCGACCATCGCTCCCTTCCTGCTGCCCCGGGCCTTCCCCCTCCTGCGCACCCGCTATCCGGATCTGCGGCTTTTCCTGCGGGAGGATCTGACTCAGCGGCTGATCGCGGGCCTCAAGGCCGGCCAGCTGGACGCCGCCCTGATCGCCCTGCCCTATGAGACCGCGGGCCTGGATCTCGCCCATGTGGCCGATGATGAGCTTGTGGCCGCCCTGCCGGCCAATCACCCCCTGGCCAGGATGAGCGCCACCCCGCCCGACGAGCTGGAGCGGGCCGAGATGATCCTGCTCGAGGACGGCCACTGCCTACGCGAGCACGCCCTGGCCGCCTGCGGCCTGAAGGCGCCTCGGGCCAATACCGATGACGGTCCCTTCGCCGCCACCTCCCTGCCGACCCTGGTGCAGATGGTGGGATCAGGGCTGGGGGTCAGCTTCCTGCCTGCCATGGCGGTGGCTGCGGGCCTGACCGATTCCGCAGCCGTGACCATCCGGCCCCTGGCCACCGACCATCCCAGCCGGGAGATCGTGGTGGCCTGGCGATCCGGCTCCAGCCGGGCGGCTGAGGGCCGACTGCTGGCCGAGATCATGCGCGAAGTGGTCGATCCGCCCCTCTTGTCCTGAGCGGCCCCTTGAAGTCCGATACGTTTCGATATATCTATTGTTTCGATAGATCGAAATAGGAACGAAAACATATGTATGGACGACATTTTGGACACCACCCCCACCGGGCCCGGCACAGCCGGCATGGGGTCGGGGGTCATGGCGGCGGTCATGGCCGCCGGGGCGGACCACGGCTTGGCCGGTTCCTGGAGCACGGCGACCTGCGCTTCGTGCTGCTGGCCCTGGTGGAGGAGGCGCCCTCCCACGGCTACGAACTGATCCGCACCCTGGAAGAGCGCACCGGCGGGGCCTATCGCCCCAGCCCCGGGGCCATCTATCCGACGCTCTCGCTGCTGGAGGACGAGGGCTTTGTGGCCCAGAGCCAGGGCTCCGGCGCCCGTAAACTGTATGAGATCACCCCGGCCGGCCGTGAGGCCCTGGAGCCGCAGCGGCCGTCGGTCGCCGCCATCTTCGCCCGCATGAACGAGACCGGCGACGAGTTGGGGCGCCACAAGGTCCGCCGGGGCATGGAGAATGTGAAGACCGCCCTGCGGCTGCGCGCCTCCCGCGGCCTGAGCGAGGCCGAGGCCGAGGCCGTCGCCGCCATCCTTGACGAGGCGGCCGGCAAGATCGAACGGGTGGGCGCCTGAACGGCCCCGCCTGGCGGTCGGCCGCCTAGGCCGGCAGCACCAACACCCCATCGGCGTCGGCGAACAGCCGGTCGCCCGGGGTGAAGATCACGCCGCCGAAGGCCACGACGCCATCGCTCTCGCCCAGGTCCCGGCGGACGCTGCGCAGCGGCATGGTCCCGAGCGCCTTCACCCCCAGGTCGAGGGTCGCGAGCACCGCGGCGTCGCGCACCGCGCCGTTGACGATGACGCCGGCCCAGCCCTGATCGACCGCGCTCTGGGCGATCAGGTCGCCCACCAGGGCGCAGTTCAGCGAACCGCCCCCGTCGACCACCAGCACCGCCCCGTTCCCCGGGGTGGCCAGCATGGCCTTCACCTTGGAATTGTCCTCGTGGCAGCGGACGGTGCGGATGGGGCCGGAAAAGGCTCGCCGACCGCCCAGATCTCGCAGCTGCAGGCGCAGGACCTGAGCCCGGCCCTCGTTCTCATCGGACAGGTCGGCGGTGGAGAGGTCCTCGGACATGGCGGCGCCTTGAAGGTTGGAGACCCCGCGGCTCTTAACCGCCCAGGGCATGTTCTTCCAGACCCTTGCCAGTGGGGGCCGCGCCGGGGGAAACTCTGACCGCCGACGCGACATTGGCCGGCATACCATTTCACAGGACCGCGGACACTCCAACGAGCCGCGGCCAGACCATTTCCAGGGACGAGACCATGGCTGAAGAGATGATTTCCCTGAGCGCGCGCCTGGCGCAGCTGGCGCGGGACAAGGCTGACGCCCCGGCGGTGTCCAGCGGTGAGGAGACCCTGACCTATGGCCAGTTTCACCGGCGCACCAACCGCCTGGCGCGGGGCCTGTTGGCCATGGGGGTCAAGCACGGGGATCTGGTGACGCTGGGCCTGCCCAATGGGATCGGCTTCGTTGAGGCCTGCTGGGCGCTCTGGAAGGTGGGCGCGACGCCGCAGCCGGTCTCCTTCCGCCTGCCCAAGGCTGAGCTCGAGGCGATCATGGAGCTGGCCAAGACCCCCATCGTCATCGCCGCCTTCGATCACAAGATCGACAAGCCCCTGGTGAACATCGCCGACATCGCCGCCCTGGCCGACGATGAGTCCGACCTGCCCGACGTGATCGCGCCGGTGTCCAAGGCGCCCACCAGCGGCGGCTCCACCGGCCGGCCCAAGCTGATCCTGGCGGGCCAGCCCGGCGTGACGGCGGCCGAAATCCCTGAGGTGGGCGGCTGGCAGCTGCGCGCCGACTCCATCGCGCTGCTGCCCGCGCCCCTCTATCATAACGCCGGCTTCGGCATGATGATGTCGGCCATCAACATGGGCGCCCACATTGTGGTGATGCCGAGGTTCGATCCCGAGAAGACCCTGGCCGAGATCGAGCGCTGGAAGGCCACCTGGGTCTACATGGTGCCGACCATGATGAACCGGATCTGGCACCTGCCCGAGGAGACGCGGGCCAAGTACGACCTGTCGTCGCTGCAGACCCTCTGGCACCTGGCTGCGCCCTGCCCGCCCTGGCTGAAGGAGGCCTTCATCCACTGGCTGGGGGGCGAGGTGATCCAGGAGCTCTATGCCGGCACCGAGGCCCAGGCCTCCACCGTCATCTCCGGGACCGAATGGCTGGAACACCGCGGCTCGGTGGGCAAGGTCCGCATGGGCGAGATGGTCGCCATGGACGAGGCGGGCAATCCCCTGCCGCCCCGGGAGGTCGGCGAGATCTATATGCGCAGGCCCGAGGGCGCAGGCCCCTCCTACAAGTATCTCGGCGCCACGGCCAAGACCCTGCCCGGCGGTTGGGAGAGCCTGGGCGACATCGGCTGGTTCGACGAGGACGGCTATCTCTACCTGGCCGACCGGCGCACCGACATGATCCTGGTGGGGGGCTCCAACGTCTATCCGGCCGAGATCGAGGCCGCCCTGGACGAGCACGAGGCGGTGGTGTCCTGCGCCGTCATCGGCATTCCGGACGATGATCTGGGCAATAAGATCCACGCCATCGTCCAGGTCAGCCGCCCGACCACGGATGCGGAGCTGCGCGACTATCTGTCGAGCCGCCTGGTCACCTACAAGCAGCCCCGGACCTATGAGTTCGTCGACGAACCCCTGCGCGACGACGCGGGCAAGGTTCGCCGCTCGGCCCTGCGCGAGGCGCGCCTGGAGGCGCTGAAGGCGCAGCAGCCGGCCTGAGCCGGCGCTGTGCGTGCTTCGAGGCTCGCTTTCGCTCGCACCTCAGCATGAGGAAGCCGGTGGGGCGACCACCTCTCAGTCGTCCTCATCCTGAGGCGCCGCGAAGCGGCCTCGAGGGACGAGGGCGACCGCACCCCATCACCAGGGATGACACCGCGCTTCAGCGCGGATAAGGCCAACCCCATTGATCAGAACCATAATCCGGGAAGGGACATGAGCATTAAAGGCAAGGCCTACATCATGGGCGCCTACGAGCATCCGCTCCGCGACGCGCCCGACATATCCACCCCACAGATCCACGCCGAGAGCGCCAAGGGCGCCCTGGCCGATGCGGGTCTCACCAAGGACGACATCGACGGCTACTTCTGCGCCGGCGACGCCCCGGGTTTCGGCGGCATGTCCATGATCGACTATATGGGCCTGCGGAATGTCCGGCACATGGACTCCACCGAGACCGGCGGCTCCTCCTACATCCTGCATGTGGGCCACGCGGCCCAGGCGATCGCCGAGGGCAAGTGCAAGGTGGCGCTGATCACGCTCGCCGGCCGTCCGCGACAGCAGAAGTTCGGCGGTTTCGGCGGCGGCGGACGTCCCGGCCAGCTGACCGACGGCCCGCCCGAGGCCGGCTTTGAGAACATCTACGGCGGCACCACTCACAACACCTACGGCATGTGCGCCATGCGCCACATGTACGAGTACGGCACCACCTCCGAGCAGCTGGCCTGGATCAAGGTCGCCGCCAGCCATCACGCCCAGTGGAACGAGCACGCTATGCTGCGTGACGTGGTCACGGTCGAGGACGTGCTGAACTCGCCGATGATCTCCGATCCCCTGCACCGGCTCGACTGCTGCGTCGTCTCCGACGGCGGCGGCGCGCTGATCGTCACGAGCCCCGAGATCGCCAAGAGCCTGAACCGACCCAAGGTGAAGGTCATCGGCGCCGGCGAGAGCCCCAAGGGGCCCATGGGCGGCCACGACCTGGACCTGACCCATTCGGGCGCCCTGTGGTCGGGACCGATCGCCTTCGAAGAGGCCGGCGTGAAGCCGTCCGACATGAAGTACGCCTCGATCTATGACAGCTTCACCATCACCGTGCTGATGCAGCTGGAAGACCTGGGCTTCTGCGAAAAGGGCCAGGGCGGCAAATTCGTGGCCGACGGCAACCTGATCTCCGGCGTCGGCAAGCTGCCCTTCAACACCGACGGCGGCGGTCTCTGCAACAATCACCCGACCAACCGCGGCGGCATCACCAAGGTGATCGAAGCCGTCCGTCAGCTCCGCGGCGAAGCCCATCCGAAGGTCCAGGTTCCCAATTGCGACCTGGCCATCGCCCACGGCACCGGCGGCTCGCTCGGCACCCGCCACGGCTCGGCCACCCTCATCATGGAACGGGAGTAGGTCCCATGAGCGACACCAAAACCGCGCCTGAGGCTCAGGCCCGCAAGATCCCGGCTCCGCCGGTGACCATCGAGTCCAAGCCGTTCTGGGACGCGGCCGCCGAAGGCCGCTTTCTGATCAAGCGGTGCAACGGCTGCGGCAAGGCCCACTGGTACCCCCGTGGCCTGTGCCCGATCTGCTTCTCCGACGACACGGTCTGGGAGGAGAGCCCCGGCGAAGGGGTGATCTACACCTACTCCGTCATGCGCCGCTCGCCGACCGGCCCCTACGCCATCGGCTATGTGACCCTGAACGAAGGCCCGGCCGTCCTGACCAACTTCGTGGACTGCGACTTCGACCAGCTCGCCATCGGCCAGAAGGTGAAGGTGAAGTTCCAGGAGACCGAGAACGGGCCGCCAGTGCCGGTGTTCAGCCCGGTCTAGGCGCCTCCATTTCCGTCGCCCTCGGACTTGATCCGAGGGCCCATGCGCACTGAGGTCAGCCCTGTGTTCATGGATGGTCGGGTCAAGCCCGACCATGACGGTTGGGGGGGGCGCGAGGTGCGACCGCCCTCGTCCTTCGAGGCCCTGCTTTCGCAGGGCGCCTCAGGATGAGGTCGGAGTGAGACGCCTGAACCTACCCCTGCCCTCCTCATCCTGAGGTGCGAGCTTAGCGAGGCTCGAAGGACGCAAGGCGCCTCCCCTCGACATGGCCAAGCCGCCCGTGCGCTTATGACCCTCGATGTTTCGGAGTCGCCCCTTGTCCCTGCTGCGCCTGATCGCGCCCCTGCTCGCCGTCCTGGCCCTCGCCGCCTGTCAGGAGGGGCCGAGCCGGCCGCCTTGCGCGCAGGGCGAGACCTGCCTGGAGTTCGGCAACAATACCGAGCCGGCGACGCTGGATCCCCAGCAGAGCAACCTGATCGACGAGTTCCAGGTGATCGGCGACCTCAATGTCGGCCTGACCACCGACGCGCCGGATGGAACCCCGATCCCGGCGCTCGCCGAGCGGTGGGAGACCACGCCCGATGGGCTCATCTGGACCTTCCACCTGCGCGAGGCCAAGTGGTCGGACGGCGCCCCGATCACGGCCGAGGACTTCGTCTACGCCTATCGCCGGATCCTGAAACCCGAGACCGCCTCGATCTACGCCTACCTGGTCTTCCTGCTGAAGAACGGCGCGGCGGTGAACGCCGGCGAGGCGCCGCCTGAAGCCCTCGGCGCCCGGGCCATCGACCCCCGCACCCTGGAACTGACCCTTGAGCATCCCGCGCCCTACCTGCCGGAACTGCTCAAGCACCTGTCCTTTTTCCCCGTGCCCCGCCACGTGGTCGAGCCCCTGGGCGATGACTGGGTGCAGCCTGGGAACTATGTCAGCAGCGGGCCCTATCAGCTCGTCTCCTGGCGTCTGGGGGAATACATCGAGGTCAAGAAGAACCCTCACTTCTGGGAGGCTGATCAGGTCTGCGTCGACACCATCCGCTACTATCCCACCCCCGATGCGGTGACCGCTGAGCGGCGGGTGGCGGCCGGGGAGCTGGACATCAACACCGGTTTCCAGTCGAACCGGCTCTCGAAAATCAACGAGACCATGCCCGGCTATGCCCGGACCCATATCTCGCTGGCCACCTCCTACCTGTCGTTCAACACCCGCACCGTGGCCGCCTTCCGCGACCCCCGGGTGCGCAAGGCCCTGTCGGCGGCCATCGACCGCGACTTCATCACCGACAAGCTGCTGCGTGCGGGCCAGGTCCCGGCCTACGCCTTCGTGCCGCCCGGCACGGCCAACTATGTGGAAGACGGCCCCCAGACCAGCTTCGCAGGCCTGAGCTTCGAAGACCGCCAGGCTCTGGCCCGCCAGCTGCTGGCCGAGGCTGGCTATGGCCCGAACCGCCCTCTGGAGATCGAGATCAAGACCGGCAACACGCCCGACACCACCTTGATGATGCAGGCCATCCAGGCCGACTGGCAGGCCATCGGCGTCAAGGTCGCCCTGGTGCAGAACGAGGGCCAGATCGCGTTCGCCGCCTATCGAATGCGAGACTTCGAGATCGGCGCCATGAGCTGGTACGCCGACTACAACGATCCCCTGACCTTCCTGGAGCTGCTGGATTCGCAGACCGGCGCGCAGAACTATGGGGATTACGCCAACCCCGCCTATGACGCCCTGCTGGCCCAGGCCGCCGCCGAGCCGGACCTGGAGGCCCGCGCCGCCATCCTCGCCCGGGCCGAGGCCCTGATGCTGGCGGAGGACGCCCTGATCCCGGTCCTTTTCGTGGTCAACAAGGCCCTGGTGAACCCCAGGGTGAGCGGCTGGGTGGACAATATCGCCAACTTCCACCGAAGCCGTTGGCTCTGCGTGCAGAAGGCCGGCTAACTCGGCGCCTTGACCGCGCCGCCGCCAGGCTCCAGAGGCCGGAAGGTGAGCACCCCGAGCGAGCCCGTCACCCCTCCACCGCCCCCCGCCGGCGCCCCGCCGCGTCGGAACGGGATGCTGCGCTCCTCGATCATCTTTTCGGCCCTGACCCTGTTCAGCCGGGTGCTGGGCCTGGTGCGCGACCTGGTGGTGACGGCAAGGCTGGGGGCCAGCCTGACCATCGCCGCAGACGCCTATTATACGGCGCTGGCCTTCCCCAACCTGTTCCGGCGGATCTTCGCCGAGGGCGCCTTTGCTGCGGCCTTCGTGCCCGGCTACGCCAAGCGGCTGGAGGGCGAGGGCGAGGCCGTGGCCAACCAGTACGCCGCCGACGCCGCCGCCGGCCTGGCGGTGGTGACGGTGGCCCTGACGCTCGCGGCCCAGGCGGCCATGCCCTGGCTGATGTACGTCATCAATCCCGGCTATGTGGACGAGCCCGACAAATTCCGGCTGGCGGTGATCCTGACCCAGATCACCATGCCCTACCTGCCCTGCATGGCGATTGCGGCCCTGTTCTCCGGCGTGCTGAACGCCCACGGGCGCTTCATTGTCTCGGGCTTCTATCCCACCGTTCTGAACGTGGTCATGCTGGCGGTGGTCTGGCCCCAGCGGGACGCCATCACCGCGGCCTACGCCGCCTCCATCGGCGTCGGCGTCGCCGGCGTCGGCCAGGCCGCCCTGGTCATCTGGGCCGCCCGCCGGGCCGGCGCACGGGTGCGGCTGGTCAGGCCCCGGCTGACGCCGGACATGAAGGAGCTGGTGCGCCGGGCCGTGCCGGCGGCCATCGCCAACAGCGCCACCCAGATCAACATCTTCGTCTCCGGCATCCTGGCCTCCCAGGTCTCCGGCGCCCGGGTCTGGCTGAACGTGGCCGACCGTCTCTATCAGCTGCCCATGAGCCTGGTGGGGGTGGCCATCGGCATCGCGCTGCTGCCGCGACTGTCCCAGTCCCTGCGGCGGGGAGACGCCGCCGACGCCAAGCTGGTAATGGACCAGGGCCTGGTCTTCGGCCTGGCGCTCAGCCTGCCGGCGGCGGCTGCCCTGATGGCCATGCCGGTCTATCTGATCGATGGCCTGTTCACCCGCGGCGCCTTCGTCTTCGCCGACGCGGCCGCCGCCGGCGCCCTTCTGTTCCACTATGGCTGGGGCACGCCGGCCTTCGTCCTGCAGCGCATCCTGCAACCGGCCTTCTTCGCCCGGGAGGACACCCGCACCCCCATGCGCTTTGCTCTGATCTCGGTGGCGGTGAACATCGTCGCCGGGGTGGCCCTGTTCTTCGTGGTGGGCGTGCCGGGCATCGCCATGGCCACCAGCCTCGCGGCCTGGATCGCGGTCATCCAGATGCTCGTGGCGCTCTGGCGGCGGGGGGACTACCGGCCCTCTCCCGCCGTGATCTCCAAGATTATCCGCGTCAGCCTGGCCAGCCTGGTCATGGGCGGGCTTCTGGCCTTCGTCGCCTTCAACCGCGCAGCCTTCGAGGCGCCGATCGCAGCCCTTGGCCTGCCGCTGCTGGGCGCCAAGGAGATCGGGGTCGTGGTCCTGTCGGTGGGGGGCATGGCCCTCTATGGCGTCCTGGTCCTGGTCTTCGGCGGCGTCACCCGCGCGGAGCTGCGGGCCGCCATGACCCGCCGCAGCGGGACGCCGGCCACGCCCGGGGATCTGGGCTAGGGGCCTGCGCAGTCTTCTGCCTGCGTCACCCGTCGCTCCGTCATGGTCGGGCTTGACCCGACCATCCCTGAACACCGGAGAAGGGCTGTGTGCATGGGCCCTCGGGTCAAGCCCGAGGGTGACGGCGGAGGAGGCGGCGCGGACCGCTCAGGTCGGCGCCCGGCTTCCAGGCTTGCCACCGGACCCTGGCCCGACTATGCGCATCGGCATGGCTTTTCCGGCTCGGAACTCCTGGCGATGGCGCCGCGCGTCCTGAACGCCCCCTGCTAGGGGCGGCAAGCCTCTGCGCGTCCCCGGGGCGCGCGCCTTCAAACTCCGCTCGAAGTCAAAGCCTGACCCATGACCGATCAAGCCCCCCCCGCCTATAGCGGCCCCAAGCGCGTGCTCTCCGGCGTCCAGCCGTCCGGCGCCCTGCATCTGGGCAACTATCTGGGCGCGCTCGTGAAGTTCGCCCGCCTGCAGCATGAGATGGAGACCTTCATCTTCGTCGCTGACCTGCACGCCATCACCGTCTGGCAGGACCCCGCCCTGCTGGCGAACCAGGTGCGCGAGATCACCGCGGCCTATCTGGCCTCAGGCCTCGACCCTGAAAAGGCGACCATCTTCCCGCAGTCGGCCGTGCCCGCGCACGCCGAGCTCGGCTGGATCTTCAACTGCGTGGCCCGGGTCGGCTGGCTCGACCGGATGACCCAGTTCAAGGAGAAATCCGGCAAGCACAAGGAGCGCTCCAGCGTCGGCCTCTACACCTACCCGGTGCTGCAGGCCGCCGACATCCTGCTCTACAAGGCCACCCACGTGCCGGTGGGCGACGACCAGCGCCAGCACCTGGAGCTGACCCGCGACATCGCCGCCAAGTTCAACCACGACTTCGACGCGCCGGACTTCTTCCCCCTGCCTGAGGCCCTGACCCAGGGACCCGGCTCGCGGATCATGTCCCTGCGCGACGGGAGCGCGAAGATGTCCAAGTCCGACCCGTCGGACAATTCGCGGCTGAACCTGCTGGATGACGAGGACGCCATCGCCCAGAAGGTCCGCAAGGCCAAGACCGACCCCGAGCCCCTGCCCGAAACCCTCGACGAGCTGAAGGGCCGGCCGGAGGCGGAGAACCTGATCGGCATCTATGCGGCGCTGGATGGCCGCACCTCGGCCGAGGTGCTGTCGGAGTTCGCCGGCCAGGGCTTTGGAGCATTCAAGCCGAAGCTGGTCGATCTGGCGGTGGCGAAGCTGGGGCCCGTGGGCGCAGAGATGCGCCGACTGATGGCCGATCCCGGCGAGATCGACGCGGTCCTGGCCAAGGGCGCGGCGCGGGCCCGGGCGGCGGCGGCCCCGACCCTGGCGGAGGTGCGGGCCAAGGTCGGGTTCTGGGGCGCCTGAGGCCCTGACCTTTGGCCCTCTTGCCCAAAACCCGCCGCCGGGCCAACGTCGCCCCATGAGCCAGCGCAAGTTCCTCGTCATCGCCGACGACACGCCGGAGTTCCAGACCGCCCTGCGGTTCGCCTGTCGGCGCGCCCGCTCCACCGGCGGCCATCTGGCCATGCTGCGGGTGATCGAGCCGGCGGTGTTCGAGCACTGGTCCGGGGTCCGCGAGGAGATCGAGCGTCAGGCGAGAGCCGAGGCCGAAGCCTTCCTGCAGAAGATGGCCGAGTTCGTCATCGCCGAGACCGGGGCTGCGCCGGAGTTCATCATCGTAAACGCCGAGAGCGCCCGTCAGGCCCTGCGTAGCGTCATCGCCGAGGATCCCGACATCAAGATCCTGGTTCTCGGCGCTGCGCCCCACGGCCGAGGCCCCGGCCCCCTGGTGTCCTCCATCGCCAAGGAGGGCATCCGCTGGGGCGGCCGCAACCTGCCAGTGACCGTGGTGCCCGGCGAACTGACGGACGAAGAGATCGCCGACCTGGCCTGAGGGGCCTTGCATCCTTCGAGGCTCGCTGTCGCTCGCACCTCAGGATGAGGAAGGTGAGTGGCGCCTCGCATTCCGTCCTCATCCTGAGGCGCCCTGCGTCAGCAGGGCCTCGAAGGACGAGGACGGCCGCTCGAACCCCATACCTGAGCTGCGCCAGGGGTCTTGCGTCGGCGGCCGGCAGAGGCCACATCTGGGCCATGTTTATCCAGACCGAAACCACGCCGAACCCCGAGGTCCTGAAATTCCTGCCCGGCCGCGACGTGGCCGGCGAGGGGAGCCATGATTTCCGCGACATGGAGGCCGCCCAGGCCTCGCCCCTGGCCGCTGACCTGTTCGACATCGAGGGCGTGCAGCGGGTGTTCTTCGGCCCCGACTTCGTCACCGTGGGCAAGGACCCTCATTCGGCCTGGCCGCACCTGAAGGCGCCGATCCTGGCGGCCATCATGGACCACTTCACCTCCGGCCGGCCCCTGTTCACCGGCGAAGCCGCCGCCCAGGGCGGCGATGTGGAAGAGGTTTATGAGGGCGAGGTCGCCCAGATCGTCATTGAGATCAAGGAACTGCTCGACAGCCGGATCCGCCCGGCCGTGGCCCAGGACGGGGGCGACATCGTCTTCTCCCGCTTCGAGGCCGACACCGGCGTGGTCTGGCTGCACATGAAGGGGGCCTGCGCCGGCTGCCCCTCTTCCACGGCGACCCTGAAGTCGGGCGTGGAGAACATGCTCAAGCATTATGTGCCCGAGGTCACCCGGGTCGAGCAGACCCTCTAGCCTTCCCGGAAAGCCGCCGGCCTGTTAGGCGGCGTCCATGATCATTCTTGGCCTCGACACCTGCCTGGACGCCTGCTCGGTCGCCGTGCTCGAGGACGGGCGCGTGCTGGCCCAAGCGAGCCATCCCATGGGCCGTGGCCACCAGGAGGCGATCGCCCCCCTGGCCGAGCGGGTGATGACCGAGGCCAACCTCGCCTTCGCCGACCTCGACCGCGTCGGCGTGACCATTGGCCCTGGCTCATTCACCGGCCTTCGTGTGGGGCTCGCCTTCGCCAAGGGCCTCGGCGCGGCGCTCGGGCGTCCTGTGGTCGGGGTCGGGACCCTGGCGGCCCTGGCCGAACCCCTGGGGGACGACCTGGTCTTCGCCGCCATCGACGCCCGCCGGGGCCAGATCTACCTCCAGGCCTTCGCCGGCGGCCGTGCCCTGATGGCCCCCGACGCCCTGGATCTGGCCACCGCCGCGGCCCGGGTGGCCGAGCTGTCAGGGGGTCGCCAGGCGGTCCTGGTGGGCAGCGGCGCGCCCTTGCTTGCCGAGCTGATGCCAGCCGCGCGCCTGGTGTCCGCCCCGGCCTGTGACCCGGCCGCCGTGGCGCGGCTGGCGGCGGCGCAGACCAGCCCGTCACCGCCGCGCCCCCTGTATCTGCGGGCGCCCGACGCCCGGCTGCCCGGCGGCGCGCCGGGGCCGGACATGGCATGAGGCTCTGTCCTGCCGGTCCCGAGGCCGCCCAGACCCTGGCGGACCTGCACGCCCTGGCCTTCGACAAGCCCTGGAGCGCCCAGGACATCGCCGCCCTGATCGGCGGCGCCGGGGCCTATGCGGTGATGGCGCAGGACGAGGCGCCGCTGGGCATGGTCATGTCGCGCATCCTGTTCGACGAGGCCGAGATCCTGACCCTGGCTGTGGCGCCGGCCGCGCGCCGCCGTGGCGTCGGCTCGGCCCTGGTGACCGCGGCGGCGGGGCTCGCCCGTCAAGGCGGCGCGCAGAGCCTGGTGCTGGAGGTGGGCGAGGACAATCCCGGGGCCATCGCCCTCTATGGCGCCACAGGCTTCGTCCAGGTGGGCCTCCGGCGGAACTATTACGACCGCGGCGGCCGACAGATCGACGCCTTGTTGATGAGGCTCGATCTTAACAGCGAGCGCCCTTAAACCTATTCTCTAGGTTCAGCGACGAGGAGGACCGGCGTGGATCGGATCGAAAATCTCTGCATCGAAAAAGGGATGCGCATGACCGAGCAACGCCGGGTGATCGCCCGCGTGCTGTCGGCCGCTGACGACCACCCCGATGTGGAAGAGCTCTATCGCCGCGCCCATCAGGTTGATCCGCACATCTCGATCGCCACGGTCTATCGGACTGTGCGTCTGTTCGAAGAGGCCGGGATCATCGCCCGACATGACTTCCGCGACGGCCGTTCCCGTTACGAGGAGGCCACCGACCACCACCACGATCACCTCATCGACATGAAGACCGGCAAGGTGGTGGAGTTCGTCGATCCCGAGATCGAGGCCCTGCAGGAGGCCATCGCCCGCAAGCTCGGCTACCGGCTGGTGGACCACCGGCTGGAGCTCTACGGCATGCCGCTGGAGGACTAGGCGCGGCGGCCTTGGGAGGTCCTGCGAAGGTTCGCCCGAGGCGCGAACCGCTTGAACCCCTCGCCCCGCGACCCCATAAGGCCAGCATGTCCAGACCCGCGCCGGAAAAGCGCCTCTTCATCAAGACCTATGGCTGTCAGATGAATGTCTATGACAGCGAGCGCATGGCCGATGTGCTGGCGCCGCTGGGCTATGGCATGACCGACACGCCGGAGGATGCGGACCTGGTGGTGCTGAACACCTGCCATATCCGCGAAAAGGCCACCGAAAAGGTCTATTCCGAGCTTGGCCAGATCCGGCTGATGAAGCTGGCCCGCGAGGAGGCCGGCGCCGGCATGACCATCGCCGTGGCCGGCTGCGTCGCCCAGGCCGAGGGCGAGGAGATCATGCGTCGCCAGCCGGCGGTGGATCTGGTGGTCGGACCCCAGGCCTATCACCAGCTGCCCGAACTGATCGCCCGCACCCACCGGGCCCGGGGCGAGCGCCTGTCGGCCGACTTCGCGGCTGAGGACAAGTTTGACGCCCTGCCGGCCGAGCGTAATCCCACCGGCGTCACCGCCTTCCTCACCGTCCAGGAGGGCTGCGACAAATTCTGCACCTTCTGCGTGGTGCCCTATACCCGCGGCGCCGAATGGTCGCGGCCGGCGGCCGCCATCCTGGCCGAGGCCGAAAGCCTGGCCCGCCAAGGCGTGCGCGAGGTCACCCTGCTGGGTCAGAACGTCAACGCCTATCGCGACCCCGAGGCTGGCGGCGGGCTGGCCGCCCTCGCCCGGGCGCTCGCCAAGATCCCTGGTCTCGACCGCATCCGCTACACCACCAGCCATCCCCGGGACATGGATGATGAGCTGATCGCCGCCCATGGGGAGATTGAGGCCCTGATGCCCTTCCTGCACCTGCCGGTGCAGTCGGGCTCGGACCGCATCCTCAAGGCCATGAACCGCGGCCATACGGTGGAGACCTATCTGCGGCTGATCGAGAAGATCCGCGCCGCGCGGCCCGACATCGCCATCTCCTCGGACTACATCGTCGGCTTCCCCGGCGAGCGGGAGGCCGACTTCGAGGCGACGCTGTCCCTGGTGCGCCAGATGGGTCACGCCAGCGCGTTCTCGTTCAAATATTCCCGCCGCCCCGGCACGCCCGCCTCGGCCCTGCCTGGCCAGGTCCCCGAAGAGGTGATGGCCGAGCGCCTGGCGCGGCTGCAGGCCCTGCTGGACGAGCAGCAGGTCGCCTTCAACCAGGCCCAGGTGGGCCGGACCCTGCCGGTGCTGTTCGAGCGTCTGGGACGCCATGAGGGCCAGCTTGTCGGCCGCAGCCCCTATTTGCAGGGGGTCCACGCCACGGCCGATGCCTCCTTGATCGGCCAGATCGCGCGCGTGCGCATCGATGGGGCGAGCAAGAACAGCCTTTCGGGCGTTATGGCTGAACAGCCGCACCCCGCGCCCGCCCTGGAGCCCCTTTGAGCCGCGCCCCGGAATTCATCGTCCTGACTGACGCGGCCGCCCGCGCGGTCAGCGGAACCAACAGCCGCCACGCCGCCCTGATCGAGGACGCCTTCGGGGTCCTGGTGGAGACGCCGGGCGGCGGCGTACAATTGAGCGGAGACTCCAAGTCCCGCGGCATGGCCAAGCGCGCCATCCAGTCGCTGGCGAGCCGGGCCGACCAGGGGTTGGAAATCAACGAGGCCGATGTCCGCGTGGCCATCGGCCAGGCCCGTATCGGGTCGGGGGCTGCGCCGGGCGGCCTGCCCGTTGGCCGTCGCGGCCAGGTGGCCCCCAAGACCCCGGCCCAGGCCCGCTATCTGAAGGCGCTCACCGATCATCCGCTGGTGTTCGGCCTCGGCCCTGCCGGCACCGGCAAGACCTTCCTGGCGGTCGCCCATGGGGCGGGGCTCCTGCTGCGCGGCGAGGTCGACCGGCTGATCGTCAGCCGCCCGGCCGTCGAGGCGGGCGAGCGGCTGGGCTTCCTGCCCGGCGACCTGTCGGAGAAGGTCGATCCCTATATGGCCCCAGTCTGGGAGGCGCTCACCGACATCATGGGCGTCGATCAGTTCCGCAGGCGTCGGGAGAAGGGCGAGATCGAGCTCGCCCCTATCGCCTTCATGCGCGGCCGCACCCTGTCCCACGCCTTTGTCATCGTCGATGAGGCGCAGAACGCCACCCGGCTGCAGATGAAGATGGTGCTGACCCGTCTGGGCGAAGGCGCCCGCATGGCGGTCACCGGCGACCCCAGCCAGGTGGACCTGGTCAACGCCCGGGACTCTGGTCTCGCCCATGCGGTCAGCCTGCTGGACGGTGTCGAAGGCGTGGGCGTCGCCCGCTTCGCCGCTGAGGACGTGGTGCGCCATCCCCTGGTCGAGCGGATCGTGCGGGCCTATGAGGCCGACGCCGCCATGAACGGACGACCCGATTGATCGATATCGAGATTGAGGACGACGCCTGGGCTGAGGCCCTGCCGGACGCCGTCATCCTGGTGCGGGCCGCGGCGCTCGCCGCCCTCGACGGCGCCGACGCGCGGCCGAAGGACGCAGGCGCCGATTCCGGGCTGGTGGCCGTGCTGCTCACCGACGACGAGGCCGTGGCGGATCTGAACGCCGAATATCGCCGAAAGGCGGGGCCGACCAATGTGCTGTCCTTCCCGGCTGCGCAGAATCCTGAGGGTTTTCTGGGCGATCTCGCCCTGGCCTATGGGGTCTGCGCCCGAGAAGCCGAGCAGCAGAACAAGTCTCTGGCCGATCATTTGCAGCACCTTGTGGCGCACGGCGTCCTGCATCTTGTAGGCTATGACCATATGAACGAGGACGAGGCCGCCGACATGGAGGGCCTGGAACGGCGAATTCTCGCTGGCCTGGGCGTCCCAGATCCCTATGCGGCCGAACAGGGAGACCATGACTAGTTCGGAAGATCGAAGTTTGCCCGAACCCGATTCCCCCCGACAGGGGAGCGGGTTTCGGGCCATTCTGAAACGGTTCGGCCGCCAGGGGGGCGCCCCCGAGCAGAGCGACACCCCCGCCGAACCTGAAAACCGCATGGTGCGGCAGGCCGTGGCCTTCCAGTCCCTGCGGGTTGACGATGTGATGACGCCGCGCGCCGACATCGTCGCCGTCGAACTGACCACCCCCTTTGGCGAGGTGGTCGATCGCTTCATCGACGCCGAACACTCCCGGATGCCGATCTATCGGGAGACCCTGGACGACCCCGTGGGCGTGGTTCACGTCAAGGACGTCTTCCGCCTGCTGTCGGCCAACGGCGCCGGCCCCAAGGCCGAGGACGCCTTCCTCCACCGGGTCCGCCGCGACGCCCTCTACGTGCCAGCCTCCATGCGCGCCGCCGACCTGCTGCTGCAGATGCAGGCCGCCCGCACCCACATGGCGCTGGTCATCGACGAGTTCGGGGGCACAGACGGACTGGTGACCCTGGAAGACCTGATCGAGGCCGTGGTCGGCGATATCGACGACGAACATGATGTGGCCCAGGCCAAGTCGATCATCGCCCGCCCCGGCGGGGTGTTCGAAGCCGACGCCCGGGCCCCCCTGGAAGAGCTCGAAGCCGCCGTCGGCCAGCCCCTGGCGCCGCCGGACCTTGAGGAAGAGATCGACACCGTCGCTGGTCTCGTCACCGCGCTCGCCGGCCGCGTGCCCCAGCGGGGCGAGCTGATCGCCCATCCGGCGGGCTTCGAGCTGCAGGTTCTCGATGCAGACCCCAGGCGTGTGAAGCGGGTGCGTCTGCGACCGACCTCCACCACCGCGGCCACGCCTCCGGCCGTCGCGACCGCGACCCCGGACGCCGGCTAAGTTCGCTTGTCGCGCCTGGCTGATCTTTACCTGGGCCTGGAAAGCCGCGCCCTGGGGCGGGCGGTTCTGGCCCTGGGCGCCGGGCTGGCCGCAGCGCTCGCCCATCCGCCGTTCGGAATTCTGCCCGGGCTGCTGGGCTTCGCCCTGCTCCTGCGCCTGGGGGATCAGGCCGCGCCCGCCCGCCCGCTGGCCTCGGCCTTTTTTCGGGGCTGGCTGGCGGGGCTGGGCTATTTCGCCCTCAGCGTCTGGTGGGTGACCGAAGCCTTCCTGGTGGACGCCGCCGCTCATGGCTGGATGGCGCCCTTCGCCCTGGCGCTGCTGGCCGGCGGCCTGGCCCTCTTCTGGGGGGCGGGACTCTGGCTCTACCGGCTGATCCGGCCGCAGGGACCGGCACGGGTGCTGGTCTTTGCCGGCGCCCTGGCCCTGGCGGAGTTCATACGCGGACACATCTTCACCGGCTTTCCCTGGAACCTGCCCGGGGAGGCCTGGCGCGCCGGCGGCGCGCCGTCCCAGGCCGCAGCCCTGGTGGGCGCCTACGGCCTGACCTGGATCACAGTGGCGCTCGCCGCCAGCCCAGCAGCCCTGCCGGGCCTGCCGCGGCGCCAGGCCATGGCCGTGGGCGGGATCGCGGTGGCCGTGCTGGCGGGGCTCTACGGGGGCGGGGCATGGCGCCTGGCCACCGCGCCCACCCCACGGGAGGCCGCGCCGATTGTTCGGATCGTCCAGGCCGACGTGGACCAGAAGGAAAAGTGGCGGCCGGAGAATCTCGACCTCATCTTTGACGACTATATCCGACTGAGCCGCCAGCCCGCTCCGCGCCGGCCCGATGTGGTCATCTGGCCCGAGGGCGCCCTGCCGGCGGTCATCGATGACCTGCTGGCCCCCGGCGAGCCCTACCCCGTCGCCCTGGCCCAGGCCTTTGAACCTGGGCAGGTGCTCATGCTGGGCGCCAACCGTGTGGGCTTGGGCGAGGATGGGGCGCTGGACTATTTCAACACCCTGGTGGCCTTCCAGCGCCTGGATGGCCCGGGGCTTGAGGTGGCGGGGATCTATGACAAGCACCGGCTGGTGCCCTTCGGCGAGTATCTGCCCCTGGGCGAGATCATGACCGGGCTTGGCCTGCGCAGCCTGGTGAACATGCCCGCCGACTTCACCGCCGGGCCGCCGCCCCAGCCGCTGGTCCTGCCCGGCCTGCCGCCGGTGCAGCCGCTGATCTGCTACGAGGCCCTGTTCCCCCGATTCACGGGTCAGGGCGCAGCGCGGGGGGGGATTCGCGCCGAATGGATCCTCAATGTCTCCAACGACGCCTGGTTCGGCGCCACCAGCGGTCCATGGCAGCACCTGAACCTGTCGAGCTACCGGGCTATTGAGGAGGGCCTGCCCCTCGTCCGCTCCACCCCCACAGGTGTGTCCGGGGTCATCGACTCCCGCGGCCGTCTACAGGCCGGGGCCTGGATGAGCCAGGGCCGACGGGGCGTGATCGACGCGCCCCTGCCCCCGCCGGATGGCCCGACCCTGTTCTCCCGCCTGGGAAATCTGCCTTTCGCCATCATGCTGCTCGTTTCGGCGGCGACAGCTGGAGCTTTCTGGCTCCGTCGGCGCTGATATGGGCCGGCGGCTCACAGGTGGTTTTGCGAGTGATGCGCAGTTCGGTTAAGGAGTGGCCATGACGAAGGACCTCGAACTGGATCGCGCCCCCAATCCGGTCGACCGCCATGTTGGCTTGCGCATCCGCCTGCGGCGCAAGGAGCTGGGGGTGAGCCAGGAACGCCTGGCGGAGTCCATCGGCCTGACCTTCCAGCAGGTGCAGAAGTATGAACGCGCGGCCAACCGGGTCAGCGCCTCCAAGCTCTGGGAGATGGCCCGGGCGCTCAAGACCTCCGTGGCCTATTTCTACGAAGGCCTGGGTGATCCCGCCGCGGTGAACGCCGAGAATGACGGCCGCGACACCGTGCATGACTTCCTGCTGACGCCGGAGGGCATGGAGCTGGCGACGCTGTTTCCCCGGGTGCGTCGGGCCAGGGTGCGGCGGCGGCTCCTGGACCTGGTCCGCACCATGGCCGAGGAGTCGGAAGTCGAGGACGCTGAACAGGACGCCCTGGAAGAGGTCTGATCACGCCGCTTGCGGGATATAAGGATTTCTTTATAGGGTTGCCGGCAAGTTGCCGGCCCGCCGCGCGCGCGGCCGCCGTCGCCTGACCGGAGCCCCGATTTTGAGCCGTTCCTCCTATATCTTCACCAGCGAAAGCGTCTCTGAAGGCCACCCCGACAAGGTCGCCGATCGGATTTCCGACACGGTGGTCGACGCCTTCATCGCCGCCGAGCCCCAGGCTCGCGTCGCCTGCGAGACCTTGGTGACCACCAATCGCATCGTACTCGCCGGCGAAGTCCGCGCCGGACGTCCCGGTGCGTCCAAGGCCGAAAACAAGGCCATGACCAAGGAGATCGTCAAAAGTCTGGAGCCCAAGGTCCGGCAGGCGGTCAAGGACATCGGCTACGAACAGAAGGGCTTCCACTGGGAGAAGGCCAAGTTCGCCTGCTACCTGCATCCCCAGTCCGAACACATCGCCCAGGGCGTCGACGCCAGCGACAAGAAGGACGAAGGCGCCGGCGACCAAGGCATCATGTTCGGCTACGCCTGCGACGAGACGCCCGAACTGATGCCGGCGGCCCTGCAGTACTCGCACAACATCCTGCGCCGTCTGGCCGAGGTCCGTCATTCGGGCGAGTGCCCGGTGCTGGAACCCGACGCCAAGAGCCAGGTGACCCTGCGCTATGAGGACGGCAAGCCCGTCGAAGTGCTGAAGATCGTCGTCTCCACCCAGCACAAGAAGAAGATCGGCTCGCACAGCGCCACGCCAAAGCGGGTGCAGGAGCTGATCAAGCCCTATGTGGAAGGCGTGATCCCTGACGGCCTGATCACCCGCAAGACCCAGTGGCTGGTCAATCCCACCGGCAAGTTCGAGATCGGCGGCCCCGATGGCGACGCCGGCCTCACCGGGCGCAAGATCATCGTCGACACCTATGGCGGCGCAGCCCCCCATGGCGGCGGCGCCTTCTCCGGCAAGGATCCCACCAAGGTGGACCGTTCGGCGGCCTATGCCTGCCGCTACCTGGCCAAGAACGTGGTCGCTGCGGGCCTGGCCCGCCGCTGCACCATTCAGATCAGCTACGCCATCGGCGTGGCCCAGCCCCTCTCCTTCTATGTGGATCTTCACGGGGAGGCCTCGGTGGACCCGGCCAAGCTGGAAGCGGTCCTGCCCCAGCTGATCGGCGGCGCCACGCCGCGGGCGATCCGCGAGCACCTGGGCCTCAACCGGCCGATCTATGCGCGCACGGCGGCCTACGGCCATTTCGGCCGCGCCCCCGACGCCGATGGCGGCTTCTCCTGGGAGAAGACCGACCTGGTCGATCAGCTGAAGAGCCTGGCCTAAAGCCCTGGAGCCCGGCGCGCCGCCCCGCGACAGGGGCCGCGCGCCGGGCTATGGCTTCGTCCCCATGACGTCAGATCCCCACCCCCCGATGCGCTCCTTCGGGCGCATCAAGTCGCGCCCGATCAAGCCGCGCCAGGCCGCCCTGATGGACAGCCTGCTGCCGGAAATCCGCTGCCCGGCCGAACCGTTCGATCCTCGCACGCTGAAGCCTGACGCCCGTGAGGTCTGGCTGGAGATCGGCTTCGGCGGCGGCGAGCACATGGCCGCCCAGGCCGCCCGGGCGCGGGACACCCTGATCCTGGGCGCCGAGCCCTTCCAGAACGGCGTGGCCTCGGCCCTGCGGCATATCGATGAGCAGGACCTGTCCAATGTGCGTCTGCATGACGGCGACGTGCGCGACCTGATGGCCCGGATGCCGGCGGCCTGCCTCGACCGGGTCTTCATCCTGTTTCCCGACCCCTGGCCCAAGGCCCGACACAACAAGCGCCGCCTGGTTCAGGCCGAGCTGATCGAGGACCTCGCCCGGCTTCTGAAACCCGCCGGCCGACTGCGCTTCGCCACCGACTGGGCCGACTATGCCGACTGGACGCTCGAGCGGTTCCTGGCCAGTCCGCACTTCGACTGGCCCGCGAGCAGGGCCGATGACTGGCGGGTCCCGCCGGCCGACCACATCACCACCCGCTATGAGGAAAAGCGCCTGGGCGACTGCGCCCCGGTGTTCCTCGACCTCGTCCGGACCTGAGATCGGTCCACGAAAAAGGGCGGCCAGCATGCTGACCGCCCCTCGCGATTTCAAACAGCCGTCGCCGCCTACTTCTTGGCGTTCTGGGCCCGCTCGATGCCGGCGCGGATCAGGGCGGCGGTCTCGTCGGGATCGGCCCAGCGGACGATGTCGACGCTCTTGCCCTTCTCCAGGTCCTTATAGTGCTTGAAGAAGTGAGCGATCTGCTCGGTCAGGATGGTCGGCAGGCCGCGCCAGGACTCCACCCCGGTATAGAAGGGGTGCAGCTGGTCCACCGGCACGGCCAGGACCTTTTCGTCAGCGCCGGCCTCGTCGACCATCATCAGGGTGCCCACGGGACGGCAGCGGATGATCGCGCCAGGCACCACGGGCGTCGGCCCCACCACCATCACGTCCATCGGATCGCCGTCTTCGGACAGGGTGTGGGGAATGAAGCCGTAATTGCCCGGATAGAACATGGCGGTGTGCAGGAACCGGTCGACCATGAGCGCGCCCGACTCCTTGTCGAGCTCGTACTTCACCGGCTCGCCGCCCTGCGGAATCTCGATGATGGCGTTCACGTCGTAGGGCGGGTTCACGCCGATGGCGATCTTGGAAAGGTCCATGTTCGAAATGACTCTTGTGATCTGTCTCGGGGAGGAGAGCCTGCTCCATAGGGCCAAAACCCCGCGGGGGAAACGGGTTTGGCGCCCAGGCCGCACAGCGTTCTGTCGATCCTGAGGGTCCAGGCGCCAGGCTGGCGGAGGCGGGCGATCCGTCGACGGCGCATTCCCCGGTCGTCCTGCGACACTGGGAGGATGACAAGCCGCTCCCACAAGCCTATATTTGCCGCAACATCGTCCGATAGCGCTGGATAGCGCTTTCGAGCGGCGGGCTCCGGCCCAGCCGCTTTTTTCTTTGCCTGAGGACGGCTGGAGTGATGCGCGGCAAGACCGCAGAGGACCTGAGACTGCTGGAGCTGCTCGACCCTGTGGCCGAGGCGGCGGGCTATGAGATCGTGCGCCTGCGGCTGATGGGTGGCGCCGAACAGCGGCGGCTGCAGATCATGGCCGAGACCCCTGAGGGCGTCATGAATGTCGAGGACTGCGCGGCGCTGTCGCGGGCGGTCTCCGAGATCATGGACGCCGCCGACCCGATCACCGGCGAGTACGTGCTGGAAGTCTCTTCGCCCGGCATCGACCGGCCTCTGACCCGCCTCAAGGACTTCGATGTCTATGAGGGCCACGAGGCCAAGCTCGAGCTGGACCGCATGGCCGAGGGGCGCAAGCGCTTCCGCGGCGTGCTGGCCGGCACCGATGAGGGCCAGGTCTGCATGGACCTGGAAGGCGAGGACGAGACCGTGCTCGTGCCCTTCGACTGGATCGTCGAGGCCAAGCTGGTCCTCAGCGACGAACTGATGAAACGGGGAGCCGAACAGCGCGCCCAGCGCCTGGCCTCCGACGACCCTGCATCCCACCAAGAGGATTGAACCCATGAGCCTGACCGGCATCTCCGCCAACCGGCTGGAGCTTCTGCAGATCGCCGAGGCGGTGGCCCGCGAAAAGTCGATCGACAAGGAGATCGTCATCGAGGCGATCGAAGAGGCGATCCAGAAGGGCGCGCGGGCCCGCTACGGGGCTGAGCACGACATCCGGGTCAATATCGACCCGAAGACCGGCGAGACCCTGATCAAGCGCGTGGTGACCGTGGTCGCCGATGACGCCGCCTGGGACGAGGAAGCCGGCGAAGAGGCGCCTCCCGGGGTGATGCGGCTGGCCGAGGCCAAGCGCAACGATCCCAAGGCCTATGTCGGCCAGGTCTTTGAGGAGATCCTGCCGCCCTTCGAGTTTGGCCGGGTGCAGACCCAGATGGCCCGCCAGGTGGTGACCGGGAAGGTCCGCGAGGCCGAGCGCGAGCGCCAGTACGAAGAGTTCAAGGACCGGGTCGGCGAGATCATCAGCGGCGCGGTCAAGCGGGTCGAATACGGCAATGTGGTCGTCGATCTGGGCCGCGGCGAGGGGATCATGCGCCGGGACCAGTCGATCCCCCGCGAGAACTTCAATATCGGCGACCGGGTCCGCTGCTACATCTATGACGTCCGCCGGGAGGCCAAGGGTCCGCAGATCCTGCTGTCGCGCGCCCATGGCGGCTTCATGGCCAAGCTGTTCGCCCAGGAAGTGCCCGAGGTCTATGACGGGGTGATCGAGATCCGGGCTGTGGCCCGCGATCCGGGCAGCCGCGCCAAGATGGCCGTGGTCTCCAACGACAGCTCCATCGACCCCGTCGGCGCCTGCGTCGGCATGCGCGGCAGCCGCGTCCAGGCCGTGGTCGCCGAGCTGCAGGGCGAGAAGATCGACATCATCCAGTGGAGCCCCGACGAGCCCACCTTCATCGTCAATGCGCTCGCCCCGGCCGAAGTGTCGAAGGTGGTGCTGGACGAGGAGGACGAGCGGGTCGAGGTCGTCGTTCCCGACGAGCAGCTGTCGCTGGCCATCGGCCGCCGCGGCCAGAACGTCCGCCTGGCCAGCCAGCTGACCGGCTGGCAGATCGACATCATGACCGAAAGCCAGGAGAGCGAGCGCCGCCAGCGCGAGTTCGCTGAGCGCACCGCCCTGTTCCAGGAAGCCCTGGACGTGGACGAGGTCATCGCCCAGCTGCTGGTCACCGAGGGCTTCGCCACGGTCGAGGACGTGGCCTATGTGGAGACCGCCGAAGTGGCCTCCATCGAGGGCTTCGACGAGGACACCGCCGAGGAGATCCAGGCCCGCGCCCGGGACTTCCTGGACCGGGAAGCCGCCGAATATGACGCCAAGCGCAAGGAGTTGGGCGTCGAGGATGGGGTGCTGGCCATCGCCGGCGTCACCCTGCCCATGGCTGTGGCCCTGGGCGAGGGCGGCGTAAAGACCGTCGAGGACCTGGCCGACCTGACGCCTGATGACCTGCGGGGCTGGTATGAAAACCGCAACGGGGAACGGGTGCGCGAGGCCGGCATGCTGGAGAGCTTCGGCCTGGAGCCCGCCGACGCCGAGGGCCTGATCGTTCGGGCCCGGGTGGCCATGGGCTGGATCGAGGCGCCGCCCGAGCCGGAGCCGGATCTGGAAGATCTGGCCGCCGAGCTCACCGAAGAAGAAATGGTGTTCGGCCGCGCCGGCGCCGCCAGCCCGGCCCCCGTCGAGGCTGAGACCGAGGCGCCCGCCGACGTCGAAGCTCCGGCCGAGGACGCGGACGAGAACTAGCGCCCCGTGTCCGAGCCCGATCCGAACGCTCAAGACCCGGAGCCGCAGGACTCCGCCGTCTCGCCCCGGGTCGGGCCGGCCACCCTGGCGGAGGCCGCCCGCGCCCGGCGCGACGTGGTCACCGGGGAGACCCGCGAGGAATCGGCGCTGATCCGGTTCGTCATCGCCCCGGACGGGACGGTGACGCCGGACCTGGGCCGCAAGCTGCCGGGCCGTGGCGTATGGGTCGCGGCAGATCGTGCGTCAGTGGAGACCGCCGCACGAAAGAACCTCTTCGCCCGTTCAGCCAAGACGCAGGCCAAGGCGCCGGCGCAGTTGGCCGATCAGGTGGAGGCGCTTCTGCGGGGCCGGGTTCTGGACGGCCTCGGACTTGCGCGGCGCAGCGGGACGCTTATCTCAGGATTCGAGAAGGTTTCGGCCGCCCTGACGTCGGGCCAGGCCGCCTGGCTCATCGAGGCCGCCGACGGCGCCGCCGATGGCCGCCGGAAGATTTTCGCCGCCCTGCGGCGCGCTCCACGGCCCGTGGGTCAACTCGGCCTGTACACCTCGGCGGAATTGGGTTTGGCCTTGGGCCTGGAGAATGTGATACACACCGCCTTCCTTGCGGGGCGTACCGCCGATCGCTGGGCGCTGGAAGTCCGGCGTCTGGCGGGGTTTCGCCCGCTCCTTCCAGAGAGTTGGCGCGAGGAGCCGTGACGAGGCGGGCGGAACTTAGCGGTTCCGCGCGTCATATCTGTTTGGACGATTAGAAGACGGCCGGCTCATCCGGCCGGCAAGTAAAGCGAGCGCATGAGCGACGACAAAGACAACGGCCGAGCCCCTGGCGGACGCCCGCCCCTGACCCTTAAGCCCCGCGGTGCGGGCTCGGTCAGCGCAGGGACGGTGAAGCAGAGCTTCAGCCATGGCCGCTCCAAGACAGTGGTCGTGGAGACCAAGCGTCCGCGCACGCATGTGCCGGCGCCGAGCAACCTTGCCGGCCCGTCGTCGTCCGAGCGGCGCGGTTCAGACTCCCGTCCTCAATCCCGCGCCTCGGGCGACACCTCCGGCCTCTCGGCCGAAGAGGTCCGCGCCCGCCAGGCCGCGATCGACCGCGCCCGCGAGCAGGCCGTCCTGGCCGCCCAGGCCAAGGCCCGTGAAGAGCGCGAACGCGCCGAGCGGGAAGCCGCCGCCAAGGCGGCGGAAGCTGCGCAGGCCAAGGCGGCCCAGGCCGCCCAGGCGGCGAGCGAGCCCCCGAAGGCCGCCGAGGCTGTGGCCCCAGCCGCCCAGACGCCCGCGCCTGCGCCTGCGCCGCCAACCGTGGCCAAGGCTGAGCCCGCCGCCTCGCCTGCGCCCACCGCGCCGGCCGCCGACGCCCGCCCGCGCCCCGCCGTCCAGGCGCCCCGTGGCGATGCGCCTGCGCGCACGGGCGCCAGCGGCGGCGGACAGACCCGGTCCTACACCCCGTCGCCTGAGCGCCGGGATGACCGCGCCAGCACCACCACCTATCGGCCGCCGCGGCCGCGGTTCGACGCGACCAGCTTCAACCAGCGTGCGCCGCGTCCCGACCGGGATGGCCCGCGCACCGAAGCGCCGGCCGCCGACCGTCCGCGCGAGGACCGCTCCACCCCCCGGGGCGAGCGTCCGGCCGCCCCTGGCGGCGATACGGTCCGCTATTCGGCCCTGACGCCGCGTCCTGCGCCGCCCCGCGACGGCGCCCGTGGCGCCGGCCGTCCGGTGGCGCCCGGCGCGCCGCCGGCCACCCCTGAGGTTCAGCGCGCCGCCCGCCAGGCGCCGCGTCCTGGCGCCGCCAATCTCGACCGCCGCCCTGAAGAGGACGACGATCGCCGCGGCAAGCCCGCCGCGCCCGGCAAGGCCATCAGCCGCGGCAAGGGCGCGCCCCAGCGTCGTGAAGGCCGTCTCACCATCCAGGCCCTGGCGGCCGGGGATGAGGGTGCGGTCGAGCGTATGCGGTCCTTGGCCTCGGTTCGCCGGGCCCGGGAGCGTGAGCGCGAAAAGCGCAAGGGCGGCGGCCAGGAAGCGGCCCGCGTGGCCCGCGAGGTCGTCATTCCCGACGTGATCACGGTGGGCGAACTGGCCAACCGCATGACCACCCGTGGCGTCGAGGTCATCAAGTTCCTGATGCGTCAGGGCGTGATGATGAAGATCAACGACGTCATCGACTCCGACACCGCCGAGCTGGTGGCCACCGAATTCGGCCACACCGTGAAGCGTGTTTCGGAATCCGACGTCGAGACCGGCTTCCTGTCGGCCGACACCGATGACGCCGACGCGCCCCTGCGCTCGCCGGTGGTCGCGGTCATGGGCCACGTTGACCACGGCAAGACCTCGCTGCTGGACGCCCTGCGTTCGGCCGACGTCGCGTCTGGCGAACATGGCGGCATCACCCAGCATATCGGCGCCTATCAGGTGCGGCTGGAAGATGGTCAGCGGGTCACCTTCCTGGACACGCCGGGCCACGCGGCCTTCTCGGCCATGCGCGCCCGCGGCGCCAATGTCACCGACATCGTCATCCTGGTGGTGGCGGCCGATGACGGCGTCATGCCGCAGACGATCGAAGCCATCCAGCACGCCAAGGCGTCCGGGGCTCCGATCATCGTGGCCATCAACAAGATCGACAAACCCGACGCCGATCCGACCCGGGTGATCAACGAGCTCCTGCAGCACGAGATCGTCGTCGAACGCCTGGGCGGCGAAACCCAGGTGGTCGAGGTCTCCGCGCTCGAAAAGCTCGGCCTGGACGATCTGCTCGAGGCCATCCTGGTGCAGTCCGAGGTCATGGACCTGCGAGCCGATCCCAACCGCACCGCCGAGGGCGTGGTCATCGAGGCCAAGCTCGATCGCGGGCGTGGCGCGGTGTCCACGGTCCTCGTCAAGCGCGGCAGCCTGAAGCGTGGCGACATCGTCGTGGCTGGCGCCAACTGGGGCCGGGTCCGCGCCCTGTTCAACGAGCGCGACGAGCAGCTGGACAGCGCCGGTCCTTCGACCCCGGTCGAGGTGCTGGGCCTGGACGGCACGCCCGATCCCGGCGAGCCCCTGGCCGTGGTGGAGAACGAGGCCCGCGCCCGGGAGATCACCGAGTACCGTCAGCGGATGAAGCGCGAGAAGTCCGGGTCTCCGGTGGCTGGCGCTTCCCTGGCCGACATGATGGCCAAGCTCGCCGACAAGAAGGTCTCCGAGCTGCCGGTCATCGTGAAGGCCGACGTGCAAGGCTCGGCCGAAGCCATTGTCGGGGCCCTGGACAAGGTCTCCACCGACGAGGTGCGCGCGCGCATCATCCTGTCGGGCGCCGGTGCGATCAGCGAAAGCGACGTCATGCTGGCCAAGGGGGCGGGTTCGCCCATCCTCGGCTTCAATGTCCGCGCCTCGAAACAGGCCCGCGATCTCGCCGAGCGCGAGGGCGTGGAGATCCGCTACTATTCGATCATCTACGACCTGATCGACGACATCAAAGGCGTGCTCTCGGGCATGCTCACGCCGATCCAGCGGGAAACCTTCCTGGGCAACGCCGAGGTCCTCCAGGCCTTCGACATCACCAAGGTCGGCCGTGTCGCCGGTTGCCGCGTCACCGAGGGCGTCGTCCGCAAGGGCGCACGTGTCCGGATCATCCGCCAGGACGTGGTGGTGCTGGAACTGGGCGTCCTGCAGACGCTCAAGCGCTTCAAGGACGAGGTCAACGAGGTGCCCAACGGCCAGGAATGCGGCATGGCGTTCCAGGGCTTCCAGGACATCAAGGTCGGCGACACCATCGAGTGCTTCAACCTCGAAGAGGTCAAGCGCACCCTCTAAAGGGCGCCTCCCCTTGAGGGCCGAACGAAATCGGGCCGGAACGCCAGCGCGTTCCGGCCCTTTTTGCTGGCCGCGTGTCCTTGGAGGGGCGCTCAGGCGTCTTTGGGCAGCCGCGCCTTCAGCTCATCCAGCCAGACCCGGGCCGAGCCGTCAGAGGGCGCCCGCCAGTCACCCCGCGGCGACAGATTGCCCCCTGAGACCACCTTGGGCCCATTGGGCATGGCCGAACGCTTGAACTGGCTGAAGCCGAAGAAGCGGCTGACGAACACCTCAAGCCAGCGCGCGATGGTCGGCAGGTCATAGGCGTTGCGGGCCTCCGGCGGGAAATGGGGCGGCCAGGCGCCCGACGTCGCATCTCGCCAGGCGTGCCAGGCCAGAAAGGCCACCTTGGAGGGGCGCAAGCCAAAGCGGGTGATGTAGTAGAGGTGGAAGTCCTGCAGCTCATAGGGGCCGACGATGGCCTGGGTGGACTGGATGGCGCCGGCGGCGTCGGCCGGCACCAGCTCCGGCGAAATCTCGGTGTCGAGCACAGACAGCAGGATCTGGTTGGTGTCGGCCTCGAACTGCCCATGGGCGGCGACCCAGCGGATCAGGTGCTGGATAAGCGTCTTGGCCACCGAGCCGTTGACATTGTAGTGGCTCATCTGGTCGCCGACGCCATAGGTGCACCAGCCCAGAGCCAGCTCCGACAGGTCGCCGGTGCCCAGCACGATGGCCCCGCGCTGATTGGCCGCCCGGAACAGATAGTCGGTACGCAGACCCGCCTGCACGTTCTCAAACGTCACATCATAGACCGGCTCGCCCCCGGCGAAGGGGTGCCCCAGATCGGCCAGCATCTGGCGGGCGGCGGGCCTGATGTCGATCTCCTCGGCCGAGGCGCCGATGGCCCGCATCAGGGCCCAGGCGTTGGACTTGGTGGAGTCAGACGTGGCGAAGCCCGGGAGCGTGAAAGCCAGGATATTGGCCCGGGGCAGGTTCAGCAGGTCGCAAGCCTTGGCGGCCACGATCAGGGCGTGGGTGGAATCGAGCCCTCCGGAAACGCCGATGACGATCTTCTCGGTGCGGCTGGCCTTCAGGCGCTGAGCCAGCCCCTCCACCTGGATATTGAACGCCTCATAGCAGTCCTGGTCCAGCCGGGCCGGATCGTCCGGCACGAAGGGGAACCGGTCCAGCCGACGCATCAGGCCCCGGTCGGCGAAGTCCGGCTGATGGGCGAACCCGACCCGGCGGAAGTCGTACTCCGGATGGCCCTCGGCTATGGCGGCGTCGTTAAAGGTCGGCGTGCGCATCCGCTCCAGGCGCAGACGCTCGACGTCCACATCGGCCAGGGTCAGGCCGCCCTCGCGGACAAAGCGGGCGCTCTGGGCCAGAAGCGCGCCCAGCTCATAGATGTCGCCCTGACCATCCCAGGCCAGATCGGTGGTGCTCTCCCCGGGGCCTGCGGCCGAGTAGAGATAGGCCCCCTGGCAGCGCACCGACTGCGAGGCGCACAGCATGGCCCGGTCCTGGGCCTTGCCCACCACCACATTGGAGGCCGACAGATTGGCGAGGATCAGGGCGCCGGCCAGGGCGCCGCGGGTGGACGGCGGGGTGGCCGCCCAGAAATCCTCGCAGACCTCCAGGTGGAAGACGAAGTCGGCCAGATCCTCAGCGGCGAAGATGAGGTCCACGCCGAACGGCACGGTCTGGCCCGCCAGGGTCACTTCCAGATCAGTCAGCCCTGCGCCCGGGGCGAACCACCGCTTCTCGTAATATTCCCGATAGTTGGGCAGGAAGGACTTGGGAACGACCCCCAGGATGCGCCCGCGAGAGATGGCGAGCGCGCAGTTATAGAGCCGGCCGTTGCGCCGCACCGGCGCCCCGATGGCCAGGACCGGGCTCAGCGCCCTGCTGGCCTCGCAGATCTGCGCCACCGCCGCCTCGACAGCGTCCAGCAGGGCGTCCTGCAGATGCAGGTCATCGATCGCGTAGGCCGAGACGCAGAGCTCGGGAAAGACGATCAGGTCGGCGCCCTGGTCATGCCCCTGCCGGGCAAGCTCCAGAATCGCCTGGGCGTTGGCCGCCGGATCGCCCACGGCCACCTTCGGCGTCGCCACCGCGCAGCGCACGAACCCCTGGGCCTGACTGGAATAGAACCGATGCGCCATGCCGTCCCTCGACCTCTGAACAGCCCCTGATTGCCATAGATGGAGACGCGGGGCGAGGTCGCCCAAGCTTGACCGGATACGAACGCGGCCCTGGGCGTTTCAGCATCCTGCCGCTCAAGGACAACGCCTGTGACCCTGGACCCCTATCTGCTGTTTCTGTTCGGGCTGGGCGGGGTCATCCTGCTGGTGGCGTGGCTGCCCCTGGCGCTGAAGCGGCTGCCGCTGAGCCTGGCCATTGTCTGCGTGCTGATCGGCGTCGCGGTCTTCAGCCTTGGCGGCCTCAACTTCGACCCCGATCCCCGGACCTATGACACCCTGACCGAGCGGCTGACGGAGATGGTGGTCATCATCGCCCTCATGGGCGCCGGGGTGAAGATCGACCGGCCCATGGGATGGCGGAGGTGGGGGTCGGCCTGGCGGCTGCTGGGGATCGCCATGCCCCTGACCATCCTGGCGATCGCCATCCTCGGGGTCCAGGCCTTGGGGCTGTCGCTCGCCATGTCCCTGCTTCTGGCCGCAGCGCTCGCCCCGACAGATCCCGTGCTGGCGGCGGACGTCCAGGTCGGCCCCCCAGGCTCCGGCGAGGAGGGGGAGGTCCGCTTCGCTCTGACCTCTGAAGCGGGCTTCAATGACGGCCTAGCCTTTCCCTTTGTGCACCTGGCCCTGGTCTTCGCCGCGGCCGCTGCGGCCGCCGGCGATCCCATGGCCTGGCCGAGCCCGCAGGACTGGCTCCACTGGGGGGCGATGGATCTCCTCTGGCGCATCGGCGCGGGCCTCGTCATGGGCTGGCTTCTGGGCCGCGCCATGGGATGGATCGCCTTCGACATTCCTCATGTCCGTCTATCGGCCACCGGCGATGGCCTGATGGCCCTGGGCGCCACCTTCGTCGTCTATTCGGCGACGGAGTTCGTCCAGGGCTACGGCTTTCTGGCCGTGTTCATCGCCGCCCTGACGCTGCGATCCCGGGAGCGGAACCACAGCTATCATCGCGCCCTGCATGACTTCGCCGAACAGGTGGAGCGGCTGCTGATCATGCTGGTCCTGGTGCTGTTCGGCGGCGCCATCGCCGCGGGTCTGCTCTCAAGCCTGACCTGGAGCGACGTGTCCGTCTGCGCGGTCATCCTGCTGGTGATCAGGCCCCTCGCCGGACGGGTGTCCATGTGGGGCTCAGACCTGACCCGACGCGAAAAATGGCTGTCGGCGAGCCTCGGCATCCGGGGGATCGGCTCGTTCTTCTACATCGCCTATGGCCTCAACCACGGCGACTTCGGGTCGTCCGAGCGGCTGTGGGCGATCACCGGGGCGGTGGTCCTGATGTCGGTCATTCTGCATGGCGTCGCTGCAACCCCCCTGATGGCGTGGATCGAGCGCCCCGATCGGGGCGCCCGTCAGGAGGGCGAGACAGACGTCGTGACCTGAGGGCTACCCAAGATCGTAGGGCGCCGGCTCGTACTCGCCTGCGATCGGCGCCATATGCCCCAGGGGCGGCCGTTCGACGAATAGTGTTTCGGGAAGGCCGCGGGGAGATAGGATCCTTGGATCAGACGAGCCACGCCGCCGGCTCAGAAGCCGCCGACCTGCACGACCTCGCTCTGCAGCGCTACGCCATGCGGCTGGGGTCGGACTATTTCATCAATATGGCCGGCGCCCTGGGGGACCTGTTCGACGGCAACCTGCTGACCGGCCTCGTCTTCCTGACCATCGCCCAGGGGTCGGTCCAGCACCTGAACCGCCCCGCCCAGTTCAACGCCATGGCCGTGGACGGCGTCTTCCCTGACGAGCTGCGCCGGCCCGTAAGCGTGCTGGGCGTCTCGCAATTTCTCGGCCTGCCCTATGAGACGGCGCGGCGCCACACCGGGCGGCTGGAGAAGATGGGATTCTGCCGGAAGGTCGGCGGCAAGGGCGTGGTCATCCCGGCCGAAATCCTGCGCGGGCCCGAGGTTCAGGCCCTGGTGCGGGCCAATTACGGGCATCTGCGCACCCTGCTGCAGGGTCTGCGCCGGGGCGGCGAGGCCCTGCTACCGCCCCAGGACCCCCGCTGGACGCGTCCCGACGATCAGGGGCCGATCTAAAAGCTTCCGCCTCTGGCCGCGGCCGCCACACGCTGACGCAGGGCCAGGGCCGGCGATGACGCAGGCGCCAAGTTTGCATCTTCCCCCAGCCGGAACCTGGTCACCAGGGTCAACAGGTCCGAGGCTTCGCCCCTGAGGGTCTGGGTCGCGGCGGTCGACTCTTCCACCATGGCCGCATTCTGCTGCACCACCCGGTCCATCTGGTTCACCGCCACGTTCACCTGGGCAAGCCCTGTGGCCTGCTCCTGGGCGCTGTGGGCGATGTCCGCCATGACCCTATCGATCTCCTCGACCCGCTGCATGATGGCGCGAAGGGCGTGCCCGGTCTGGTCCACCAGCTCCACCCCCTGCGCCACCTGTTCGGTTGAGGCGCTGATGAGGGTCTTGATCTCCTTCGCCGCCTCCGCCGAGCGCTGGGCCAAAGCCCGGACTTCCGAGGCGACCACGGCGAAGCCCCGACCGGCGTCGCCGGCGCGCGCAGCCTCGACCCCGGCATTGAGGGCCAGCAGGTTGGTCTGGAAGGCGATCTCATCAATGACGCCGATGATCTGGCCAATCTGAGTCGAGGACTGCTCGATCTGCCCCATGGCCGAGACCGCCCGGTCCACCACGGCGCCAGACTGTTGCGACTCCCGTTTGGCGTCGGCGATGGCGGCGTTCGCCCGACGGGCGCCCTCGGCGGTCTGGCGCACCGTCGCGGTGATCTGATCCAGAGCCGCCGCCGTCTCCTCCAGCCCGGCGGCCTGTTGTTCCGTGCGACGGGAGAGGTCGTCCGAAGCATGCGCGATCTCGTCCACCCCACCGTTGATTCCCCGTGCGGCTTCAGCCACGGCGCGGATGGCGCCGCTCAGGGTGGTCACGGAGGCGTTGAAGTCGCCGCGGAGGCGGTCATATGCTTCAGCGAACGGGCTGTTGAGGCGCACAGCGAGATCTCCGGCGGCGAGGCGCTTGAGCCCCTCTCCAAGAGCCTCGACCACCTCGGCCAACCGGGCGGCGGCTTGCGCGCGGTCAGCTTCGCTCCGCTGCAGGTCGGCCAGGCGGGCGGCCTCTGCGGCGGCGGCTTCGCCTTCCAGGCGCAACCGCTCTACGGCGTTCGACTTGAACTGGCCCACCGCCCGCGCCATCGCCCCGATCTCATCGGCCCGGTTCTGGCCAGGGGCTTCGACCTCATGATCGCCTTCGGCCAGGCGCCGCATGGCGTGAATGATGCGCCCCAGGGGCCGCGTGACGCCGAAAATCGTGATGTACAGGGACATGATCAGCCCCATCACGCCACCGAGGCCAGCCACGCCGATAAGGATCAGGTAGCGGTTTGAGGCTTCGTGCGCCGCGCGGCCTTCCTCAAGCGACACGGTCATCTGCAGAGCCGCCAGTTCGCTGATGGCGCCGCTCACCCGATCAATAGGGACATAGAGGCTCTGAGCCGTGAACTGCTCCAGCGCGGTCTGGTCGCGGGCCTTCATGATCGATTCGAGGGCGTCGAGGACCGCATAGGCGTCGCTCATCGCCGCCTCCGCCGCCTCCTTGAGGACGACTTCTTCGGCCGTCATCGTCGTCGCGCTGTAGGCCGACCACTCCCGATCTATCGTCGTCCGCGCTTCGGCGACGCCCGCGGCGCCCTCGTCCCAGCCCAGTTGCCCAGTCTGCACCTTCCAGGCGGCGTCGACGACGCTGACGGCGAAGGCGTCGGCGACGGCCTTCAACTGCGCCAGCGGCGCCACCCGATCAGCGATTACCCGGTCGATCCGGGCCTCGCCGCTTCGCAGACCGATGAAGGCGACGACCCCCATGATGACAAGGCCGATAGCCAGGATGGAAATGACCGCCAGGAGCTTGGCGCGGATCGAACGGAGCATGCGACGATATGTCCCAGATGTGAGACCCGCATGACGCCCTGAAGCCCTTAACGAGGGATGAGATTCTCCTCGCCCCAACGCCCTTCACAGAACCTCGTTACTCGGTTTGAGTATCAATCCTGTCAGAGTGCAACCCTGCCGCGCTCGCCGGCGGCTTTGCGGGAAGAGGGTGGTGCCGCCTAGGTGACTCGAACACCTGACCTACGCATTACGAATGCGCCGCTCTACCGGCTGAGCTAAGGCGGCCCGTGACGACGTGGCCGCGCCAGGGGCGAGGCTTACGTCCGGGCGGGCTATTTAGCGGCTCTTGGCCCGCTCGCCAAGCGCCTGCTTAGTTCACGGCGCGGGGAACAGAACGGGGCCCAGGCGGGCCACCCCGAGGCCTGCGGCGATGCAGACGACCGTGAAGACGATGAGCAGCCAGAACCGCAGGCCCAGCAGCGGGCCAGAGGGGCGGGCTCCGGCGTCGTCTTCGTCTGGATCGCCGGGCGGCGGCGGGTCGCTCACGAGGCCTCGGCCACCGGCGGTGCGGCCCGGTCGATCAGGTTCAGAAGGGCGGATTCCAGGGGCACTGGCGCATAGGCCCTCGGGCCGATCCGCGCCCGGGCCAGGGGCTTGGCGACGGCCTTGGAGAGGCAGAGCGCCCGCAGGTCCGGCGCCTGGCGCCCGCGCATGAGCACGGCCAGCTGTCGGGCGGCCTTCGGGGAATAGAGCAGGGCCGCCTCGGCCCTCAGCGCCTGATTGAGGGCGGCGGCGGGCGGGGTCACCGGGACGGTCTCATAGATGGGCAGGGTGCGGGATGCGACCCCGGCCTTGGCCAGCGCACCGGCCAGGTCGCCCGCCGGCTCGGTGGCGGCCGGATGCAGCACCGGCCCGCGGAACTCTTCGGCCCGGCTGGCGATGCCGGCGGCCAGCGCAGCCACATCACCGTCGGCCGACAGCACCTGACGAAAGCCTGCCGCCCGGGCGGCCTGGGCGCAGGCCGCGCCCACGGCGAAGACCGGCAGGGCGCGGACCTCGGTGAGCTGAGCAAAGGCGCGCACCCCATTGGCGCTGGTGAAGGCGAGCGCCCCGACCCCGGTGAGGTCCGGCGCCGTGCCCGTGACGGGGCGCACCTCGAGAAGCGGCAAAACCAGCGGCATATGGCCCAGGGACCGCAGGCGAGCGGCGGTGGCCGTGGCGCCGGGCTCGGCCCGCGTGATCCAGATGAGACGCCGGGGGGATGCGGTCATGGCGCCAGCAAAGCTTGAGCCGCAGGGGCGATGCAACCCCGCAACAGCCTATTCCGGCAGGATGATCGCGTCGCCGGCCTCGTCGCGAAGCTCGGCGCCCAGCTTCAGGCCAAGCTCCCGGGCCGCCACCGCCGCGTCAGGGGCGGCGCTCAGGTCCAGGCCCTCTTCCCGGCGGAAGCGCAGGCGGCCGTCCGGCGACAGAGCCTCGACGATCAGGAAGAGCTGGCCGGCTTTCAGGGTGGCATAGGCGCCGATCGGCGTGCGGCAGGAGCTTTCCAGGGCCGCCATGGCGCCCCGTTCGGCCGCCACCGTGATGGTGGTGTCCACATCGCGCAGGGCCGCCAGCCACGGCTGGCCTTGATCAGCCTCGCGGGTCTCGATGGCCAGCGCTCCCTGGCCGGGCGCGGGCGGGCGCGCAACAGGATCGATGAAGCTCTTGGCGGCGCCATCCAGGCCCAGGCGCTTGAGACCCGAGAGCGCCAGAATGATGGCGTCGTACTCGCCGGCCTCCAGCTTGGCCATGCGAGTGCCGACATTGCCTCGCAGCAGCTGGACGTCCAGGTCGGGGCGAGCGTGCAGGCTCTGGGCCTGGCGGCGCAGGCTGGCGGTGCCGAGCTTGGCGCCCTTCGGCAGGTCTTCCAGGGTGCGGGCCTCGCGGCTGAGGAACGCGTCGCGGGGATCTTCCCGCTCGGGGATGGCGGCGATGACCAGCCCCGGCGGCAGGACGGCGGGCATATCCTTCATGGAATGGACCGCGCAGTCGATCCGGCCGTCCAGCATCGCCTCCTCGATCTCCTTGGTGAACAGGGCCTTGCCGCCAACCTCCAGCAGGCGCCGATCCTGGATCTGATCGCCTGAGGTGCGGATCACGATCAGGGGGGCCACCTTCTCGGCGTCCTCCGGCGCGGCGCCGAGCGCTGCAGCAATACGGCGCTGCATCTGGCCGGCCTGAGCCAGGGAGAGCTGGGACCCACGAGCCCCGATGCGGACGACGGGCGGTTGCGAAGACACGGTGAGCGGTCTACCTGCGATGCGATGACTGACAGCCCGCTGCTACAGGACAGGCGCCTTGGCCGCAACCAGATGACCGGCCACACGGTCCTGGGGCTGGAGACCAGCTGCGACGAAACCGCCGCCGCCGTGGTGCGCCTGGACGCCGAAGGTCGGGTGCAGGTGATGTCCTCTGTGATCGCCAGCCAGATCGCCCAGCACGCCCCCTACGGCGGGGTGGTGCCCGAGATCGCCGCCCGCTCCCACGTGGAGGCCATCGACGCCATCGCCGCCCAGGCCATGAGCGAGGCCGGTCTTTCCTATGACGATCTGGACGGGGTGGCGGCCACCGCCGGCCCGGGCCTGGTGGGCGGGGTGATGGTGGGCCTGGCCTTTGGCAAGGCCGTGGCGCTCGCCCGGTCCCTGCCCCTGGTGGCGGTCAACCACCTGGAGGGCCATGCGGTCTCCGCCCGGCTTGGGGCGGAGGTGGCCTACCCCTTCCTGCTGCTGCTGGTGTCCGGCGGCCATTGCCAGCTGCTGGAGGTGGCCGGGGTCGGCGCCTGCCGTCGCCTGGGGACCACCATGGACGATGCGGCCGGCGAGGCCTTCGACAAGATCGCCAAGACCCTCGGCCTGCCCTATCCCGGCGGGCCGGCCCTGGAAAAACTGGCCGTCGGCGGCGATCCTGAGCGCTACGCCCTGACGCGGGCGCGACTGGGGCACAAGGACTGCGACTTTTCCTTTTCGGGCCTCAAGACCGCCGCGGCCCGGATCGCCGAGGGCCTGACCACGCAGCCTGAGCGCCGGGACCTGGCCGCCGCGGTCCAGACCGCCATCGCCCGCCAGCTGCGCGAACGCACCGAGCGAGCCATGGACATCTACGCGCTAGCCCACGCAGGCGCGGCCCTGCGCTTCGTGGTGGCTGGCGGGGTGGCGGCCAATGGGGCGGTCCGCGCGGTCCTGGAAGAGGCCGCCCGTGCGCGGGGCTTTTCCTTCACCGCCCCGCCGCTGGCCTACTGCACCGACAACGCCGCCATGATCGCCCTGGCCGGCGCCGAACGGCTGGCGCTCGGGATCAGCGATCCCCTGGACGCCCCGGCCCGTCCCCGCTGGCCGCTCGACGCCGCCGCGGCCGCCGCCAATCCCAGCCACCTCGCCGGCCGAAAGGGCGCCAAGGCATGAGCCAGACCATCAAACGCGCCGGAGTCATCGGCGCCGGCGCCTGGGGCACCGCACTCGCCCAGGTCTGCGTCCGGGCTGGTCTAGACACCACCCTGTGGGCCCGGGAGCCTGAGGTGGTCACAGCCATCAGCGAGTCCGGCGAGAACACCCTCTTCCTGCCAGGCGTGCCTCTGGACAAGGCCCTGGCCTGCACCGGCGACCTGGCCGACCTGGCCGACGCTGATCTGATCCTGATGGTGGCGCCCGCCCAGCATCTGCGGGCCGCGCTCACAGCCTTCGCCCCCCACGCCAAGCCGGGCCTGCCCATCCTGCTCTGCGCCAAGGGGGTGGAGCAGGGCTCGCTGAAGCTGATGACGGAGGTCCTGGCCGAGACCCTGCCGGACGCCGCGCCCGCCGTGCTGTCGGGACCGAGCTTCGCCGGCGAGGTGGCCCGGGGCCTGCCCACCGCCGTGACGCTGGCCTGTCCGGACGAGGCCCTGGGTCACGCCCTGGCCGAGGCCATCGCCCTGCCGGCCTTCCGCCCCTACTACGCCCCGGACATGATCGGCGCCGAGGTGGGCGGGGCGATCAAGAATGTGCTGGCCATCGCCTGCGGCATCGTCGAGGGCCGCGGCCTGGGACGCTCGGCCCACGCCGCGCTCATCACCCGAGGCTTTGCGGAAATGACCCGGGTGGCTGTGGCCCTGGGCGGCCGGCCCGAGACCGTGGCCGGCCTTTGCGGCCTCGGCGACCTGGTGCTGACCTGCTCCAGCCCGCAGTCGCGCAATATGAGCGTCGGCCTGGCGCTGGGCGGCGGCCAGACCCTGGACCAGGCCCTGGCCGGCAAGCTCTCAGTGGCCGAGGGCGTGGCGTCTGCGCCCGCCGTGCGTCAGCTGTCTGCGAAGCTCGGCGTCGAGACCCCCATCTGCGAGGCGGTCGCCGCCATCCTGGCCGGCGAGGTTGGCGTCGATGCGGCCATTGCAGGCCTGCTCTCCCGCCCCCTGAAAGACGAACGCGAGGACTCCGAATGACGATCTTTGTGCTGATGTGCTTCGACAAGAAGAATGCGCTGTCTGAGCGCATGGCCGTGCGCGAGGCGCATCTGGCCTATATCGGCGAGCATCTGGAGCGCGTGAAGCTGGCCGGTCCCCTTCTGGACGAGGCCGGCGAGATGGCGGGTTCGCTCATCCTCTATGAGGCCGAGACCCTCGCTGAGGTTCAGGCGTTCAGCGCGGCTGATCCCTACAAGTCCGCCGGCGTGTTCGAACGGGTGGAGATCTCGGCCATGAAGATCACCCGCGGGGCCCTGGCTTGAGCGGCAACCCCGCCAGACCCGCCGCCGGGACCGATCTCTGCGCCATCGATGAGATCAGAGAACCCGGCGCCAAGAGCTTCCGGTTTCGCGCCGAGGCGGCCATGTTCGCCGGCGTCGTGGTCCGTGTGGGCGAGGAGATCCGCGGCTATGTGGATTCATGTCCTCACGCCGGCTGGCCGCTCTCGGCCCTCGACGACCGCTACCTGACCCGGGACCACCGCCACATCCTCTGCGCCGGCCACGGCGCCCTGTTCACCCCGCTCACCGGCGAATGCGTCGCCGGCCCCTGCTTCGGCGAGCGGCTCAGCCCCTGGCCGGTGGAGGTCCGCGAGGGGCGAGTGGTCACGGCGTGAGGCGCTGAGGGCTTCGCGCAACACCCCTCCATAGTCATGCTCGGACTTGATCCGACCATCCATGAACACCGGGCTCGCCTTCGTGTGCATGGACCCCCGGGTCAAGCCCGGGGGTGACGGGGGAAAGGGCATTGCGTGCTTCGAGGCTCGCTTCCGCTCGCACCTCAGCATGAGGAGGGTGGAGTGAGGCAGGGTCGTGCAGTCGCCCTCATCCTGAGGCGCCGCGAAGCGGCCTCGAAGGACGAGGGCGCTCGCAGGGCCCCTACCCCTGGCCCGCGAGCTTGTCGGCGACGCGGCCGTGAACCGCCTCGGCCTCCGGGGTCATGATCGAGTCGAAATCGGACATCTCGTAGAAGGGGCGGATCTCGATCTCGCTGGGGCCGGGCATGGGATTGGGGCAGCGCTTCACCCAGGCCACGGCCTCCTCCATGTCCTTGACCTCCCAGATCCAGTAGCCGGCCACCACCTCCTTAGTCTCGGCGAAGGGGCCGTCGATGACAGTGCGGGCCTCCCCGTCAAAGGCCACGCGCTTGCCGAAGGAGGTCGGCTTGAGGCCATCGCCCTCCTTCATGATCCCGGCCTCCACCAGAAGCTCGTTGTAGCGGCCCATGGCCTCCAGCAGGTCGCTGCCGGGCATGATCCCGGCCTCGCTGTCAGCCGTCGCCTTGACGAACACCATCACCCGCATCGCGCGTCTCCCTCTGTCGGCCAGCAGCGGCCGGTCCATGAGCCGAGGACGATACAGGCCCCCGCACCCCGACAAAGGGCGGGACAAAAAAGGATGCGCCGTTTCACCACGGGGCGCTCGCGACCCTTCCTTAACGGCTTGGCGGCTATGCCAGACGGAGACCTTCGATGGAGCTTTCGTCTTGGCCGATCCGATCCGCGCGCTCGCCACCCTGAACGGCCGCTTTGCGCCGCAGTTCGCCCAGACCATGCTGGGACGGCCCAGGTCCAGCCAGGACGCGGCGGCGTTTGCGGCCCACTGCCAGGCCATGGGCTTTGAGTTCACCACCGAGTGGGCTGACAACAACATCCCCTATGTGGCGCCCCTGCTGCGGGACTTCGCCGCCACCCGCGGCCAGATCCGCTACCTCGAGATCGGCGCCTATGAAGGCCGGAACCTGGCCTTCATGGACTGGCTGCTGCCGGCCAAGCTGGATGTGACGGTCATCGACCCCTGGTTCGATGAAGCCCTGAATCCGGAAGAAAAATACCATGCGGTCGAGCCTCGGTTTCACCGCAACATGGGCAAGCTCGGCTTCACCGGCCTGACCACCCACAAGGGCTTTTCCACCTATGAGCTGCCCAAGATGCTGGAGCGCGGCGAGCGCTACGACCTGATCTATGTGGACGGCAGCCACACCGCCTGGGCGGTGATGGTGGACCTGGCCTATTGCGCGGCTCTGCTGGAGGTGGGCGGTATGATGGTGCTGGACGACTACTGGCACGACGAGAGCGAGATCGGCGGGCCGGGCGTCAAGCAGGCCGTCGACCGCTTCCACGGTGTCTTCCGCCACTATTTCGAGATCAGCGCGGTCTACCGCCAGGTGGCTCTGACCAAGATCGCCGAGATTCCCCGCTAGACCCGGCAGGGCCGAAGCGCCCCCGCGGCGCCCAATTTGCCAGCGGAAGGCGCCCGCCGCGACGCGCGCGCCTGAACTGGGTCATTTCTGGAAACCGACGTTCCGAATCCGCTGGAAATCGGTCGCCTCCAGGCCTATGGGAAGCGGTGACGGGGGTGGGCGCGTCAGGGAGCTGAGCGTGCTGAAGTTTCGTCGATTTTTCGACACCGAACATCGTCATCACCATCTGGCGGGGCTGCAGGTTTTCCTGGTCGCCCTCCTGGCGGGCGGGCTGGCCGTGGCCGCCCCCTATATGGGCGGCGAGCGCGCCGAGTTCCGTCTGGCCCGGCTGACCGGCGGCGAGATTGATGCTGAGGCCCTGGAGCGTCTGGCCGGCGCCATGGACCCGGCCATGCGCAACCTGGCCGACCGCTTTGCGCCCCACGAGATCACGCCAGCCTTCGCCCGGGTCGACCGGGAGACCGGCGTCATGAACGCCCTGGACGGCGGCGCGCCGGAGCCGGCTATCCTGCGCCTCCAGGACATGGACGAAGCCCAGGCCCGCCTGTGGAACGCGTCTAACCCCACCTCGACCCTGCCCAATCCTGCGGCAAGGCCCTTCCGCATCTCCGGCGGCTCGCTGCACCAGGCCCGCGCCCTCGATTGCCTGGCCGCCGCCGTCTACTACGAGGCCCGGTTTGAGAGCCTGGACGGCCAGAGGGCCGTGGCCCAGGTGGTGCTGAATCGTGTCCGCCACCCGGCCTATCCCAACTCCGTCTGCGGCGTGGTCTTCCAGGGCTCGAACCGCACCACCGGTTGCCAGTTCACCTTCACCTGCGACGGCGCCCTGGGCCGGCCGCCGGAACCGGGCGACTGGGCCCGCGCCCGTCAGGTCGCCGAGGCTGCTCTGTCGGGCTATGTGATGAAGGGGGTCGGCAACGCCACCCATTATCACGCCAACTATGTGGCCCCGTACTGGAGCCCCAGCCTGATGAAGGTGGCCACGGTCGGCGCCCATATCTTCTATCGCTGGATGGGCGGCTGGGGCCTGCCCGGCGCCTTTGGCGGCGCCTATGGCGGCGATGAGTCAGTCGGATTCCAGGTCGCGGCTCTGAACCGTCTGTCTGGCCCGGGTCTGGTGGAAATGGCCACCCTGGCTGAGGACATGGAAACCCTGGCGCCAAGCGGACTCGGCGGTTCCGGCGAGGACGAGGCGTCCCCCGATGTCCAGGTGATCGAGGTGGCATCGGTCCAGCACGAGATTATCGCCCAGCCGGACGCCGTCGTCGCCCAGGCCGAGGGCCTGGTCCCGGCCGAGGATCTGGACTGGGTCGGCCGGGTCAAGCGCGCCCCGCCGCGCCTGGCAATCCCCTCCAGCAACGGCTTCTAGGCGGCCGCCCGGCGCCTAGGCCGGTGCGGTCTCGGCCGAAAACGCCGCCACATCCTCCAGCAGGCCGGCCGCGGCCATGCGCACCAGGTCGCCGCCCTTTTCCGGGGTGGCCTGGGCCGGGTCAGAGCCCATGCGGCCATCGGGATAGCGGGCGCGGAAATCCATCGCCTCGCGGATCGGCCCGGTGGGCGCGATCTTCGGCGCATAGTCGGCGGTCTTGATGGCGTCGGGATAGGCCCACTGGGTGACCGCGATCTCCGAAGGCGTCGCGTGGCTGCCATGGCCGGTGGGGAACTGGCTGTTGGCCAGGGCCAGGACGCCCTTCAGCTCCCACCAGTTCTTCAGCTTGCAGGCAAAGCCCCGGGGTTTGCCCGCGAAGCTCGCCTCGGCATAGAGCTCGGAAAAGGCCGCCTCCATGGTGGCCACATTGCCCCCATGGCCGTTGAGGAAATAGATCTTCTCGAACCCATGGGCCGAGAGCGACCGGCACCAGTCGCCGATGGCGGCGATGAAGGTCGAGGGGCGCAGGGAGATGGTGCCGGGGAAGCCCAGATGATGCTGGGCCATGCCGATGTTGAAGGTCGGCGCCACCAGGATGTCGCCGCTCTTCTGCGCTTCATGGGCGATGATTTCCGGACACAGCCAGTCGGTGCCCAGGAGGCCGGTGGGGCCATGCTGCTCGTTGGAGCCGATGGGGACCACCACCGTCTTGGAGCGCTCCAGGAAGCCCTCGACCTCCGACCAGGTGGACAGGTGAAGCAGCATGGGGCGATCTCCGGCGAACAGGTGGCGATCATCCGACATAGGCCTTCAGGCCAGACGAGGTAAGCCCCGGCCAGAGCGCGTTCCGATAAGTGGGAACCGGTTATCGGATCAAAACGCGCTCAAGAGCAAAGGTTCAGATGCCGGCGTACCACTCGTAGCCGCGATCCTCCCAGAAGCCGCCCTGGCCGCCGGCGATGTGGGCGAAGCTCTCCACCGCCTCGATGCGCATGACATATTTGGCGTGCTTGTAGCCCAGCTGGCGCTCGACCCGCAGGCGCAGGGGCGCCCCGTGTTTCACCGGCAGGTCCGCGCCGTTCATTTCGTAGGCCAGGATGGTCTGTTCGTGGAAGGCGTCGATCAGGTCGATGCTCTCGTAATAGAGCCCCCGGTCGCCCTCGGCGAAGGCGTCCAGCCGATCGGCGCAGTGGAAGACGATGTAGCGCGCCTCCGGTTTGAGGACGGCCTCCTCCAGCAGGGCCGAAAGCCTGGCCCCGGTCCATTGGCCAATGCTGCTCCAGCCCTCCACGCAGTCGTGACGGGTGATCTGGGTGCGGGCCGGCCGTGCGCGGAGGTCGGCGAGGCTGAGAGACAGGGGCCGCTCCACCAGCCCCCCGATCTCCAGCCGCCAGTTGGCGAAATTCTCGGCCACCAGAGCCTGATAGTCATCGCCGGCCGGCCGCAGGCTGCCATTGGCGCGGAAGTCCGGGGAGATATCGGCCGGCGTGAACTCCCGCGCCAGCGCCGTGCGCGACAGGATCAGGCGCTGGGCGGCCATGGTCAGACCCTCGGCCCGGGCCAGGGTGGCGCGGACGCCGGGATTGCGGCTGATCTGGTCGCAACCGGCCAGGGTCAGACCCAGCAGGGCTGAGCCGGCGCCGGCCAGCAGACCGCGGCGAGGGATCGAGGTCATGGGTGCGCTCCCGGAGCAGGCGGCGGGGCCTCGCCGCCGGTGATCATGGCCCGCAGCTGGCGCAGGGGTCCCGAGGCGAGAACCATGGCGATATGGACCAGGACGAAGGCGACGATGGCCATGGCGCTGAGGAAATGGATGGTCCGGGCCGACTGCCGGCCGCCGAACAGCTCGAAGGTCCAGGGCCAGGCGGCGTTGACGCCGGGCGACATGCCCAGGCCGCTCACCACCATCAGGGGCAGGAGGCCGAAGATGACCGCCAGATAGGCCGCCTTCTGCAGGGTGTTGTAGTGGCCATGGGGAAACCGCAGGGCCAGATGATCGCGGATCTCCGTCCACAGGTGGCGGGGGGAAAGCTCGGCGCGGCGCGGCGCCAGATCACGCCGGAAATGGCCGCTGGCCAGTCCCCAGGCCAGATAAGCCAGGCCATTGAAGACAAACAGCCAGGCGAAGAAGAAGTGCCAGCGGCGCCCCTCGGCCAGGGACCGGTAGCCCGGCAGGGTGGCCCAGGCCGGGAAGCCCCGGCGCTCGCCGTCCGACAGGCCAAGGAGGCCGGTGGTCTCCACCGTCAGCCCGCCGACCTGGGTATAGCCAGCCAGACCCTGGCCCTTGGGTTCGGCAGTCATGGCGACCCAGGGCTCAGCGAAGGTGGAGGCGTGGCCCCAATAGAGGGCGGGATGGGCGTTGAAGATCTGCAGGCCGCTGCCCAGCAGGACCAGCAGGACCAGAACGTTGACCCAATGGGTCAGCCGCACCAGCAGGCTGTGCCGGGGCCTTCGCTTTGCCGGGTTGATCGGGTCGTCCACGGGGCCGCCTCCGTCGCCATTCAACCCATATTACGTCCGATACTGGACCAGCGTTACAGCGGCGCCGTCGGAACGCCCTGCGGCCCCGCACGCTGTCCTGGTTCAACCCCAAAGGAGACCACAAGATGAGCGAGCAAGACGCCAAGCGCCACACGCCGGTCGAGAACCCTCCGCCCGAGCCGCCGGTGCGCAGCCAGGACGAACAGGTCGAGCGCACCGGCCGGGCGCCCGAAGTGACCGGCCAGACCGAAGGCCTTCCCAAGGACGCCGATCAGACTGAAAAGCCCTGAGCCTCCGCGGCCGTTGGCGCAAGGCACGGGCGCCCCTAAGGTCCCCGCACGTCGCCCTGCGCCTGGGCGGTCTTGAGCGGGGGGCCTGATGGGCTGGGACGGCGGAACAGAGATCTGGGTTGGCGGGGTCAACACCTGGGAATGCGATGAGATGGGTCATCTCAACGTCCGCCACTGGGTGGCCAAGTCCATGGAGGCCCTGGCGGGCCTGGCCGCCGAGCTGGGTATGCCCGACGCCTTCTCGGGCCTGGCGCCCTCGACGCTTCTGGTTCGAGAGCAGCACATCCGCTTCCTGCGCGAGGCCAAGCCGGGGGCGGCCCTGACCGCCCGGGGCGGGGTGGTGGCCATGGGCGAGGACGAGGCCCGGCTGCTGATCGTCATCCTGCATCCCGACGGAACGCCTGCGGCCACCTTCCAGACTGTGGTGCGACACGCCACCGCCGACGGCGGCCGGGTCTTCCCCTGGTCGCGGCGCATCATGGCCGAGGCCGAGCGTCTGCGGGTGGACATCCCCGACTTCGCCGCCCCGCGCTCCATCAGCCTCGACCCTGTAGCCTCCAGCGCCGCCAGCCTCGAGGCGGCCAAGGCCATGGACCTCACCCGGATCGGTCTGGGAGTCATCGGCGCGGCCGACTGCGACGCCTTTGGCCGGATGCGCACCGAGATCGTCATGGGCAAGATTTCAGACGGTATCCTGCACCTGTTGGGCGCCGACCGGGGCCTGGGCGAAGGGCCTGGCTCAGGCGCGCCGCGGATCGGCGGCGCGGCGCTTGAATACCGTCTGGTGCATTTCGCCTGGCCCCGGGCCGGCGACCGGTTCGAGCTGCGCTCGGCCACGGCCCATGTGGAGGAGCGCTTCCGACGACTCCGTCACTGGATGGTCGACCCCCACACCGGTCGCCCCTGGGCCAGCGCTGAGAATGTGGCCGTGGGCTTCGACCTGGACGCCCGCAAGGTCGTGCGGCTGTCACCAGAGGCGGTGGAGGCCATAGGCCGCACCACGCGGCCCGAGATGGCGCTTTAGCCCGCCACAGCTTCAGTGAGGATCTGGCGCACGAGGTCTGGCCGCTCCATAGGCAGGAAGTGGCTTGTCCCCGGTACGGTCTCGATCCGGTAGCGGCCGGTGGCGGCCAGGGTCGCCAGATGGTCGTCGATCCGGCAGGTGGAGCCGTGCTCGGCCCGCAGGATGCGCACCGGGCAGGGACAGGCCAGCGCCGCGGCCCAGGCCTGGTCGTCATAGACGGCGAAGTTGGAGGCCTCCCAGGCCGGGGCGCAGGCCAGCTCCACCGCCCCGTCGGCGGTGTCCACGAAGCCTGCGGCCACATAGTCTTCCAGCTGCTCCAGGGACCAGGTCTTGAAGGCGCCTCGCCCCTGATAGGCGGCCACCGCTGCGGCCCGGCTGTCAAAGCGCGCCCGACGGCGCAGAGCGCCCTGGACCATGGGCGACTGGGCGATGTCCCCAGGGGACGCATCTCCCCGCTCCGGCATTAGCACGGGGTCGAACAGGACGAGGTTCGAGATCAGGGCCGGCGCCTGGGCCGCGGCCATCAGGCTGGTGGTCGCCCCCATGGAGTGGCCGGCCACGGTCACCGGGCCCTGGACCACATGGGGCAACAGGGCCATCAGGTCGTCGCGATAGGCGCCCCAGCCTTTCCGGTTCTCCAGCTCGGTGGGGAGGTCGGTGGCGCCATGGCCCCGCAGGTCGATGGCCAGGATCCGCATCTGCGCCCCGAGCGGGGTCAGGATCGTGCGGTAGGTCTGGGCGTTAAAGCCGTTGGCGTGACAGAAGACGAGGTCGAATTCCCGGTCAGACGGGCCGAACTCCAGGGCCGCCATCTCGCCATCCCGGCTGGGCAGGGGAAAACGGCGGACCCGCGGGGCCTGTGCGACCGTTCCATCCATGGGCGGATCCTTCTCTTCGCGCGATGGGTTCTTGAGCCCCCATATATCCCGTCTGTCCCGTGACCCAAGGAGAGGTTCGCCATGGCCATCGCCACCATCGGCTATGAGGGCAAAACCCAGGCCCAGATGATCGACCAGCTGAAGGCCGCCGGCGTCGACTTGGTGGTCGATGTCCGTGCCGTAGCGGCCTCCCGGCGGCCGGGCTTTTCCAAGACCATTCTGGGCGCCAGCCTGGACGAGGCCGGCATCGGCTATGAGCACCTGCGGGGGCTTGGCACGCCCAAGGCCGGGCGGGACGCCGCACGGGCCGGCCGCACCGATGAGATGCGCGCCATCTTCGAGGCTCACCTGGCCGAGCCCCAGGCCCAGCTGCAACTGGCCCGTGCACAGGATCTGGCGGGCCGGAAGAAGATCGCCCTGCTCTGCTTCGAGGCCCGCGCCTGCGACTGCCACCGGGCGATCGTCGCCGAGCGCCTCTGCGAAGCCCTCGACCAGGCGGTGGAAGATCTCTGAGGGGCTTGGCCTTCCCCTGCGTTAGGGCCGATGATGGGCGAAACACGCTAACAAGCTCAGGGACACGCCATGACCGCCGCCCATCTGAACGACGCCGACGCCATCCCGGCGCTCGGCCCCTGGACCTGTTTCGACGTCGAGATCGACGCCGGCGTGGCGCACATCAAGCTGAAGCGGCCCGAGGCCTTCAACAGCATGATCCGCGCCTTCTGGAACGAGCTGCCGGTGATCGTCCGCGACATCAACGATAACGTCCGGGCGCGCTGCATCGTCATTTCGTCGACAGGCAAGCACTTCTCCGCCGGCATGGACCTGGCCGTGTTCGGCGGCGGCGGGACCTCGAACGCCGACGGCGGCGCCGCGCCCGACCGCTTCATCGCCGCCGAGGGCCAGCGCCATCATATCCGCTGGCTGCAGGACTGCTTCTCCTGCCTGGACGAGGCGCGCATGCCGGTCCTGGTGGCCATCCAGGGGGGCTGTATCGGCGGGGCCATGGACATGACCAGCGCGTGTGACATCCGCTACGCCACCGAAGACGCCTTCTTCTGCGTGCAGGAGATCAATATCGGCATGACCGCCGATGTCGGCACCTTCCCTCGGCTGTGCAAGCTGATCCCTGAGGGGTGGGTGCGGGAGCTGGCCTATACCGGCCGGCGCCTGTCGGCCCAGCGGGCGAAGGAGATCGGCCTGGTCAATGAGGTCTTCCCGACCCAAGAGGCCCTGCTGGACCATGTCATGGCCACGGCTCGCGAGATCGCCGAGAAGTCGCCCCTGGCGGTGACCGGCTCGAAGGTGATGATCAACTACGCCCGCGACCACACCATCGCCGACGGTCTGGACTATATCGCCGTCTGGCAGACCGGCATGTTTGCGGGCTCCCATATGGGCGAGGCCTTCAAGGCCAAGGCTGAAAAGCGCCCCGCCGACTTCCCCGACCTGCGCCCGCTGCGGCACGAAATGTAGGCGCGCGAGCCCCTACAGGACCAGTTCGGCGCCTCGCAGATCAGCCCCGGTCAGCTTGGCGCCGGACAGGTCGGCCTCCAGGAACCGCGCCCGCGATGCGTTGGCGCCGCTCAGATCGGCATAGCGCAGGTTCGCCCGATTGAGATCGGTGCGCAGCAGGCGGCCCTCGCCGATCTCCAGCGGGCCGAGCTTGGCGTCGCGCAGATCGGCGCGGATCAGGTTGGCGCCGGTCAGCCGCGCGCCGCGCAGGTCGGCGCCGCGCAGATCGGTTTTGCGCAGGTCGCAGTCGGACAGATCGGCGCCTTGCAGCTGGACCCCGCGCAGATCCATGCCGAAGAAGATGGCGACGGGGGCCGGCAAGCCGCTCAGCCGACGGCTGCGCAGGTGGCGCAGGGACCGGAAATCCGCGCCCGCGAGACGTGCGGCGACGCCCTGGCGGCCCTCGCTGTCGCAGAAGGCTTCATGGTCGGCGATGATGTCGTGCAGGGGTTGGTCGTCCACATAGAAGACGGTGGCCGGCGCCTTGAGCAGGTCGCTGAGATCGGCGCCCTCGAGGCCCGCCGCGGCAAGGTTGGCTCCGGCCACGATCGCCCCGCGCAGGCAGGCGCCGCTGAGGTCCGCCCCGTCCAGCTGAGCCCCGGACAGATCTGCGCCGTCGAGTCGGGCGTTGGCCAGCCGCGCCCCCACCAGCACCGCCCCGGTCAGGCTGGCGTCACGGCCGTCGACGGCGGTCATGATGTCGGTGAGATCAGCGCCCTCGGCCACGGCGTATTCCAGATTGCCCTCGCGGGCTTCCGGCGCCAGCACGCGGAAGCCGTCAGCCCGGGTCTGCATGGCGATACAGCCCTCGCGCAGGTCGGCCCCGGAGAGATCGGCCCCGGACAGATTGGCGCCCCGCAGGCTCGCTCCGCGCAGATCGGCCTGGGCCAGCCGCGCGCCCCGCAGGTCAGCGTCTCGAAGATCAGCGCCGAAAAGGTTGGCCCGGCTCAGGTCCGCGCCGGCCAAGATCGCGCCGCTCAGGCGGGCGCCGGTGAGGTCGGCCTCGGCCAGCAGGGCGCCTTCCAAATTCCAGTCGGCCAGATCGGCCCGCACCAGATCGGCGCGTCGGCCGCCAGCCAGGCCCTGGACATAGCGGGCATGCGCGGCCAGGGCCGCGCGCAGATAGGATTGGGTCTGGGGACGAAGATGGGAGGCGGGACTTGCCATGGGCGACCTTCGGATAAGGCCGTCACAATGGTCTCGTGCGGTTTAAGGAAGGGTTGTCCGCAACCCCTGGAGGGCGACTATTCCTGGGTGTCGCCGCCCTGAGCCCCGCCCTGACCCGCAGCCTGAAGAAGGGCGGCGATCTTGTCGGTGGCGTCGGCGGCCTGGCTGAGCATCTGCAGTGGGCCCGAGCCCGGGCGGACGGCGGCGACCATCTGATTGGCGGCCGACTGAGCCACCGTCACCGCAGTATTCTGGGCGGTGGTGAAGCCGGTCTTGGTCAGGCTGGCGGCGGTGGCGTCCTGATAGATGAAGCCATGCACCGGATAGGTGGTGGAGCCGAGATCGCCGATGGAGTCGTACCAGACCTTGACCTGGCTCCAGTCACCCGTGGGGGAGACGTCGATCACGGTCACGTCGCGCTCGATCTGGCCGCGGGTTCCGTTGATGCGCGACCAGTTGGCGTGCGAGATCTGGATCACCCGGTCGGTGAGCACCTGGCTGACCACGGCCACATGGCCCAGGCGCATGGCGCCGGTGGGCTTGAAGCAGAGGACCGCGCCGGCCTGGGGGGTGTTGCCCGTGTCGTACTTGCCTGCGGCCTGTTTCCACCAGGTCCAGGCGTCGCCGAAGATCTGAACGCCCGAAATCATCCGGGCGAACGGCACGCATTGCCAGTAGGTGTCCGCAAAGGCGCTGCCGGCGGGGGCGAGCGCCATGACCGCCGCAGCCGTCATGGAACCAAGGACGAGGCGTGTCCGTTTCATCATGTTGGGCGTAACTCCCCGACGCGAACTGGCGTTAGGGATAGTTTCTCACGCTCGGGATGAAAAGAGGGTTTATGCGCCTGCGACCTTCGGCGCACGTCCTTTCCACAGCCCCGCCCACAGCTTCATGCGCTCGCGGGCCGGTTTCTCGATCAGATGATAAGACAGGGCGGCCAGTGGAACCACGCCCACCAGGAGCACCAACCATATGCCAAGCGGCAGCTGGTCGCTTTCAAGCTTGAGCAGACTGGCGGCGCCATTGACGAATACAATCTTCCACGGCACGCAGATCATGTAGATCGAATAGCTGATCTCACCGAGATAGATGAGGATCGGCGCGCTCAAGGCCTGGGAGCCGTTCTGAGCCAGACGGGCGAGGTAGAAGATCAGGCCCGCGGTCCCCAGCACGATGATTGTATCCGACAGGCCCAGAGTGGCGGCGAACAGGGCGACGGCGCCTGAAATTGCGGCGCCCAGCCAGGCTTGACCGCGCCCGCCGCCGGCCCGCTCACGCCAGAGGCTGTGCAAGGCGCAGCCCAGGGCGAAGCAGGGAACGATTCGCAGGGCGCCCCAGGAAATCGTCGCCAGGGTCAGGGGATGGCCGGCCAGGGCTTCGAACCCGGCATAGAGGCCGGCCATGAACACGGCCGCCAGAGCCACCGCCAGCAGGGGCCGGGCCTTCAGCGCCAGGGACGCCCAGGCGAACAGGGGGAAGGTGAGATAGGCGAACCACTCGGCCGAGATCGACCAGGAAGGATGGTTCCAGCCGGCCACCGGGGCGAAGCCCCAGGCCTGCACCAGCAGCAGGTTGGGAAGCAACGCCTCCCACGACAGGATGTTGGGATCGACCGCAAAGCCCGCCGCGCCGGCCGCCGCCGCCAGGACCCCCATACCGATCAGCGTCGCCAGATGCAGCGGGTAGACCCGCGCCAGCCTCGCCCACAGGAAGCCGCCATAGTTGAAGCCGCCCGCCTCCACCTGGCTGCGATAGACGTGGCAGAGGATGAAGCCGGAGAGCACGAAGAACAGCTCAACCCCCAGATAGCCCTTGGCCACGAAGAGCGGCGTCGCCCCCGTCGCCAGGGCCGGCCAGTAGTGGAACAGCACCACCCAGAAGGCGGCGAAGAACCGCAGGGCGGTCAGCGGGTGGATCTGCTGGGCGTCGGTCATGGTTCGGGACTTTCTGGCGCGACCTGAACCTTCAGTCTGGCGCCGGAAGCCTCACCATCGCGTTAGCGCTGGAGCGCTTTCGCCATTGGGCTAGAAGTCGATCTCGGAGCTTGGGAGAATCATCACCATGGATAGTCTTATGGCCCTTGCGGCCGACCCCGCGGCCTGGGCCGCCCTCATCGCTCTGGTGGTGATGGAGGTGGTGCTGGGGATCGACAACCTCGTCTTCATCTCGATTCTCTCCAACAAGCTGCCCGAAGAGCAGCGCAGCAAGGCCCGCAGGATCGGCATCGGCCTCGCGCTCGGCATGCGGCTGGCCCTCCTGTCGACCATCGCCTTCCTGGTCGGCCTCACCCAGCCGGTGTTCAGCCTGCCCTTCCAGGGACCGGTGGACCCCGTCCACGGCGTGCCCATGTTCGAGATGAACTTCTCCTGGCGCGACCTGATCCTGATCGCTGGCGGCCTGTTCCTGCTGTGGAAAGCGACCACCGAGATCCATGAAAAGGTCGACGTGGAGGCCACCCATGGCGTCATGGATGTGAAGGGGCGGGTGGCCGCCAACTTCGGCGCCGTGATCGTGCAGATCCTGCTGCTGGACTTGGTGTTCTCGGTGGACTCGATCCTGACGGCGGTAGGCATGACCGATCACCTGCCGATCATGATCATCGCGGTGATCGTCGCCGTGGCGGTGATGCTTCTGGCCGCCGACCCCCTGGCCAACTTCATTGAGCACAACCCGACGGTGGTCATGCTGGCCCTCGGCTTCCTGCTGATGATCGGGGTGACGCTGATCGCCGACGGCTTCGGCTTCCACGTGCCCAAGGGCTACATCTACGCGGCCATGGCCTTCTCGGGCCTGGTGGAAGGGTTGAACATGGCCTCGCGAAACGCCGCCCGGCGAAAGGCGGCCGCTCAGTCGGCATTGGGGCATGCATCGCCGACCGGTTCTGATAACGTCTGAGGATTATCTCCGCCCCGGACGTCACATCGGCGCGCCGGGGCGGGCTCAGACATTTGAAAAACCTGGGACGGCCGGCGGATTGCGTCGCGCTAGACCAAAAAATTGGCGGCGCTCGAACGCCGCTGTGGAAACGCCGCATTGCAAGAGCCCCCTGTCTTTGACGAGGCGGACCGACGCCTCACGCTGATCTCCGTCCTGATCGTCTTCCTGCTCAGCGCCATGAGCCAGACCGTGGTGGCCACGGCCATGCCGCGGATCGTTTCGGACCTGTCGGGCCTCCATCTCTACGCCTGGGCGACCACGGCCTATCTGCTGGCCTCAACCGTCATGGTGCCCATCTGGGGGAAGCTCGGAGACATCTTCGGGCGCAAGCCGGTCCTGTTGTGGGGGATTGGAGTCTTCCTGACCGGTTCCTGGCTCTGCGGCCTGGCTGGCGAGTTCGGCGATCTGCCCCTGATCGGCGGCGGCATGACCCAGCTGATCACCGCCCGCGCCCTGCAGGGGATTGGCGGCGGCGCGCTGTTCACCATCGCCTTCGCCATCATCGCCGACCTTTATGCGCCGCGGGAGCGGGCCAAGTTCTCCGGCCTGTTCGGCTCGGTCTTCGGGGTGGCCAGCATCTTTGGCCCCGTCATCGGCGGCTTCTTCACCGACCACGGGACCTTCGAGGTGGCAGGCCATGTGGTCGAGGGGTGGCGCTGGGTCTTCTATGTGAACGTCCCCTTTGCGCTCGCCGCTGTCGCCATGATCACCCTGAAAATGCCGGCCCTGCCGCCCCGGGGGGAGGGGCGCATCGACTATGGGGGCGCCGCCCTGATCGTGGTCGGTTTCACCACCCTCCTGCTGGCCATCACCTGGGGCGGCCGGGACTATGGCTGGGGTTCGCCCATGATCCTGGGCCTGCTGACGGTGAGCCTGGCGTCCCTGACCGGGTTCGTCTTCGTCCAGAAGGCGGTGCGCGACCCGATCCTGCCCCTTGAGCTGTTCAAGAACCGAACCTTCAACACCGCCAACGGCGCGGCCTTCATCTACTCCATGGCCTTCATGGGGGTGACCTCCTTCCTGCCGCTCTACATGCAGGTGGGACAGGGGGTGCCGGCCACGCGCAGCGGCCTGACCATGCTGGCCCTGATGGTCGGGTTGGTGGCGTCCTCCACCATCAATGGCCAGCTGGTCACCCGCACCGGGGTCTATAAGCCCTTCATGATCGGCGGCGGCGCGGTGCTGATCGTCGGGGTCTTCTCCCTGTGTTTCATCGGACCCGACACCGGCACGCTGGACCTGGCCTGGCGTCTGCTGATCGTCGGTATTGGGCTGGGGCCAGGGCAGAGCCTGTTTGGCCTTGCGGTGCAGAACGCGGTGCCGCCCCACCAGCTGGGGGTGGCCACCAGCTCGGGCCAGTTCGTCCGCCAGATCGGCTCGACCATGGGGGTGGCCCTGTTCGGCGCCATCCTCACCTGGGGCCTGACCTCGGAGCTTGGCCGGCTGTCGGCGGCCGATCCCGCCGCCCAGATGCAGGCCCTGGAGCTTTCGGACCTGCAGCGCATGGCCATGGAGCGGGACGCCGACCCCGATCTCGCCGCGGCCCGGGCCGCCGACCCGGCGACGCGGGCGGCCGACCAGATCATCCGCCAGAGCTTCTCCACCGCCGTGGTCTACGGGATCGTCTTCAGTCTGGCGGTGCTGCTGCTGGGCTTCCTGCTGATGCTCAAAATCCCCGGCGTGCGCCTGCAGGACCGAGTCCCGCCGCCGGGGCCGTCAGCGACCCCGGCCGAAGCCCTGGCCAAGCCTGGGGCCTAGTCCTCGCTCACCTCCGGCAGCAGCAGGCTGAAGTGGTCCTCGACGGCCTGGTAGCACTCACAGCACGCCTCCTCGAGCCCGTCACGGTCGATCACCTCCACATGCCCGTGGTGCTGGCGGATTAGACCCCGGTGCTCCAGGGTCTTGGCCACGCCTGACACCGTGGTGCGCTGGACCCCCAGCATCTCGGCGAGGCTCTGCTGGGTCAGGCGGATGATGTCGTTGTCAGAACGGTCGTGGGTCGCCAGCAGCCAGCGGCAGGCCCGCTGCTCCACCGGATGCAGGGCGTTGCACACCACCGACTGCATCACCTGGGCTAGCAGGGCGTCGGCATAGCGGGAGAACAGGTCGGCGATCTCCGGCCGGCGGCGCTTGGCCGCCTCCAGCTGCTCGGTGGCGATGACCAGGACCGGGCCTGCGATCTGCACCACCGCGCGACCATAGGCGGGCTTGTGGCCGGAGCTGACGATGCCGCCGGCGGCGCCTTCGCGGCCGATGCTGGCGGCCTCCACCTCGCGCCCGTCGCGGGTCACCAGCTGCAGGGAGATGATCGCCGAGCGGGTGGGGAAATGGGTGAGATCCACATCGTCGCCGGGTTCGAAGAGAACGCGCCCGCGCTCCAGGTTCAGCTGGCGCAGGTGCGGGGAGATGTCGTTCAGCACCGCGCTGGGCAGAGCGGCCAACAGGCGGTTGCCCCGCAGGGCGGAGGTGTCGGACACCCCGCCATAGGCGCGGGGATCGGAGGATGACTGACCCATGGACATGGGAGGAAAACGCCTCAGACGGCACGAGGTGGCAGGGAAGCTTCACAGAAGGCCCTACAGACTTGCGCGCGCCGCGTCCGTCGGGCGCCCGACTATTCGTCGCAGGCTTGGCGACTGATCTACAGGAAGCTGTAGGGGTCTACATCGATCACCACCCGGACCGAGCCCGGGGGCCTGACCCGCGCCCGCCAGGCGGCCAGATAGGCTGACAGATCAACCGTGCGGTCAGCTCGCACCAGGAAGCGCTTTCGCCGCCGGCCCCGGACCAGGGAGAGCGGCGCGTCGGCCGGGCCGTAAACCTCCAGGCCCTCGGCGTTGGGGGCCGCGGCGGCCATGTCCCGCACAAAGGCCTCAAGGGCCTGAGGGTTCTCACTGGAGACGATCACCGCGCCCAGGCGGCCAAACGGCGGCAGGCCGGCCAGCTCCCTTTCGGCCATTTCGGCGGCGACGAAGGCGTCCCGGTCCTGGGCGGCCAGGGCCTGCATCACCGCATGATCGGGCGCATAGGTCTGAACCAGCGCCCGGCCCGGCCTGTCGTGGCGCCCCGCCCGGCCCGTCGCCTGGGCCAGCAGCTGATAGGTCCGCTCGGCGGCCCGCAGGTCTCCGCCCTTCAGGCCGAGATCGGCGTCCACCACGCCGACCAGAGTCAGGTTGGGGAAGTTATGGCCCTTGGCGGCCGCCTGGGTGGCGACCAGGATGTCGATCTCGCCGGCCGCCATGGACTCCACCAGGCGTCGGGCGGCCTGGGCGTCAAACACGGTGTCGGAGGAGAACACCGCCACCCGCGCGTCGGGAAACAGGGCCCGGGCCTCCTCCTCCACCCGCTCCACCCCCGGCCCGACGGAGACCAGGCTGTCGATGGCCCCGCAGTGAGGACAGGCCTTGGGCTTGGCCATGGAGAAGCCGGTCAGGTGGCACACCAGCCGGCCGGTATAGCGGTGCTCCACCAGCCAGGAATCGGTGTCCGGCGCCGTCAGACGCTCGCCGCAGGCCCGGCAGAGCACGAGCGGCGCATAGCCCCGCCGGTTGAGGAACAGGAGGGCCTGCTCGCCCCGGGCCAGGGTCTCGCCGACCGCCTCGACCAGGGGGGCCGACAGCCAGCGTCCGGTGTCCAGCGCGGTCTGCCGCAGGTCGATCAGGTCGATCTGCGGCAGGACGGCGGACCCGTGTCGGTCGGTCAGCCGCAACCAGCGATAACGCCCGGTCTCGGCGTTGCGCAGCGATTCCAGGGACGGCGTGGCCGAAGCCAGGACGACGGCGGCGGCCTCCATCTTGCCCCGCACCACGGCCAGGTCTCGGGCCTGGTAGATGAAGCCCTCCTCTTGCTTGAAGGAGGTGTCGTGCTCTTCGTCCACCACGATCAGCTTGAGATGGGTGAAGGGCAGGAAGAGCGCCGAGCGGGCGCCCACGACGATCGGACAGACGCCGGTGGCCACCGCCTCCCAGACCCGCCGCCTCGCCGGCGGGGCGACGCCGGAATGCCATTCCGCCGGCATGGCCCCGAACCGCTCGGAAAACCGCGACAGCACCGCCTGGGTCAGCGCGATCTCCGGCAGCAGCACCAGAACCTGGGCGGTGGGATCGGCTGCGAGGACGGCGGCCACGGCCTCGAGATAGACCTCGGTCTTGCCAGACCCCGTCACCCCGTCGAGCAGGGCGACATTGAAGCCACCCTCAGCGATTATGGCGCTCAGCGCCTGGGCTGCGGCCGCCTGGCTCGGATTGAGCGGCGCCCGGGGCCGGGTCAGATCCGGGGTCGGGAAGGCTACAGGGGCCGGGATCTGGCGCACATCTAGGACGCCCTCGTCGATCAGCCCCTTGATCACCCCGGCAGAGACCTCGGCCTGGCGGGCAAGGTCGGCCGGGGCGCCGACGAAACCGGCAAGCGCCGCCATGACCTTCTCACGGGCCGGCGTCAGCCGGGCGGGCGCGGCGCCTGTGGCGACCACCTGCTTGACCGGCCGGGCCTTGGGCGCGCGGGCGCCGCGCAGGGCGATGGCGAGCGGCTGGCCCGGCGAGTCCACGGCGTAGCGGGCCGCCCACTGGACGAACTCCAAGGTCGCCGGCGGCAGGGGGGGATCATCCAGCCGCGCCTCTAGAGGCTTTAGCGGCCGGTTGCCGCCCTCGGCGTCCCGCAGGGCGGTCACCACGCCGCGCAGGGTGCGCGGGCCAAGCGGCGCGGCCACCTGGTCGCCCACCTGCAGCTCCATGCCCTCGGGCTCGGCATAGTCGAAGGCTTCGGGCAGGGGCATGGGCAGCAGGACCGAGGCAATGCGGCTCATGAGAGGCGCCCCGCAACTGTCACGCGCTCAGGGTGGCGAGGACCCGGCGCAGGCGCTACACACCGCCATCCACTGCGCAGGGAGGCCCAGGCCATGCAGATCTTTCTCGACACCACCGACACGGCCGTCCTGAAGGACCTGGCCTCCACCGGTCTGGTGGACGGCGTCACCACCAATCCGTCGCTGATCGCCAAGTCCGGCCGTCCCATGCTGGAGGTCATCGCCGAGATTTGCGACCTCGTCGAGGGGCCGGTGAGCGCCGAGGTCGCCGCCACCGAGACGGAGGCCATGTTGGCCGAGGGCCGCAAGCTGGCGGGCGTGGCCCCCAATGTGGTGGTCAAGGTCCCGCTGACCCGGGCCGGGCTGACCGCCACGGGCGTCTTCTCCCGGGAAGGCATCCAGACCAATGTCACCCTGTGCTTCTCCGCCGCCCAGGCCCTGATGGCCGCCAAGGCCGGCGCCACCTACATCTCGCCCTTCATCGGCCGCCTGGACGACCATGGCGCCGACGGCATGGACCGGATCGCCGAGATCCGCGCCATCTACGACAACTACGACTTCGACACCGAAATTCTCGCCGCCTCGATCCGCACCACCGCCCATGTGACGGCCTCGGCCCTGATGGGCGCCGACTGTGCGACGATTCCGCCCGCGGTCTTCCTCGACCTGTTCAAGCACCCGTTAACCGAGAAGGGTCTTGATCAGTTCATGAGCGACTGGGCCAAGACCGGCCAGTCGATCCTCTAGGTTGTCGATCCTCTAAGACGGCGCACGGACGGCGAAGGACGGAACGGATGGACGGGGCGAGCATCGACAGCGCCATGAGCGCCCACGAGGCCCAGGCGGCCGTGCGGGCCTTCCTGCTGGAAAACCCTGGGGTCCTGCTGGACGACCCGGAACTGCTGCGCCTGCTCGGCCTGCAGACTCTACCGGAGAATGTGGTGGCCTTCGGGCCCGCGGCCCTGGCGCGGGTCCACGCAGCCCACCGCAAGGAATCGGCCGTGCGCCGCCAGCTGGAGTCCACTGCGCGCGCCAATTTCGCAGCCCAAGCCCAGACCCACGGCGCGGTGATCGACCTGCTGGAGGCTCGCAACCACGCCGATCTCGCCCGGCGGGTGGACGAACTGGCCCAGCTGCGTTTTGGCCTATGCTGCGGGGTGGTGGCCCTGGAAGGTCCTGATCGCACCCCGGCCGGCTGGCGGCCCCTGGTGGAGGGGCAGGTGGACATGATCCTCGGCGGCCACCAGAAGCTGACGCGCATGGGGTTCTGGGCCCCGGCGCTCGGCCTGTTCGGCGACCGGGCTGAGGGTGTGAAGTCCATGGCCCTGGTCCGCCTGGCCATGTGGGAGCCCGCCCGGGAGGGTCTGGTGGCCTTCGGCTCAGATGATCCCAAGGGCTTCACCGAGGATATGGGCGCCGAGCTGGTGGCCTTTCTGGCCCGGGTGATCGAGCGCACGGCGGAGCGTTGGCCAGTCCTTTGACACCCTTGAGCCCGAACGCCCCGGCCGATCAGTCCGTGGTGGCGTGGCTCGCCTATCTGACCCAGGAGCGCCGGGCATCCCTGCGGACGGTGGAGGCCTACGGGGCGGCGGGGCGGCGCTATATCGCCTTTCTGCAGCAGCACCGTGGGGGCGGCCTGACCGTCCAAAGTCTTGGCGGCGTGCAGACCGCCGAGCTTCGCGCCTGGCTCGCCCATCTCCGCCAGGGAGACCACCCCCTTTCCCCGCGCTCCCTGTCCCAGGCCCTGTCGGCCGTGCGGGGGCTTCACCGGTTTCTCGATCGCCGTCTGGGCGTGGCAAACGCGGCGATCACCCTGGTGCGCGGCCCCCGGATCAAACCCGGCGCCCCGCGCCCTGTGACCGAGGACCAGGCCCGCGGCCTGATCGCCGAGCCCGGACTTGATCCCGACCGCGAAGGCTGGGAGGCCAGCCGGGACGCCGCGGTCCTGACCCTGCTCTATGGCTGCGGCCTGCGGATTTCGGAGGCCCTGTCGCTGACGCGATCCGACGCGCCCCTGCCCGCCAGCCTGCGGATCACCGGCAAGGGGGGCAAGACCCGGCTGGTTCCGGTCCTGCCGGCGGTGGCCGAGGCCATCACCGACTATCTGGCCGATCTGCCCTTTGTGCTGTCGCCGGAGGATGCGCTGTTCCGGGCCAGACGCGGCGGGCCTTTGAGCCCCCGCCACGTTCAGGCCACCGTGCAGATCCTGCGTGGCCGGCTGGGCCTGCCGGACAGCGCAACCCCACACGCCCTGCGGCATTCCTTCGCCACGCACCTTCTGGGCGCAGGCGCCGACTTGCGTTCGATCCAGGACCTGCTAGGCCACGCCTCGCTGTCCACCACCCAGCGCTATACCGAGGTGGACGCCGAGCGCCTGCTCGCCGCCTATGCCAAGGCCCATCCCCACGCATGACCTGCCCTGTCCGACTTCGCCCCGTGATTCCCGGCGACCTGCCGATCTTTTTCGAGCAGCAGCGGGATCCCGCCGCCAACCGCATGGCCGCCTTCGGCGCCGCCGATCCTGAGGACCGGGCCGCCTTCATGGCGCGCTGGGACAAGCTGCTGAAGACGTCCGGGGTCACGGCCCGCACCATCGAGGTGGCCGGGGACGTGGCCGGCCACATCCTCAATCACACCACCGCAGGGTCGCCCTCGGTCTCCTACTGGGTGGGCAAGCCCTGGTGGGGACATGGGGTGGCGACCCAGGCCCTGGTCGCCTTCCTGCAGCAGATCGCCACGCGGCCCGTAGAAGCCCGGGTGGCCAAGGACAACATCGCCTCGCTGAAGGTGTTGCAGCACGCAGGCTTCGTCATCCGCGGTCAGTCGGCGGCGTTCGCCCCCGGCCGCGGCGAAGAGGTCGAGGAATATGTGATGGTTCTGGAGCCCGAGCCGCTCGCCCAGGCGGGCTGAGGGGCGCTCGTCACGCCATACCGCCGTCGCCCTCGGACTTGATCCGAGGGCCCAGGCACACCGGCCGATCGAGGTGTTCATGGATGGTCGGGTCAAGCCCGACCATGACGACCAATGGGGTCTGCTATCCTCAGGACTGCATCGTCCAGCCCTCGACGCCCATGGCCGCCTGACGGCCGGCTTCCGAGCGGGTCGGGTGGGGGTGGCTGGTGCGGGCGATGTCCTCACTGGCGGCCTTGAAGGCCATGGCCACGCAGTATTCGCCGATCATTTCGCCGGCCTGCGGGCCGACAATATGGACGCCGAGAATCTCGTCGGTCTTGGCGTCGGCCAGGATCTTGGCGAAGCCGTCTGTCTCGTGGTTGATCTTGGCGCGGCTGTTGGCGGTGAAGGGGAACTTGCCGACCTTGTAGGCGACGCCCGCCTCCTTCAGCTGCTCCTCGGTCTTGCCGACCCAGGCCACTTCCGGGGCGGTGTAGACCACGCTGGGCACCAGATTGTAGTCCACATGGCCGGCCTTGCCGGCGATCAGCTCGATACAGGCCACGGCGTCTTCCTCGGCCTTGTGGGCCAGCATGGGGCCGTGGATGGCGTCGCCGATGGCCCAGACGCCCGGCGCCGAGGTCTTGAAGTGATCGGTCTCAATGACGCCGCGCTTGTCGGTGGTGACGCCGACGCTCTCCAAGCCCAGACCCTCGGTGTAGGGGCGCCGGCCGATGGCCACCAGGACGTAGTCGGCCTCCAGCGTCTCGGCCTCGCCGCCAGCCACAGGCTCGACGGTCAGCTTGACGCCGGACTTTGAGGTCTCGGCGCCGGTCACCTTGGCCCCCAGCTTGAAGACGATCCCCTGCTTGGTGAGCGAGCGCTGGAAGGTCTTGGCGGTTTCGGTGTCCATGCCCGGCGTGATGCGGTCGAGGAACTCCACCACGGTCACCTCGGCGCCCAGGCGGCGCCAGACCGAGCCCAGCTCCAGGCCGATGATGCCGGCGCCGACCACGATCAGCTTCTTGGGCACTTCAGGCAGGGAGAGCGCGCCGGTGGAGTCCACGATCCGCTGCTGGTCGATGGTCACGCCGGGAAGCGGGGTGGGCTCCGAGCCGGTGGCGATGACGATGTTCTTGGCTTCAAGCGTCTGGACCGAGCCGTCGGCGGCGGTCACCTCGACCTTGCCGGGGCCGGTGATCTTGCCCGCGCCCTTGATCCAGTCGGCCTTGTTCTTCTTGAAAAGGAATTCGATGCCCTTGGTCAGCTGGGTCACGGAGTCGGCCTTCTGGGCCATCATCTGCGACAGGTTCAGCTTGGGCTTCACCTCGATGCCGAGGGTGGCGAACTCCTTGCCCATGGCCGCGTCATAGAGCTCTGACGCATGCAGCAGGGCCTTGGACGGCATGCAGCCGACGTTCAGGCAGGTGCCCCCCAGGGTGTCGCGCTTCTCGACGCAGGCCACCTTCAGGCCGAGCTGGCCGGCGCGGATGGCCGCATTGTAGCCGCCGGGGCCGCCCCCGATGATGACGACGTCGTATTGGGACATGGGACTGCAATCCGTAGGTCAGAGGGTCTTAAAGCCGAAGGGGCGCGGTCCCCCGCGCCCCTGGCTGTCTTAGAGGTCCAGCAGCAGGCGCTGGGGATCTTCGATGGCGTCCTTGACCTTCACCAGGAAGGTCACCGCGCCCTGGCCGTCCACCACGCGGTGGTCGTAGGAGAGCGCCAGATACATCATCGGGCGGATCACCACCTGGCCCTTCACGACCATGGGGCGCTCCTGGATCTTGTGCATGCCCAGGATCCCCGACTGCGGGGCGTTCAGGATCGGGGTGGACATCAGCGAGCCATAGACCCCACCGTTGGAGATGGTGAAGGTGCCGCCCTGCAGATCGTCCAGGGCCAGCTGGCCGTCGCGGGCCTTCTTGCCCATGGCGCCAATGGCCTTTTCCACACCGGCCAGGCTCATCTCGTCGGCGTCACGGATGACGGGAACGACAAGGCCCTTCTCGGTGCCGACGGCGACGCCGATGTCGTAGTGGTTCTTGTAGATGATGTCCTGGCCGTCGATCTCGGCATTGACGTCGGGCACCTGCTTCAGCGCCGCGATACAGGCCTTCACGAAGAAGCTCATGAAGCCCAGGCGGACCCCGTGGCGCTTCTCGAACACGTCCTTGTACTCGGTGCGCAGGGCCATGACCGCGCTCATGTCCACCTCGTTGAAGGTGGTCAGCATGGCGGCGTTGTTCTGCGCCTCCTTCAGGCGCCGGGCGATGGTCTGGCGCAGGCGGGTCATGCGGACCCGCTCCTCACGCTCATGCAGCTCGCGGGGCGCCGACGGGGCGGCGGCCGGCGCAGGCGCGCTGGCGCGGGTCTCCAGGGCGGCGATGGCGTCGCCCTTGGTCACCCGGCCGTCCTTGCCCGACCCGCTCACCTTGGCCAGGTCGAGATTGTTCTCGGCGGCGATCCGCTGAGCCGAGGGGGCGGCGGGCTTGGCGGCTTCGGTCTTGGCCGGCGAAGGGGCAGGAGCCGCTTCGGCCTTGGGTTCCGGCTTGGCCTCGGCCTTGGGGGCCTCAGCCTTGGCGGGCGCGGCGGCCGCGCCGCCCTCGGACATCTTGCCCAGCACCGTGCCCGGCTCGACCGTGTCGCCTTCGCCGGCCAGGATCTCGCTCAGCACGCCATCGGCGGGAGCGGCGACTTCCAGGCTGACCTTGTCGGTCTCCAGCTCGACCAGGATCTCGTCCTTACGGACGGCATCGCCCGCCTTCTTGGTCCAGCGCGCCACCGTCGCCTCGGTGACGGACTCGCCCAGGGCGGGGGTCATGATGTCGGCCATAGTGGTAGATTCCTGTTCTTATTCAGTTCTTTAGACGAACGACGCCCTAGGCGAAGGCTTCGTTGAGGAAGGTTTCGAGCTCAGCGAGGTGGCGGCTCATCAGGCCCGCGGCCGTCGAGGCCGAAGCCGGGCGACCCACATAGCGGGCGCGGCGGGACTGCACGTCCAGGCGCTCTAGGGTGAGCTCCAGCCACGGGTCGACGAAGGTCCAGCCGCCCATATTCTTCGGCTCTTCCTGGCACCAGACCAGCTCGGCGTCCTTGAACCGCTTCAACTCCGCCGACAGGGATTTCACCGGCCAGGGATAGAACTGCTCCAGGCGCAGAATGTAGACGTCGTCGATCCCCTTGGCCTCGCGGGCCTCCAGCAGGTCGTAATAGACCTTGCCCGAGCAGAGGATGACCCGGCGGATCTTTTCGTCGGGAACGAGCGTCGTGGTGGTGTTCACGCCCCGCTCGGCGTCGTCCAGCAGCACCCGGTGGAAGGACGAGCCCTCCGACAGGTCGGTGAGCCGCGAGACGGCCTTCTTGTGCCGCAACAGGCTCTTGGGCGTCATCAGGATCAGCGGCTTGCGGAACTCCCGCAGCAGCTGGCGGCGCAGGATGTGGAAATAGTTGGCCGGCGTGGTGCAGTTGGCCACCTGCATATTGTCCTCGGCGCAGGACTGCAGGAAGCGTTCAAGGCGGGCGGAAGAGTGTTCCGGACCCTGGCCCTCATAGCCGTGGGGCAGCAGCATCACGAGGCCGCTCATCCGCAGCCACTTGCGTTCGCCCGAGGAGATGAACTGGTCGATGACCACCTGGGCGCCGTTGGTGAAGTCCCCGAACTGGGCCTCCCACAGGGTCAACGTCCGGGGTTCGGCCAGGGAGAAGCCGTATTCGAAGCCCAGCACCGCCTCTTCCGACAGGGCGGAATCCAGCACCTCGAAGTGCGCCTGGTTGGGCGACAGGTTGCGCAGGGGGAAGTAGGCGTCCTCGGTGGTCTGGTCGATCAGGGCCGAGTGGCGCTGGGTAAAGGTGCCGCGCACGCTGTCCTGGCCTGACAGGCGGACCGGATAGCCCTCGTCGAGCAGGGTGGCGAAGGCCAGGTGCTCGGCGGTGGCCCAGTCCAGGCCCTCGCCGCTCTCGATGGCCTCGCGGCGGGTCTGCAGCACCCGGGCGACGGTCTTGTGGATGTTGATCCGTTCCGGCGCCGCGGTGATCTTGCGGCCCAGGTCGAGCAGCTTCTGCAGGGGCACGGCGGTGTCGCCGCGGCGGTCCTCGGTGGTGGGCAGGGTGAGCCCCGACCACTTGCCGTCCAGCCAGTCAGCCTTGTTGGCCTTGTAGTCCTTGCCGGCGTCGAATTCCTTGTCGAGGAAGTCGGCGAACTCGGCGATCCAGCCGTCCACCTCCTCAGCGGTGACGACCTTCTCGTCGATCAGGCGCTGGGTGTAGATCTCCCGCGTCGACGGGTGGCCCTTGATCTTGGCGTACATCAGGGGCTGGGTCATCGTGGGGTCGTCCCCCTCGTTGTGACCAAACCTCCGATAGCAGAACATGTCGATCACCACGTCCTTGCCAAACTGCTGGCGGAACTCGGTGGCCACCTTGGCGGCGAAGACCACGGCCTCCGGGTCATCCCCGTTCACGTGGAAGATCGGCGCCTCGACCATCAGGGCGACGTCCGACGGATAGGGCGAGGACCGGCTGTTCTTCGGGCTGGTGGTGAAGCCAATCTGGTTGTTGACGATGAAGTGGATCGAACCGCCCACCCCATAGCCCTTGAGGCCGGAGAGCGCGAAGCACTCGGCCACGACGCCCTGACCCGCAAAGGCGGCGTCCCCGTGCAGCAGCAGGGGCAGGACGTGGCTGCGGCCGGCGTCAGGGTTTTCGCGCAGGGTGAAGGCCTGCTTGGCCCGGGCCTTGCCGATCACCACCGGATTGACGATCTCCAGGTGGCTGGGATTGGCGGTCAGCGACAGGTGGACCGAATTGCCGTCGAAGCTGCGGTCCGACGAGGCGCCCAGGTGATACTTGACGTCGCCGGAGCCCTCGATGTCGGTGGGCAGGGACGATCCGCCCTGGAATTCGTGGAAGATCACGCGGTAGGGTTTGCCCATCACCGCGGCCAGCACGTTCAGGCGGCCCCGGTGGGGCATGCCCAGCACGATGTCGCGGACGCCGAGCGCCCCGCCGCGCTTGATGATCTGTTCCAGCGCCGGGACCATGGCCTCGCCGCCGTCCAGGCCGAAGCGCTTGGTGCCGGGGAACCGACGGTGCAGGAAGCGTTCGAAGCCCTCGGCCTCGATCAGCTTCTTGAGAATGGCGATCTTGCCCTTCTCGGTGAACTCGATCTCCTTGTTGCGGCCCTCGATCCGCTCCTGCATCCAGGCCTTCTGGGTCGGATCGGAGATGTGCATGTACTGCACGCCGACATCCCCGCAGTAGGTGCGACGCAGGATGTCGAGGATCTCGCGGACCGTGGAGGTCTCCAAGCCCAGTACGTAGTCGAGGAAGATCGGCCGGTCGTAGTCAGCCTCAGTGAACCCGTAGGAGGCCGGATCGAGCTCGCTGGCGTCGCCGGGCACGATGGCGATGCCCAGCGGGTCAAGATTGGCCCGCAGATGCCCGCGCATCCGGTAGGCCCGGATCATCATGATGGCGCGCAGGGAATCCAGGGTGGCGGCCCGCACCGTATCGGTGGAGGCGGCCGGCGCGCGCTCGGCGACCTTCTTTTCAAGCTTGGCCTCGACGGCGGGCCACAGCCCGTCCAGGGCCGAAAGCCAGTCGGGGCGGGCGGCCGGCGCATCGGGCCTGACCCAGCCCGGCTTGGCGGCGGCGGCCTTGATCTCCTCGGCCCGCTCATGGAGCGAGGCGAAGAAGGCGCGCCACGAGGGCTCCACCGAGCCGGGATTCTCCGCCCACCGGGCGTAGAGATCTTCTACGAAGGCCCCATTGCCACCGTAGAGGAACGAGGTCTCGGCGAGCACCTCGTTAATCAGACCTGCGTCGTCCGCCATGCTTCCGCTTCCAGACGGTCCGCGAAGCTTCTTGGTGAGAGGAGCCGACGGCGGACCGCCATACGCTTGATTGTGTCAGGCGCCCTTGAGCACCTGGAGCAGGGTTTCGCCGAGTTTCGCCGGAGAAGGCGAGACGCGGATGCCCGCATCTTCCATCGCCGCGATCTTGTCCTCGGCGCCGCCCTTGCCGCCCGAAATGATTGCGCCCGCGTGACCCATCCGCCGCCCGGGGGGGGCGGTGCGTCCCGCGATGAATCCGACCATAGGCTTCTTCTTTGGTGAATTCTTGATGAATTCAGCCGCCGCTTCCTCGGCTGCGCCGCCGATCTCGCCGATCATGATGATCGACTCGGTCTCGTCGTCGTCGAGGAACATCTGAAGCACGTCGATGAACTCGGTGCCTTTGACCGGGTCGCCGCCGATGCCGACAGCGGTGGTCTGGCCCAAGCCCACCTGAGTGGTCTGAAACACAGCTTCGTAGGTAAGCGTGCCGGAGCGGGAGACAACACCCACCGAGCCGCGCTTGAAGATATTTCCCGGCATGATGCCGATCTTGCACTCGTCCGGGGTCAGGACGCCCGGGCAGTTGGGACCGATCAGGCGGGACTTCGAGCCCGACAGGGCGCGCTTGACCTTGACCATGTCGGCCACCGGGATGCCCTCGGTGATGCAGATGATCAGGGGGATCTCGGCCTGGATGGCCTCGAGAATCGAGTCCGCGGCGAACGGCGGCGGGACGTAGATCACGCTGGCCTCGGCGCCGGTCTGGTTGACCGCCTCGCTGACGGTGTCGAACACCGGCAGGCCGATATGGGTCGTGCCGCCCTTACCGGGCGTGACGCCGCCGACCATCTTGGTCCCGTAGGCCATGGCCTGTTCCGAGTGGAACGTACCCTGGCTGCCGGTGATGCCCTGGCAGATGACGCGGGTTTCTTTTCCGATGAGGATGGACATTAAGCAGCTCCCCGAACGGCCTTGACGATCTTTTCCGCGCCGTCCGACAGATCATTGGCGGACACGACGTTCAGGCCGCTCTCGGCGATGATCTTCTTGCCGAGCTCGACATTGGTGCCTTCCAGGCGAACTACCAGGGGCACCTGCAGGCCGACTTCCTTCACGGCTTCGACCACGCCCTCGGCGATGATGTCGCAGCGCATGATGCCGCCGAAGATATTGACCAGGATCCCCTTCACGCTGGGATCGGCGGTGATGATCTTGAAGGCCGCGATGACCTTCTCCTTGGTGGCGCCGCCGCCCACGTCGAGGAAGTTGGCGGGCTCTGCGCCATAGAGCTTGATGATGTCCATGGTCGCCATGGCCAGGCCCGCGCCATTGACCATGCAGCCGATTTCACCGTCCAGGGCGATGTAGGAGAGGTCGTACTTGGACGCCTCGATTTCCTTGTCGTCTTCCTCGCTGGTGTCGCGCAGCTCGACGATGTCGGGGTGGCGATAGAGCGCGTTGCCGTCGAAGCTGACCTTGGCGTCCAGCACCCGCAGGTGATCGTCGGCGGTGACGATCAGCGGGTTGATCTCGAGCATCTCCATGTCCTTGGCGAGGAACGCCGCATAGAGCTGGCCGAGCAGGGTGGCGGCTTCCTTGGCCAGACCGCCGGTCAGGCCAAGCGACTTGGCCAGGTTGCGCCCGTGGTGCGGGAAGACGCCGGTGGCCGGGTCGATGGAGAAGCTGATGATTTTTTCAGGGGTCGAGGCGGCGACCTCTTCGATGTCCATGCCGCCTTCGGTGGAGGCGACCACCGAGACGCGGCTGGTGTCGCGGTCGACCAGCAGGGAGAGGTAGAGCTCCCGGGCGATGGCCGCGCCTTCCTCGATATAGAGGCGGTTGACCTGCTTGCCCTTGGGGCCCGTCTGGTGCGTCACCAGCACGCGGCCGAGCATCTCTTCGGCGTTGGTCTTGACCTCATCGGCGGACTTGACCACCCGGACCCCGCCCTTGGCGTCGGGACCGAGGCCTTCAAAGCGGCCCTTGCCGCGTCCGCCGGCGTGGATCTGGGATTTGACGACCCAGACCGGGCCTCCCAGCTTCGCGGCGGCCTGGGCGGCCTCTTCGACGGTGTGGGCGGCGAAGCCGCGCGGAACCGCCACGCCGAACTCTGCGAGGACGGCTTTGGCTTGATGCTCGTGGATGTTCATGAGGCTGCGATTTGTCGCTGAAATCGTCTCGCCCGGACCGGCGAGTTCTCGGGCTTATAGGCGCCGCCTCCCAGCGTGGCAACCCGCTAACCCGACGTCACACCCTAACCAAAGTGACATGGGCGCCTCAGCCAAAGAATAGGGTCCACATGGTCCGGCCGGGAATGAAGGTGAAGGCCAGGTTGATGGCGAAGGCGCCGTAGAACAGGCCCATCATCGCCCGCCGGTGGCGCGCGACGTCGCGACGCCTGGCCCACATCACCGCGAGGGGCAGGATGATCAGGGTCCAGCCAGTGAAAAGATGAATCAGCGACCAGCGCCCAGGGCTCAGGCTGGTGATGAACAGTGTGGAAAGCGCCGTCGTCATCACCAGGGCCACCCACATCCAGCCGGCTACGCGATGGAAGGTCCGCCCTTTGCGCGCCGCCATCAGCACTGCGCCCAGGGCCAGCGCCGCCAGGGCGGTGTAGAGGTGGATTTTGACCACCGGCGACAGCTCGGCCAGGACGGCGAAGTCTGGAGCGCGGGGCCGGGCTGCGGCCAGATCCTGCCAGATCGCGGGCCAGATGCCCCACATGGCCCCGGTCAGGATAAGCAGCACCACAACCAGGCTGAGGGCGAAGCCCCGGCCGAAGGTCATGGCCTTCAGGGGGCTCAGGCGGGGCTGGCTGTCTTGCCGGGCGAGCGACATGGGGTATCTCCTTTCGGTGCGGCGGCGCCGCGATCTGGGCGGAGACAAGGGTTGAGACGGGCGTGCGGCCAGCGGGGTTTCGTGGAATGACGTCCGGCCGTCGTGAACAGGCGCCCCCGTCGGCTGACGAACCGTCAACGACGGGTCGGCCCCTGGTCTACGGACCCTATGAGGATAGGGCCGGCTGGCTCCGCGGCCTGGGGATCGCCCTGGCGGTGGGCGGTTTCCTCGCCCTGTCGGGCGCCTTCGCCGACGCAGACGCCTCCCTGGGGCGAAGGCTGGCCTATTGGCTGCCGATGATGGGGATCGGCGCCCTGTGGGGCGGGTTCATCGCCCGGGCCTTCTTTCCCGATCATGGGGACGAGGACGCGCCACTGGAGGGCATGTGGGTCAACTGCCTGTGGGCGGCGCTCGCCATGGCCGTACCCTTCACAGGCCTGGTCTGGACGGCGACGTGGCTGGTCTTCGGTGACCAGATCTCCTGGCGCGGCCTGCCCTATCTGTTCGGCAGCGTCTTCGTTCTGTCGCTGGCCATGACGGTGCTGAACACCCTGGTGGAGAGCCGCAGCCAGGCCATGCGCCGGCTCCGCGCGGCGCCGCCGCCCGTCAAGCCGGTCCGGTTTCTGGAGCGCCTGCCGCCGCGCCTGCGCGGCGCCGACCTCCACGCCATCGAGGCCGAGGATCACTATCTGCGCCTCCACACCTCGAAGGGTCAGGACCTGATCCTCATGCGGCTGGGGGACGCCATCGAAGAGTTGCAAGGGCTTGAGGGCGCCCAGGTCCACCGGTCCTGGTGGGTGGCCCGCGCGGCCATCGCCGATGTGCGGCGGGGCGACGGCCGGGCGGTCCTGACCCTGGTCAGCGGGGCCGAGGTTCCAGTCAGCCGGACCTATGCCCCCCAGCTGCGGGCGGCGGGCTGGTACTAGCCGCGCCGGGCCCGCCAGGCCGCGCGGCTCTGGCCCCAGACATCGACCGCGACGTCCATGGGAACCGGCAGGTGGGCCTGGCGCAGGATTTGGGAGCCCAGGCGTCGCGCCACCGCCTGGGAGTTCACATTCGCCGGCTCGATGGTGTGGATCACCTCGTCCCAGCCCAGATGATCGAAAGCGAAGTCCATGGCGGCGGCCGCGCCTTCGGTGGCGTAGCCCCGGCCCCAGCAGTCGCGGATGATCCCCCAGCCCACCTCGGTCCCGGGCCAACCGTGCGGCCGCCACGGCCCTAGTCGACCGATCCAGCGGCCGCTCTCCTTCTCGATCACTGAGAACATGGAGAACCCCTCCATCGACCAGGACCCGGCGATGGTCATCATCGAACGCCAGACCTGGGCCGGACTCATCACCCCGCCGATATGGCGGGCGGCCTCCTCGTCGGCGGAAAAGGCGCACCAGGCCTCGAAATCGGTCATGGCCGGGGGCCGCAGGATCAGCCGCTCGGTTTCAAGGGTCGGCCCCGGAGCCTGACCCATGGCCACAGTGTTCACCCTCATGAGCCTCCCCCTGGTCGCATCGTTCAGCCGCAATTCAGGCGTAAGCGCCCAGCCTTGTCGATACCCGCCCGCCAGATCATAAGGCGCCCGCCCATGAACCTCGACGCTCCAGAGACCGACATGTCAGAGCCCGACGGCCCTTCGCCGCAGGACGGCGATCTGCGGCTGCGAGGGGGCGAGGCGCCGCCCGCGCGCCGCAGGCCCTACGGCCTTTGGATCGCCGGGGGGGCCGGGCTCGCCGTGATCGGCGCCCTGGCCCTGGGGCTCGCCCTGCCGGGCGAGCCGCCGGACATGGCCGCCCCGGGGGCGGAGACCCTGGACATCCAGGTGGCCGAACGCCCCGCAGGGCCAGCCCCGACGCCGGCGCCGGGCGCGCCGCTGGATGTGCTTCCGCAGGACATGGCGCACGCCGCGCCGCATAATCCGCCGCTGGAGCCTGCGCCTCCGCCCGAGGCCGCCCTGGCCCAGGCGCCCGAGGCGCCGCCCCGCCCCGCCGAAGAGCTGCGCCAGCCGGCCAGCCTGGCCTTCTCCCCCAGTTTCGATTGCCGGCGGGCTCGCACGCCCGCCGAGCGGGTGGTCTGCGCCGATCCGGTTCTGGCCCAGGCCGACCTGCAGCTGGCCGCCGCCTATGAGCAGGCCCTGGCCGCAGGAATTCCCGACTGGCGGCTGGAACGTCAGCAGCGCCGCTGGCTCAGGGCCCGGGAGGACGCCGCCCGGGAGGCGCCGGCCGCCGTGGCTGAGGTCTATGCCGCCCGCATCGCCGAGCTGCAGGACCAGGCCGCCTTCGCCCCGCCGGAGGAACCAGCCTGGCCGCCGTCCTGGTAGGCGTCATAGGAAAGGGCGGCCCAGGTTTCCCGGGGCCGCCCTCTGCAGGTCGATCGCAACTGGAAGGCTAGCGAAGCCCGATCAGCCGAGCATGTCCTTGACTGTGTCGCGCTCGCCGACCAGTTCGTCATTGGTCAGCGCGATCTTCGACTTGGCGAACTCGTCCATCTCGTAGCTGGTGACGACTTCGTAGGCGCCAGGCGCAGTGGTCTTCACCGGCATGCCGGCCCAGACGCCCTCGGCGAAGCCGTAACGGCCTTCCGAATTGACGGCGACCGAGTGGATCTTGCCGGGCGTGACCAGGTCGCGGACATGGTCGATCAGGGCGTTGGCCGCCGAGGCCGCCGAGCTCTGACCGCGGGCCTCGATGATGGCCGCGCCGCGCTTGCCCACGGTGGGCAGGTAGTCGTTCTTCAGCCAGGCCTCGTCGCCGATGACGTCGGCGGCGGCCTTGCCGCCGATCTTGGCGTGGGTGAAGTCGGCGAACATGGTCGGGCTGTGGTTGCCGTAGATGTAGAGGTCGGACACGTCGTTGATCGACACGCCGGCCTTCTTGGCCAGCTGGGCGCGGCCGCGGTTCTCGTCCAGGCGCACCATGGCGGTGAAGCGATCGGGGCTCAGGCGCTTGGCCTGGCTGGCGGCGATCATGACGTTGGTGTTGCAGGGGTTGCCCACCACCGCCACCCGGGCGTCATCGGCGGCCACTTCGTCGATGGCCTTGCCCTGGGCGATGAAGATCTTGCCGTTGTCCTTAAGGAGGTCGGCGCGCTCCATGCCGGGGCCGCGGGGCTTGGAGCCCACCAGCAGGCTCCAGTTGGCGTCCTTGAAGGCCACCTTCGGATCATCGGTCAGAACCATGTCGGCCAGCAGCGGGAACGCGCAGTCGTCCAGCTCCATGGCCACGCCCTTCAGGGCCTTCTGGGCGCCTTCGGTGGGGATCTCCAGCATCTGCAGGATGACCGGCTGGTCCTTGCCCAGCATCTCGCCCGAGGCGATGCGGAAGAGCAGGGCGTAGCCGATATTGCCGGCCGCGCCGGTGACCGCCACGCGGACGGGGGGCTTCGTGGTCATGGAGAGCTCTCCTGGATAGGGGCCAAGACGTCGTGTGTCGGCGGTCCCGTAGCCCAAGGACCGCCCCTGCGGCAAGGGCGGCGGCGCGCGGCCTTGCCCGGGGCGGCGGCCTTGATCAGTGTGGGACCATGTTCGAGCTCGATCCCGCCTTCGTCCGCACCTCCCACGAGATTGGCGATCTTGGCCTATGCGCCGCCCGACTGCAGGACGACGCGCGCTATCCCTGGATCGTCCTCCTCCCCCGCCGCGCCGGCCTGCGCGAGCTGGAAGACCTGCCGCCGGCCGAGCGGGCAGCCCTCACGGAGGAGATCGTCGCCGCAGGGGGCGCTGTCCGCGCCCTGGGGGAGGCCTCAGGGCGCCCGGTGGAAAAGCTGAATGTCGGCGCCCTGGGCAATGTGACGCCCCAGCTGCACATCCATGTGGTGGGCCGCCGGGCCGATGATCCGGCCTGGCCCGACCCGGTCTGGGGTCGCGGAGGGGCCAGGCCCTATGGCCCGTCGGAACTGGAGGCCGCCCTGGCCACGGCGCGCCGGGCGCTTGGCCTGGCGCCGCACCCCTGAGGCCAGGCTCAGGCGGCGACCCGACGGTCGCTCCCGCCGTTCGCCGCGGCGATGCGGAAGTGGCCAATCATCTGCCTCAGGCGGTCAGCCTCGTGGCTCACCGACTGGCTGGCCGCGGTGCTCTCTTCGGACATGGCGGCGTTCTGCTGGGTCACCGAATCCATCTGGCTCACCGCCTGACTGACCAGGGCCAGGGCGTGGGCCTGCTCCTGGGCGGAGGCGGCGATCTCGGCGACCAGGGCGTCGATGGCGCTCACCTGCGCAGTGATGTCGGAAATCGCCCCGCCTGTGCGCCGCACCAGGCCGACGCCTTCATTGACGTTCTGGGTCGAGGCGGCGATCAGGCCCTTGATCTCCTTGGCCGCATCGGCCGAGCGCTGGGCCAGAGCCCGCACCTCTGAGGCCACCACCGCAAAGCCGCGCCCGGCCTCCCCGGCCCGCGCCGCCTCCACGCCCGCGTTCAGGGCCAGCAGGTTGGTCTGAAAGGCGATTTCGTCGATCACCCCGATGATGGTGGAGATGCGGCCGGCCGAGGACTCGATCCGCGCCATGGCGTCGACGGCGTCCTGAACCACGGCGCTGGTGTCCCGCGAGGCCCTGGAAGTCCCGGCGATCACTTCACGGGTATGGCCGACCCCGTTGGCGGTCTTGCGGACCGACTGGGCGGTCTGTTCCAGGGCCGCGGCGGATTCCTCCAGGCTGGCGGCCTGCTGCTCGGTCCGGCGGGACAGGTCGTCTGACGCGCGGCTGAGCTCCTCGGCGCTGCCATGCAGGGTGCGGGTCAGCTCGGCGATGGCGCCCATCACCCCGCTCACCCGGTCCATCGCCCCGTTGAAGTCGGCGGCCAGCTGCAGATAGGCGTCGGGCAGGTCTCCCGACAGACGATGGGTGAGGTCGCCCTCGGCCAGTCGCCCAATGGCGGCGCCGATGCTGCCGGCCACCAAGGCCCGCTCGCTGGCCAGAGCCCGGGCCTCAGCGGCCTGCCGCTCCTCCAGGGCTCGCGCCTCGGCCTGGGCCAGCTCGGCGTCAGCCTTGCGCTTGGCCACCAGAATGTCCCGGAAGTGGGCCAGGGCCCGGCTCATGACGCCCAGCTCGTCCCGGCGGTCCATGTGGTCGATGGCCACGGCCGTATCCCCCGCCGCCAGCCGCCCCATGCCGTCGGTCAGCTCGGCCATGGGCCGGGTGATGGAGCGCGCCACCCGCACCCCCAGGGCGACGACGCCGATCAGCGTGGCTGAAAGGATCACGGCCAACAGGCCAAGGGTGCGCCGGTGTTCAGACGCCGCGGCCTGGGCGGCGGCGTCCACCTGGCGGGCCAGGTCCTCCTCCAGACGATGCAGAGCCTCGGCTCGGCGGCTCGCCGCCTCGTACCAGACCTCCATCGGCGGCGCTCCGCCCCCCGTAATGTCGGCGCGCAGATCGACGACGGCGCCGTTCTCGGGGGAGGCCAGGAAGGCCGCCCAGACCTCGCCGATCGCGGGCTCGGTCGTGTGATCAAGGAAGGCGAAGGCGGCGGTTTCGCCCCCCTGCAGCCGGCTGACCATCGCCAGATCCTCAGGCGTCAGCCCACCGTCGGCCAGACTCGCCAGGGTGACCGCGCGCTCTTCGGCGGCCAGCTCCTTGCCGATCACCGCCGCGTCATAGGCCCGGAAGGCCGCGCCGAGGGTGTGGCCCTCCTGGGCGGCGTCGATGGCCACCTCCTCCAGGGAGGCCAGCTCCGCCTCGATGATCCCGTCATAGCCGGCCATCAGGGTCTCGGTCGTCAGGCCGTCCGCATCCACCGCCGCGCGGAGGGCGGGCAACCCCTCCAGGGCGCTGAGCACCCCGGCGCTGATATGGGGCGGGGCATCGGCCACCGCCGCACGATAGGCCTGGACGGCCCCATCCACGCCAGCGCGCTGGTCATCCAGTCCGGCCGGGGCGGTCCCCGTCACGAGTCGCAGGTTCGAGAGGCTGCGCTCGGCCTGCAGCTCATGCACCAGCCTCCCCCCGGCGGCGGCGGCGGCCACCTCATGCAGGATCGCATCGGTGCGCTGGAGGCCATTCCAGCTCTGGGTGAGAAGCGCCGCCATGGCCAGGAGAAGGGCCAGCAGGGGTGTCGCCAGGATGAGCTGAATGCGGTTGGAGATGGTCATCGCTTCAGGCCTCTGCGCCATGGGCGCATGGATGGGGTCGGAAGCCTCACCTATCTCCAGGCAGCCTTGCTCAAGGGTTTAACGTCCCCGGCCAGATGGCCAGGGGCGCTTCGCTGTCCGCCCGTCAGGCGGAATCGAAATCATGAGATTTCAATAGTTTGTCGCCGGATGACCGTGAACTCGCCTCCAGGTGGTGGCGGCTCCTGCGTCAACCGGCCGCATCTGTGGCGCGTCTGGCGCCCGGGGCCGCGCGCTCTAGCGCCGACGCATAAGGACGCTGCGCGGCGCGCCCTCTTCCACCATGTCGCCCGACCAGTGGCCGTCGGCCGCGGCTGACAGGGTGATCACCGTGGGCGGGGCGCCCCGCCGGGGCGTGAAGCGCAGCGTCACCTGGCCGCCGCGGCGTTCGATGTTGTCGAGGAAGCCGAAGCCGTCCAACGCGCCGGGCCGGCGGGCGTCGCGCCAGGCGCCTTCGAGGGGGCCTGAGCCGCGATCGACGAAGCGCAGGGCGTAGAGATCCTGGCCGGCGGTGGTCATCAGGGCCCAGCCGCCGTCCAGCGGGCCCTGGAGGCCCTGGGCTGAATTGTAGGAGGCCCGCAGACGCTCCTCATAGCTGCGCTCCTCCGCGCTCAGCTGGCCGGCCACAGCCTGGCGCTCGTCCAGGAAGACTGGCTGTGAGGCGATGGTGCGGTCAGGCCGCTGGGCAGGCGTTTGGGCGGGCGTCTGGGCCTGTGGCGCCGGGGCCGGGCGGGACTGTGGCGGCTGGCTCCGCGGCGTCGGGGCGGGCGTCGGAGCCGTCACAACGGGCGGCGGCTGGGTGGCCGGCGGCGGGGCGGGCGCAGGCTCGGCCACGACCGGCGGGGCGGTCACCTGAGGACCCTCGGCCCCCAGCAGGTCGCCGATGGGATCAGACGACTGCGCCAGCGCCGGGGCGGCCGTCAGCAGGACGGCGAGCGGCGCCACCAGGGCCAGGTGGCGGCGGGGCGGGGCGGTCCATCCCATGGGGCGAGGCTCCTCGGTCTTGCAGGCGGCCGGTCAGGTCGCGGCGATGGCGTCGGCCACGGCGAGCAGGCGACGGGCCTGTTCCAGGTGCAGCCGCTCGACCATGCGCCCCTCCACGCGAAGGACGCCCCTAGCGGTGTTTTCCGGCGAATCAAAGGCCTCCACCACCCGCCGGGCCCAGGTGACGGCCTCCGGATCGGGGGAAAAGGCCCGGTTGGCGGCCTCGATCTGGTTGGGATGGATCAGCGTCTTGCCGTCGAATCCGAAGGCTTCCCCCTGGGCGCACTGGCGTGCGAGGCCCGGGGCGTCGTCGATGCCATTGAAGACCCCGTCCAGGATCACAAGTCCGTGCGCGCGGGCCGCGGCCACCATCATGGACAGGGGCGCCAGCAGGGGCGCGCGCTCGGCGTCATGACGGCAGCCCATCTCCTTGGCGAGGTCATTGGTCCCTGCGACCAGCGTTGTGAGCCCGTGGGCCTTCGCCGCCGCCCCCAGGGCGTCGAGGCGGAACAGGACCTGGCAGGTCTCGACCATCGCCCAGAGCGCCACACCCTGAGGCAGCGCCTGCGCATAGGGGGCCAGGTCGTCGGGTCCGTCGACCTTGGGGACCAGGATGGCGTCCGGGCGGGCCTGGGCGGCGGCGTCAAGGTCGGCCTCGCCCCACTCGGTGCTCAGGCCGTTGATACGGATCACCACCTCCCGGGCGCCGAACCCCCCCTCAGCTACCGCGGCGCAGGCGGCCTGGCGGGCCTCGACCTTGGCGTCGGGCGCCACGGCGTCCTCCAGATCAAGGATTACGACGTCACACGGCAGGTCGCGGGCCTTGGCCAGGGCCCGGGGATTGGCGGCGGGCATGTAAAGCGCGCTGCGCCGGGGGCGGCCGGGCGGCGGGGCGGCGTCGGCGGAAGGCGGTCTCATGGGTGCGGGACTCCCTTGGCGCAGGCCCTGTCTTAGCGTCTAGGATAGGACCATGACCATCCGATACGACGCCGAAGCCAAGAACGTCCTGGGGGGCGAGCTCGCACGCTGCTCCATGGACCCTGTCACCGGATTCTTCCGCAACGGCTGCTGCGAGACCGGCCCCCACGATATTGGGCTGCACACGGTCTGCGCGGTGATGACCGCCGACTTCCTGGCCTTCTCCCGGTCCCGGGGCAACGACCTGTCGACCCCTGTGCCGGAAAGCGGCTTTCCGGGACTGCGGCCCGGCGATCGGTGGTGCCTGTGCGCGCCCCGCTGGAAAGAGGCTTTGGACGCCGGCTGCGCGCCGAAACTGGTGCTGGAGGCGACCCACGAGGAGACGCTGGCCATCGTGCCCCTGGGCGTGCTGAAGGACTACGCCGTCGCCTGAGGGCGTGCGCCCTTCGGAGCCTCAGATCAGGGGATAGTCCCGCTCCAGATGATAGGCCGGCCCGCTCGAGCCCTTGCGGCTGGAATAGAGGCCGAAACTCGCCACCCCAAAAGGCGGCGATTTCAGCAGGTTGTGGGTCTGGATCCAGGCCGCCACCGCCGCAGGCTCCGGCCGCGACAGATAGGCCAGCGTCACGTGGGGCCGGTAGTTGCGGCGGTCGGGCGCGAGCCCCGCCCGGCGGGCCGCGGCCTCGCAGCGACCGGCGAGCTGGCGGAGCTCGGCATTCTCGGCCACCCCGGCCCAGATCGCGTGGATGTCCCGGCCTTCGCCGAAGGCGCCGACGCCCTCCAGCGCGATCTGCAGGGGTCGGCCGGTGACGCAGCCCAGCTCGGCGTCCAGGTCGTCGGCCTGGTTTTCCGGGATTTCGCCGAAAAAGCGCAGGGTGATGTGCAGGGCCTGCAGGGGCCGCCAACGGGCGCCCTCAAGGTCTCGCTGCCGGGCGCTGAGCGCCAGGGCGACATCCTCGGGCACAGCCAGGGCGGCGAAGAGACGAAGCATGGGGCCGTTCTAGACCAGGGGGACGGGGGCCTCCAAGCCGTTCGGATCGGGGAAGCCCGGCGCAAACCTGGGGTGGAACCGGCGATATCCCTTGCCCGCTTACCGGTTATCCTTGTCAGGAGCCCCTGGGGTCCCGATATTAGGCAGGCGTCCAATCGTGGACGCGCACAAGAAAGGGCTTTGCCTCGATGAGCGACTTCAACCGCGCCCACGCGCGCTCGATCCCCGCGGATCGCGCCGACATGTCGGTGGACGCGGGTCTTCGCGCTTTCATGCTTGGCGTCTACAACAAGGTGGCGCTTGGCCTCGTCCTGTCGGCCGCTCTGGCCTTCGTGACGGGTCAATATCCGCCTGTCCGCGACCTGATGTACACGGTCGGCCCGGACGGACGCCTGGCCGGAATGACCCTCCTGGGGATGATTGTGGCGTTCGCGCCGCTGGCCGTGATGCTGTTCGGGGCCTTCGCCCTGAAGAACGCCACGCCGAAGACCTCCGGGATGCTCTACTGGACCATCGTCGCCCTGATCGGCGCCGGCATGGGCGTGCTGACCCTGGTCTATACCGGCGGATCCATCGCCTCGACCTTCCTGATCACGGCCACCGCCTTCGGCGGCCTGTCCCTGTTCGGCTACACCACCAAGAAGGACCTCACGGCCTTCGGCAGCTTCCTGATCGTCGGCCTGTTCGGCCTGATCATCGCCATGGTGGTGAATATGTTCATCCAGAACTCGATGATGAACTTCATCATCAGCGTTCTCGGCGTGCTGATCTTCGCGGGCCTCATCGCCTTCGACACCCAGCGCCTGAAGATGACCTATTATCAGCTGGGCGGCGACGAAGCGGCCATGGGCGTTGCGACCAACTATGGGGCGCTGAGCCTCTACATCAACTTCATCAACCTGTTCCAATTCCTGCTGGCCATCTTCGGCGACCGCCGCTAGGCGCTCAGCAGAGATCAAGAACGACGAAGCCCCGGCGGATCTCCCGCCGGGGCTTTTTCATGGGCGACGCGCCGCCGGGATCAGGCCGCCTTCTTGGCCTTTTTCTTCTTCTTGCCCTCGCCCTTCAGGCTCTTGTCCTTGGGGGGCTTGTCCTTCTTGGGCTTTGCGACCTTCTCGGCCTTGGGGGCGGCCTCGCCGGCCAGGGCCTCTGGGCCGGCCTCGCCGGCCGCCACCATCTGGCGCAGTTGGGCCAGGAAGGTCTCGCGCTTGCCGCCGCTGACCAGCCGCATCAGCCGCTCATCGGCCTGGGCCATCTTCGGCCGCGCCTCGGCGAGCACCGCCACGCCAGCCTCGGTCAGCCGCACCGCATTGGCCCGGGCGTCGGCCTGGGAGCGCTCCCGGGCCAGCAGGCCCTTGGCGATCATCCGGGCGGCCATGTCGGCCAGGGTGGAGCGGTCGATGCCGGTGGCGCGCACCAGGTCGGTCTGGGTCAGCCCCTCCTGGGCCTCCACCGCCGAAAGCACCGCATATTGTCTCTGGGTCAGGTCGCTGTCGCCGAAGGTCTCGGCATAGATGTCGAGGGAGACCTGTAGCGCCCGGTGCAGCAGATGGCTGGGGGAGCCGTCGAGGGCCGGCACGCCCGAGCCGCCGGCGCCGAGATCATCTGGATTCTTGTTCTTCGCCATCGGCCCGCTCTCCCCGCGTCAAACCCGACCGCCAGAAAAGATATAGGCCTTGTGCGTCGCTTTGACGACGGAAGGTCCGTGGGCGGCGCAAAGCCACCGTCCGGGCGCCTATCCTGGGGTCGGCGGCGGGGGCGGATCGTCGGTCTTGGCGTATTTCATCATCAGCGGCACCTGGGTGAAGGAGAAGACCAGGGTCAGGATCAGAATGCCGGGCATGCGGAACAGCACCCAGACCTCATCGCTCTGAGTGCGCCAGATCACCTCGTTCAGCCCCGCCAGGAAGGCGAAGAACAGGCCGTAGCTCAGGGTCAGCTTGCGCCAGGCCACGTCGGGCAGCTGGATGCTGGACCCCATCAGCAGTTTGAGCGGGCTCTTGCCGAGCGCCAGTCCGATCAGCAGGCCCGCGGCGAACAGCAGGTTCATGATGGTCGGCTTGATCTTCACGAAGATCGGATCATCGAAGGCCACGGTGAGGACGCCAAAGAACAGCGCCGCCCCCCCGGAGATCGCCGGCAGAGGCGCAATGCGCCGCTCGACCACAAGGCCGATGAGCAGGGCCACGGCCGAGCCGCCAATCAGCCACTTGGTGGCCTCGACCAGGTCACGGCCCGACAGGAAGAAGCCGACGAGGAAGGTGATCAGACCACCATAGTCGACGATGAAGCGAACCGTCCGGCGGGTCTGCGGCGATAGCGTCATGGAGTATCCAGTCCGACCAGGGACCTCGCAAAGGCCCGAGGCTCGAAGGGTTGCAGATCATCGACCCCTTCGCCAACCCCGATCAGCTTGATCGGCGAGTCAGAGGCCTGGGCCACCGGCACCAGAACCCCACCACGGGCCGTACCGTCGAGCTTGGTCATGACGATTCCGGAGACGCCGATCTGATTGCCGAAGATGTTCTCCTGATTGAGCGCGTTGCGCCCCACCGTGGCGTCCAGGACCAGCAGGGTTTCGTGCGGCGCCTCGGGATCGACCTTTTTCAGCACCCGGTTGATCTTCAGGAGCTCGTCCATCAGGCCCTGCTTGTTCTGCAGCCGGCCGGCGGTATCGATCAGCAGGACGTCGTAATTCTCGGCCCGGGCGCGCTCCAGGGCGTCATAGGCGAGCCCTGCGGCGTCCGAACCCGTGGGCCGCGACATGAAGTCGGCGCCGGCTCGCTGCGCCCAGACGGCCAGCTGTTCGACGGCGGCGGCGCGGAAGGTGTCGCCGGCCACCACCAGCACCTTGGCCCCCTGGCGGGTCAGGTCGGTGGCGATCTTGCCGAGCGTCGTTGTCTTGCCCGAGCCGTTGACCCCGATGAACATCACCACATAGGGCTTGGGGCCGCTCAGGGGGTCAAAGGTCCCGCGGCGGGCGGACAGCTCCTCGCCGATAGCCCCCGCCAGGGCCTCCTTGATCTCGGTCTCGTCGGCGGTCTTGCCAAAGCGCGTCTCGGCGAAGCGGGCGGTGATCCGGGCGGCCGAATGGGGGCCGAGATCGGCCTCGATCAGCATCTCCTCAAGCTCGTCCAGCTTGGCCTGATCCAGGGGCTGCTTGACGAAGCTCGCCACCACGGTCTCGGACATCTGCCGCGACGAGCGCGACAGGCCGGTGGTCAGCCGCTGCAGCCAGCCCTTTTTTTCCTGCGTCATGGGGCGCTTCTAGCCGCCGCCGCCGTCTCCGTCACCTGCCCTCGCAGGATCGGGCAGGGCGGGCTAGCATCGCTTCGAACCGGAGGAACCGAGACATGGAGGACGGCCTGGGGGCGGCCCTTGTCTGGCTGGACTACGCCGCCGTGTTCGTCTTCGGCGCCTCGGGCGCCCTGGCCGCGGCGCGGCGCAAGCACGACATCGTCACCTTCACCTTCTTCGCCGCCGTGACCGGGGTCGGCGGGGGGACCCTGCGGGACCTGCTGATCGATGCGCCGGTCTTCTGGGTGGTCCGGCCAGAATATCTGATCGCGCCCCTGGCCGCCTCGGTCGCCGTCTGGCTGTTCGGGGCGGGCAAGGCGCGGCTGTTCATCCTCACCTGGCTCGATGCGCTGGGGCTGTGCGCCTACGCCGTGGTCGGCGCGGCCAAGGCGCTCGCCTTCGGGGTTCCGGCCGGCGCGGCCGTGGTCATGGGGGTGCTGACCGCCACCTTCGGCGGGGTGCTGCGCGACGTTCTGGCCGAAGAGCCCTCGGTGCTGCTCAAGCGGGAGATCTATGTCACCGCCGCCCTGGTGGGGGCCTGCGTCTTCGTGGTCTTGAATGTGATGGGCGTTCCTCAGCTGCCCTCGGCCCTGGCCGGCTTTGGGGTCGGTCTGGCCATCCGCGCCGGCGCCATCCTCTTCCGCTGGTCCCTGCCCGGCTTCCCCGGCCGCGCGACGCCTGACGAGGAAGACTAAGCGCTGACGCCCCGATCGTCACCCTCGGGCTCGTCCCGAGGGTCCCTCGTCGGGGCGGGCGCAAGCGGCGAGAGGGATCCTGGGCACAAGGCCCAGGATGACGGCGGTGGGGGCGGGGGCTCAGCGACCGCCGCCTCGTGCGCCTACTCCGCCGCCGCCAGGATGGGCACGACCGCCAGGGCCTTGCCGCCGGCGTGGCCGGTGATGCGCAAGGGCGTGATCTGGCCGACCACCGCCTCGCCCTCGTAGTGGATTTCGGTGAAGTCCGGCGCGCGGGCCACGCCCGGCCGCTCGATCAGGGCTTCGACCGTCCGGCCCACCTGGCGGTCAAGGTGCCGGGAGAGCGCCGCTTCGCCCGCCGCGCGCAGGGCGGCGGCGCGGGCCTTGATCTCCGCCTTAGGCAACTGCGGCATCCGCGCGGCCGGCGTGCCGGGCCGGGGGCTGAACGGGAAGACGTGCAGGTAGGCGAGCCCCGCCTCGTCCACCAGCTTCAGGGTGTTGGCGAACATGGCGTCCGTCTCGGTGGGGAAGCCCGCGATCAGGTCGGCGCCGAAGGCCACGTCGGGGCGCACGGCGCGGACCTTGGCCACCAGGGCGAGCGCGTCGGCCCGGCTGTGGCGGCGCTTCATGCGCTTGAGGATCATGTCGTCCCCGGCCTGCAGGGACAGGTGCAGATAGGGCGCCAGCCGCGGCTCGCCGGCGAACAGGGCCAGCAGGTCGTCGTCGATCTCGGCCGCGTCGATGGACGACAGCCGCAGGCGAGGCAGTTCGGGGACCAGTTTCAGGATCCGCCCGACCAGCTGGCCCAGGCTGGGCTGACCCGGCAGGTCGGCGCCCCAACTGGTGACGTCCACGCCGGTCAGCACCACCTCGGCATAGCCCTCGGCCGCCAGACGACGGACCTGCTCGACCACCTCGCCGGCCGGCGCCGAGCGGGAATTGCCGCGGCCGAACGGGATGATGCAGAAGGTGCAGCGGTGGTCGCAGCCGTTCTGCACCTCCACATAGGCCCGCGCCCGGTCCTTAAGCCCGTCGATCAGGTGGCCGGCGGTCTCGCGCACGCTCATGATGTCGTTGACCCGCACCCGGCCCTCGGCCGGCCGGTCGAGATAGGCGCCGGCCGCACTCTTCTCCGCATTGCCCAGGACAAGATCGACCTCATCCATGGCGGCAAAGGCGGCCGGGTCGATCTGGGCCGCGCAGCCGGTGACGATCACCCGGGCGCCCGGCCGCTCGCGGCGGGCCTTGCGGATCGCCTGGCGGGCCTGGCGCACCGCCTCATTGGTCACCGCACACGTATTGAAGACGATGGCGTCGGACAGGCCGTCCTCGGCGGCCCGGGCGCGGATGACCTCGCTCTCATAGGCGTTCAGCCGGCAGCCGAAGGTGACGATGTCCACGCCGGGCGTGGTCTCCCCGCTCACGGCAGGGTTCCGGTGAAGTCGAGGCTGGCCGGGCCGGTCATGATCACGTGGCCGTCGGCTTCGCGCCACTCGATGGTCAGGTCGCCGCCGTCCAGCTCCAGCCGCGCCGTCCGGTCTGTCAGCCCCCGCCGCGCGCAGGCCACCAGGGCCGCGCAGGCGCCGGTGCCGCAGGCCTTTGTCAGGCCCGCCCCGCGCTCCCAGACCCTAAGGCGGATGTGGTCGCGGGCCTTTACCTGCGCAAAGCCCACATTGACCCCCTCGGGGAACAGCCGGTGATGCTCGATCATCGGGCCGACTTCGCGCACCGGGGCGGTGTCGATATCGTCCACGAAGAAGACCACATGGGGATTGCCCATGGAGACGCAGCCCGGCGTATGCAGCAGGGGCGCATCGATGGGGCCGACCTGCAGCTCGATGCCGCGGGTGTCCATGGGCTCGTCCAGGGGGATGTCGGTCCAGTCGAGGCCGGGCTCACCCATGTCGACGCTGACCAGGCCATCGCCCGCCCGGCTGGTGCGCAGCAGGCGATCGCCCACCTCCAGCACGGCGGCGTCGCGGCCTGTGGCCTCCATGACCAGCCAGCCGACGCAGCGCGAGCCGTTGCCGCAGGCGCCGACCTCTTCGCCATCCGCGTTCCAGAACCGGACCCGCACATCGGCCTCGCCGGCCGCGGGCTCAATGGCGATCAGCTGGTCGCAGCCGATCCCGCCCTCGCGGTTGGCGATGGCGCGCACCTCCTCTGCGCTAGGCGCAAAGAGCTCGCTGCGGGCCTCGACCACGACAAAGTCGTTGCCGAGCCCGTTCATCTTCAGGAACGGACGGCTCATGGCGGCCGACATATAGGGCAGAAGCCTGACCAAATCATCCCGGGTGACGCAGGCGGGGGAAGACAGATCGCCCCCGCCAGTTCTAGGAAAGGGGCATGAACACCCTGCTTCCCCTGCTCTGCGCCGCCCTTCTGATCCCCGCCGCCGCCGTGGCCCAAAATGCCGAGCCGCCCACGAGCCCCCCGCGGGCCGGCGCGCCGGACCCCTTCCAGTGGCTGGAAGAGGTGGACGGTCCCCGGGCCATGGCCTGGGTGGAAGCGCAGAACGCCAACGCGCAAGCCAGGCTGGACGGTGATCCCCGCTACGAGACGTTGCTGGCCGAGGCCCGGGCGATCTTCAGCGCCCAGGACCGGATCGCCACGCCGAGCTTCCGCGCGGGCGGGGTGGACAATCTCTGGCAGGACGACGCCAACCCCCACGGCCTGTGGCGTCATGCGAGCCTGGAGGCCTACGCCGCCGGCGCGCCCGACTGGACCACGACACTTGATGTGGACGCCCTGGCCAAGGCCGAGAGCCGCAACTGGTTCTTCCAATGGGCCGAATGCCTGAAGCCGGCCGACACCCTCTGCCTGGTGGAGCTGTCCGACGGGGGCGGCGACGCCGTGGAGATCCGCGAGTTCGACACGAACGTCAAGGCCTTCATCGAGGGCGGCTTCAAGCTCGCCGAGGGCAAGCAGGCCGCCGTCTGGCTCGACCCTGACACCTTGCTGGTCGCCCGAGAATGGACGCCGGGCGAGGTCACCGAGTCCGGCTACGCCTATGTGCTCAAGTCGCTCACCCGGGACGGCGCGACCGTTGAGCTCTATCGGGGCGCGCCGAGCGACGTCTCGGTCTCCCCCCTGGTCCTGCGCGGCGAGGGCGGCCAAGCTGACGCGGTGATCGCGAGGCGCGGCCTGACCTTCTACGACAGCGACTACATGCTGCTGGGCGGGCCTGAGCCCGTCCGCCTGCCCCTGCCGAAAAAGGCCGAGTACGAGGCCTATGTGAGCGGCCAGGTGGTGTTCTCCCTGCAGGAGGCTCACGGCGACCTGCCCCAGGGCGCCCTGGTGGCCTTCGAGCTCACAGCTCTCAAGGCCGATCCGGCCGGCGCCAAGGCCCAGCTGATCTTCGCGCCCGGCCCCCGCCAAGCCATCAAGCAGGTGGGCGCCACAGACAGCCGCCTGGTCGTCGCGATCCTGGAAAATGTGAAGGGCGCCGTGGACGTCTGGCGCTTTGCGAGCGGCGCCTGGACCTCCAGCCGCCTGGGGCTGCCCGGCGACGCCAACATCACGCTCACCGACCTGTCAGGCGCCAGCGATCAGCTGTTCTTGAAGATCGAGGGCTTTCTTACCCCCACCAGCCTGTGGCTGGCTGACGCAGCAAGCCTGAGCGCCCGCCAGATCGCCGCCCTGCCTGACCGGTTCGACCCCTCGACCCATCTGGTGGAGCAGCACTGGGCGACCTCCAGCGACGGCGCCCAGATCCCCTATTTCGTAGTCCGACCCAAGGACGCGCCTCTGGATGGCCAGATCCCCACCCTGATGCTGGGCTATGGCGGCTTCGAGATCGCCATGCCGCCCCGCTACATGCCCGAAGCCGGCAAGCTGTGGTTCGCCCGGGGCGGCGCCTTCGTCATGGCCAACATCCGCGGGGGCGGCGAGTTCGGCCCGGCCTGGCACCAGTCGGTGCTTCGGGAGAAGCGCCAGCTGGCCTTTGATGACTTCGCCGCCGTCGCCCGCGACCTGACCGCCCGGGGGATCACCTCGCCCCGGCGTCTGGGCATCTATGGCCGCTCCAACGGCGGGGTGCTGACCAGCGTGTCCATGACCCAGCACCCGGAGCTGTGGAACGCGGTGGTGATCGAGAGCCCGCTGATCGACATGCTGCGCTATCACCGCCTGCCGGCCGGGGCCTCCTGGATCGGGGAGTATGGCGATCCGGAAGTGCCTGAGGACTACGCCTTCATCGCCCGCTATTCGGCCTATCAGAACCTCAAGGCCGGGACCGACTACCCGGAGGCCTACATCACCACCAACACCCGCGACGACCGGGTCCATCCCGGCCATGCGCGGAAATTCGCCGCCGCGCTGGCGGCCCTGGAGGTCCCCGTCATCTATTACGAGCCCACCTTCGGCGGCCATGCCAACGACGCCGACCCCCAGCTGAACGCCGCCCGCTGGGCCCGGCACTATGTCTATCTGATGCAGCGACTGATGGACTGAACATCCGCCGCTTGCGGAGCAAGCCCGACCTGAGTAGGTTCCGCGCCTCGCTCAGCGGGCCTGCTTCATCCCAGGCCCCCTTGCTGGCCCTAGGAGAGGTGGCTGAGTGGTCGAAAGCACCGCACTCGAAATGCGGCGTGCCTTAACGGGCACCGTGGGTTCGAATCCCACCCTCTCCGCCAGCGGCCTATGACGAATCTTCCACCCACCACGTCAAACCCGTAGCGTCATGCTCGGCCCTGTGCCGAGCATCCCTGCCCTGTCGAGGGCGGGCGCGAGCCTCGCGAGGGATCCCGGGCACAAGGCCCAGGATGACGTGTGGAGGGAGACAACATGGGTGAGCGCGTCTTGAACGAGATTTCGCAGACCGGACCGTCCGCTGAAGTCTCGACCACCGCCGCAGCCTCGCTCGCCCAGGTCTGGGCCATCTTCGTGCCCATCGATCTCGCGCAGGTGTTTCCCAGGGGCTCTGGCCCGATCCCCGCCGTGGTGGGGACCAGCGATCAGACGGGACCTTGGGATGTGGTGGGCAGCGCGCGGCGGGTGCGGCTGGCCGATGGGACGTCGGTGCGCGAGGAGATCCTGGCCAGCGACCCCTGCGACGGGGCGCCGCCCAGCGGGGGCCGCGCCCAGTTCGCCTATCGGGTGGACGGGTTCACCGGCCCGCTCTCGGCCCTGACCACGGCGGCCTTTGGCGAATGGACCTTTGTCGAGGCCGCGCCGGACCGGACGGAGATCACCTGGCGCTACGCCTTCACCCCCCGGTCAACCCTGATGGCTGCGCCGCTGTCGGCGCTGATCGCGCTATTCTGGCGGACCTATATGCGCCGGGGGATCGAGAATGTGCGGCGTTTGGCGGAGGCGGGCTGAGGCTTCCCCAACCAACCCCCGTCGCCCTCGGACTTGATCCGAGGGCCCATGCACACTGACCTGCGCCGGTGTTCATGGATGGCCCGGCGGGGCCAGGCCATGACGGTGGAGGGGGAGCGGAGGAGTGACCCTCTAACCCTTGCGGTGGCCGATGAGGCCGAAGGCCGCGCCCTGGGGGTCGAGGCAGTTCATGGAGAATTCGCCGCCGGGGATTTCGTCGGGGCCCTGGACCACCTGGCCGCCGCCGGCCTCCACCGCGGCCTTGGCCACATCGATATCGGGCACGCGGAAATAGGCGGTCCAGGCCGGCTGCTCGGCCGGCATCACCGCGCCGATCATGCCCCCGTGGCGGATGAATTCGTAGCGGCCCAGGGGCCCCATATCCATGTCGCCGTCCTTCGCCCAGCCGAACATCTCCCCATAGAAGGTCCAGGCGCCGGCCGGATCGGAGGTGTGCAGCTCGTTCCAGGCGGCGTGGCCGACCCGGGGCCGGTCAGAGGCGAAGGCCAGGCTGAGCTTGCGGGACTCCGGCGTCATCACATAGAGCGGCGCCCCTTGCGGGTCGGCGACCATGGCCATGCGCCCGACCATGGGGACATCCATGGCCGCCATCTGCACCGACCCGCCCTTCTGGGTGACGGCCGCGGTGGTCGCGTCCACATTGTCCACCGCCAAGTAGGGCAGCCAGACGGGCGTCGCGCCATGCTCGGCCATCTCCGGCGTGATGGCCATCAGGCCGGCCACGTCGTGTTCAGGGGCGCTGATGATGCGGTAGTCCATGTCGGCCTGGCCGGAATCGGCGAAGGTCCAGGGCAGGACCTGGCCATAGAAGGCCTGGGCGGCAGCCGCATCGGTGGTCAGCAGCTCATACCAGATGAAGTCGCCGGCCTTGTTGGTGGCGGGCGCCTCCAGGGTCACCACCGGGGTGAAGCCGCCATAGATCATGCGGGCGCCGTCGAACGGCATGGGGTTGATCTCTGGGTTCATCCGCGGATCGGTGGCCATCATCGCCTCCATCCGCCCCATGGCCGCGTCCCGGGTCGCCTTGTCCGGCCATTCGATCCAGGAGAAGACCACCGTCTCCTCCGCTGTCGCCGCCACGGCGCGGCGGAAGTCGGTCTGCTTGCCGTCGGGGACGTCGTCGCCCCAGCACTCCAGGATGCGCAGGGCGCCCAGCTCCATGAAGACGCTGTTGCCGGTCAGAGCGTGGTCGATGAATTTCTGGCGGTTGGCCGTGGGGACCGCGATCACGAAGCCGTCGATATAGGTCATGGTCTAGCTCCAGGGTCAGTGCAGGCCAGCCGATGCGGCGCCCGAATGGACCTAGGACGGGGCAGGCGAGCGTGAGCCGACACTCAACCCGAAATTTCTCCGTTTTACGACGGCGGAGCGCAGCGCCAGAATCAGATCTTCGCCGCCACCAGATAGGGCCGGGGGTCCTGGCGCCTCGAGCCATGACGGGCGCGTTCGACAATGGCGAAGCCTGAGGCGGTCAGCTCATTCTCCAGCCAAGCGGCGTCGAACACCGCCACATAAGGCGCCTTGCCCACCGCCTGCATGAGCGGGATCACCGCGCGAATGAGGGGGTTCATCTCCTTCAGGCACGGGGTCTTGGAGATGAACAGCCCGCCGGGTTTGAGCCCGCGATGGGCGGCCTGCAGCAACGCGCCCCGGGCCTCGACCAGATGGAGCAGGTTGAAGGCCAGCACCACGTCGAAACGCCCCCCTGGTCCGGGCGAGGCCTCGGCCCGGGCGACCTCGAAGGTCAGTTGGGGGAGGCCCGCGCCGTCGGCCTTCTCCCGGGCGATGGCGATCATCTCGGCCGAGACGTCGGTGGCCACATATTCGGCGACCCCAGAGGCCAGCCGCAAGGCCGTGGTCCCGGTCCCACAGCCCAGCTCCAGCACCCGGTGCTCCGGCGACAGACGCTGGGTCACAGCCTCCAGGGTGCGCTCATAGCCGGCCAGGTCGCCGATGGGGTCGCGGGCATATTTGCGGGCGGCCTTGTCCCAGAAACGGGCGTCGGTGGCGGCGGGCATTGGGGCGTCCTTGTCCTCGTCGTGCGAGCTCACATCTAGCACATGTGCTGAAGCTTGGACTTGGCCGTCAGTGAACCCCGAGGTCTAACGGCCCCTGCCCTCCTCCCGCTCCAGGAGCTGACGCATGAGGTCGAGCTGTTCCTGCTGGCGGGTCAGGATGGCCTCGATCTGCTGGACCCGCAGGTGGTCGAGCTTGTCGTGCAGGGCCATGATCTCGATCTCGGCCTTGAGGTTCACCTCATAGTCGTGGGCCGCATTGATCCGGTCCTTCGCCGCCTGCCGGTTCTGACTCATCATGATGAAGGGCGCCTGGATGGCCGCCAGCATAGAGAGCAGCAGGTTCAGGAAGATGAAGGGGAACGGATCGAAGGCCCCGCGCCCCAGGGTCAGGTTCAGCAGGGTCCAGGCGCTGAGGAAGGCGGCGAAGGCCAGGATGAAGGTCCAGGAGCCCCCCACCGACGCCACCCTGTCGGCCAGCCGCTGACCGAAGGTCTGCTCGCCCTCGAAGGTCTCATTGACGTCGCGGCTCACCGGACTGCGGTCCACCGTGGTAGCCAGCACCCGACGCTCGGCCGCGTCCAGATCGGTCTCGGCCTTGTCGAACCATCGCCGGGCGGCCTTGCCCAGGCCGCCGCCCTGTTCGCTCATGGAATCATCCTTGTCTGGCCCTGCGTCCCCGAGGGCCGTTACAGCCGCCGTCGCACGCGAGGGCTTTGATCCTGGACAAGGACGCGCCAGAGTCGAGGGGCGATGCAGCAGGCTCCCCCACCCCAAGGGCAAGGCCAGGGCTAAGGCGTTCGGAAGGACAGGACCATGATCGAGGCGGTCAGATACGGCTTCGCCAACTATATGAACTTCGACGGGCGCACCGATCGCGCCACCTTCTGGTGGTGGGTGCTGGCGGTGTTCCTGGCGGCCATCGCGGCGAGCATCCTGGACGAGGGCCTCTCCTCCGGCGGCGTGGAGCCCTTCGGCCTCCTGCTGACCCTTGGCCTGTTCCTGCCCCATCTGGGCATGGCGATCCGCCGGCTGCATGACACAGGGCGCAGCGGCTGGTGGGTCCTCATCGGGCTCATCCCGCTGCTCGGCCTGCTGGTGCTGATCTACTTCTATGTGCAGCCGAGCGATCCGGCCGGGGAGAAGTACGATCCGCCGGCGCCTTCGCCCATGCCCCCGGAGCCGCCGCCTGCAGGCTGAAGGATGGTCCGCCGGTGATGACCCGCCAGGTCATTGGCCGGCGCCCGTGACCACGCCAGTCTGCTCCCGACGCATGAGCCGTGGGAGACTGGCGATGACGGGGTTCTGGCGACAGTGGATGGCGGCGTGGCGCCTGTCGGTGGCGGGGTTTGGCCTCGTCCTGGCCGGCGCCGCCGTCGAGGCGACGAGCGGGCCTGCGCGACTGATCTTCGACCTTGTGGGCGAGGCGCTGCCGGCCGAGATGGGCGCCCCCTTGCGGTTTTCCATCGCCCTGATGGGGGCGGTGACGCTGGGCTGGTGGCTGACCCTGGAGGCGGCCTTCAGGGCCATCGACCTGCTAGGCGATCGGGCCGCGCCGGTGTGGCGCGGCGTCACGGTGTCGGTGGTCGGCTGGTACGTGATCGACGGCGCCCTGTCGGCGGCCACCGGCTACGCCCTCAACATCGCGCCCAACACCCTGTTGCTGGTGGGATACCTGATTCCGGTCCTGGCCACAGGGGTGATGCGCCGGGGCTAAAAGGCCGCCCTTGCCTGGATCGGCGGGGTCGGGGCGCCTAAGTCCCCCTGCATGAGCCTGTCCTTCCCGCCGAAATTCGCCCTGGTCCTGGCCGGGGCCATCGCCGTCGCCTGTTCGCCCGCCCCCGAGGCTGAACAGGCCCAGGCCGCCCCCCCGGCGGTCCAGACCGAGGGTCTGGACCCGGCCGCTATGGCCACGGTCGTCGCGCAGGCCCGCGCCCTGCCCAATCTGCACGCCCTGATCGTCGCCCGGGACGGCGAGGTGCTGGCCGAGCACCGCCTGCGCGGGCCCAGCCTCGATCAGCCGGTGAACATCAAGTCGGCCTCGAAAACCGTGCTGTCGGCCCTGGTAGGCATAGCCATCGATCGCGGCGTGCTGGCCGGAACCGACCAGAAGATCGCCCCCCTGCTGGCCGATAACCTGCCAGCCGGCGGCGACCCCCGGCTGAAGGACATCGAGGTTGGCCATTTGTTGTCCATGCAGGCCGGCCTCGGGCGCACCTCGGGCCAGTATTACGGGGCCTGGGTGACCAGCCCCAACTGGGTGCGCCATGCGCTGGCGAGGCCCTTCGACGACGATCCGGGGGGCCGGATGATCTATTCCACCGGGACCTCGCACCTGATGTCGGCGGCGCTCACCCGCGCGGCCGGGACCAGCACCCACAGCCTCGCTCAGGACTGGCTGGCGCAGCCGCTGGGCGTGACCATCCCGCCCTGGCTGCGGGATCCGCAGGGGGTCTATTTCGGCGGCAATGACATGATGATGTCGCCTAAGGCCCTACTGCGGTTCGGCGAGCTCTACCGGCTGGGGGGCGAGATCGACGGGCGGCGCATCCTGTCCGAGGCCTGGATCGCGGAAAGCTGGACCCCGCGGACCCGCTCGCCGTGGAGCGGTCACGCCTATGGCTATGGCTGGTTCACCAAGCAGGCTGGCGGCCACGATGTGCATTTCGCCTGGGGGTATGGCGGTCAGATGCTGTTCGTCGTCCCGAGTCTCGACCTCACCGTGGTGATGATCTCCGACCCCTCGCCGCGGCCGCGGGAGGAGAGCCATGTGGGCGAGCTGCACGCCCTGCTGGACGGCGGGATCATTCCCGCCGCGATTCAAGGCGCGCCGGCGGCCTCAGGGCAGCCGTGACACCGTCTCCAGGACCACCGAGGTCGGCGGCCGGGTGCGGTAGCCTTCCTCGGCCAGACTGGCCTTCACCACGCCATCGCGGGACAGGATGAAGATGGCCGGCTGCGGCACGCCATGGGCCATGTGGCCCGCCGGATACTGCGGGTCGCGAATGCCAAAAGCGTCGATGGTCGCGGACTTGGGGTCCGACAGCAGGGGATAGTCAATGTCCCGCCGGGCGGCGAACTGGGCCAACACCTCGGGGCTGTCATAGGAGAGCGCCGCCAGGCCATAGCCCTTGGCCTTCAGCGCCCCTTGCGCCTCCCGCAGGTCGATCAGCTGGGTCTGGCAAAACGGGCACCAGCGGGCCGAGCGCACGAAGACCAGCACCAGACCCCGCGGCCCGGCGAGATCCGCCAGGGCGGCCGGCCGGCCAGCCGCGTCGGTGGCGACCAGGGCCGGGGCCTTGGTCCCCACCGGCGGGCCTATGGCGATCGGCGCGGCCAGGGCGGCGGCGGGGGCCAGGATGACGGCGGCGATGGCGGCCAGGGCGAAGACGAGTGGTCTCATGGGGCGCGTCCCTTAGGGGTTTAGCTGAGACTTCGCCCCGCCCACGGCTGAGGTTACAGGCCCCCGCCTCAGCCCTTGAGCAGGGTCAGGCAGCGGCCCACCGCCTGGCCATTGGCCTCGGCGGTCTTGAGCTTCAGCTTCCCGCCCATGACCAGGCCGCGCAGATGGCTGCGCATCAGCTTCTCGATGTCGGAATCCGGCTTCACGTGGGGGGCGACGGTCTTGTGCATCAGCTTGCCCTCGGGCGAGAGGGCGGCGGCGCATTTGTCGGCGGCGGGATTGGCCAGAGCTGGGGCGGCGCTCAGGGCGGCGACCGTCAGGGCGGCGGCCATGGTGGCGCGAAGGCTGTTGCGGGGCATGGGAGGGTCCTTGGCGGGGCGAGAGAAGATTATGGCGCGCACGCTGCCAAAGGTTTTGGGCGCAATCAAGGCGCTAGGCGACCGGCGTAATCCGAACCGAGACCGTCATGGCCGGCGCGTCCTGCGCCGATCCGGCGAAGCTGCCGGCCACCGGCATGATCTGGCCGTTGGCCCGACCTACCGCCAGGGGGATGAGGCCAGCCGCGCCGATCTTGTTGTGAGTCGGGTCGAAGGTGATCCAGCCTGCCCCGGGCAGATAGACCTCGGCCCAGGCGTGGGTGGTGTCGGCCTGGCGATCGATCTGATCAGGGTCGAACAGGTAGCCGCTGACCGCCCGCGCGCCCAGGCCCAGCTGACGGACCGCTTCGATGAACAGGGCCGCCAGGTCGCGGCAAGAGCCGCTGGCCAGGCGCAGGGTCTCGCCGGCGCTCTGGACCCCCTCCTCGTCCCGCACCCGATAGACCGCCGCCCCGAGCACGCCGGCGTTGAGGTCTTTCAGCAGGGCGAGCGTGTCGGTGCGCGGGCCGGCGATGAAGCCGTGCGCCCAGCGCGCCACGTCCGGGTCGGGGTTGGGCAAGCGCAGTCGGCCCAGATCGGCGGCCTCGTCGTCATCATAAGCGAAGGGATAGGTCTGGGCGGCCGGCGTAATGGGGAAGACCGGCCAGGGCTGGGCCCGGGAGGCGACCTTCAGGCGGCTCTCGATACACAGGGTCTCTGCAGCCTGCTGAAAGCTCGCCACGGCGCAGAGGTTGCCGAACACATCCTGGCTCCAGGTCACGTCGGCGGGCGGTGAACAGGTCAGCTGGAACTCCAGCACGCTCAGCTCGTGGCTGTCGCGCGGCCGCAGCATCAGCCGGTGCGGATGCAAGGCCACGCGCCGGGTGAACCGGTAGATGGTCTGGTGGACGATCTCGAAGGTCGAGGGCGACACGCCAGCCGGAGTCTGGGTCAGCGCTTCGCGGGCCGGGCGCCAGCCTGGTCCAGGAAGGAGCGCGGAGCGGCTTCCGGCTTGGCGGCGGCGGCCTGCTTGGGTTTGCGGACTTCCTTGTTGGACTTTTTCTGGCCCTTGGCCATGGCGGTCTCCGGGGCGGCGGGCGCCGCCATGTGGGAATGGGTGAGGCTCAGAAAAGGTTCATCGTGAGCCGCCGATGGATCGCGGGGATGAGGCGCGCGGGGCTCAGCGGGGCCGAAGGCCAAGCAGGGAGAAGGCCACGGGGGCCAGGATGGCGCTGACAACGCAGAGCGCCGACACAATGAGCAGCGGGGACATGGAAAACCTGGATCGCGCCGCATCGGAGGGGATCGACCGCTTGAGACGCGGCTCACGCCCGATGACGCCCCTCTTAGATGGGGTGGCGCGGGGAAATAGCCAGGGGGCCGTTTGAGACGACTTGGCTTGGCGCGTCATCCGTGGTCCGAAGGCCTGGCATGGCCCGGTCTCCAGAACACCCCCAACAGCCGAGCCCCCCGGGCGGCCCGGAGTCCCGCGCCCCCGCCGGCTGGGTCGTTGCGGTGCTGCTGGAGCCTGGTCGCGATCCTGAACAGGGGCGGCGCTATTTCGCCATCGGCCGGGCTGACCGGGCCCAGGCCGAGTGGGTCGCCGTGGACATGGCCATCAGCCTGGGCCTGCGGGTCGCCGCCAGTCCGGCGGGCGGCGAGGAGCCGGTTCAGGCGCTTGTTCCCCTGTCGCCGGTGCGGATGCGGGCGCTGGGCCTGGCCAGTGGCGAACGGCGAGACCTGGGCGATCGACGGCCTCGCCGGTGGCTGACCGGGTGATCGCCTGAGCCCGCTGGCGCGGCGTCCCGGGCATGTTAAATCATCGGCCCACCCAGACCCGCGAGGCGCCATGGCCGGCAGAGACAAGCTCATCCATCCGACGGCGATCATGTCCCGGTCCTTCTATGGGGTGACCGATCTGGCGCCAATCCAGGCCGCGGTCGACGGCATCGCCGGGGTGATGGCCGAACCCCGGGGCCTGTTCGTCGGCGACAACCTGATCACCCTGGCCAAGCGGCTGGGCTTCCTGGACGACAAGGTCCTCATGGACGCCTTCCTGCGCAACGCCGAGACGGTGGCCGAGCGGGGCGCCCTGTGGCGGATCGTGACCCTGGTCTGGGCGGCGCGCTCGGCGCTCAGGGTGGAAGGCGATTTCGTCGAGTGCGGCTGCTACAAAGGCAACTCCGCGCGGATCGTCTCAGAGGTTGTCGGCTTCGCCGACCTGCCGCGTCACTACTACCTCTACGACCTCTTCCAGCACGACGACTCCATGCCCCACCACAGCATGCTGGAGCACAGCGAGACCCTGGTGGACCAGGTCCGGGCGCGGTTTTCGGACATGTCCAATGTGACCATCACCCAGGGGCGGGTGCCCGACAGTCTGGCGGTGGCGGCGCCGGAAAAGATCGCCTTCATGCACCTGGATTTGAACAACGCCAACGCCGAGATCGGCGCGCTGGAGGTGCTGTTCGACCGCATTTCGCCAGGGGGAATCCTGATCCTCGATGACTTCGGCTGGATGGCCTATCAGGACCAGATGATCGCCGAGGTGCAGTGGATGCTGGCCCGCGGCTACCGGATTCTGGAGCTCCCCACCGGCCAGGGCCTGGTGATCAAATAGCGGACCAGTCGGCCCAGGCGATGTCGCGGCCCGGATAGGCCACGGCGGCGAACGGCCAGTCGGCGGCGATCCAGTTCCGAAACGCGGTGAACAACGCCCCGTCCAGGTGCGCGGCCGAGGTCCTCACCCAGCAATAGGCCTTGGCCTCATAGCCGGCCCGCTCGGCCGGATAGATGTAGGCGCACCCGAGGCATGCGCCCTCGCCCCCGCCGGCGCGCGGCGCCATGACCGTGTAGGCGAAGGACCGCCGCCGATCGAACTCCCCCTGGTGCCAGCCGAGATCCACCAGATCCTCTTCCAGGGTCATGTCAGCCGCGGGCCAGTCGGCCCCTGGCCCGAACACCCCGACCAGCCGCTCGCGGCTGCTCATCACCGCGTCGTAGTCCTTGATCAGATCGTGGATGGTCAGAGGCCGCAGGATGAAGTCGGCGGTGCGAAAGCCCTGCGGGATGGCGAAGTCGGCGGGCACGAACGGCATGGGGTTCCCTCCTGAGGCGGCGTCACCCTGGCGGGTCGGCCGGTCCGATGGCAAGCCTCTGACCGCCGCGGCAGGCCCATGCCGGGTCAAGCGCCCTGGACCGCGGCCGCCCGCGCTCTAGACTGCCTGGCGAACAGGCCTGATCACGGCCATCAGGGGGAAAGACGTCCATGTTGCGGCCCATTGCGCTCGCTCTCGCCAGCCTTTGCCTGCTCGCGCCGGCCCAGGCCCTGGCGGCTCAGACCTATATTCACGCCGGCGCGCTGCTGGATCGCCCAGGTCAGGCGCCGCGGGGGGCCGCGACCCTCGTGGTCGAGGACGGCAAGGTGGTGCAGGTCGTCGATGGCCACCAGCCGGCGCCGGCCGGGGCGCGGCTGATCGACCTCTCCACTCAATTCGTCCTGCCCGGCCTGATCGATTCCCACGTCCACATCTTCTCCGACGACGACAAGACCGCCGCCCGGCTGGAAGCCATGAGCCGGGGGGCCGAGGATCGCTTCGTCGTCGCTCTGGACAACGCCCGCCGCACCCTGGCCGCCGGCTTCACCACCGTCCGCGACCTGGGCTCGGAGCCCGCCGCCATCTCCGCCCTGCGCGACGGGGTCGAAAAGGGCCTGATCGAGGGCCCCACCATCGTCAATGCGGGTCGGATGATCTCCATCAGCGGCGGCCACGGGGACGGCGCCAACGGGCTCGCCCCGCGCTATGCTGAGCTGGAGCGCGCCGAGGCGGTGAACACCTGCGACGGGCCTGAGGCCTGCCGCCGGGCGGTGCGCATCCAGGTCTCCCAGGGCGCCCAGGTGATCAAGTTCGCCGCGACCGGCGGGGTGCTGTCCAATGTGGCTGGAGGCCTTGGCCGGCAGATGTTCGACGACGAAATGAAGGCCATCGTCGAAACCGCCCACGCCTTTGGCCGCAAGGCCACCGCCCACGCCCATGGCAAAGACGGCATCGAGGGCGCCCTGCGGGCCGGGGTGGACTCCATCGAGCACGCCACCTTCACCGACGCCGAGACCCTGGCCCTGTTCCGCCAGACCGGCGCCTATCTCGTGCCGACCATGATCGCGCCCGAAGCCGCCGTCGCCCAGGCCCGGGCCGGCCAGCGGCCCCCCGCCGTCCTGGCCAAGGCCGAAGAGGCCGCCCGCATCGCCTATGCCAAGCATGTCGAGCAGTATGCGGCGGCCGGGGTGAAGATCGCCTTTGGCACCGACACCGGCGTCTCGGCCCACGGGGACAATGCGACGGAGTTCAAGATGATGGTCGAGGCCGGCATGACGCCGGCCCGGGCGATCCGCAGCGCGACCGTCGACGCCGCCGACCTGCTTGGCCTGTCCGACAGCCTGGGAACCCTGGAGCCGGGCAAGTCCGCAGACATCATCGCCGTGGCGCAAAGCCCGCTCGAGGATGTCGCCGAGCTGGAGCGGGTTCAGTTCGTCATGCGTCGGGGCGTCGTCCACAAGCTGAACGGCGCCCGCCAGGCCTGGCCGGCTGACTAAAGGGCGAAGCGGCCCGTGTCGAAGAAGGCTTCAAGAGCCGCCTCATAGGGCCCCGTGTCGATGCCGGCCGCCGCCAGCCAGTCGGGATTGGACAGGGTGCTGGCGTAGCGCTCGCCGGAATCGCACAGCAGAGTCACCACCGACCCCGCCTGCCCCCTGGCGGCCATGGCCTCGATCACCTGGGCGCAGGCCCAGAGGTTGGTGCCGGTGGAGCCGCCGCAGGAGCGACCCAGGCGGCGGGACGCCACCCGCGCGCCGGCGATGCTGGCGGCGTCCGGCACGGCGACGGCCCGGTCGATCAGTTCGGGATTGAAGGACGGCTCGCACCTGGCCCGGCCGATGCCCTCGATGATCGAGCCTCGCCCCTCGCTGGTGGTCACCGCCCGATCGGCCACATGCCGATGGAAGACCGAGGCCTCCGGGTCGGCCAGACACAGGCAGGTGGGCGCGCGGTTATAGCGAATGAACCGGCCGAGCGTCGCGGTGGTGCCCCCCGTGCCGGCCCCAGCCACGATCCAGGCGGGGACCGGGTGCGGCTCCTGGGCCAGCTGGCTGAAGATCGACTGGGCGATGTTGTTGTTTCCCCGCCAGTCGGTGGCCCGCTCGGCATAGGTGAACTGGTCCATGTAGTGGCCGCCGAGGTCGGCGGCCAGCCGGGCGCTCTCGGCGTAAACCTCGTGGGCGGCGGAGACAAAGTGGGTTTCGCCCCCGTGGAATTCGATCTGCGCCACCTTCTCGGCCGAGGTGGACCTGGGCATCACCGCGATGAACCGCAGGCCGAGCAGGCGGGCGAAATAGGCCTCCGACACCGCGGTCGAACCGCTGGAGGCCTCGATGACCGGCGTCTTGGGTCCGATCCAGCCGTTGCACAGGGCGTAGAGGAACAGTGACCTGGCCAGCCGGTGCTTCAGGCTGCCGGTCGGATGGGTCGACTCATCCTTGAAATAGAGGTCCACCGCCCCGGCCAGGGGCGCGCGCAGCAGGTGGGTGTCGGCCGAGCGGTTGAAGTCGGCCTCGATGGTCTGGACGGCCCGGTCGATCCAGGCGCGGTCGCGGCAGAGGGTCGTCAAGGGGGCCTCCCGGCTCTCGGCTGAACTCCCCGGACATGACCCATTCATCCGCCCCCGGCTAGGGGGTGTGGCCATCGGGCGTTGCGAGGGGCTTCAGGAACGAAGCCCAAGCCTGGCCGTTAGCCCGTCCCTCGGGCGCCGGACAGGCCGCCCGCCCTATTGACGCCGCTGACAGCCCATAGACTGTTCGCTGAACTCAAGGAGCCGATTTGATGAGCCGCACCCCCGACCTGAGCCGCCGGACCCTGGCGCTGGGCCTCGCCTGTGCGCCGTTCGCCGGACTGCTGGCCGCCGGTCCCGCCGCCGCCGCCCTGCCCGCCGCCGACCAGGCCCTGGTCAACAGGGCCGTGGCCTATCTGGAAGGGTTGACCCAGGCGAAAGGGACCTTCGTCCAGACCGATCCTCGGGGCGTCACCACCCAAGGGGAAATCTTCCTCAAGCGTCCCGGCAAGGCGCGCTTCGCCTATGCCGCGCCGTCAGGCCTGCTGGTGGTTTCGGACGGGAACCTTGTCTCGGTGGCCAACTCCAAGTTGAAGACCTTCGAGTCCTACCCCCTGGGCGCGACGCCGCTGTCGCTGTTCCTGGCTCGGCAGATCCGCCTGGACCGCGGGGTGCAGGTGACGCGGGTGAGCCGTCTGGCGGACGGGTTCTCCATCACCGCCCGGGACGGCAAGAAGGAGGCCGAAGGTCAGATCACCCTCACCTTCTCCGACGCCCCCATGAAGCTGGTCGGCTGGACGATCACCGACCCGCAGGGCCAGGGCACCCGCGTCCGCCTGACCCGCCTGGACAAGGTGGCGAGCCTGGACGACAGCCTGTTCGTCCTGAAGGACCCCCGCAACCTGCGCCCGGGCCGCTCGCGAATGTGACAATCGCACAACAGGCAAGAATCATCGTGATTCAGCCTTGACTTTTATCAGTCTCGTGGCAAATATGACACGCATCGCTGATGCAGGGCCGAGGCCCAGCGGCAGCGCCGTGCCGGAACCTATCCCCTCCCGGCGGCGGCATGAGAGACGAACGACTTAGCGCCCGGGGTTCTCCAGTCCCCGGGCGTTTTCTTGTGCGGTGAACTGGCTTAAGCCCGCCCCATGCGCCTTCGTATCGCCTCCTGGAACATCAACTCCGTCCGCCTGCGCGCCGAGCAGGTCGCCCGCTTCGTCGACGAGCAGGCGCCCGACGTCCTGTGTCTGCAGGAGATCAAGTGCCAGGAGGCCGAGTTCCCCCGGGAGGCCTTCGCCGCCATGGGCCTGCCGCATGTGAAGATCGCCGGCCAGAAGGGCTGGCACGGGGTAGCCATCGCCTCGCGCCTGCCGATCGAGGACGCCCCGATCCTCAAGGTCTGCCGCGAGGGCCATGCCCGCTGTGTCTCCGCCAAGGTGGCCGGCGTCGAGATCCAGAACTTCTATGTGCCGGCCGGTGGCGACGTCCCCGACCGCGAGCTCAACCCCAAGTTCGACCACAAGCTCGACTTCTTCGAGACCCTGACCGCCGAGATGGGCCGCCGGGACCCCAAGGCGCCCCTGGCCATCGTCGGGGACCTGAACGTGGCGCCTGGGGAGTTCGACGTCTGGAGTCACCGCCAGATGTCACGGATTGTCAGCCACACGCCGGTTGAGGTGGCGGCCATGGAGGCCCTGCAGATGTCCCTGGGCTTCATCGACCTGCCGCGGGCGGCGACGCCGGAGCCGGAGAAGCTGTTTTCCTGGTGGAGCTATCGGTCGGCCGACTTCCGCAAGTCCAACCGCGGCCTGCGTCTGGACCACATCTGGGTGTCCCCCGGTCTGAGAGAGGCCGCCTTCCGCACTGGCGCGGCCTCGTCACGTGTGCATGACGACGTCCGCGAATGGGAGCGCCCCAGCGACCACGCCCCGGTCACCGCCGACCTGGGCCTTTAGGGACGACAACACTCAGCCCCGGACGTTTTGCGCGCCGCCCGCCGTGGCCCTAGGGCGCCAGGCGGTAGCCGCCGGCCTCGGTCAGCAGCAGGCGGGCGTTGCCGGGATCGGGCTCGATCTTCTGGCGCAGGCGATAGACATGCGTCTCAAGCGTGTGGGTGGTGACCCCGGCGTTGTAGCCCCACACCTCGGCCAGCAGCTCCTCGCGGGACACCGGCTTGTCGCCGGCCCGGTAGAGGTATTTCAGGATGTTGGTTTCCTTCTCGGTCAGGCGGATCTTCTTCTGATCCTGACCGATCAGGGTCTTGGCCGAGGGGCGGAACTCGTAGCCGCCGAGCTGGAACACCGCCCCTTCGGACTGCTCGTGGCTGCGCAGCTGGGCGCGGATGCGGGCCAGCAGCACGGCGAAGCGGTAGGGCTTGGTCACATAGTCATTGGCCCCGGCCTCCAGGCCCTGAACCGTGTCCTCGTCCGAGGCCGCCGCCGTCAGCATGATCACCGGCGCGCTCACCCCCTGCTGGCGGAGCGCCTTGCAGACCTCGCGGCCGTTCATGTCGGGTAGATCGACGTCCAGAAGGACGAGATCAGGCCGCACCTCTTGCGCCAGGCGCACGCCGTCGGCGCCGGTGGCCGCCTCGACAGCGAGGAACTCCTCGTGCAGTTGAAGTTGTTCGGCGACGGCGCCGCGCAGGTCGTCGTCGTCGTCAATGATCAGCAGGGTCTTTCTTTGCGCCATAGGGGCAACATGCACCGCATCGGCGCCCCCGGGCAAAGAGTTTTGGGAGCAGAACCTTGATCTTCCGCGCGGTTTCCACCGGTCTGTTCCACGCTGGCGATCAGGCCTTTCCCTGCGCCATCGGCCGCGGCGGCTTCGCCCCGGCGGCGGCCAAACGGGAGGGCGACGGGGTGTCACCGATCGGCGTCTGGCCCCTGCGATTCCTGCTCTATCGCCCCGACCGGAGGTCCGCGCCGGCCACCGCCCTGCCGATCCGGGCGATCACCCCGCAGGACGGCTGGTGCGACGACCCGGCCCACCCCGACTATAATCGCCTCGTCCAGCTGCCGTTTTCGGCGAGCCATGAGGTCCTGTGGCGGGAAGATGGGCTCTACGATCTTGTGGTGGTGCTGGGGCACAACGACGATCCCCCTGTGGCGCCCCTGGGCTCGGCCATCTTCCTGCATCTGGCCAAGCCCGACTACGCCCCGACCGAGGGCTGCATCGCGCTCTCCCGCCCAGATCTCGAAGCGGTCTTGGCCCGGGCCGCCCCGGGCGACGCCCTGCAGATTGGGCCGGACTAAGCGTGACCCGGCGTCCTCACCCCGTCCGCGCGCCGAACAGGGCTGAGCCGACCCGCACGCTGGTGGCGCCGAAACGGACAGCGGTCTCGTAGTCGCCGCTCATCCCCATTGAGAGTTTTGAGAGGCCATTGCGTGCGGCGATCCTGGAGAGCAGGGCGAAGTGCGGCCCCGGGGGCTCCTCGGCCGGCGGAATGCACATCAGGCCTTCGATCTCCAGGCCATAGGTCTCCCGGCACCGGGCGATGAAGGCGTCAGCCTCGGCAGGCGCTATCCCGGCCTTCTGCGGCTCCTCGCCGGTATTGACCTGGACATAGAGGCGCACCGCCTTGCCCTGCCTGGCCATCTCCTCGGCCAGGGCCTTGGCCAGGCGCTCCCGGTCCAGAGTCTCGATGACGTCGAACAGGGCCACGGCCTCCTTGGCCTTGTTGGTCTGCAAGGGACCGATCAGGCGAAGCTCCAACCCCTCGCTGTGGTCGGCCCACCGGACCTGGGCCTCCTGCACCCGGTTTTCGCCAAAGATCGTCTGGCCAGCCGCCAGCACCTGGGCCACAGGGTCCCAGGGCTGTTGCTTGGACACCGCCACCAGGGTCACATCGGCGGGGTCGCGGCCGCTGGCGCGGGCGGCCTGGGCGATCCTGTCCAGTACCTGGTCGCGGGCGGCGGCGGAATCGAAGGGGATGTCGGACATGGGGGCTGATTTCGACTTCTGGGACCTGCGGCGGACCGCATGGTCCTTAAGCCGCCGCGCAGGCGGGCAAAAGCCCCTCCCGCCCCTGCTGCTGTTCACCGATCCGTCCAGGACCCCTGATCCCGTCGCCGCAGCGGAGACCCTGCCGGCGGGGGCCGCCGTGGTCTATCGAACCTTTGGCGCGGCCGACAGCCTGCGGGTCGCACGCACCCTGCGGCAGGTCACCCGGAGCCTCGGCCTCGCCCTGCTGATCGGCGCCGATCCCGCCCTGGCCCGCGCCTGCGACGCCGACGGGGTGCATCTGCCCGAGGGGCGGGCCCACCTGGCGGACCGACTGACACAGGCCCATCCGCACTGGCGGATCACCGCGGCGGCCCACAGCCTGCGCGCGGCCCGACGGGGCCTGGCCCTCGGGGCCGAGGCCGTGGTGGTCTCGGCGGTGTTTCCGAGCCGCAGCCCCAGCGCCGGCGCGCCGCTCGGGCCCCTGCGGCTGGCCACCCTGGCCCGGGCCGCCGGCGGGCCGGTCTATGCGCTGGGGGGGATCAATACGAAAAACGCCCGTCGGCTGCTGGCCTCGGGCGTGGTGGGTCTGGCGGCGGTGGACGGGCTTGCGCCCCGTGAGCCTTAGAACTTCAGCGCGGTCTCGAGGCGCACCCGCGGGGTGGCGTCGGTGGGCTGGGTCTTTTTGAAGGCCGGCTCTTCCTTCTCGGCCAGGGCGACGGCGCCGCCGACCCGCAGGCTTGGGGTCACGCTGTAGAAGGCGCCCGCCTGTACGTCGTTGAGCTGCACATCACGGCCGCTGGGCTGGTCGAGATTGAGCGAGACCCCCCAACGTCCGTTCTGCAGGCCCCACTTCAGGGTCTTTCCCCCCTGAGGCAGGGTCTCGCTGCGGACGGTGAAATCCAGGCCCTTGGCCCGCTCGGTCTGGGCGTGCGCCGCCGTCGACCCGAGCAGGGTCGCGATGGTCGCGCTCAAAACCAAGGTCCGAATGGACATTTTCACCGTCTAAGGGCCCCCTGCGCCCCGCAGACCGCGTCCGGATAGTCCGTGCGCGGTCGTCCCCCCGATTAGAGGCCCCTGACCGGGCGGGTCAACCGACCATGGCGGGACTCCCGCCTCTGTGGACAAGATGGCCCGTTCATGTGGCGCCGAGGCCACGCGATTCCTGTTTGGCGCCTGCAATCGGGTTGTTATAGAGGGCGCCGGCGCGGGGCGGCGCCGCGGCGCGACCACGACGCGGAAACACTACTGGAGACGGATAACATGCCGTTTGTGCGCGGAGCTCGGATCTCCAAGATTTCGGTCGGCGTCCTGGCCCTCTGCCTGGTTTCCGTTTCGGCCTGCGCCTCCCGTGGGGACGGCGAACGCCGTGGCCTGTTCGGCCGGGGCGAGCCCGAGGCCGCCCCGACTGCGGCCATCTCCGTCAACGGCTATCTGTGGCGCGCCACCCTCGACACCCTGGCCTTCATGCCGCTGGTGTCGGCCGATCCTTACGGCGGCATCGTCATCACCGACTGGTACTCCACGCCCGAAGCCCCCAATGAGCGCTTCAAGGCCACCGTCTATATCCTGGACGCCCGCCTGCGGGCCGACGGCCTGAATGTCGCCCTGTTCAAGCAGGTTCGCGGCGCCGACGGCCAGTGGACCGACGCCCCGCCCTCGGCCCAGACCGAGGTCGACCTGGAAAACGCCATCCTGACCCGGGCCCGCCAGCTTCGACTTTCGAACATCTCGGGCTGACGCCCGGGGCGCGTTCAGCCTGCCCGATCGAACGCGCCGCCCCTGCCACGGCCGGCGCGCCTCCAAGGCCGCCGGTCTTCGTTCCTTGACCCGAACCAGATCGTGAAGGCTGCCTGAGATGGCGCGTTACAACCCCAAGGACGTCGAGCCCAAGTGGCGTCAGGCCTGGACCGACGCCGAGGTCTTCAAGGCTCACATCAAGCCCGACCAGCCGAAGTACTACGTGCTGGAGATGTTCCCCTATCCGTCGGGACGGCTGCACATGGGCCATGTGCGCAACTATGCGCTGGGCGATGTGGTGGCGCGCTTCAAACGGGCCCGCGGCTTCAATGTGCTGCATCCCATGGGCTGGGACGCCTTTGGCCTGCCGGCCGAGAACGCCGCCATGGAGCGCGGCGTCGATCCCCGCGCCTGGACGTATGACAACATCGCCCGCATGCGGGACGAGCTGAAGCAGCTGGGCCTGTCCATCGACTGGAGCCGCGAGTTCGCCACCTGCGACGTGGAGTATTACGGCAAGCAGCAGGCGTGGTTCCTTGACCTGTATAAGGCGGGCCTCGTCTATCGCCGGGAGGGCGTGGTCAACTGGGACCCCGTGGACCAGACCGTGCTCGCCAACGAACAGGTGGTGGACGGCCGTGGCTGGCGCTCGGGCGCCCTGGTGGAGAAGCGCAAGCTGAACCAGTGGTTCCTGCGCATCACCGACTATGCCGACGACCTGATCGAGGGGCTGAAAACCCTGGATCGCTGGCCCGACAAGGTCCGACTGATGCAGGAAAACTGGATCGGCCGCTCCAAGGGTCTGAAGTTCGCCTTCCCCTGGGCGGACGCCGCGCCAGCCGGGTTCGAGGACGGCCTGAACGTCTACACCACGCGGCCCGACACCCTGTTCGGGGCGAGCTTTGTCGGCGTCGCCCCGGACCATCCCCTGGCCGAGCAGCTGGCCGCCGCCGATCCCAAGGTGGCCGCCTTCATCGCCGAGTGCCGCAAAGGGGGCGCCAGCGCCGCGGAGATCGAGACGGCCGAGAAGATCGGCTTCGATACCGGCCTGACCGTGGCCCACCCCTTCGATCCCAACTGGAAGCTGCCGGTCTGGATCGCCAACTTCATCCTGATGGACTACGGCACAGGCGCCATCTTCGCCTGCCCGGCCCACGACCAGCGCGACCTGGACTTCGCCCGCAAGTACGACCTGCCGGTCAAGCCCGTGGTCCTGCCGCCCGGCGAGGCCCCCGACCAGGTTGAGGTGGGCGCCGAGGCCTATACGGGGCCGGGCGTCATCTTCAATTCCAGCTTCCTGGACGGCCTCGACATCGAGGCCGCCAAGGCCGCGGCCATCGCCCGGATCGAGGAGCTGGGCCTGGGCGAGGGCGCCACCGTCTATCGTCTGCGCGACTGGGGCGTGGCCCGCCAGCGGGGCTGGGGCTGCCCGGTGCCGGTCATCCACTGCGCCAAGTGCGGCGTCGTCCCCGTGCCCAAGGACCAGCTGCCCGTCGCCCTGCCCGACGACCTGGAGTTCGGCAAGCCGGGCAATGCGCTCGACCGCCACCCCACCTGGAAGCATGTGGCCTGCCCCACCTGCGGCGGCGAGGCTCAGCGAGAAACCGACACCCTGGACACCTTCGTCGATTCCTCCTGGTACTTCGCGCGCTTCACCGATCCCGACGCCGATGAGGCCATCAACAAGGCCGCCGCCGACTACTGGCTGCCGGTGGATCAGTATGTGGGGGGCATCGAGCATGCGGTGCTGCACCTGCTCTATGCCCGCTTCGTCACCCGCGCCCTCGCAGACCAGGGGCTGCTGTCGGTGAAGGAGCCTTTCGCGGGCCTCTTCACCCAGGGGATGGTCACCCACGAGACCTATCGCCGTCAGTCAGGCGAGTGGCTGGAGCCGGCGGCCGTGGAGATCGAGGCCAGCGGAAACACCCGCCGGGCCATCCTCATCGAGACCGGCGAACCCGTGGTCATCGGCGACGTCGAGAAGATGTCGAAATCCAAGAAGAACACCGTGGCGCCCGAGGAGATCTTCGAGGTCTACGGCGTGGACGCCGCGCGCCTCTTCGTCCTGTCCGACAGCCCGCCCGAGCGCGACACCCAGTGGTCCAATTCCGGGGTCGAGGGCGCCTGGCGCTTCGTCAACCGGGTCTGGGCCGAGTTCGAGAGCCAGCCGGCGACGACCCCCGCCGCCGAGCCCGACGAGGCGGCCCGGGCCCTGACCCGGGCCAGCCACCGGCTGATCAAGGCGATGACCGAGGCCGTGGACGACTTCCGGTTCAATTCCGGCATCGCCCGGCTGTACGAATTCCTCAATGTTCTCAAGGCCCACCCAGCCCAGGGCGCAAGCGCGGCGGTCTTGGCCGCTCGCCGGGAAGCCCTGTCGGTCTTCGCCCGGCTAGTCGCTCCCTTCACGCCGCACCTGGCCGAGGAGTGCTGGACCTCGATCGGCGGCGAGGGTCTGGTGGCTGTCGCGCCCTGGCCGGACTATGATCCGACCCTGGCCGAGGACGCGGTGAAGGTCCTGCCGGTCCAGGTGAACGGCAAGCGCCGCGGCGAAATCAGCGCCCCGGCCGGCGCCGAGCCCGCCGACGTGGAGAAGATGGTGCTTGAAGATCCTGAGATCGCCCGTCGCCTGGAAGGCCTGACCATCCGCAAGGTGATCGTGGTCAAGGACCGGATCGTCAACATCGTCGCCAGCTAGAGTTGGAATGTGATGACCCTGTCCTCCCGCCTCTCCACAGCCTTGGTCCTGGCCTGCGTCGCCCTGAGCCTCGGCGCCTGCGGGTTCCGTCCGCTCTACGCCCAGCCAGGCGTGACCCCGGGCCTGTCGGCCGTCCAGGTCGCCGCCCCTGACGGGCGCGCGGGCTATCTGCTGGGCGAGGCGCTTGGCGACACCCTTGGAACAGGGACCGCCGCCCCGGCCTGGCGTCTGGACCTCGACCTGTCGGAGCAGCGCTTCCCCCGGGGTCTGCGGGTGGACAATGTGGCGACCCGTTACGAGTATGTGCTGACCGCCGCCTATACCCTGCGTGAGGCCGCCACTGGCGACCCGGCCAAGGTGGGCCGTGTCCGGGTGGAGCTGACCTACGATTCCGCCGACCAGCCCTACGCCTCGGTGGCCGCCCAGCAGGACGCCCAGGAGCGGGCCGCCATCGAAGCCGCCCGCCGCATCCAGCTGGAGCTGGCCGCCTGGTTCGCCGAACAGGGCCAGAATTGAGGCGGCGGCCGGCATGATCCTCAGCCGCCGGCCCGATATCGAGCGATTCCTGGCGCGTCCCGACCCCGGCGTCCGTGGTGCGGTGATCTATGGCCGCGACATCGGCGTGGTGCGGGAACGGGCCAACCAGCTGGCCGCCAAGGCCGTGGCCAATCCCGACGATCCCTTCGACGTGGCCCTGCTCACCGATGGGGACATCGACGGAGACGCCGGGCGGCTGGACAACGAGCTCGCCTCCCAGTCCCTGATGGGCGGGCGACGCCTGGTGCGGCTGAAGCTCTCCAGCGAGAAGGCCAGCCTGGACAAGATGGCCGCCGAGGCCGTGAAGGGCCACGACGAGGGCGCCTTCAACCCTGAGGCCTTCTTCCTGATCGAGGCCGGCAATCTGGGGCGGGACTCGACCCTGCGGAAGATCGCCGAGAAGGCGGCTGGCATCGCCGTCATCCCCTGCTACGAGGACGAGCCCGGGGACATGGCCCGCCTGGTGCGCGAGGCCCTGAACGCCGAGGGGGTGGGCCTGAACGCCGACGCGCTCGCCCTGTTCGTCGCCCGCCTGCCCAAGGACCGGGGCGTGGCCCGCCAGGAGATCGAGCGGCTGATCCTCTATCTCGGTCCCCGCAGCGGGATCACCGCCGGGCCCAAGGATCTGGAAGACTTCCTGGGCGTCGAGCCGGAGGCCTCCCTGGCCGACGCCGCTTCAGACGCCTTTGGCGGCCGCATCGCCGAAGCCCAGAGCGGCCTGCGCCGGGCTGCCGCCGAGGGCGAGGCCGGCCCCGCCGCGGTCCGGGCCATCAGCCAGCATCTGGCCAAGCTGCGCCGCACCCTGACCCTCGTGAAGAACGGCGCCGGCCTGCCCGAGGCGGCCAAGGCTTCAGGGGTGTTCTGGAAAAATGAGCGGGAATTCCTGCGGCAGGCCAGGGCCTGGAGCCTGGAGACCCTGGACGCCGTCCAGCCTGAGGTGCTGGCCGCCGACCGGGCCTGCAAGACCACCGGCAGCCCCGACCGCCTGATCGCCGAACGCCTGGCCCTGACCATCGCCGCCCGCGCAAGACGGATGGGGCTTTAGGGGAAATTCTTCTGATTACAATCTGGCGTTGACGTCGCCAGCCGCCCGGCGCAGCTTGCAGACCGGTGTTCTTCGGGGGGTGATCATGCGTATCCGGTCGGGTCTGAGTCTCGTTCTCGTGGGGCTTCTCTGGGGGTGCGCCACCTCGCCTTCGCCCCTGGCGCCCCCGCCCCCCGGCGCCGTTGGCGTCCTGCCCGGTCTGTCGGTCACCCGCGAGTTCGCCGCGCCTGGAGACTACCTGGCCCCCGTTCCCACGGCGGTCGTGCTGCTCAATGCGGCGGAGACTGCGCGTAACAGCGCGTTCTGCGAGGGGTTCATCGCCCTGCCGGCCACAGGAAGCCCTGGTGGGTTCATCAGCAGCACGGTGTCCACCCGCTGGCCTTTGAAGGTCGACGCCCTGACCGCCGGCCAGTCCGCCGATTGCAGCTATCTGGTGCAGAGCTACGACGCCGAAAGGGCTGCGGAAATCGATAAAGGCCTCCGCCAGGCCGGTGTCAGCGCCGCAAGTCTTGAGGGGCGCGGCCCGTTCATCGCCCAGTTCCTGCCGACCGGCGGGGTGATCGTGGTCAACATGTCCCCGTACAACGCCAACCAGCTCCGGCCCTTGGCCCAGAGCTGGATCACCCTGGCTGGACAGCATGCCCTCGGCCAGGGCGCACCGCCGAATCCGGCTCATCTGAGCTGTAATCTCATGGAGGCGACGGGCGAGGCCTGCAGCCTCGAGCAGATCGTGCTGGAGAGCACGGCCGGCGTCCTGCGGGAGCGCTTCCCGGAAGCCACGGTCGGTATTGCGCTGGGCCAGCGCGTGCTTTGCGCCCTGCTGGGGGGCGGGGCGCATGACAGCTGGTGCGGACCAGGGCCGGCCTGACCCTCACCCCGTCCGCGACAGCCTGCGGCAGAGGTCGTCCAGCTGTTCGAGGGTCTTGTAGCTGATCTTCAGCTCGCCGGCGCCGCCGCGATCGGCGATCTGCACTGACAGGCCCAGCACCTCGGCGAGGTCGTTTTCCAGGGCCAGGGTGTCGGTGTCCTTGTCGGCGCTCGAGCCGCCGCCGCTGCGGCTGGCGCCGCCCCGGGCCGCAGGCGCCGCGCCCTTGCGCACCAGGGCCTCGGTCTCGCGCACCGACAGGCCCCTGGCCATGACCTGCTCGGCCAGAGCTTCGGGATTATCGGCGGTGATCAGAGCCCTGGCGTGGCCGGCCGAGAGCTTGTTCTCCACCACCAGGTTCTGGACGGAGCCGGGCAGGGTCAGCAGGCGCAGCATATTGGCCACATGGCTGCGGCTCTTGCCGACCACCTGGGCCACCAGCTCCTGGGTGCGGCCGAACCGGGCGATCAGCACCTCATAGCCGCGGGCCTCTTCGATGGCGCTGAGATCGGCCCGCTGGACGTTCTCGACGATGGCGATCTCCATCACCTGCAGGTCGTCCAGCTCCCGGACCACGGCGGGCACGGTGTGGAGGCCGACCCTCTGGCTGGCCCGCCAGCGCCGCTCGCCGGCGACAATCTCGAACCGGCCATTGGGCAGGGGACGCACCAGGATCGGCTGCAGCACGCCGCGCTCCCGGATGGAGTTGGTCAGCTCCTCCATATCCTCGTCATGGAACACGGACCGGGGCTGGGAGGCGTTGGGGTCGATCAGGTCGATGGGCACATCGCGCATGGGCGACAGGGCGCGCACCGGCCCGCCCGCTTCGGCGGCTTCAGCGGCGGCGGCCGCATCGGCGGCATTCTCATCCTCGGCCTCGCCCAGCAGGGCCGACAGACCCCGGCCCAGACCCCTGCGGTTCTCCGCCATGTTCAGACTTCCTGCTTGCTGGCCGCGGCCTTGCGGCGCTGGCGCTCGCGAACCACGACCTCGCGGGCGAGCTTCAGATAGGCCTGGCTGCCGGCGCATTTCAGATCATAGACCAGCACCGGCTTGCCGAAGGACGGGGCCTCAGAGACCCGGACATTGCGCGGGATGACGGTGTCATAGACCGTCTTGCCGAAATGGCCCCGCACATCGCTGGCCACCTGTTCGGACAGGCTGTTGCGCTTGTCGTACATGGTCAGAACCACCCCCTGGATCTCAAGAGCCGGGTTCAGGCTGCCGCGCACCAGCTCGACGGTGCGCATCAGCTGGGTCAGGCCTTCGAGCGCGAAGAACTCGCACTGCAAAGGCACCAGCACCGCGTCGGCGGCGGTCATGGCGTTGACGGTCAGCAGGTTGAGCGACGGCGGGCAGTCGATAAGGACATAGGTGAAGTCCCCTTCCCGGCGGATCTGGTCCAGGGCGTCCCGCAGCTTGAACGAGCGCCGGCTCTGATTGCCCAGCTCCAGCTCGACGCCGGACAGGTCGGGGTCAGCCGGGATAAGGAACAGACCCGGCAGGTCGGTGGCCACCACCGCCTCGGTAGCCGGTTTCTCGCCCATCAGCACGTCATAAAGGGTGGTCTTGCGCCGGGCCCGGGCGACGCCGAGGCCGGTGGAGGCATTGCCCTGGGGATCGGAGTCGATCAGCAGCACCTTCTCGCCGACAGCGGCCAGCGCCGTGCCGAGATTGATCGCCGTGGTGGTCTTGCCCACCCCGCCCTTCTGGTTGGCGATCACCAGGACGCGGGCGCGGCTCGCCGGCGCTGTGGCGGGCCGGACCTCCTGGACCTCAGCTTCGGCGGGCATGGATCTTGTTCCTCAGGCGAACGATACGACCGCGGGGGTCGCTGGTGCTGGGCAGGAGCTCGGCCTCGAACCGCCAGGCGTCCCGAGCCGCCTCGATCTCGGCGGCCACATCCTGGCCCTTCAGAAAAAGGGCCTGGTTGGTTCCGGTCAGCCAGGGCTTGGCATAGCCCAGCAGGCGGGTCATCGGGGCGCAAGCCCGGGCCGTCACGATATCCACATCCCGCGACAGGTTTTCCGCACGGTCGTTGTGAATCAACGCCGGCAGATCGAGAGCCTCGACCACGGTCTCCAGGAAGCGGCAGCGCTTGGCCATGCTCTCCACCAGGTGAACCTCGAACCCCTCGCGGCCCTTGCCCAGGATCGCCAGCACGATTCCAGGCAGGCCGGCCCCGGCGCCCAGATCGGCCCAGGTCAGGGCCTGCGGCGCCAAAGAAATGAGCTGGGCGGAGTCCCAGGCGTGCCTTCCCCAGAAGTCGGGCAAGGTGGCCGGGCCGACCAGATTCATCCTCTGATTCCAGTCAGTTAGCAGATCGCGATAGGCTCTGAGCGCCTCGATTTGCGCTGGCGAGGCTCCGCTCAGCCGCACAAATTCCGCCTCGTCGATGTGGGGTACGGCGCTGTGCGCCACAGGGGCGATTTTTTCGGAGCCTTCTTCAGCGTTTTCGGCGACCGACGGTGTCTCGCTCATGCCGCCACCTTGCGGCGGACATGGGCCAGCAGGGCGGTGAGCGCGCCGGGCGTCACGCCTTCGATCCGGGCGGCTTGGCCAAGGGTCAGAGGACGGATGGCGGCGAGCTTCTCGCGCACCTCGTTGGAGAGGCCGCCGACGGCGCCATAGTCCAGTTCTGGCGGCAGGCGCAGATCTTCGTCCCGGCGGAAGGCGGCGACGTCGGCGGCCTGGCGATCGAGATAGCCGGCATAGCTGGCGTCGATCTCCACCTGCTCCCTCACCTCCGGCGACCAGGCGTCGAGCTCAGGCCAGACCGCGCAGAGGTCTTCGAAGCTGATGGTCGGATAGGCCAGCAGCTCGACCACATTGCGCACCACCCCATCAGCCTTGACCGGCAGACCGGCCTGGGCCGCCTTGGCCGGCGACAGGGTCAGGCGCGCGGCGGTCGCCCGCGCCTCATCCAGAGCCGCCGCCTTGGCGCCGAAGGCCGTGCCCCGCTGGGTCCCCACCACGCCGAGTTCAACACCCTTGGCGGTGAGCCGCTGGTCGGCGTTGTCGGCCCGCAGGATCAGGCGGAACTCCGCCCGGCTGGTGAACATGCGGTAGGGCTCGGTCACACCGCGGGTGACCAGGTCGTCGATCAGGACGCCGATATAGGCCTCGTCGCGGGCGAACACATGCCCCTCGCCGCCGCCCGCCGATCGGGCGGCGTTGAGCCCGGCCACTAAGCCCTGGGCGCCCGCCTCCTCATAACCGGTGGTGCCGTTGATCTGACCGGCGAGATAAAGCCCCGGCAGTCGCTTCACCTCCAGGGTGGGATAGAGCTCCCGGGGGTCCACATAGTCATACTCGATAGCGTAGCCATACCGGCGCACCTGGACCTGCTCCAGGCCGGGAATGGTGCGCAGGAAGAGGTCCTGGGTCTCTTCGGAGACCGAGGTGGAGATGCCGTTGGGATAGACGGTGTCGTCGTCCAGGCCTTCCGGCTCCAGGAAAATCTGGTGGCTGGTCTTGTCGGCGAACCGAACCACCTTGTCCTCGATGGACGGGCAGTAGCGCGGCCCACGGCCGCGGATCCGGCCGCCATAGACCGCCGATTCCGACAGGCGCTCGGCGATGATCCTGTGGGTGGCCTCGGTCGTATAGGTGATGCCGCAGGCGATCTGCGGGGTGGTGATGGTCGAGGTCAGGAAGGAGAAGGGCACCGGCTCGGCGTCGGCCTGCTGCATCTCCAGCCGGTCCCAGGCGATGGTGGTCCCATCCAGCCGCGCCGGCGTGCCGGTCTTCAGCCGGCCCATGGCCAGGCCGCTGTCATAGAGCCGGTCGGCCAGACCAATGGCCGGCGCCTCCCCGGCGCGGCCCGCCGGAATGCGGCGGTCGCCCAGATGGATGAGGCCTTTCAGGAAGGTGCCTGTGGTCAGCACCACACGGCCCGCCCCGTAGTTTTTCCCCGATGCGCCCAGGACGCCGGTGATCCGACCTTCCGCGACCACCAGATCCTCCACCGCCTCGGCGACGATTGTCAGGTTGGGGGTGGCGGCCAGCTCGGCCTGCATGGCCTGGCGATACAGCTTGCGATCGATCTGCGCCCGGGGGCCGCGCACGGCGGCGCCCTTGGAGCGGTTCAGCAGCCGGAACTGAATACCGGCCTGATCGGCCATGCGGCCCATCACCCCGTCCAGGGCGTCGATCTCGCGAACCAGATGACCCTTGCCCAGGCCGCCAATGGCCGGGTTGCAGGACATCTCGCCGATCGTCTCCCGCTTGTGGGTTAGTAGCAGCGTCCGGGCGCCCACCCGGGCGGCCGCCGTCGCGGCCTCGCAGCCGGCATGGCCGCCGCCGATGACGATCACGTCCCAGGTTGAGGATGCAGGGTTGGAAGTCACGCTGTCGCCTTGAAGCAGGACGCCCCCGCGCAGGCGGGGGCGAGCGGCTTCTATATAGGCGATGGCGGGGCAAAGGTCGACGGGCCGCACCGTCGCATTCCCCTCACGCGCGACGAGAAGCGGAGCCACACCGGGTCATGCCGCCGCCCGTGCGGGCCTGTTTCACGTGGAACATAAGGTCAAGCTTCGGCATGACCGTTTCACGTGAAACATCACTTGCCGATGCAGAAGCTGGCGAAGACCCGGTCCAGCACATCCTCTGAGCCGATGCGGCCGGTGATGCGATCGAGCGCGCGGGCCGCCAGCCGGACATCCTCTGCGGCGAGCTCCGGCTCGATCTCCGTACCTGCGGCCCGCTCCAGCCGCGCGACGGCCTCCGCAAGCAGCTCCCGATGTCGAAGGCGGGTCGCCGCAGGAGGCTCCGCGCCCCCTAGCGCAGCGCTGACCCGGGCGGCCAGGGCTTCCTCAAGCCAGGCTAGGTCTTCCGATAGTTTGGCGCTGAACGCCCGCCCCTCCCTCGACTCCGCCAGACCGTCCAGATCCCGCTTGGTGATCAGCACCAGATCATCCGGTCCGGGGAGTCCTGGCAGCGGCTCGCTGGCTTCGGCCGTCCCGTCCTTGAGCCAGATCCGGAGATCGGCCTCCGCCCCCCAGGCCTGGGCCCGGCGCACCCCCTCAGCCTCGATCTCGTCGGCGGTTTCCCGCAGCCCGGCCGTATCGGCGAGGATCACCTTGTAGCCGGCCAGCACCAGGGGAACTTCGATGATGTCGCGCGTCGTCCCGGGCAGGGCGGTGACGATGGCCGCCTCCCGACGGGCCAGGGCGTTCAGCAGGGTGCTCTTGCCGGCGTTGGGCGCCCCCATCAGGGCGATCCGGTAGCCCGATCGGACACGCTCGCCCCGCTCGGTCTCGGCGGCGGCGGCGTGAAGCTCAGCAATCAGGGACGAGAGAATGGGCGCAGCCCTATGGGCCACGTCGGCCGGAATTTCCTCATCGGGAAAGTCCACGGCGGCCTCGAACACGGCCAAGGCCTCAATGAGCGCCTCCCGCCAGCGGCCCTGGGCCCCGCTGAGGCGGCCGCCCACCTGATCTAGGGCCTGACGGCGTTGGGCCTCGGTCTCGGCCTCGATCAGATCGGCGACCCCCTCGGCCTGGGCCAGATCCAGCCGTCCGTTCTCGAAGGCCCGGCGGGTGAATTCCCCCGGCTCGGCCAGGCGCAGGCCAAGGGCGCTGAGCGCGTCCAGCACCCCCGCCACCACGGCCGGTCCCCCATGCAGGTGAAGTTCGACGCTGTCCTCGCCGGTATAGCTGGCGGGTCCAGGCAGCCAGAGCACCAGCGCCTCATCCAGCAAGGCGCCGCCGATGTCCCGCAGGCGGCGCACAGAGGCGCGGCGCGGCGCCGGCAGGCGACCTGAGAGCCGGCGGAGCGCATCGCCGGCGTCGCGCCCCGACAGCCGCACCACCGCCACCGCGGCCCGTCCAGGCGCTGTGGCTGGGGCGAAAATCGTGTCGCTCATTTGGGCCGAGAGCCGCCCATGGCGCCCTCGGCCGCGGCCGTCATCAGCTTGCGGAACTGCTCCTGGGCCCCGACCCCGAAAGCCGTCCAGGCCTTCACCAGCTCGTCCGGCGAGGCCATGGCCATGTTGGCCTCCAGCCGGGTCTGCATCTCCTTGACCAGGCGGTCATTCAGGTCGGTGACATCGGGCAGGCCGAGAAAGGCCCGGGCCTCGGCCGGGGTGCAGTCGACTTCGACGGTCATCTTCATGGGGAGTCTCCCTGCCCGCTGCCGGGCGCTGTGGCGACATTGTTGCCTGGGCTTGTTAGGTTCGGCGCCCAGGGTTCGGCTCGCCGCATCCTGACCCTATATGCCGATGAAACCAACGGGAGCAGATCATGGCCGGGCAAACCCTAGAGATTCAGACACCGGACGGCGCCTTCTCGGCCTATGTGGCCAAGCCGGCCCAGACGCCTGCGCCCGCCGTGGTGGTGATCCAGGAGATCTTCGGCGTCAACCAGGTGATGCGCGACATCTGCGACGACTACGCCGCCCAGGGCTATCTGGCCATCAGCCCGGATCTGTTCTGGCGGATCGAGCCCGGCGTCGACATCACCGACCAGTCGGAAGCCGAGTGGAAGAAGGCCTTCGAGCTGATGAACGCCTTTGATCCCGACCAGGGGGTGCGCGACATCCGGGCGGTGATCGACACCATTCGCGGCCATGCCGACTGCAGCGGCAAGGTCGGCGCCGTGGGCTTCTGCCTGGGCGGGCTCCTGGCCTTCCTGACGGCGACCCGCACCGACGCCGACGCCAGCGTCTCCTATTACGGAGTGGGCATCGAGCAACGCACCGGCGAGGCCGAGCGGCTGGCCAACCCGCTGATGATGCACATCGCCGAGGAAGACCAGTTCGTCCCCAAGGCCGCCCAGGAGCTGATCCTCGGCGCCCTGAAGAACCACCCGCAGGTGCAGATCCACACCTATGCCGGCCGCGACCACGCCTTCGCCCGCAAGGGGGGCGAGCACTATCACGCCGCCGATGCGAAGACCGCCAATGAGCGGACGATGGCCTTCTTCAAAGCGAACCTCGCCTGATGCGCGCCATCCGCATCAGCCGCACCGGCGGCCCTGAGGTTCTGGAAACGGTCGAGATCGAACCCCCTCGCCCCGGCCCGGGCGAAATTCTGGTCCGCAACCAGGCCATCGGCCTCAATTTCATCGACACCTACCACCGCACCGGCCTCTATCCGGTGAAGCTGCCTTCGGGCCTGGGTATGGAGGGCGCGGGCGAGGTTCTGGAGGTCGGCGAAGGGGTGACCCGCTTCAGTCCCGGGGACCTGACTGTCTATGCCTCCGGGCCGATCGGCGCCTATGCCGAACAGCATGTGGTCAAGGCCGACCGGGCCGTAAAGCCGCCGGCCGGGATCACGCCCGAGACCGGCGCGGCCGCCCTGCTCAAGGGCATGACAGCGGAATTCCTTCTGCGTCGGTGTTTTCCGGTGCAGGCGGGTCAGACCATTCTCGTCCATGCGGCGGCCGGCGGCGTCGGCTCCATCCTCGTCCAGTGGGCCAAGGCCCTGGGGGCTGTGGTCATCGCCACCGTGGGGTCTGAGGACAAGGCCGCCCGGGCGCGGGCCCTCGGGGCCGACCACACCATCCTCTATCGCGATCAGGACGTGGCCGAAGAGGTGCGGCGGATTACGGGCGGGGCCGGCGTGCCGGTGGTCTATGACTCCGTCGGCGCGGCCACCTTCGAGGCCAGCCTGAAAAGCCTGGCTCGCCGCGGCCTGCTGGTCTCCTACGGCAACGCCTCGGGGCCAGCCCCAGCCATCCTGCCAGCCCGGCTGTCGCAGCTGGGCTCGGTCTTCCTCACCCGGCCGACCCTGTTCGATTACGTGGCCACCACCGAAGAGCTGGACGCCAGCGCCGCGGCCCTGTTCGAGGTCATCGCCAAGGGCCAGGTTCGCATCGACATCGGCCAGACCTTCCCCCTGGCGGAGGCCCGGGCCGCCCATGAGGCCATGGAGGGGCGCGAGACCATCGGCGCCTCCCTGCTCATCCCTTAAGTCCAGGCTCCAAAGGACCCAAGACGTGGAAAGCTTTTCCCTCTGGCACTGGCTGATCGTGGCGGTGTGGCTCTTCCTGATCATCTTTCCGATCGGGAAGATCCTGTCGCGCATGGGCATTCCCTGGGCCGTGGCCTTCCTGACGGTCGTGCCCGTGGTGAACCTGGTGATGCTGTGGGTGGTGGCCTTCATCAAATGGCCCAGGGATCACGTGCCGCCTGCCAGCTGACGTTTCACGTGAAACAGAGGCAGGGCCTTGCGTCCTTCGAGGCTCGCTGCCGCTCGCACCTCAGGATGAGGGACTTGGCTAAAGGCTGAAGCGCCACAGTCAGTCCTCATCCTGAGCACCCTGCGTCAGCGGGCCCCGAAGGACGAGGGCGGTCGCGGAGCTTCAGCGTCATCATGGTCGGGCTTGATCAAACCATCCATGAACACCTGCTCGCTCCAGGGCGCATGGACCCTCGGGTCAAGCCCGAGGGTGAGGGGAGAGGGGGTAACCGCAAGCCAAAAAAAGGGGGCCCAGGGCCCCCTTTTCCCTACGTGTTCATAGACTGGAAGAAGTCATCGTTGTTCTTGGCGTTGCGGAGCTTGTCGAGCAGGAACTCGATGGCGTCCTGCGCCCCCATGGGGTTGAGGATCCGGCGCAGCACATAGGTCTTCTGCAGCTGATCCTTCGGGGTGATCAGCTCTTCCTTGCGAGTGCCGGACTTCAGCACGTCGATGGCCGGGAAGATACGCTTGTCGGCGACCTTGCGGTCCAGCACGATTTCCGAGTTACCGGTACCCTTGAACTCTTCGAAGATGACCTCGTCCATCCGGCTGCCGGTGTCGATCAGGGCGGTGGCGATGATCGAGAGCGAACCGCCCTCCTCCACATTCCGCGCCGCGCCGAAGAAGCGCTTTGGCCGCTGCAGGGCGTTGGCGTCCACGCCACCGGTCAGCACCTTGCCCGAGGACGGCACCACGGTGTTGTAGGCGCGGCCCAGGCGCGTGACGGAGTCCAGCAGGATCACCACGTCGCGCTTGTGCTCGACCAGGCGCTTGGCCTTTTCGATGACCATCTCGGCGACCTGCACGTGGCGGGTGGCCGGCTCGTCGAAGGTGGACGCGATGACCTCGCCGCGCACGGTGCGCTGCATGTCGGTCACTTCTTCCGGGCGCTCATCGATCAGCAGGACGATGAGATAGACCTCGGGGTGATTGGCCTCGATGGACTTGGCGATGTTCTGCAGCATCACCGTCTTACCCACCCGCGGCGGGGCGACGATCAGGCAGCGCTGGCCCTTGCCCAGGGGGGCGACAATGTCGATCACCCGGCCGGAGCGGTCCTTCAAGGTCGGGTCATCGATCTCCATCCGCAGGCGCTCTTCAGGATAGAGCGGCGTCAGGTTGTCGAAGTGGACCTTGTGGCGGACGTTTTCCGGGTCCTCGAAATTGATCTGGTCGACCTTGACCAGGGCGAAATAGCGCTCGCCTTCCCGGGGCGCGCGGATGGCGCCGACCACGGAATCGCCAGTGCGCAGGCCGAACTTCCGGATCTGCGAGGGGCTCACATAGATGTCGTCGGGACCCGGCAGATAGTTGGCCTCGGGGCTGCGCAGGAAGCCGAAGCCGTCGGGCAGGACCTCCATGGTGCCGGAGCCTGAGATCTCCACGCCTTCTTCGGCGAGGGTCTTCAGGATGCCGAACATCATGTCCTGCTTGCGCATCGAGTTGGCGTTCTCGATGTCCATCTGCTCGGCGAAGGCCAGCAGGTCGGAGGAGGATTTCTCCTTCAACTCCTGAAGCGACATCTTGGTCAGGCCCATGGCGGCGATCGCCTGGGAGGCCAGGGACGGCTCATCCAGGTCGTTGTCGGCGCCCCCGTCCTCGTCAGTCTGGGTTTCGAGGACCTGGGTTTCGGTGTCTTCGCTCATGATGGTCTTTAAAGGCTCTAATGGAAATTATCGGTCCGCCGGCCGGCCAGACGGAGTCCAGGCGGGCGGGGACGAGAGGTGGGGCGCTGCCTTGGGCGGCGCCGGCTATGTTGTCTCGAGGACCGGGCCGTCGGCGGTAAACGCGCGGCGCCGGGAAAAGGCGGGGCGCGGGATGGCTCCCGCGTCCCTAGCCAAAACCACAGGCGGGGGCCTGCGGTCAATAGCCGTCTCCAGATCAGATGGGTCTAGCGCCCGCCGAATTCCAGGGTCACGGCCAGAACGGCGACGATCGTAATCAGAAAGGGGATCTCATTGGTCGCCCGCCAGAACTTGGCCGACCGGGGCCGTTCGCCGGCCGCGATCTTCTTGCGCGCCCCGGCCAGCATGCCGTGCCAGCCGGACAGGAAGATCACCAGGGCGAGCTTCAGGATGATCCAGGGCTGCAGCAGGAAGGCCCAGCCCTGACCCATGGCGTGCACATGGTACATGATCAGGCTCAGGCCGAAGATCCAGGTGATCACCATCGACGGATTGATGATGATCTTGAGGAGCTTGGCCTCCCACACCTTGAAGTGAGCGTCGAACTCGCTGCCGGGCGGCGCGGTCTCGGTGTGATAGGCGTAGAGCCTCGGCAGATACATCATGCCGGCCATCCAGGCGATCACCGCGATGATGTGCAGGCCCCGAAGCAGATCATACCAATTCATGCCGCCCTCCCCGTCTTGCAGGCGCATTTCCCATAGCCCGCCGGGCAGGTCCAGCCGCCGGCCGGCGACACGGCGGCCCCACTGTCCAGGGCGTCCAGCACCATGGCCTTCAGCCCGTCGATAAAGTCCGGCGTCACCCCCAGGGCCGGAACCCGCAGATAGGGCGTGCAGCCGATCTCATGGGCGATCTCGGCATATTCGTGATCCAGCTCCACCAGGGTCTCCACATGCTCGGAGACAAAGGCGATGGGGGTCAGCAGCACGCCGCGCCCATCGGCCTTGGCCTTGCGGATGGCGTCTTCGGTGGAAGGGCCAATCCAGGCCAGAGGCCCAACCTTGCTCTGATAACAGACCTGCCAGTCTGGCAAGTCGGGCAGCAGAGCCGCCACAGCCGCCGCCGTGGCCTCCACCTGTGCCTGGTAGGGATCGCCGTCCTTAATCACCTTTTCTGGCAGTCCATGCGCCGAGAACAAAAGGCGTACATTTTCCGGACGGCCAGCGGCCTCCCAGGTCTCGGCGATCTTGGCCGCATGGGCCGCCACCAGCTTCGCCTCCGTGGGATAGCAGCACACCGCCCGCGACACCCCAGGACCGCGATAGACCTTGGCCCAGTCCTTCAGGGAGGAGGCCGAGGTGGTGGTGGAGAACTGCGGATAGAGCGGCAGCAGGACGATCTCGTTAGGCGCGAAGGCCGCCACCTCCACCGCCGTCGCCTTGGCCCGGGGGTTCCAGTAGCGCATGGCGATGAAGATGCGGGTCTCCAGCTCCGGCGCGGCGGTGGCCAAGGCCGCCTCAAGGGCCCGGGCCTGGGCTTGCGTCTCCGGCAACAGGGGCGAGCCGCCCCCCATGATGGCGTAGTTGGCCTGGGCGCTCTTCTTGCGGGTCGTGGAGATCAGGGCCGCCAGGGCGTAGCGGGCCGGCGCCGGCAGGCCGATGATGGCCGGGTCGCGGAACAGGTTGAAGAGGAAGGGCTGGACGGAGTCCGGACCATCGGGGCCGCCCAGATTGAACAGGACGACCGCAAGCTTCTTCTTCATCTAGGTCCCCGTAACCCGGCGCACGGCGCGTTCGATATGTTCCACCGGGGTGTCCGGCAGAACCCCGTGGCCCAGGTTGAAGATATAGGGGCCCTTGCCCCACTGTTCGATCAGGGCGTCGATGCGGGCGTCCATGGCCGGTCCGCCTGCCCGCAGCAGCAGATTGTCCAGAGCGCCCTGGATCGCCTTGCCGCCGGCCTGGATCTTCTGGCCCTGGGCGGCGCTGGCCTGGGTGTCCAGGGCGACAGCTTGAACCGGAACCTTGGCCGCGTAATTGTCCACCAGAGCGCCCGCCCCGCGGGGGAAGCCGATAAAGGGGGTGTCGATCCCGGCGGCGCGCACCTTCTCGATGATCGCCGCATGGGGACGGATGACGATCCGCTCGAAGACGTCCTCGGCTAGGCCCTCGGCCCAGCTCTCGAACAGCTTCAGCGCCTGGGCGCCGGCCTTGGCCTGCATCACCAGGTAGCGGGCGGTGGACTCCACCAGGATGTCCAGCAGCCGGTCCAATTCCTCAGGGTGCTGATAGGCGTAGGTCCGGGCGCCCGAACGGTCTGAGCCGCGGCCCTCGATCATATAGGTGGCGACCGTCCAGGGGGCGCCGGCGAACCCGATCAAGGCCCGCTCCGGCTCCAGCTCGGCCCGCACCCGCGTCAGGGTTTCCCCGATCTCGGAAAGCCTGCCGGTCGAGGCCTCGATCTCGGCCTCCATGGCCGAAAGCGCTGGCAGTTCGCCCAGTCTCGGGCCTTCGCCAGTTTCGAACCACACCTTCTGACCCAGCGCCTTGGGCAAAAGCAGGATGTCGGCGAAGACGATGGCGGCATCGAGAGGAAAGCGCCGCATGGGCTGCAGGGTCGCCTCAGCCGCCATCTGCGGATTGTGGCAAAACGCGATGAAGTCCGGCGCCTTGGTCCGCAGCTCACGGTACTCCGGCAGAGACCGGCCCGCCTGGCGCATGAACCAGACAGGCGGACGCTCAAGGGTTTCGCCGGCCAGGGCGCGGAGGAGGCGGGGTTTTGCGGTGTCGCTCATGCCAAGCCTTAAAGCGGCTCTGGGGGCAAGGCTCAAGTCTCCTGGTGGAGGGCGCGAGCGTCTTGTCCCCGTCGCCCGCCCTTCTTCCTGAAAGAAAGAGATTGTTTGAACAGAGGAGGTGGTAGGGCCGGTCAGACCCGGGGATAAGCCCGCTCGCGCCCAGCCATACCGAGGGAACCCACAGCTCGCCCCCGATCTGTCCCAAGGCCTCGCAGGGCTCTGTGAGTCCCGGGTATAAGGCCAAGGTCGCGGCGCAAACCTTAACAAAACCTTAAGGGCCGCTCGCACGCGGGCTGAGGATGACCGGCGCGTCGCCTGCGCCCCTGTGTTTACCTTTCGTTAAGGTTTTCCCCGGCGGGTGATCCTGTGTGGAAAATCGCTCAAGCCGCGGGTCTGTCCCGGCTCTCGCCGCAAGCCCCCGCGCAGCCGGTATAAGTCGTCACCTATCCCCAAGCCTGTCCGCCTCGGTTAAGAGACTTATCGACTCCCTCGTCCCCAAGAGCATTTTGTCGCAGGCCGCCGCCCCGGTATGACCAACCCGCGCATCGCCACCTATTTCCATCTGCATCTGGTGTCGGACTCCACCGGCGAGACGCTGAACGCCATGGCCCGCGCCGTGTGCGCCCGGTTCGACGACGTCCTGCCCATCGAGCACATCTACGCCCTGGTGCGGTCCCGCCGGCAGCTGGACCGCGCCCTGGCCGATATCGAGTCCGCCCCGGGCCTGGTCATTCACACCATTGTCGACGCCGAACTGCGGGCGGCCCTGGAAGACGGGTGCCGGCGCCTGGAGATCGCCTGTATCGCCGCCCTCGATCCCCTGGTCTCGGCGGTGTCCCGCTATCTGGGCCTGGCCACCTCCACCCGGGTCGGCGCGCAGCACGCCCTGGACCACGAGTACTTCAACCGCATGGACGCCCTGAACTACGCCATCGGCCATGATGACGGTCAGGGGGGCCAGGATCTGGAACAGGCCGACGTGGTCCTGGTGGGCGTGTCGCGCACCTCGAAGACGCCGACCTGCATCTATCTGGCGCATCGCGGGGTGCGGGCGGCCAACGTGCCGCTGGTCCCTTCGCGGCCGATCCCCGACAAGCTGCTGCAGCTGAAGAACACCCTGGTGGTGGGCCTGACGATCTCGCCCGACCGACTGATCCAGATCCGCCGCAACCGCCTGCTCAGCCTCAAGGAAAACCGTACCTCGGCCTATATTGACGTGGACAATGTCCGCGAGGAGATCGTCCAGGCCCGCAGGCTCTATGAGCGGCAGGGCTGGCCGGTGATTGACGTCACCCGCCGATCGGTGGAGGAGACCGCCGCCGCCGTGATGAACCTTCTCACCTCCGGCCGCCAGGTGGACATACTGGGATGACCCGCATCATTCTCGCCTCCCAGAGCGCGGCCCGCAGCCAGCTCCTGGCCGGCGCCGGTGTGACCTTCGACAAGATCGTCTCCGGCGTTGATGAGGACCTGGTCAAGGCCCGCATCCTCGCCGAAGGGGGCAGCCCCAAGGCCGTCGCCCAGGCCCTGGCTGATATCAAGGCCGTCACCGTCTCCGACCTGCAGCCGGGCCTCGTCATCGGGGCCGACCAGACCCTGGAGTTTGAGGGCGGCCTTCATGACAAGGCCGCCAGCCTGGACGAGGCCCGCGCCCGTCTGCTGGCTCTGCGTGGCCAGCCCCATCATCTGCATTCGGCGGTCACCCTGGCTCAGGATGGCCAGGTCCTCTGGTCGGAGATCGCCTGCGCGACCCTGACCATGCGGGACTTCTCCGAGCCTTTCCTCGACGCCTATCTCGACCAGGAGGGCGAGGCCCTGCTGGGTTCGGTGGGCTGTTACCGGCTGGAAGGTCCGGGCGCACAGCTGTTCGCCCAGATCGAGGGGGACTACTTCGCCATACTGGGCCTGCCGATGTTGGGTCTTCTCGACCAGCTGCGCCAGCGCGGCGCGCTCGTCCCATGAGCCGCTCGCTCACCGGGGGGGCCAAGGTCGCCGGCGTGGTCGGGTCGCCGGTGCGCCACTCCCTGAGCCCCTTGATCCACAACGCCTGGATCGAGCGCCTCGGCCTCGACGCCGTCTATGCGCCCTTCTGTCCGCCGGAGATGGGGTTTGAGGCCTTCGTCCAGGGTCTGCGCGGCGGGGCGATCGCCGGGCTGAACGTGACCCTGCCCTTCAAGGAACAGGCCCTGGCCGTGGCTGACGGCCCAACCCCGGCGGCCCAGGCGGCCGGGGCGGCCAATCTGCTGCTGTTCAAGGGCGATGGTCAGATTCTGGCCGACAACACTGATGGGGCAGGTCTGCTGGCCGCCTTCGCCCGCCAGGCGCCGGGGTTTGATCCGGCCGCGGCGCCCGTCGTGATCCTGGGAGCCGGCGGCGCAGCTCGGGGCGCGGCCGCCGCCTTCGTTGCGGCTGGCGCGCCGGAGGTCCTGATCCTCAACCGGACCGTGGCCCGGGCCGAGGCCATCGCCGAGCGTCTTGGCGCCCGGGTTCGGGCCCTGGGCCTTGACCAGGCCGCGATCGCGTTTGCTGAGGCCGGCGCGGTGATCAACGCCACCTCGGCGGGCCTGTCGGGCCAGGGCGAACTCGATGTTCCGCTCGCCGCCACCCCGGTCGAGTGCGTGGTGATGGACATGGTCTACAAGCCGCTGATCACGCCCTTCCTGGCGCAGGCCGAGGCGGCGGGCCGTCGCACGGTCGATGGCCTGGCCATGCTGATCGGCCAGGCGGTCCCGTCCTTTACCGCCTTCTTCGGGGTCGCCCCGCCGGCGGATGTGGATGTCCGCACCCTGGCGCTGAACAGTCTGGGCCTGAACGAGAGGATCTAGAGACAATGCTGATCATCGGCCTGACCGGCTCCATCGGCATGGGCAAGTCCACCACTGCGGCCATGTTCCGCGAGCATGGGACGCCCGTCTACGACGCCGACGCCGCGGTGCACGATCTCTATGATGTGGGCGGCGCGGCCGTAGGTCCGGTGGGCGAGGCTTTTCCCGGTGTCGTTCAGGGCGGGGCGGTGGACCGGGAGCTGCTTCGCCAGCGGGTGCTCGGCGATCCCGAGGCCCTGAAGCGCCTGAACGCCATCGTCCATCCCCTGGTGGGGATCGACCGCCAGGGCTTCTTCGCCGAGGCCCAGGCCAAGGGCGCCGACATGGTGATCCTCGACATCCCCCTGCTCTACGAGACCGGCGGCGACGCCCGCATGGACGCCGTGGTGGTGGTGAGCGCCCCGGCCGACATGCAGCGCGAGCGGGTGTTGGCCAGGCCCGGCATGACGCCGGAACGTCTCGAGGCCATTCTCGCCCAGCAGATGGCCGACGCCGAAAAGCGCGCCCGCGCCCACTATGTGGTCGATACCGGCCAGGGGCTTGAGCACGCCCGCGCCCAGGTCACGGAAATTGTGAACGCCCTGCGCGCACGGGCCGCCGCCGCCGCGGCGACTGGCGCGGTTGAAGCCGAATCCAAACCGGGCCATTGAGACCCGATGGCCCGCGAAATCGTTCTCGACACCGAAACCACCGGCTTTGAACCCCGCGAGGGCCACCGCCTGGTGGAGCTGGCCTGCCTCGAGATCGAGGACTTCATCCCCACCGGCCGGACCTTCCACTGCTATATCGACCCCCTGCGGGACATGCCGCCCGAGGCCGAGAAGGTGCACGGCCTGTCGGCCGACTTTCTGCGGGGCAAGCCCAGGTTCGAGGCGCCTGAAGTGGTGGACGCCTTCCTCGACTTCGTCGGCGACGCCCCGATCGTGGCCCACAATGCGGCCTTCGACCGGACCTTCATCAATTTCGAGCTCGGCCTCTGCGGGCGGGTGGAGATCATCGAGCACCGCTGGGTGGACACCCTGGTCCTGGCCCGCGCCCGCTTCCCCGGCATGGCCAATTCCCTGGACGCGCTCTGCCGGCGCTTCAAGATTTCGCTCACCGACCGGGAAAAGCACGGGGCGCTGATCGACGCCCGCCTGCTGGCCGATGTCTATCTGGAGCTCAAGGGCGGCCGCGAACGGCGCCTGGAACTCGCCCCGGCCATGGTCGCTCAGGCCGTGGGCGCCGCCCGCCAGGCGAGCTATGGGGCCAGGCCTCGGCCCCTGACCGTGGTGGCCAGCGACCTGGAGCGCGAACGCCACGCGGCCTTTGTCCGCGACGTTGTGAAGTCCGACCTGCTCTGGAAGAAGCACGGGCTCTAGATACGAAAACGGCGCCCCGAAGGGCGCCGTTGATTGAACCGTTTCCGCAGACTGAGCCCAGATCAGGCGTGGCCGATCTCGTCCATCTGCGACAGGTCGCCCTGGGCCTTACGGGCCGCATAGACCCCCGCAAAATCGATCGGATCGAGCAGGAAGGGGGGGAAGCCCCCGTCCGAGGTCACATCGGCGATGACCCGACGGGCGAAGGGGAAGAGGAAGCGGGGGCAATCCACCAGCAGCACCTGCTCCAGATTCTCCGGCGCCACGCCGTTGATCCCGAACACGCCGCCATAGAGCAGCTCCACATGGAAGACCGGGCCGTCGTCGCGCGACGCCCGGGCCGACAGCTTCAGATCCACCTCGAACAGCCCGTCCTCGCGGCCGCGGGCGTTCATTTCCACGCCCAGGTCGATCTGCGGCTGAACGCCGGTCCCGCGCAGCGCGTCAGGCGCGCGCGGGTTTTCGAAGGAGAGATCCCGGATGAACTGGGCCAGGATGCGCACACCCGGAACAAAGGCCTCAGCGCCGTTCGGCTGGCCGCCGGGGGCGGCGGCGTCGGTGTCGGTCATGCACGTCTGTCCGTTATGGGAGGCCAGGCCGGCGCCAGGGCCGACCGTCTTTCGGCGGGAAAACCCGCCCATTCCTGGCGCGGGCTGCTAACATGCGACCCTGCGTGATGCAACGTCGGTCCTGACGCCGGCGTTTTGAGCGACTATATAGATCACAAGGGCCGCGTTTCTGGCCCGCTCGTCCACAGAAGCCCACGAGAGACCCGTTTGCCCCTACTGGAGCTGATCATCTTCGCCGCCCTGGCGGCCATTGTCCTGTACCAGCTCTATTCGGTGCTGGGACGGCGTGTCGGACGTCAGCCGGAGGACAAGCCCGCGGGCGAGGGCCTGCCAAGTCCTGTGCGTCCGGTGGAGCGGGTGCTTGAGGCGTCGGAGGAAGCCGAGGGCGTCGCCCTGTCTGGCCTGGCCGCTGTTCGCGCCCGGGACCCGTCCTTCGATCTCAGCCATTTCCTGCATGGCGCCAAGTCCGCCTATCAGATGATCGTCAACGCGTTTGCCGCCGGCGAGCGCGAGACCCTGCGCAATCTCTTGTCCGACGAGGTCTATTCGGCCTTTGAATCGGCCATCTCCGCCCGGGAGGCCGAGGGCCGCACCGAGACGGTGGAGTTCCTGCACCCGCCCCGGGCTGACATGGAAAAGGCCGAGGTGGAGGGCGACGCCGCCCGCGTCACCGTTCGCTTCCTGGCCGAGCTGCGCAGCCGCACCAAGGATGAGCGCGGCGAGGCGGTGGACGACCGCCGCACCGCCGAACTCTGGACCTTCGAGCGCAATCTCAAGAGCAAAGACCCCAACTGGACCCTGGTTCACGTCGACGCCGCGGAGGCCTAGGTCTGTGCGGTTGCGTCTGGTCGGCGTCCTTGGCGGCGTCTTCCTCCTGAGCGCCTGCGCCACCGCGCGGGCGCCCGATGAGGCTCCGACTCCCCCCTCCCCGCCCGCGCCCTCGCCGGGGGCGCCTCCCCGTGAAGGCCCCCCGCCGGCGCCGATCGCCTTCAGCAGCCTCACCGGCTGGGACAGCGCCGACCACGCCGAGGCCTTCGCCGCCTATCAGGCGACCTGCGGCGTGGCCAAGGCGCCGGCCGAGATGGAGGTCTGCCGCCGCGCTCGGGGGCAGCCGCGCCTGGAGAGTGACGCCGCCCGAGCCTTCTTCGAGGCCAATTTCCGTCTCGAGCCGGTCCCCGGCGAAGGGGTGCTGACCGCCTATTACGCCCCGGAATACACCGCCCGGACGACGCCGGACGCCGAATACAGCGCGCCCGTACGGCCCAAGCCCGCCAACCACGCCGCCCTCTCGGGGCGGGCTGACCGGGCGGCGATCGAAGCCACGCCGCCCGACGTCGTGCTGGCCTGGATGCGGCCAGAGGAGCTGTTCTTCCTGCAGATCCAGGGGTCCGGTGTTCTGACCTTCCCTGACGGTGTGCGGGTCAAGGTGCTGTTCGCCGCCCATAACGACCTGCCGTTCTCCGGCATCGCCAATCCCATGCGCGACCGCGGCCTGCTGGAGGCGAACAATACGTCTGGCGAAGCGATCCGCGCGTGGCTGGCCGCCCGGCGGGGGCCTGAGGCCGACGCCATCATGCGGTTGAACCGCCGCTATGTCTGGTTCCGCCTAGAGGCCGATGACGGCCTGCACCCCCTGGGCGCGGCGGGCGTCCCCCTGCCGCCAGACCACGCCATCGCCGTGGACCTCTCCCAGCACCGGGTGGGCGAACTGTTCTGGATCGACGCGGAGGCGCCCATTCTCAGCGGCGCCTTTCCGACCTATCGCCGCCTGGCGGTGGCCCTCGACACGGGCGGCGCCATCAAGGGCCAGGTGCGCGCCGACCTTTATCTTGGCTCCGGCCCTGAGGCGGGCGTCGAGGCTGGTCGGGTGCGCCACACCCTGAGAATGATCCGCCTGGCGCCCCGGGTGGGACCCGATCCCACCCCATGAAACGCCCGCTTCGACCTGAGGAGCACAGGCTCTGGTCGGTCGTGGCGGCCACGCTCCATCCCCTGCCCGGGCGGCACACGCCGACGGCGCCCACCGAGCCAGCCGACCCGCCGCCGCAGGCCACCGGCCCGGTCGGCAAGGCTCCGCCGGGCAAGCTACCTCCCAAGCGCTCGGCCCCAGGACCTCAACCAACGCCCAGATCGCCGCCACCCGCCCCATGGCCGGGCCCAGAGTTGATCGAGCCCAACCGTCACCACCGGATCGTGCGCGAGCGCGACCCCATCGCCGCGCGGCTCGACCTGCATGGCCTGACCTATGACGCCGCCCGGGCGCGCCTGGACGGCTTCCTGCTGCAAGCCTGGCATGAGGGCCATCGGGCGGTTCTGGTGATCACGGGCAAGGGTTCCCGGGGGACCGGCGACGGAACCCTGCGCCGGGCCGCTCCCGAGTGGCTGGCCGCGCCGCACCTGCGGTCCATCGTGGCCGGCGTCTCCGAGGCCCATCGTCGGCATGGGGGCGGCGGCGCCCTCTATGTGGCGCTGAAACGCAAAGCCCGGGGATGAGCCTGTCCCAGCGTTTCGCGTTAGACTGATCTGAACGCAGCGAGGTCGCCGATGAAGCCTGTCACCATCGACATTCCCCACAGCCTGGGCGCCGTCGAGGCCCGCCGACGGTTGGAAGAGGGCTTCGACAAGATTCTGAGTCAGGTGGGCGAGAGCGCCAAGGTTTCCCGCCAATGGACTGGGGATCGCATGGCCTTTTCCGCCACGGTGCTGGGCCAAACCATCAGCGGGCATCTCGATGTCCTCGCCGACGCCGTGCGGATGGAGATCAAGCTGCCCAATGTGCTGGCCATGCTGGCGGGCAAGATCAAGGGCCGGGTCCAGACCCAGGGCCAGTTGCTGCTGGAGAACAAGCCCCCGCCGCCCAAGCCCTAGAGCCTGATGCGATCAGACGGAATCGTCTGATCGTTGAATCAGGCTCTAGACTCTAAGTCTGGAGCGCGTTTCGTCCCGATAACCGGTTCACACTTATCGGAACGCGCTCTAACCCTTGCGGCCGGCCTTCTCGGCGTGGCCGGAGACCCCCTCGCGGGCCTCGAGCCTGGCGGCGACCTCGTCGAGGGACACCCCTGAGGCGGCCACGACCACCAGCCAGTGATAGAGCAGATCAGCGCTTTCGGCGGCCAGGGCGTCAGAATCGCCCTGCACGGCGGCGATCACCGTCTCGATGCCCTCTTCGCCCAGCTTCTTGGCGGCCAGGGACGGATCGGCCAGCAGGCGGGCGGTGTAGGAGGCGGCCGGATCGCCGCCCTTGCGGCTCTCGATCACCGCTGAAAGCCGTCCCAGGACCTCGGCCAGGCGGCTCATGAGAAGGCCTCGGCCGCGTCCCGGCGCATCTCGGCCCCGGTCAGGCGGGCCGGCAGGCCGGCGGCGATCATGGCCTGCTTGACCTCGCCGATGGACACCTCGCCAAAGTGGAAGATGGAGGCGGCGAGCACGGCGTCGGCGCCCCCTTGCGTGGCCGCCTCGACCATGTGGGCGGCGGAGCCAGCGCCGCCCGAGGCGATCACGGGCACGCTGACAGCGCCGGTCACGGCCCGCAGAAGCTCGATGTCATAGCCGGTCTTCGCGCCGTCCCGGTCCATGGAGGTGAGCAGGATCTCGCCTGCCCCCTTTTCCACCGCCAAACGGGCGTAATCGACCACGTCCAGGCCCGTGTCCTTGCGGCCGCCGTAGATGAAGACCCGCCAGTCCCCGTCCTCGGTCCGCTTGGCGTCGATGGCGCAGACCACGGCCTGGGAGCCGAAGGCGTCGGCGCAGGCGCTGATCAGGTCAGGATTCTCGACAGCCGCGGTGTTCACCGAAATCTTGTCGGCCCCGGCCAGCAGCAGGCGGCGCGCATCTTCCACTGCGCGAATGCCGCCGCCGACGCTGAGCGGCATGAAGCACACATCGGCGGTACGGGCGATCACGTCCAGGATGGCGCCGCGGCCCTCATGGCTGGCGGTGATGTCCAGGAACATCAGCTCGTCGGCGCCGGCCGCGTCATAGGCGCTGGCCTGCTCCACCGGATCGCCGGCGTCGCGCAGGGACAGGAACTGCACGCCCTTGACCACGCGGCCGTCCTTGACGTCCAGGCAGGGAATGACGCGCAGGTTCAACATCAGGCCGCAGCCTTGATGGCTTCGGGGGCCTTGATGGCCCCGGTATAGAGGGCTCGACCCAGGACCGCGCCGGCGATCGGGCGACCCTTGCGGGCCCGCAGGCGATGAATGTCCTCGACACTGGCCAGGCCGCCGGCCGCGATGACCGGGATATCCACCGCATCAGCCATGGCTCCGAACACCTCAACATTGAAGCCGGTGAGCGCGCCGTCCCGGTCAATGTCGGTGATGATCAGGGCGCTGACGCCAGCGTCCTCGAACCGCTTGGCCACGGTGACGGCGTCGAGATCGGAATCCTCGGTCCAGCCCTGGACGGCCACCTTGCCGCCGCGGACATCGACGCTGACGGCGATCTGCTCAGGCCACAGGCGGGCGGCTTCCACCACCACCTGCGGCTCGCGCACGGCCAGGGTTCCGAGGATGACTCGGCTGACGCCGGCCTCGATCCAGCCCTCGATATCGGCCAGGCTGCGGATGCCGCCGCCCAGCTGTACGGGCACCGAGACGGCCGAAAGAATGGCCTCCACCGCCGAGGCGTTGACCGCCTTGCCCTCCACCGCCCCGTTCAGGTCCACCACATGGATCCACGGGAATCCGGCATTGGCCCACTGCTTGGCCTGGTCGGCGGGCGAGGTGTTGAACACCGTGGCTGTGTCGAGGACGCCGTGCAGCACGCGCACGCACTGGCCGTCCTTAAGGTCGATGGCCGGATAGAGGATCAAGGTCGCCACTCCAGAAAGCGCGCGAGGAGAGAAAGCCCGGCAGACTGCGATTTCTCCGGGTGGAATTGAACCCCCGCCACATTGCCCCTGGCCACGGCGGCGGCGAACCGGCCCCCGTGATCGGTGAAGGCGGCCACATCGGCGGGATCGGCCGCGTGGAAGGCGAAGGAGTGGGTGAAATACATCGCGCCGTCGGCGGCGAGGCCGAGGGCTGCGCCTGCGGGGCTGATGTCGTCCAGGCTGTTCCAGCCCATGTGCGGCACCTTGCAGGCGGGGCTGGCCGGGGTCAGGCGTCGGACCTCGCCGGGAATCCAGTCGAGACCTGGGGTCTCGCCGAACTCCAGGCCGCGGCTGGCCAGCAGCTGCATGCCGACGCAGACGCCCAGGAAGGGGGCGCCCCGGGTCTGAACCGCTTCGGTGATGGCTTCGACCAGGCCAGGCCTGGCCATCAGGGCCCCGCGGCACGCGGCGAAGGCGCCGACGCCGGGCAGGACGATGCGATCGGCGGCGGCCACCGTTTCCGGGTCGGCGGTCACGCGAATCTCCGCACCGCCGGAAGCGGAGCCGGCGGCTTTCTCAAGGGCGTTCTGCGCCGAACGGAGATTGCCCGACCCGTAGTCGATCAGGGCGACGGTCTGCATAGCGGTTCCTTAGACCCTTGGGCGCGCCTAGAGCACGCCCTTTGTGGAGGGGGCCTGGCCGCCCGTCTTGGGGTCGATCTCAATGGCCGTGCGCAGGGCCCGGGCCAAGGCCTTGAACCCGCTCTCGGCGATGTGGTGGCTGTTGTCCCCGTACAGGGTCTCCAGATGCACGCAGGCGCCGCAATTCATGGCGAAGGCGTGGTGGAATTCCTTGAACAGCTCGGTGTCCATCTCGCCGATCTTCGGCGTCCGGAAGGCGGTCTTCCAGATCAGATAGGGCCGGTTGGACAGGTCGATGGCGCAGCGCGTGAGGGTCTCGTCCATGGGGATATAGGCATGGCCGAACCGGCGGATGCCCTTGAACCCGTCGAGCGCCTTGTGGATCGCCTGACCGAGCACGATGCCGGTGTCCTCCACCGTGTGGTGGGCGTCGATGTGCAGGTCGCCCTTGGTGCGGACCTTCAGGTCGATGCCGCCGTGGCGGGCGAAGGCGTCGAGCATATGGTCGAAGAAACCGACGCCGGTCTCCACGTCGGACACACCGGTCCCGTCCAGATCGACGCTGATCGTGATCTGGGTTTCCTTCGTGTTGCGAACCACCTCGGCCGTGCGCGCCATGGTCTTCAAAGTCCTCTCGAAGCGGCCAGGGCCTTCAGCGAGACCTGCGGCCGCGGGCCGTAATGGGAAATGACCTCCGCCGCCGCCAGCGAGCCGAGCTGGCCGCAGACCGGAAGCGAGCGATCGTTCGCCAGTCCATATAGGAAGCCCGCGGCGTACTGGTCGCCGGCCCCGGTGGTGTCGATCACCTGATCCACGGCTGCGGCCCAGATTTCGTGACGGGCCTCGCCGGCGGCGATGACCGAGCCCTTGTCGCTGCGGGTCACCGCGGCGATGGCCGTGCGGCTGGCCAGGGCGTTCACCGCGGTGTCGAAATCCGTGGTCTCGAACAGGGCGCAGACCTCGGCCTCATTGGCGAAGACGATGTCCACCTGGGTCTCGATGAACTCCATCAGGGCGCCGCGATGGCGCTCCACCACAAAGGCGTCCGACAGGGTGATGGCGATCTGGCGGCCATTGGCCCGGGCCAGGCCTGCGGCCTTGGCGAAGGCGCGGCGGGCCTCGAACGGGTCGAACAGATAGCCTTCCAGATAGACGATCCTGGCGGCCTCGATGATGGCCGGGTCCACATCGTCGGCGGTCAGCTCGGTGGACGCGCCCAGATAGGTGCACATGGTGCGCTGGCCGTCGGGCGTCACATTGATCAGGCAGCGGGCCGTGGCCGGACCGGCGCCGAGCGGCGCGACATCGAACCGCACGCCCTGGGCGCGCATGTCGTGGGCGAAGACGTCGCCCAGCTGGTCCTTGGCCACCTTGCCCAGATAGGCCGCCCGGCCGCCGAAGCTGGCCACCCCGGCCACAGTGTTGCCGGCCGAGCCGCCGGAGGTCTCAACGCCCGGCGCCATGCGGCTGTAGAGATCCACACCGCGGGCCTCGTCGATCAGCATCATCGCGCCCTTGGACAGACCCTCAGACGTCAGGAACGCCTCGTCCGCCGGGGCGATCACATCGACGATGGCGTTGCCGATGGCGGCGACGTCGTAAAGCTCGGTCATGGCGGGTGGGTTTCTCTTGCGAGGCGCGCGGGTGATCGGGAACGGGCGCCGATTACAGGGAAAGCACAGTCGGGGCAATGTGAAGCCGCCCCACAGCCCGGCCAAAGACAATGGCGCCGGCGGGCGCGGCGGGCCTTGCGCCCTCCGCCTCGATCGGGCGCTATCGCGCCTCATGCAGCTCTACCACTTCAGCGACGATCCCGGCATCGCGGTTTTCGAGCCGCGTCCGGTCCGCGTGCCCTCGGCGCGGCCGCCCGGGCGCGACTGGCTGAACGGACCGCTGGTCTGGGCCATCGAGGACGCCTGGCGGGCCATGTACCTGTTTCCCCGGGACTGTCCGCGCATCCTGCTCTTTCCCCGGGCCGACACCACAGCCGCCGACCGGGCCGCCTGGTTTGGCGCAAGTCCGGCCCGGGTCCTCGCCTATATGGAGTGGGACTGGCTGGAAGCCCTGCGGGGGGCGACCCTCTATCGCTACGCCCTGCCCAGCGCCCCGTTCGAGGATCTGAATGATGCGGGCATGTGGGTGGCCCGCGGCCCCGTGACGCCCCTGGCCTGCGAGACCCTGAGCGACCTGCCCGCCGCTCTGCGCGAGGCCGGCGTCGAGCTGCGTCTCACCGAGACCCTGACCCATCTGCGGCCGGTCTGGGACACCACCCTGCACGCCAGCGGCATCCGACTGCGTCACGCCAAGGACTGGACATGAAGACCTCCCTCCTCGCCGGCCTGCTGGCCGCGCTGCTGCCGCTGACCGCCGCCGCCCAGGCCCCCAATTGGCGCAGCCCTGATCCCGCCGAGACCCTGGTGATCGACACCACCAAGGGGCGGATCGTGGTGGAGCTGGCCCCGCAGGTCGCCCCGCTGGCCGTGGCCCGGGTCAAGCGGCTGGCCAAGGAGGGCGTCTATGACGGCCTGCAGTTCCACCGGGTGATCGCGGGCTTCGTCGCCCAGACCGGCAACCCCAACAATCAGGATGGGGGAACCTCGGCCCATCCTGACCTTGAGCCGGAATTCACCTTCCGCCTGACCCCGGCGCTCGCCCCGCAGGTCGCCTTCGTCACCGAGGCCAGCGATGGCCGCACCGGCTTCCTGGGATCCCTGCCGATCAGCGCGGTCTCTGGGGGCGAAGAGGCAAGGGCGCGGAACGGCCGGGTCCTGGCCTGGGGCGCCTATTGCCCAGGCGTGTTCGGCATGGGCCGTCAGGCCGACCCCGGCACCGCCAACAGCGAGATCTTCGTCATGCTGGACTCAGCTCGCCGGCTGGACCGGGACTACACCCCGTTCGGCCGGGTGATCGCGGGCTTCGATGTGGCCCAGGCCCTGGCGGTGGGTGAGCCCCCGGAGGCCCCGGACCAGATGATCCGCGTGGCCCTGGCCGCCGACCTGCCGGACGCCGAGCGCCCCCGCCTGGAGGTGGCCGACCCAAGGGGCGCACTCTTCCAGGCCAAGGTCGCCGCCCTGCGCGCCGAAAAAGGCGCCGACTTCACCCTCTGCGACGTGGAGATCCCGGTGCGCTGACCATCTTGGCGCGCCGCACCCGCCCCCACACGCGTCACCCTCGGGCTTGTCCCGAGGGCCCCTGTCGAGGGCGGGCGCAAGCGTCACGAGGGACCCTGGGCACAAGGACCAGGGTGACGGCAGGAAGGCGCTGCGCGCCTAGGAGAACAGCGCGCGAGAGGGGCAGAGGTCGGACACCGGGCACTCTTCGCACTTAGGCTTGCGGGCCACGCACACATAGCGGCCGTGCAGGATCAGCCAGTGGTGGGCGCGGACCAGATAGGGCTGTGGGATCACCCCCATCAGCTCGACCTCAACCTGGTCCGGCGTCTTGCCGAAGGCGAGCTTCAGCCGGTGGGCGACGCGGAAGACGTGGGTGTCGACGGCGATGGCCGGCTCCACCCGCAGCTCGTTCAGCACCACGCTGGCGGTCTTGCGCCCGACGCCGGGCAGGGCCTGCAGGGCCTCTCGCTCCAGGGGCACCTCGCCGCCATGCTGCTCGATCAGGATGCGGGCCGCGGCGATGACGTTCTTGGCCTTGGTGCGGAACAGGCCAATGGAGGCGATGAAGCCGATCAGCCCCTCTTCCCCGAGCGCCAGCATCTTCTCCGGCGTGTCGGCCACCGCAAACAGCCGGGCCGTGGCCTTGTTGACCGACACGTCGGTGGCCTGGGCCGACAGGGCGACCGCGGTCACCAGGGTGTAGGGGCTGTCATAGTTGAGCTCGGTGCGGGGGTCGGACTCCGCAGCTTCGAACCGCTCGAACAGGGTGGCGATGCGCGCGCGCTCGGCCGGTGACAGGCGCCGCGCGGCGGGCTTGCGGGCGGCTTTCTTCGGGGGGGGTGCGGCGGGCTTGGCCATGGCGCTTGATGCCCTGTGCAAAGCCCCTCGCCAAGGGCGCTCAGGCCGCTAATATCGCGCTCGCGATGGACAGCCCCTATTACATGGACGCGGTCATCACCCCCAACCGCTCGCTGTCCCAGCGAGGGTTCGTCATCCTTATATCCTGCATTACGGCGCTGAACTGCGTCTCGGGCCTCGTCTTCATGTCCATGGGCGCGACCCTGGTGCCGATCTTCCTGGCCCTGGATGTCGGCGCCATCGCCCTGGCCTTCCTGGTCAGCTTCCACGGCGCCAAGCAGGTGGAGCGGGTGCAGGTCACCGCCCATGAGGTCCGGGTCCTGCGCCAGACGCCCCAGGCCCAGGCCCTGGTCTGGACCTCGCCCACGGCCTTTACCCGGGTCGATGTGGAGGTGGAGGACGATCAGACGGTGGGTGTGCGGGTGCGGCTTTCGGGCAAGTTCGCCCAGGTCGCCGCGGCCCTGTCGCCGGGCGAGCGGGCCGAATTCGCCAAGGCCCTGGAAACCGCCATCTGGAAGGCCCGCACGGGACGCTTCTAGGGTCAGGCTGACCTAGACCATTTTCCGATAAGTGTGATGCGGTTATCGGATCGAAAAATGCTCTAACTTTATGATTTAGAGCCTTTTTTATCCGATCTGATTGAAGCGATCAGATCGGAAAGGGCTCTAGACCCGGATATCCAGCAGGGAGCCGGGCCGCAGGATCTTCTGCGGCGCCTCGTCCGACGCGGCCCGGGTGGGCTGCGGAATCTCGCGCACCGGCGTCGCCCGGGGCTGGACCTCTGTGGTCTGGGCGGTGCGGGCCGTCTGGGCCGGCGCCTCGGAGGGCGCGGCGCGGCCCAGCGCGGCTTCGAAGAACGCCTTCTGAGCCGCATTGCGCGCCTGCCCCTGGACCCCTTGCGGAGCCGCCGGCGTGGGGGGCGGGAAGGGGGGGCGAATTACGGTCACGGCGAAAACCGGGGTCTGGAGCGGGAAATCGAGGCCAAAATGGCCGGTCTCCACTGAATTTATGGTTAACGGGATCTGAAGGCCAGGGATCCAATCCCGTCATGGTCGGACTTGACCCGACCATCCATGAACACCGTCAAGCGGCTATGTGTATGGACCCTCGGGTCAAGCCCGAGGGTGACGGAGGAAACTGCGGAGGCGGTCTACTCCCGCTGCGCCCACAGCGCCGCGGCGTCTTCTGCGCTCAAGGGGCCCGCGTGTTTGGCGAGAATCGTCCCGTCGGCGCCGACCAGGTAGGTCTCGGGCACGCCGGTGACGCCGAACTCGACGCCGGCGCGGCCGTCGCGGTCCACCAGGTGGATGGTGAAGGGGTCGCCGAGCCTCGCCAGGAAGGCTTCGGTGTTGGGCGGGGCGTCCTTATAGGCCACGCCGATGATCGGCACGCCCTGGGCGGCCAGGTCCACCAGCACCGGATGCTCCACCTCGCAGGGCGGGCACCAGGAGGCGAAGAAGTTGACCAGGGCCGGCTGACCGTTCAGCGCTTCGGCCAGCGCCACAGGACGGCCATCTTCCAGGTTGGGCAGGCTGAGCACGGGGACCGGCTTGCCGACCATGGCCTGGGGCTGGACCTGCGGATCGCGGTTCAGGGAATAGAGGCCAAACAGCAGGCCGAGCGCCACGAGCACAGCCAGGGGGGCCAGAGCCAGCCAGCGGCTCATGGCGTGATATCCTGAACCGGCGGACGACGCGCAGCCTCGGCGGCCTCGGCGGTCTTGCGCAGGGTCTCGGTGCGGGCCCGCCAGTGGCGAGCGTGGGCCAGGGCGCCGGCGATCATGCCGGCGAAGACCAGGGCCGTGATGGCGAAGGCTGGCCACACAAAGGCGCCATAGGGACTGGCGTCGAGATCAAGCATGCCGAACATCCTCAGGCCCTCGCTGCGCGGAGCGCCAGGGCCTCGGCCCGGCGGCGCCACACCTCGCCGCGGATGCGCACCAGCCAGAGCGAGCCGAAGGCCGACATATAGGCCAGCGCCATGAGCAGCAGGGGATAGAGAAAGACATCGGCCACGGTGGGGCCATCGGCGCGGAACACCGAGGCGCCCTGGTGCAGGCTGTTCCACCAGTCCACCGAGAACTTGACGATGGGCAGGTTGACCACGCCGACCAGCGCCAGGATCGCGCCCGCCCGGGCGGCCTTGGCCTCGTCATCCAGGGCGGCGCGCAGGGCCATATAGGCGACGTAGAACAGGAACAGCACCAGCACCGAGGTCATGCGCGCATCCCACACCCACCAGGCGCCCCACATGGGCCGGCCCCACAGGGACCCGGTGATCAGGGCCAGCGCGGTGAAGGCCGCGCCGAGCGGAGCGGCCGCCTGGGCGGCGGCGTCGGCCAGGGCGTGGCGGAAGACCAGCGACAGGAAGCTGGCTGTCCCCAAGCAGGCGTAGACGAACATGCTCATCCAGGCTGCGGGCACATGGATGAACATGATCCGCACCGTGTCGCCCTGCTGGTAGTCCTCCGGCGCGGCGAAGCCCAGCCAAAGGCCGGCGATCGCCAGGACCACGGCGAGGCCGCCGAACATGGGCGCGGCCCAGCGGGAAAAGGCCATGAACCGTTCGGGATTGGACAGGAAGGCCGGGGCGGGGATCATGGCCGCGCAATTAGCCCTTTGCGCCCCAGCCCCGCAAGGCGCCGCTCGGTCGCGGGGCGCTTTGGCCGGACCCAGGCCGCCGTCACCCTCGGGCTTGTCCCGAGGTTCCCTGGCCGAGGCGGGCGTGAGCGGCGCGAGGGATCCTGGGCACAAGGCCCAGGATGACGGTGGTAAGGGGAGGGGGCTCGGCTTAACGGCCGCCGTGGCCCATGCCGCCATGCGGGCCGCCACGGTGGCCGTCCATGCCCTTGCCGCCCATGCCGCGGCCGGCCGGGCGCAGGGCGTCGAAGGCCTTCTGCTGGGATGGGGTCAGCTGGGCGTAGAAGCGCTTGGTGGCCTCAGCCCGGACGGCGAAGGCCTGCTGGCGCTGGGCCATATGGGTGGCCATCGCATCCAGGCGCTGGGGCGTGGTCATCTCGCGCATGGCCTGGCGCTCGCCGCGGTCGCGCCGTTCGCCGGCCTTGGGGGTGATCGCGCCGACATAGGTGTTCAGCGCCGCCTCCTGCTGGCTGGTGAGCTGCAGGGTGACGCGCAGGCGCTCGACCATGTGGCTGCGCATCTGTTCAGGGCTCGGGCGCTCGCGGGCCTCCATGCCCGGAAGCGGCCCCTGGCCAGGGGCCTGCGGCTGCTGGGCGAAGCTGGCGGTGGCGAAGGCCATGCTGGCGATGGCGCCGCTCAGGGCCAGGGTCTTGATCGTCTTCATCTGTGGTCTCCAGTTGCGCCCCTCTGAAGACTTCAACGCCGGGCGACCGCGGTTCCGTCGCAGATTCTTTTCCGCCCCAAGCCCCCTGCCTCAAGACAGGGCGTTGCGACAGGCTGCGGCCATGGCCAGAGGGCCCAGCGCCACGGCCGCGGCCGTATAGGCGCCCAGCAGGGCGAACCCGGCCTTCCAGGGCAGGCCGGAATCGAGGCTCGCCAGGGCGCCGCCGCCGAAGATCACGGGCGGCACGAACAGCGGCAGGACGATCACGGCGGTCAGCAGGCCGCCGCGCCGGGCCCCCAGGCTCAGCGCCGCGCCGATGCCGCCCATGAAGGAAAAGGCCAGGCCGCCGAGGAGCGCGCAGGCGATCACCAGGCCGCTGAGCTGGGGCGAGGCGCCCAGCGCAATGGCCGCCACAGGCGCCGCCAGCGCCAGGGGCAGGCCGGTAGCCAGCCACTGGGCCAGGCATTTGACCGCGCAGATGATCTCCAGGGGGACGGGCGAGAGGGTCAAAAGGTCGAGGGACCCGTCTTCATAGTCCCGCTCGAACAGGCGATCGAGGGAGAGCAGGGCCGCGAGCGCCAGGGCCACCCAGGCTGCGCCCGGCGCGATGGCCGCCAGCCGCTCGGGCTCCGATCCCACCGCCAGGGGCAGCAGGGTGGCGACCCCGGCATAGAAGCCCACGGCCACCATCGGCCCGCCCCCCTTGCCCCAGGCCAGCGCCGTCTCCCGGGCCAGCAGGGTTGAGATCCGGCTCATCGGCCGACCTCCACCGTGCGGGCCGCCAGCGGCAGGGGATCATGCACGGCGGCCAAGATCATGCCGCCGGTGGAAAGATGTTCGCCCATGATCTCGCCGAACCGACCGCGCCACTCCGCATCGAGGGGGCTCAAGGGCTCGTCCAGCAGCCAGAGCGGCCGGGGCGCGGCCAGCAGGCGGGCGAGCGCCAGGCGCCGCCTCTGCCCGGCCGACAGCCGGCGAACCTCCAGGTCGAGCAGGGGCAGAAGATCGAGGCGGGCGGCGGCGGCCTCCGGCGCATCGGCCGCCCCGCCAGCGAAACCGGTCCAGAAGGACAGTTCGTCGCGGGCGGTGCGCGAAGACTTCAGCCCGTCCAGATGACCGAGCAGATGCATGGCTTCCCGCGCCTCGGCGGGCTCCACGCCGCCAAAGGCGATGACCCCCTCGTCCGGCGCGATCAGGCCGGCTATGGCCCTCAAAAGGCTGGTCTTTCCCGCCCCGTTGCGGCCGGTCAGGGCCACGGCCTCCCCCGGACTCAACTTGAGAATAAGTCGCGAAAACAACTGTCGTCCCCCGCGGGAGAGGGCCAGGGACTGGATTGAAACCTCTGGGATCACGGGCGGGCCGCCAAAAACACGAGATCAGGACCCAAAATGTCCTCACGCCTCGCATGGACGAGTCTCGCGGCCGGGTCTATGACAGCCGCGGCCGTCGCCACCCGAGGGGGCGTACGCGGCGCGGGGTCGGACGCTGTGTGTCCTTCCCTTTGAGCGCGCGATCCCGGGGGCGGTTGATGAACGGCCGTGAACAGAGAGAGGATCCTTTAGGATGGCGTCTATCGACACCCTGAAGACCCGCCGCGAATTGACGGTGGGCGACAAGACTTACGTCTACTACAGCCTGGCCGCTGCGGAAGACGCCGGCCTGAGCGGAATTTCCAACCTGCCCGTTTCGATGAAGGTTCTGCTGGAGAACCTGCTGCGTAACGAGGACGGGGTGTCGGTGGGCGAGGACGACCTGAAGGCCGTCGCCGCCTGGCTCGACAACAAGGGCGCCAAGGAGCACGAGATCAGCTTCCGCCCGGCCCGGGTCCTGATGCAGGACTTCACCGGCGTGCCCGCCGTGGTCGACCTGGCCGCCATGCGCGACGCCATGACCAAGCTCGGCGCCAATCCGGAAAAGATCAATCCGCTGAACCCCGTCGACCTGGTCATCGACCACTCGGTGATGGTCGACTATTTCGGCAACGCCAAGGCCTTCGGCGAGAATGTCGAGCGCGAGTATGAGCGCAATATCGAGCGCTACCGCTTCCTGCGCTGGGGCTCCTCGGCCTTCAACAACTTCCGCGTGGTGCCGCCCGGCACCGGCATCTGCCACCAGGTGAACCTGGAGTATCTGGCCCAGACCGTCTGGACCAACGATGTGGACGGCGGCACGGTCGCCTATCCCGACACCGTCGTCGGCACCGACTCCCACACCACCATGATCAACGGCCTGTCGGTCCTGGGCTGGGGCGTGGGCGGCATCGAGGCCGAGGCCGCCATGCTCGGCCAGCCGATCCCGATGCTGATCCCCGAGGTCATCGGCTTCAAGCTCACCGGCGCCATGCCGGAAGGCGCGACCGCCACCGACCTGGTGCTGACCGTCACCCAGATGCTCCGCAAGAAGGGCGTGGTCGGCAAGTTCGTCGAGTTCTTCGGTCCTGGCCTGGCCAAGATGACCCTGGAAGACCAGGCGACCATCGCCAACATGGCCCCGGAATACGGCGCCACCTGCGGCTTCTTCCCGATCACTCGGGCGACCATCGACTATCTGGCCGCCACCGGCCGCGACGCCGACCGCGTCGCTTTGGTGGAAGCCTACGCCAAGGCGCAAGGCATGTGGCGCGAGGGCGACGAGCCCGATCCGGTGTTCACCGACACCCTCGAGCTCGACCTTTCCAGCGTCGTGCCGTCCCTGGCCGGCCCCAAGCGGCCCCAGGACCGGGTGCTGCTGACCACCGCGGCCACCGAGTTCAAGGACGCGCTGGCCAAGGACTTCGGCAAGGCCGACTCCATTTCCCAGCGGGTCCCCGTGGCCGGCGAGAAGTTTGATGTGGGCCATGGCGACGTGGTCATCGCCGCCATCACGTCCTGCACCAACACCTCCAATCCCAGCGTGCTGATCGCCGCGGGCCTGGTGGCCAAGAAGGCCGTCGAGAAGGGCCTGAAGGTTAAGCCGTGGGTGAAGACCTCGCTGGCGCCGGGCTCCCAGGTGGTCACCGACTATCTGAAGAGCGCGGGCCTGACCAAGTCGCTGGACGCGCTCGGCTTCAACCTGGTGGGCTATGGCTGCACCACCTGCATCGGCAATTCCGGTCCGCTGCCGGAAGCCATTTCCGAGGCCGTCCAGCAGGGCGACCTGGTGGCCTGCTCGGTCCTGTCGGGCAACCGTAACTTCGAAGGCCGGGTGAACCCCGACGTGCGGGCCAACTATCTGGCCTCGCCGCCGCTGGTGGTCGCCTACGCCCTGGCCGGCTCGATGCAGATCGACCTGACCACCGAGCCGCGCGGCGAAGGCAAGGACGGCCAGCCGGTCTATCTGAAGGACATCTGGCCGACCAACGAGGAGATCGCCACGCTCCAGCGCAAGCACGTGACGGACAAGATGTTCGCCACCCGCTACGCCGACGTGTTCAAGGGCGACAAGGCCTGGCAGGGCATCAAGGTGGCCGGCGGCCAGACCTACGCCTGGGACGTGGGCTCCACCTATGTTCAGAACCCGCCCTATTTCGAGGGCATGAGCATGGAGCCCGAGGCGATCACCGACATCATCGAGGCCCGTGTCCTCGGCGTGTTCGGCGACTCGATCACCACCGACCACATCAGCCCGGCCGGCTCGATCAAGCTGACCTCGCCGGCTGGCGAATACCTGCGTGAACGCCAGGTGCCGCAGACCGACTTCAACTCCTACGGCGCCCGCCGCGGGAACCATGAGGTCATGATGCGCGGCACCTTCGCCAACATCCGGATCCGCAACAAGCTGACCCCGGAGATCGAAGGCGGCGTGACCAAGCACTTCCCCACCGGCGAAGTGATGTCGATCTATGACGCGGCCATGCGCTACCAGGCCGAGGGCCGCCCGCTGGTGGTCTTCGCCGGCAAGGAATACGGCACCGGCTCCTCCCGCGACTGGGCGGCCAAGGGCACCAAGCTCCTGGGCGTGCGCGCGGTGATCGCCGAGAGCTTCGAGCGGATCCACCGGTCCAACCTGGTGGGCATGGGCGTGCTGCCCCTGCAGTTCACCCAGGAAGGCTGGCAGAAGCTCGGCCTGACTGGCGAGGAGATCGTCTCGATCCGGGGCCTGCAGGACCTCTCGCCCCGCAAGCAGCTGACCGTCGAGCTTTACCGCGCCGGCGACGGCCGCGTGGCCCGCTTCCCGGTTCGTTGCCGGATCGACACCCCCACCGAGCTTGAGTACTTCAAGAACGGCGGCGTGCTGAACTACGTGCTGCGCAACCTGGCCTCGCAAGACGCCTGAGGCCTGCGACACGGCTGAAGCCTGGGGGGTCGCGGGTCACCGCGGCCCCCTTCGCCGTTTTATGAGGGACTGCTATTTCAGAGACGTCGAACCCCATGTCGGCTCCCGCTCACACCTTGTTGAAACGCGCTGGCGCAGCAACTCGGCTTTATTGCCCGCCCATGATCAGAGCCCTCCTGGCCAGCCTTTGTCTTCTGGCGGTTCCCGCCGTCGCCGCCGCGGCCAAGCCGCCGGTGGTGGTGGAGTTCTATACGGCCCAGGGCTGCGCGGCCTGCGCCGAGGCCAACGCCTTCGTCAACGGGCTGGCCGACCGGCCGGGCGTGGTCGCGCTGACCTTCGCCGTCGACTACTGGGACTATCTGGGTTGGGAGGACACCTTCGCCCTGCCGGAGTTCGCCGAGCGGCAGAAGGCCTATCTGACGCCGCTTTCCCTGCGCGAGCCCTATACCCCGCAGCTGGTGATCAATGGGGCGAGCGAAGCCTCGGCGGTGGAGCCCGAAAAGGTCGAGGCCCTGCTGGAGGCCGCCGTCCGCGCTCAGCGTCCCGCGCCGGACATCCAGTTCATCGGCCCCCGTCGGGTGGATGTGGGCTCAGGCCCCGTCCCCCGGGGCGGCGCGGAGGTCTGGCTGGTGCGCTATGATCCCAAGCCGCGGGAAGTGGTGGTGCGCCGGGGTGAGAACCGGGGTCAGACCCTGGAGCAGCGCAATGTGGTCCGCGAGATCGTTCGCCTGGGCCGCTGGCGCGGCCGGCCCACCGCCTATGCGGCGCCCGAAGCCAAGGAAGACGGGCTGCAGACCCTGCTGATCGTCCAGGCCCCTGAAGGCGGGCGCATCCTGGCGGCCAAGCCGCAGGCGGCGGTCCCTGCGCCCAAGCCCCAACCCGCCCAGACTGCGGCGCGCTAAGCCGCGCGTCCGGCGTCCAGACAAAGAAAAAGGCCCGTGCGGGGGAGGGGGGCTGCTCCGCACGGGCCTTCTTCCGGGGAAGGGTAGACGCCGGCTGACCAGGAACCCGGGTCCCAGGGGGGCTGGGGGGGCTGTTCAGGGTCCGGAACCGCGAGGCGTCCCGATCAACCGACCCTGCCCTTATCGGGGCCTAAACAGGCGGGGTCAGGACCGAAATAAGGTCTTTTCACGGCGTCGGTGGCGGCGGGCCGCGCAAGATGCCGGCTCGATTTCAGCGCAAGATTGAGTCACGCTCAGCGGCAATGGCTACTGATCCGTCCGCCAACGATTCCGCCTCCGGCGCCCGCAGGGCCGGCCCGGTCTTCTTTCAGCGCCAAGAATTACAGCGGCTGCTGAATCTCTATGGGCGCATGGTCGCGGCCGGGGAATGGCGGGACTATTCCATCGAGCCAGGGCCTGAGGCCTGCGCCTTCTCGGTGTTCCGGCGGGCGGCCGAGGCGCCGCTCTACAGGATCGAGAAGCGCCCAGCCCTGGCCAGACGCCAGGGCGCCTGGGCGGTGATCGGCCAGGGGGGCATGATCCTGCGCAGGGGCCATGAGCTCGAGCAGGTGCTGCGAGTCTTTGAAAAGGGCCGCTTCAAGGTGATCGACTGAGGCGGAGGCCTCTCAGGCGATGATGTCGGGCGTCAGCTGGTCTTCCAGGGCGGCGATCTCGTCCTTGAGCGCGAGCTTGCGGCGCTTGAAGCGCCCCAGGACCCCCAGGCTTGGCGTGGGCATGGCGCTGATCGCCTGGACGGCGACGTCCAGATCGGCGTGCTCCTGCCGGGCGGCTGCCAGTCGCTCGCGCAGCTGCGCCTCGGGATCAGGCCCCAGATCGTTCATGCCGCCCCCGCCATGGCCTTGTGTCCGCGCCTCTGCATCATCCTGTTTTGCCAGGATCGGGTAAAGGCCCGCTTAGGGCGCGCGACAGTCTGTCGAGGGCGGCAGGATCGGCCGTACCTCCGCCCCAGGCGGCCGCGACGGCCGACAGGGCGGCCCCGAGGGGCGCCTCCCCCGGCTCGCCGAGCCCGGCCAGGGCCGACAGCAACAGACGTTCTGACTCCAGTTCGGCGGCCTTGACCCTGGCCCGCAGGGTTTCCCGCGCCGTATCCGCGGCCCCGGGGAGCTCGGCCTTCAGGCCCCGCCGGGCGGCGCGCAGGGGCAGGATGGCGGCGGTCTCCCAGGTTCGAGCGAGGCTGACCGCGCGGCCGATCAGGTCTGGCGCGGCCGGCCGCACGAAGGCCGCCCACAGAAGCAGGGGCACGCATTGGCCATGCTCATCCTGCAGGGCCAAAGCGGCTTCGGCGACGCCCTCACGCCCATAGGCGGCCACGGCCCAGGACCAGAGGTCCATGCGCTCAGTCGTCCGCAGCCGGCGGCATGGCCACGTCCTGACCCCAGCGCTTCACCTTCGACCAGGACAGGCCAAACAGGTCGAGCGTCCGGCCCACGGACTGGTCGACCATCTCATCCAGGCTCAGCGGCTTGGCGTAGAAGGCCGGCAGGGGCGGGGCGATCACCGCGCCCATCTCGGCCAGCTTCACCATGGTGCGCAGGTGACCCAGGTGCAGCGGCGTCTCGCGGACCATCAGCACCAGGGGCCGGCGCTCCTTCAGGGTGACGTCGGCGGCCCGGGTCATCAGGGACGAGGTCACGCCGGTGGCCACCTCGCTCATGGTGCGCACCGAACAGGGTGCGATCAGCATGCCCAGCGTCGGGAAGGAGCCGGACGCGATCGCCGCTCCCACATCGCCGGGCCGGTAGGCCACATCGGCCATGGCCTGCACCTCGGCCAGGGACATCTGCGTCTCCTGGGCGAGCGTCAGGGCCGCGGCCCGGCTCATCACCAGGTGGGTCTCCACCCCGAGGTCCTGGCAGGCCGCCAGGGCGCGCAGGCCGTAGGCCACGCCGCTGGCCCCGGCGATCCCCACCACCAGGCGCGGGCGGCCCTGATCGGCGCCGGCTGGACCTTCTCGCGACATTCCGTCTCACCCTGCGCCGAAAAATCCGGCCCTAATGCGAACTCAACCCTGCGCAATCATATTTGATCTGACACCCCGGCGAAGGGGTGATCAGGTGTCGTGTCGAAAAACCTTGAAGGAGGCGTACCTATGGCCGTTGAAGCCCGCATCCGTGAGCTTGGATCTCGCCATCAAACCCTGGACAAGGCGATCCAGGAAGAAGTGCGAAGCCCCGCGGGAGACGACCTCCGCCTTCAGGAACTCAAGCGACGAAAGCTCAAGCTGAAGGAAGAGATGGAGACCTTGCAGCGCAAGGCCCACTGACCCTTTGGAACGAAAAGAGGCCCGCGCATCGCGCGGGCCTCTTGCATTTCAGCGCCTGGCCAAGGCCCGGCTTCAGTCTTCCTCGGTCGCCAGCGGGGCGTCCTCGACCGCGCCGGTCTCAGAGGCCGGACGCAGGGAGGGGCCGTCGGGATCGGTGATCCCGGCCTTGGCGTCGTCCTTGGCCTTCTTGTCGGCGGCTTTGCGCACCACGGCGTCCAGCTCCATCTGGGTCGAGAGGCCCAGCGTCACCGGATCCACCGGCTTGATATTGGCCGAGTTCCAGTGGGTGCGGTTGCGGATCTGGTCGATGGTCGCCTTGGTGGTGCCGAGCAGGCGCGCGATCTGCGCATCGGGCACCTCGGGGTGGTTGCGCAGGAACCAGGCGATGGCGTCGGGGCGATCCTGCCGGCGGGACACCGGCGTATAGCGCGGCGCCTTCTTGGTCGGCTTGAGCAGCTCGGCGTGCCGGCTTTTCTGGGCCTTCATCCGGTAGGCGGAATTGGCCTGGGCCGCGTCCAGCTCTTCGCGGGTCAGCTGGCCGTTGCCGATGGGATCAGCGCCGCGGATGTCGCGCGCCACTTCGCCGTCGGCGATGCCGCGCACTTCAAGGGGGTGCAGGCCGCAGAAATCGGCGATCTGGTCGAAGGTCAGCGAGGTGTTGTCGACCAGCCAGACGGCGGTCGCCTTGGGCATCAGAATGTCGGTCATGGCCGTACTCCAGAAACGACGGCGCCCGGCCTTTCGGCCGGGCGGTTGTCAATATTCCGTATAGGCCCGTTCCGCGGGAAAGGAAATGCCCGCCCTGGGCCTTTCCCGACAGCGTGAAGGCCGCGCGCCGGGAAAGGTATCGAAGACGTCCTAGGCGCTGGCCGCAGGGGCCAGCGGGGCGGGCGCCGGCGCGCCGGCCGGGCGGCCGATCCAGATCTGGCCGCTTCTGGCCACGACCTCGCCGGCCGCGTCATATAGGGCGACGCCGGCGAAGAACTTGCGGCCTTCCGATTCCCGGGCCCAGGCGACGACCACATAGGTCTCGCCGGCCTTGGGCGCCGTCAGCACCTCGCCGGCCATGGTGCCCAGCAGGCCCACCGGCGAGTCGGTCTTGATCCACCAGGCCATGGAGCCCGAGCAGTCCAGGGCGCCCCAGGTGATCTCATCGGGGATGGTCCCATCGGGGCCGGCGAAATTGGCGTGGGGAACCCAGAGGCCCGCGCAGACGCCGGGCTCGGCGCCGGGGACCTGGCCCACATGGACGCCCAGGCCCTCGCCCTGCTCGCGCTCGATGCAGCAGGAGAAGCAGCCCCGGTGAAGGGAGCGGGTGGCGAAGGGGGAGGCGGCGGCCGCCGCCCGGGCGACCTCGATTCCGGGCGACGGCGGCGGGGTGGGGATCTGGTCATCGCCGCCTGGCCGGGCCACGCCCAGCACCTGACCTTCGGCGCCCACGGCCGAGACCGCGCCATCCTCGCCGTTCACCAGCTCCACGGGGGTGTCCAGGGGCACGCCGGCCCGCAGCATGGCGCTGCCCTTGCCGCCGACCGCCTTGGTCAACAGGCCACAGATATAGCCGCCATTGGCGGTGACGGGGGGGCCGCGGAACTGCCGCGGCACGAGGATCTGGGTCATGGGATGAAGCTCGGAAAAATGAGGCGGCTTGAAATGAAATGTCGGACGGCCAGACCGCCCTGTCGAAAGAGTCCGGCGTGAAAATCCGCGCCAGGCGCCAGATTGGCGGAAAACAGGGGGGCTTGGCAATTCGTCTGCGGCCCCGGCGCGCAAAGCGCATCCAAAAGCCCGATGGCGGCGTTGACGGCGAAGACGCCAGACAACGGGAGACACCCATGGCCAAGATCGACGCGATCAAACTGCTGAAGGACGACCACCGGGAGGTGGAGGACCTGTTCGAACAGTTCGAAAAAGCCACCGCCAAGGACCGCAAGGCCAAGATCGTGCAGAAGATCTGCACCGAGCTGACCGTGCACAGCCTGATCGAGGAAGAGATCTTCTACCCCACCTTCCGGGGCAAGATCGAAGACGACCTCCTGGACGAGGGCTATGTGGAGCACGACGGCGCCAAGATGCTGATCGCCGAGCTGATGGCCGGCGACCCCGACGACGCCTTCTATGACGCCAAGGTCTCGGTGCTGTCCGAAGAGATCGAGCACCACGTCAAGGAGGAGGAGCGCCCGTCGGAAGGCATGTTCGCCCAGTGCCGCCGCACCGATGTGGACCTGGTGGAGCTGGCCGAGCGCATGCAGGCCCGCAAGGACGAGCTGATGGCCATGATCAAGGCCAACGGCCTGCCGGCCCCGGAAACCCGCTCCTTCAAGGGCGCCAAGGTCGTCTACGGCCAGCCGCCGGCCGCGCCCACGGCCTAACCCAAGGGCTGGCGGCCGACGATCTTCAGGCCGTAGCCTGCAGAGCCCGGCAAAACGGTGTCAGCGTTGCTCAGCAGCACCAGGTCGCGGACGCCCAGGTCCAGGAGGATCTGGGCGCCTACCCCGTAGTCGCGCAGGATATTGGCCGGGGCGGCGGCTGCGCCGTCCTGGCCGTAGCGCTCCGACAGGCCCGCGGGGTTGGAGTCGCGGATGAATACGGCCACGCCTGCGCCGTCATGCTCGGCCAGGGCCTTGAGCGCCTGGGGGACATGGTCGCGGCGGGGGCCGATAGCGCCCAGCAGGTCGGCGGCGAAGTCTACCCGGTGCATCCGCACCAGGGTCGGCCGTTCGGCCGCGATCCGGCCCTTGGTCAGCACCACATGCTCGGTGTGATCGAGAATGTTGCGGTAGATCACCATGCGGAAGGCGCCATGGGCGCTTTCGAACGGAGTCTCCAACACCCGCTCCACCTGCCGCTCGGTGCGGCGGCGATAGGCGATCAGGTCGGCGATGGTGCCGATCTTCAAGCCGTGCAGACGGGCGAAGTCGATCAGGTCAGGCAAGCGGGCCATGGTCCCGTCGTCGCGCATGATCTCGCAGATGACGCCGGCGGGGTTCAGCCCGGCAAGGCGGGAAATGTCCACGGCCGCCTCGGTGTGACCGGCGCGGACCAGCACCCCGCCAGGCTTGGCCACCAGGGGGAAGACGTGGCCCGGCGAGACGATGTCGTCCGGGCCCTTGGTGGGGTCCACGGCCACGGCGATGGTGTGGGCCCGGTCGTGGGCCGAGATGCCGGTGGTCACCCCCTCGCGGGCCTCGACCGACACCGTGAAGGCGGTGCCGTGACCTGAGCCATTGTCGGCGGTCATGGGGGGCAGGCGCAGGGCCCGGGCCCGCTCGGCGGTGATCGACAGGCAGATCAGGCCCCGGGCGTGCCGGGCCATGAAGTTGATCTGGGCCGGGGTGGCGAACTGGGCGGGGATGATCACATCCCCCTCATTCTCCCGGTCTTCGGCGTCCACCAGGATATAGGGCCTGCCCTGGCGGGCCTCCTCGATGATGTCTTCGATGGGGCTGACCGCCCGCTCAGCGGTGGCGGCCTGGGTGTCCGGGGTCGTGGTCATCTGCGTTCTCGTCGGCCCATGGGGACCTTCTGCTCGCCATTTAGGCGCCCGGGAGCCCCGCTCCAAGACTTGCGGTCTAGGCCTCCACCGCGAAGGCGGCTTTCAGCTCCGGTTTCATGATCTTGCCATTGGCGTTGCGCGGCAGGGTTTCAGGCCAGAAGGCCACCTTCACCGGGACCTTGAAGGCCGCCAGCCGCGCGCGGACAAAGGCGCGCAGCTCTTCTTCCGTCGCCGTCCCGCCGGGCTTCAGGTGAACCACGGCGGCGGGCTCTTCGCCGAGCGTCCGGTGGGGCAGGCCGATCAGGGCGGCGTCCATCACATTGGGATGGTCGTAGAGGACGTTCTCCACCTCCACGCAGTAGATGTTCTCGCCGCCGCGGATCAGCATGTCCTTGGCGCGGTCGACGATGAAGCAGAAGCCTTCCTCGTCCAGGTAGGCCAGGTCGCCGGTGCGAACCCAGCCGTCCACGAAGGTCTCGGCCGTGGCCTCAGGCCGGTTCCAATAGCCTTTGACGATGTTGGGCCCCTTGGCCCACAGCTCGCCCACCTTGCCCACCGGCAGTTCGGTGACGCCGTCGGCGGGATCGACGATCTTCAGCTCGCACGGCGGCGGGGCCACGCCGCAGCTGTCGGGGCGGTGCTCATAGTCGCGGCCGATATTGGTGGTGCAGGTGGCCGAGGTCTCGGTCATGCCCCAGCCGTTGGACGGCGCCGAGCCCGGGAAGGTCTCGACAATCTTGCGCACGAGATCGGGCGCCGATGGCGCGCCCCCATAGGCCACGGTGGTGAGCGACGAGAGGTCGAAGTCCTTGCGCGCCGGATGTTCGATCAGCTGCCAGGCGATAGTGGGCACGCCGCCGGTGTTGGTGACGCGCTCCTTCTCGATCAGGCCCATGGCCTCCACCGGCTCCCACTTGCGCATCAGGACGAGCTTGGAGCCCGAATTGATGGCCGGCGACAGGGTCGCGTTGCAGCCGGTCACGTGGAACATGGGCACCACCAGCAGATAGGCCCGCTGGGGCAGCTTGTGCGGGTCCTGTTCGGGGATCGGCTCGCCCCGGCGCAGGACGCCACGCGCGGCGGCGCAGGCGCTGGCCATGATGTTTGCCGTCAGGTTGCGGTGGGTGCCCAGCGCCCCCTTCGGCTTCCCCGTGGTGCCGGAGGTGTAGAAGATCGTCGCCACGTCGTCGGGCGCCAGCGCCACATCGAGCAGGGGCTTGTCGGCCAAGTCGCCCCAGCTGTTCACCGGCCCGATGACGTCCTCCAGCCGGGCCAGGCGCGGATCGGCCGGCAGGTCCTCGGCGCGGGTGACATAGACGCGCGCCAAGTCAGGGCAGGCGTCCAGATGCTCGAGGATGCGTTCCAGTCGCTCATCGTCCACCAGGGCGACCTTGGCGCCGGAATCAGAGAGGCCGAACTCCAGCTCAGGCCCGGTCCACCAGGCGTTCAGGGGCGTGACCACCGCGCCGACGATGGCGCCAGCGAAGAAGGCCACCGGCCACTCCGGCAGGTTGCGCATGACGAGCGCCACCCGGTCGCCGGGCTTCACCCCATCGGCCTGTAGCTGGTGGGCCAGTGTGATCACCGCCCGGGTGAAGGCCTCGAAGGTCGCCCGCTCGTCCTCATGAACCAGGAATTCCCGGTCGCCGAAGGCCCGACCGTTGAGCAACACGTCGCGCAGGGTCGGCGGGGCGTTCTTCCACACCTTGGTGGGGATCCCGTCGATCACCGCCTCATCCAGCTCGAAGCGCTGGCCCGGCGCGGTGAGCTGAGCATGGGCCTCATCAATGGACATGACGGGCCAGGGTTTGGCGGCGATCTCGGTCATGGGGGGTCCTGGTGTCCTCGGAGGTTTGGCCGTCTTGTTGCGACCTGTGCGCTCAGAAAGCCGAGCCTTGGACGAGAGGCAAGCCTGGGCGCGGCGCGCAGCGCCAGAAAGGCTTAACCACCAAGGACACAAAGAGCACGAAGGCGCCGCAGCCTCTTGGTGATCTTCGTGCCCTTCGTGGTTTTCTATCTTGCCTGCGGCGCGCAGGGACCCTCGGGACGCGCCCGAGGGTCAGGCGACAACCATCAGGCCGGGGCGTTTTCCCGTTCGGCCTTCAGCTTGGCGTAGCCTTCCTTCAACTCGGCCAGCTCCTTGGCGTACTTCTCCCTGGCCTCCTCCTGCAGGCGCGGGATGTGGTAGCTTGGGAAGAGGTCGTTCTCGGGCCGGTAGTCCTTGAGGATCTGCTTGGCCAGGGTGACCTTGTGCACCTCGGTGGGGCCGTCGGCGATGCCCATGACCAGCGAGCTCGTCACCATCCGCATGAAGGGCATTTCGTTGGAGACGCCCAGCGCCCCGTGCAGGTGGGCGGCCTTGGTGGCCACGTCGTTATAGACCTTGGGCATGGCCACCTTGATGGCGGCGATGTCCTTGCGGACCTTGTTGTAGTCCTTGTGCTTGTCGATCAGCCAGGCGGTGCGCAGGACCAGCAGGCGGAACTGCTCCACGGCGATCCAGGAGTCGGCGATCTGCTCCTGCACCATCTGCAGGTCCGACAGGCGCCCGTCGCGGGTGGTGCGCGACACCGCCCGCTGGCACATCAGGTCCAGCGCATGGCGGCAGGCGCCGACGGTGCGCATGGCGTGGTGCACCCGGCCGCCGCCCAGGCGGACCTGGGCGATGACGAAGGCCGCGCCCCGGTCGCCCAGCAGGGCCTCAGGCCCCACCCGGACATTGGTGTAGCGCATATAGCCCTCGGTCCCGCTGCCGATCTCGCCGCCGGCGCCGACGGCCACGTTGCGGATGATCTCCACCCCGGGGGTGTCGGTGGGCACCAGGAAGATCGAGGTGCGCCGATAGGGGTCCTTGGCGTCCGGATCGGTGATCGCATAGACCACCAGCAGCTTCGAATAGCGGGCGTTGGTGGAATACCACTTCTCGCCGTTGATGATCCAATCCTGGCCGTCCTGCACCGCCCGGGTGGTGAAGGTCAGCGGGTCGGACCCGCCGGTGGGTTCGGACATGGAGAAGGCCGAGCGGATCTCGCCGTTCAGCAGCGGCCAGAGCCAGCGCTCCTTCTGGGCCTCGGTGCCGTAGTGGGCGATGATCTCGGCGTTGCCAGTGTCGGGCGCCTGGCAGCCGAAGATGGTCGGGGCGATGGAGTTGCGGCCCAGCTTCTCGTTCATCAGGCCAAGCTTCAGCTGACCATAACCCTGGCCGCCGAGCTCAGGACCCAGGTGACAGGCCCACAGCCCCTGGTCCTTCACCTTCTGCTGCAGCGGCTTGATGAACTTCTCACGACCCAGGGGGCCGTGGGCGGCCATGCCCAGATGGCTGAGGGGTTCGACCTCCTCACGCATGAAGTCTTCGATCCAGTCGAGCTTTTTCTGGAATTCGGGGTCGGTTTCAAAGTCCCAGGCCATGTCGTCCTCCTTGGCGCCCGCCGGCGCGGGCATTTTCGCAGAAGCGGTATGTTTCGGGGCGCCGACCATACCGAATATTCAAATTTCGGGGCCGGCGTCCAGCCCTCTTGCGCCATTATCAGGCGGCGCGACCCAAGACGCAACCGGGGCCGGACTTGTTGAATAACCCATTGAAATATCATCGCTAAGTTATCTGACCTGCCGTCATCTCTCCGTCGCCCTCGGGCTTGACCCGAGGGCCCATGCACACTGGAGAGCGCGGTGTTCATGGATGGTCGGGTCAAGCCCGACCATGACGGGGTTGGAGCGGGACGAACCACAAAGGGCACGAAGAAAACAAAGGGCTGCGGCGCCTTCGTGCCCTTTGTGTTCTTCGTGGTTTATCTTCCCCGCGCTGCGCGCGACGGCGTGGCGCAAGTCTGTCAGTCGGCGGGGGCCGCCGGAGCCATGACCGGGGTCGCCTGACCGGTGTCGGCGACGGCGCCCCGGGGCGGGGCCGGGGTGAGCTTGGCGGTGCGCCAGCCGCCCCAGACATAGTAGCCGCCAGCCAGGATCACGGTGGTGACACTGCCCAGCGGGAAGCTCCACCAGATGGCGTCGGCGCCGAGGGCGGGCGTCAGAAGCTGGGCGAAGGGGATGCGCACCACCCACAGGGAGACGACCATGGCCAGAAGGGGGGCGATCACCGCGCCGGTGGCCCGCACGACGCCGGCGAAGATGAAGGCGACGCCAAAGGGGATGAAGCCCCAGAGCACGATCGTGTTGATGTGCCGGGCGATGGGGATGGTCTGGCTCTCTTCCGACAGGAAGATGCGCAGGATCAGCGGCTCGGCCAGATAGATCATGCCGATGGGCAGGGCGGTCATGATGACGGCGAAGACGACGCCGGTGCGGGCCACGGCCTCCACCCGGTCCATGCGCCCGGCGCCCACGTTCTGCGCCGCCATGGAGGAGACCGCCGCGCCGAGCGCCATGGCGGGCATCTGCACATAGGTCCAGACCTGCATGGCGGCGGCATAGGCGGCTGCGGTCTGCGAGCCATAGGCGTTGACGAAGGCCAGCATCACCACCGCGGCGCCAGAGACCACCAGCATGTGCATGGCCATGGGCAGGCCCTTGAAGACCAGGGTCTTGAGGATGGCGGGATCGGGCCTGAGCATCCCCCACTCGCCCTTGCGCAGAACCAGAGGGCTGCCGGTCCGGTAGAGGAAGACGATCATGCCGGCGAGCGCGATCGTCTGGCTGAGGAGGGTGGCGGCCGCAGAGCCCGCGATGCCCAGGGCGGGAACCGGACCCAGACCCAGGATCAGCACCGGGTTCAGGATGATGTCGAGGGCCACCGCAGTAAGCGAGAAATAGAAGGGGGTGCGGGAGTCGCCGGTCCCGCGCATGGCCATCATCACGAACGAGAAGAAATACATGAAGGGCAGGGCCGCGAAGATCACCCTCAGATAGATGACCGCATCGGCCCGGGCGTCGGCCGGCGTTCCCATCGCCGCCAGGATGGCTGGCGCCAGGACCAGGCCCGCCAGGCCCACGGCCAGCGACAACAGGGCGAAGAAGAGCGTGCTGGTCCCGGCCACGCGCTTGATCTCCTGCGGGGCGCCGGCGCCGACCGCCTGGGCGATCAGCAGGTTGGCGGCCATGGCCAGGCCAAACACCGCGCCGAGCAGCAGGAAGAGGATATTGTTGGCGTTGGCCGTGGCTGTCAGGGCCGCGGGCCCCAGGATGTGACTGACCCAGGCGGCGTTGGCGGTCCCGTTCAGGGACTGGAGGAGATTGGCCCCCAGCATGGGCAAGGTGAAGACCAGCAGACCTTTGGCGATCGGGCCGGTGGTCAGGTCCGGCGGGCGCCTTTGGGCCCGGCCGGGGCTGGGGGCGGCGTCGCGCGGCGCAGTCTCAGAGGGTTCCAAACGACGCTCCCGCCCGCGTCCATACGCAAACTGACGATCAAGTCTAGGCGGCGGGGCGAGCGCTCACAACCCGGCCGCGCAGGCCCTCCGTCTTGAGCCCGCCGCATTTCGCTGTATGAGCAGGGCTAACCATTTGAACGGACGCGCGCCTGGGCGCCCGCAGACAAAGTTCGGCATGAAAATTCTGATCACCGGCGGCGCCGGCTTCATCGGGTCGGCCGTGGTCCGCAGGGCGATCGCCCAGGGCCACGAAGTCGTCAATCTGGACGTCCTGGCCTATTCGGCCAACCTGGCCAATGTGGCCTCGGTCGCCGACGCCCGCGGCTACGCCTTCGAAGAGGCCGACATCTGCGACGGGCCGAAGATGGCGGAGATCTTCGCCCGCCACCGTCCCGACGCGGTCATGCACCTGGCGGCCGAAAGCCACAACGACCGGGCCATCGACGGGCCGCTGGACTTCGTGCGCACCAATGTCACCGGGACCGCCGTGCTGCTGGAAGCCGCCCGGGCCTATTGGAACACGCTTGGCGGGGCCGCCAAGGCGGATTTCCGCTTCCATCATGTGTCCACCGACGAGGTGTTCGGGGCGCTCGGCGAAGACGGCGCCTTCACCGAAGACACCCCCTACGATCCCAATTCGCCCTATTCGGCCAGCAAGGCCGGCGCCGATCATCTGGTGCGGGCCTGGGGGCGGACCTATGGCCTGCCGGTGGTGATCACCAACTGCGCCAACAACTACGGTCCCTTCCAGTTTCCTGAAAAGCTGATCCCCACCGTCGTGGTCCGGGCCATGGAGGGCAAGACCATCCCCGTCTATGGGGACGGGCGGCAGGTCCGCGACTGGCTGCATGTGGATGATCACGCCGACGCCCTGCTGCTGGTGCTGCAGAAGGGCCGCCTGGGCGAGACCTATTGCATCGGCGGGGACTCCACCCACCGCAATCTGGAGGTCATCCAGATGCTCTGCGCCGAGCTCGACCGCCTGGCGCCGGCCAATACGCCGCACGCCGACAAGATCACCTTCGTCGCCGACCGGCCGGGCCACGATTTCCGCTATTCCATCGACGCGGCCAAGCTGAAGGCCGAGCTCGGCTGGGAGCCTGCCACGCCGCTCAGCGAGGGTCTGGCCCAGACCGTGGCCTGGTACGTGGAGAACCGCGACTGGTGGCAGGCCATCCGCGACAAGGGCTTCCACTCCGAACGCCTGGGCCTGGCCAAGGGATGAGCCTGAAGATTCTGCAGTTCGGCGCCACGGGCCAGCTCGCCCGGGAGATGCTGGAGCGCGCCGGTTCCGGCGTGGAGATCACCGCCCTGTCCCGGGCCGAGGTCGACCTGACCAACCCCGACGCCATTGCGCGGGCCATCGGCGAGGCCGGCGACACCGATCTGGTGCTGAACGCGGCGGCCTATACCGCCGTCGACAAGGCCGAGGCCGAGCCGGACCTGGCCTATGCGGTGAACGCCTGGGCCCCGGCGGCCATGGCCCGGGCCTGTCAGGCGCGGGGCCTGCCCCTGCTGCACATCTCCACCGACATGGTGTTTTCCGGCGACAAGGATGGTCCCTATCTGGAGACCGACGCGCCGGCCCCCTTGCACGTCTATGGGGCGTCCAAGCTCGTGGGTGAACAGGCGGTGCTGGGCGCCTGCGACCGGGCCCTGGTGATGCGGGTCTCTTGGCTATTTTCGGCCTATGGCCAGAACTTTCTGCAGATGATGCTGCGCCTAGGGGAGACCCAGCCGGTGCTGAAGGTGGTGGCCGACCAACGGGCCAGCCCCACCGCCAGCGGCGACCTCGCGGCCTTCATTCTCAGCCAGGGGGACCGCCTGGCCAGGGCGCCGGCCGGCGCCCGGGAATGGGGCCTGCTGCACGTGGTCAATTCCGGCGTCGCCAGCCGCTATGAGATGGCCCAGGCGATCTTCGCCCAGACCCGCCCCGATGATCCGCCCGTCATGGAGCCGGTGCCCACCAGCGCCTTTCCGACGCCCGCCCGCCGGGCTCTTAACGCGGTGCTGGACACGGGCCGCATGCAGGAGGTCTTCTCCCTGCAACTGCGTCCCTGGCAGGAGGCGCTGGAGGATGTGGTGGGGGATCTGATGGCCCAGAAGGAGACGGCGTGAGACGCGGAATCATCCTGGCGGGGGGCTCCGGCACCCGGCTGCACCCGCTGACCCTGGCGGTCTCCAAGCAGCTCCTGCCGATCTACGACAAGCCGATGATCTACTACCCCTTGTCGGTGCTGCTGCTGGCGGGGGTCCGTGAGATCCTGATCATCACCACGCCCGAGGACCAGGCGGGCTTCAAGCGGCTGCTGGGCGACGGCTCGCAGCTCGGCGTGCGCTTCGAATTCATCGTTCAGCCCAAGCCCGAGGGCCTGGCCCAGGCCTATCTCTTGGGGGAAGAGTTCGTCGGCGGCGAGCCCAGCATCATGGTGCTGGGCGACAACATCTTCTTCGGCCAGAACTTCGGCCAGATGCTCCGGGCCGCCGATGAGCGGACCACCGGCGCCACCGTCTTCGGCTATCCGGTCAACGATCCCGAACGCTATGGCGTGGTCGAGCTGGGGGAGGGGGGCAAGGTGCTGGGCATCGAGGAGAAGCCCGCCGAGCCCAAGTCCAACTATGCGGTGACCGGCCTCTATTTCTACGACGGCAAGGCCAGCGAATACGCCAAGACGCTGAAGCCCTCCCACCGGGGCGAGCTGGAGATCACCGCGCTCAACCAGGTCTATCTGGACGCCGGCGAACTGAATGTGGAGCTGCTGGGCCGCGGCTTCGCCTGGCTAGACACCGGCACCCATGACAGCCTGATTCAGGCCGGTGAGCTGATCCGCACGCTCGAGCTGCGCCAGGGCCTGCGCATCGGCTGTATCGAGGAAGTGGCCTATTCCAAGGGATTCATCGACCGGCACCAGCTGGCCGATCTGGGTCGCGCCCAGGCCAAGGGCGAATATGGCCAATACCTGATCCGCCTGGCCGAACGCATGGCGCCTGGCGCCGAGCCGGCGGAGTAGGCGCGCCCTTTAATCCACCCAGAGGTCCTGGGCCTCGCCCTTGCGGTTCAGGGCGCGGACGGCGCGTTTGACCACGGCGATCAGGCGTTCGCGCCGGGCCATCTCGTCATAGGTGAGCGAGCCCCTCGCCAGGCCCTCCAGCAGGAAGCGGCCAAGGTCGCGGCTGGTCTGGAAGCGCGGGTCGCTGCCGGCTTGCGTCAGCGCCAGGAAGCGTTCGCCCACCTGATTGCGGTCAAAGGCGCTTTGGGCGTTGGCCAGGCGAGCGCGCAGCATGGGGTCGGTGCGGGCGGCGGCCTCCAGCTCGGCGAAGGCCACGAACGGCGTTTCGTGCAGCAGGGACCAATAGGCGTCGATGGCGTGCTCGGCCGCGTCGACCCCGGGGCCGGCGGGCGCGGAGGCGGCCTGTTCAAACAGGCGGGCGCGCTCGACCTCGATATGGCTGACGGCGGCCTCCACCAGCTCCTCGCGGCTGGAGAAATGGTAGAGCATCGCCCCGCGGGTCAGATTGGCCGCCTCGGCGATCAGGGCGTTGGTCGCCGCATGATAGCCGACCTCGGCGAACAGGCGCATGGCCGCGTCCAGAATCCTGGCGCGGGTCCGGCGAGACTTCGGGGTCTCCTTGGCGGGATAGGTTCGGGCGTCCATCTGCACAGGCAAGGCTTCAATGAAAGTGCGGCCGACATATGGCGAGCTATGCTGCGGCGCCAGTGTTGCAGTGCGGTTTCATCAAAGCGACACGCAATCAGCCTACCGGACGGTCAAATAGAGGCGCTTCGGAGGCGTTCGTGACCGATCTGGGAATCCGACGTTATCGGACTGTCTTCGTTTCCGACGTTCATCTGGGCACCCGCGGCTGCCAGGCCGAGATGCTGCTGGACTTCATCCGGCACATGGAGTGCGACACCCTGTATCTGGTCGGGGACATCGTCGACGGCTGGAAGATGAAAAGCGGCTGGTACTGGCCCCAGGCGCACAATGACGTGGTTCAGAAGATCCTGCGCCTGGCCCGGAAGGGCGTGAACGTCGTCTATATTCCCGGTAACCATGACGACCGCATCCGCGACTTCTGCGGCATCCACTTCGGCGGGGTCGTGGTGGCGCGTGACGCGATCCACGAGGGCGCGGATGGCCGCCGGTTTCTCGTCACCCACGGGGACGAATTCGACGGCGTGGTGCAGCACGCCAAGTGGCTGGCCTTCCTGGGGGACTATTCCTATCGGGCGCTCTTGTCGGCCAACACCCTGTTTAACCGCGTGCGGCGCCGCATGGGCTTCGGCTACTGGAGCCTGTCGGCCTATCTGAAAACCAAAGTGAAGAACGCCCTGCACTTCATCGAGGACTTCGAGGGCGCGGTGGCCGAGGAGGCCCGGCGGCGCGGGGTCGACGGGGTGATCTGCGGCCACATCCACAAGGCCGAGATGCGCCAGATCGAGGATATCCTCTACATCAACGATGGGGACTGGGTGGAAAGCTGCACCGCCCTGGTCGAACACATGGACGGCCGGATGGAGATCCTCGAATGGGCCAAGCTGCGCAGCTGGTCGGCGGTGCGCGAGACCCGCGCCCTGCCGGAGCCGCCGGAACCTGCGCCTTCGCCGGCCGTTGAGCCCCGGCCTGCGCCCGTGGCAGCCTGACCTGCCACCTTGCGTTGACACCCGCCAAGGCTCGTGACAGTGAGACTGTCATGAGTGACGATTCCCAGACCGCCGGCGACGCTCGCGACCGCCAGAAGGCCGCCACCCGCGACCAGATCCTGCGCGTGGTGGGCGCGCGACTGGAAAGCGGCCCCCTGGACGAGCTGTCCTTCGCCGACATCGCCAAGGACGCCGGCGTCGGCGAGCGCACTGTCTACCGCCACTTCCCCACCCGCGAGGCTCTGCTGGGCGCCTATTTCGCCTGGGCCCAGGCCCAGGCCACCCTGCCGCTGGCCCAGCAGCCTCTGGCGGAAAGCCCGGCGCGCCCGCAACCCGCCGCTGCTCCGCCCCCCGCCCGTTCGCCTGCCCAGCGCATGTGGCAGCCGGCCGCGCCGAGCGAGGACGTACAGCGGCCCATGCGTATCCTGCTGGCCACCGACGCCTGGGAGCCGCAGGTCAACGGCGTGGTCCGGACGCTGACCCGGGTGGTGCGCGAGCTGCGCGACCTGGGCCATGAGGTCGAGGTGATCAGCCCCGACCAGTTCAAGACCCTGCCCCTGCCCACCTATCCCGAGATCAAGGTGGCCATCGGCGCCTATGAGCCGGTGCAGGAGCGGTTCAAGGCCTTCGAGCCCGAGGCCATCCACATCGCCACCGAAGGCCCCATCGGCCTGGCCGCGCGGCGCATCTGCGTGGAATGGAAGCTGCCCTTCACCACCAGCTACCACACCCGTTTCCCGGAATATGTCTCGGCCCGCCTGCCGCTGCCCTTGTCGGTGGGCTACACCTATATGCGCTGGTTCCACCGGCCCTCGGGCCGGCTGATGGTGGCGACGCCGACCATGCGTGACGAGCTGACGCGGCACGGCTTCCGCAACATCTCTTCCTGGTCCCGCGGCGTGGACACCGAGATGTTCCGCCCCCGCGCGGAGAACGAGCCCGACATCTTCGCCAACCTGCCCAAGCCGATCTTCCTCTATGTGGGCCGGGTGGCGGTGGAGAAGAATATCGAGGCCTTCCTGGGTCTCGACCTGCCCGGAACCAAGGTGGTGGTGGGCGATGGCCCCCAGAAGGACGAGCTGGCCGAGCGCTACCGGACGGCGGTCTTCACGGGCTCGAAGTTCGGCGAGGAGCTCTCGGCCCATTTCGCGTGCGCCGACGTCTTCGTCTTCCCCTCGCTCACCGACACCTTCGGCCTGGTGATCCTGGAGGCCATGGCCTCGGGCACCCCGGTGGCGGCCTATCCGGCGCCTGGCCCCATCGACATCATCCCGGAGTCCGGGGCCGGCGCCCTGGCCGCCTCGGCCACCGAGGGGCTGAAGGAGGCCTGCATGGAGGCCCTTTCGCTGGATCGACGCGCGGTGCGGGCCTTCGCCGAGACCTTCTCCTGGACCGCCTGCGCCGAGGACTTCGTGCGCAATCTGCAACCCTATCCAGAGCCGGAAAAGACCCGCTTCTGGCGCCGTCTCCGCCGCCTGGCGAGGGTGAGACGCCGGCCGAAAACGGCCTGAGAGAGCGAGCGACCAAGCTTCGTTCTTCGGCTTCCCCTCTAACCCGTCTTGGTCGGGCTTGACCCGACCATCCATGAACACGGGAGAAGCCGCGGTGTTCATGGACCCCTCGGGACAAGCCCGAGGGTGACTCTGCAGTTGGCGCGCGAGCTTGCCCGTAAGACGGCCCTGACCGACAGTGGCGCTGCGCCCGGTTCGGCGCGTTCAGGGATCACCGCCATGCCTCTTCTGCTCGACCGCCGCATGTTGATGGCCTTCGGGGCCGCCGCGGCCCTGCCGCTCTCGGCCGCCCGCGCCCAGACGCCGGCGCTGAGCCCTGCCGATCAGGCCTTCGACGCCCTAGGCGCGGCCTGGCTGGAGGCCAATCTGCGGCTCAGCCCGATCACCGCCACGCTGTGGGGGGACCACCGCTACGACGACCGCCTGGATGATCTGAGCCTTGCAGGCTGGGCCGCGCGGCGGGCCAGCGCCGCGGCCTTTCTGGCTCGGCTCAACGCCTTCACCGCGACCGACCTCAGCCGCGAGCGGCAGGTGGACGCCGCCATCCTGCGCAACAGCCTGGCCGGCGAGGTCTGGACCCACGACACCCTGCAGGCTCACCGCTGGGATCCGCTGATCTACCAGTCCTCGGTGGGCTCGGCCCTCTATGGCCTGATCGCCCGGGACTTCGCCCCCCTGCCGGAACGGCTGGCCTCGGCAATCGCCCGGATGAACGGCTTTCCGGGGTTGATGGCGCAGGTGCGCGGGAGCCTCGATCCGGCCCGGACGCCGAAGATCCATGCTCAGACCGTGTCGGGTCAGAATGCGGGGCTGATCAGCCTGGTCGACCTGCTGCTGGCCGAGGCCGGCGCCCTGGACGCCCAGGGGCAGGCCGATCTGCGCGCCGCCGCCAGCGTGGCCAAGGCGGCCATCGCCGAGCAACAGACCTGGATCGACGGGGTCCTGGTCCCGCAGGCGGCCGGTGAATGGCGTCTCGGCGCCGAGCTCTATGACGCCAAGCTGGCGTTCGCCCTCGACAGCCCCTTGAGCCGCGCTGAGATCAAGGCCGCCGCCGAGGAGGCGCTGGCCCAGGTGCGGGCTGAGATGTACGACATCGCCCGTCAGGTGCTGGTGGCCGGGGACGCCCCGCCGACGCCGCCGAAGCCCACCCCGGACCAGGAACAGGCGGCCATCGCCGCGGCGATGGAGCTGGTCTATGCCGACCGGGCGACGCCCGAGACGCTGATCGAGACCGCCCAGGCCAAGCTGGACGCCGCTATCGCCTTTGTCGCCGCCAACCCCATCGTCACCCCGCCCACCGAGCCGGTGCAGCTGGTCCTGACGCCGGAGTTCCAGCGCGGCGTGGCCGTGGCCTATTGCGATCCGCCGGGCCCGCTCGATCGGGAGCTGCCCACCTTCTACAAGCTCTCACCCATCCCCGACGACTGGACCCCTGAACAGGCCGAGTCCTTCCTGCGGGAATACAACAACTGGACGCTGGAGGGCCTGACCGTCCACGAGGGCACGCCCGGCCACTACCTGCAGCTGGCCATCTCCAACCGCCACCCCTCGGTGCTGCGCTCGGTGCTGTGGTCAGGGAGCTTTGTGGAGGGCTGGGCCTGCTACGCCCAGGACGTGATGGTCGAGGCCGGCCACCGGGACGGTCATCCCCTCTACCGGCTGGCCAACCTCAAGTTCCTGCTGCGGGTGATCACCAACGCCATCCTCGATATCGGCGTGCATGTGGAGGGCTGGGACGAGGCGAGGGCCATGCATCTGATGACCCATGACGCCTTCCAGCAGGAGCGCGAGGCGGCCGGCAAGTGGACGCGGGCCCGGGTCTCCTCGGCCCAGCTGCCCACCTATTTCGTCGGCTGGCGGGAGCACTGGTCCCTGCGCCGGGAAGCGCAGGCCAAGGCTGGCGCCGCCTTCGACATGAAGGCCTATCACGATGAGCTGCTGGGCCATGGCTCCCCGCCAGTTCGGGTGTCGCGCCAGCTGATGTTCGACCTGCCGGTGGGGTGAGGCGCTTTGCGTCCTTCGAGGCTCGCTGTCGCTCGCACCTCAGGACGCGGGCGGACCTGCAGCCCTTTTTACCCGTCATGGTCGGACCATCCATGAACACCTCGATCGGCCGGTGTGCATGGCCCTCGGGACAGGCCCGAGGGTGACGAGGCGTGGGGTTGGGAGCGCGCCCCTAATGTCCGTCCTGCGACCTCAGCCATCGCGCCATCAGGTACAGGTGCAGGGCGTGGACGGCGATATAGACCAGGCAGACCAGGGCCAGCACGATCCGGAAGGTCAGCCGCTCGTCCGGTTCCACCCACAGGCTCGCCAGGGTGAAGGGCGTGAGAGTGAAGGCCGCCAGGAGCGGGGTGATCGACAGGGCGATGTCCCGCGGCGCCGACCAGGTCGGCAGCCCCTTGAGCCCCCACTGCATGGGCAGCCGCGTTCCCGCCGGCACGCGCCGCGCCAGGGCCAGTGACATGGCGGCCAGGGCCAGGACCGTGATGCTCGAAACGAAGGGCGCGCTCAACATGCCGTCAGCTTGGCAGGTTTGGACCCGGGATCAAACCGGAGGGGGGAGCCGAACCCCTAGATCAGCCGAGAGCGGATGGCCTGGGACAGGAGGTCGATGAGGGTGACGGCCACGACGATCACCACGGCGATGGCGGCGACGCGGGAATAGTTGAAGCTGTTCAGGCTGTCGAACAGGATCTGGCCGATGCCGCCTGCCCCGATGAGGCCGAGGATGGTGGCCGCCCGGCTGTTGGATTCGAACCGGTAGAGGGCATACGAGGTCCAGAGCGGGGCGACCTGCGGGACCACGCCCCAGGCGATCTCCTGCAGCTTGTGGGCGCCGGTGGCGCGCACGCCCTCGACGGGGCCCTTGTCGATGGACTCCACGGCCTCGGAGAACAGCTTGCCCAGCACCCCGCCGGTGTTGAGCGCCAGCGCCATGACGCCGGCGAAGGGGCCGAGGCCCACGGCGACCACGAAGACCATGCCGATGACCAGGTCCGGCACCGAGCGCAGGATATCCATCAGGCGGCGCACCGGCCATTGGACGGCGGGCGGGGCGATGTTGCGGGCGCCCAGCAGGCCGAGCGGCACGGCCAGGAAGACCGCCAGGGCCGTGCCCCACATGGCCATCTGGATGGTCAGCCACATCTGGCTGATGAAGAAAGGCAGGAGCTCGAAGTCCGGGTTCACGAAGGCCCGGCCGAACTCGCGCATATTGTCCGAGCCGGAGAAGAGCAGCGGGAACTTCTCGATCTCGGCCGGCCCGAAGCTCACCGCCAGGACAACGGCGATGCCGCCCCACAGCAGGACGTCAAAGATCCACTGGCCGAGCGGCCGCGCCGGCGGCGTGAGGGCGGCCGGCGGCGGGGCGGCCGGCGTTTGGGCGGCGCTGGGCGCGGTGGCGTTCACGGGCGTCTGGCTCTTTGTCTCAGGGCCTAAGGGGCGACCGGCGTGACGGCGGCGGCAGGCGCCTCGCCCGCCCGGGCGTCCAGAGCCTCACGCTCGACGCGGATGGCGTCCAGAGTGGCCTGGGCCTCGGTGATTCTGGCCTGGTCGCCGCTGTTGCGGGCCTGCAGCAGGGCCTCGGTGGCCTCCATCTCGCGCACCGGCAGCAGATGGCTCGAATCCGCCGGCAGGAAACCGCCGATGGAGATGGCCGAGAGCAGCTTGCGCTGGCGCTCGGCCTCGGGGCCTTCGCCCTTGCCATAGGTGAGGAAGAACTGGCGGACCTTCTCCTTGACCGCCGGGTCGAGGTTCTTGCGCCAGACGATGGGGTCCTCGGGCAGCTTCGGGGACTCCCAGATCACCGTGACCTTGTCGGTGACGGTGGGCTGGCCGTTGGCGCGGTTTTCCACGTCCCGGGCGGTCTGCAGGCGGATGGCGGTGGAATTGTTGGTGGCCACATCCAGCACGCCATTGGCCACGGCGAACAGATTGGCCTGGTGGTTGGCGGTGCGCACCTGCTTGAAGCAGCGCTCGGGCTCAACGCCCTCAGGGGCGAACAGATAGGTCATGGGCGCCAGCGTGCCCGAAGTGGACTTGGCGTCGCCGATCCCGAAATCGAGGGTGCGGTCGCATTTCAGCACGTCTTCCAGGGTCAGGCCGCTGGACGCCGTGGCGATCAGCACCGAGCGATAGCCGTCCTCGCCGGAGGGATCGAAGGTGCGGGCGAAGATCTCCGCGTCGGCCCGGCGCACGGCCTCCAGGCCCGACAGGTTGGAGAACCAGCCCACATCGGTCTGGCCAAACCGCAGGGCTTCGATCAGGGCGGTGTAGTTGGAGCCGTAGAACGGCTTCACCGGAATGCCGATCTCCTTCTCCATGTCGGCCAGGATGGGCCGCCAGAAGGTGTCCAGGCTGGTGGAGTTTTCCGTCGCCAGGATCGAGAAGTTCAGCACCTCCGGCGCGGCGCTGTTGGGCGTCTCGCGTTCGGAACAGGCGGCGAGGCCCAGGGCCAGGGCGAGCGTGAGGCCGGCGCCGATCAGGCTGCGACGGATCATTGAGGAGCTCCTTCCCAGAAGACGTCTTCGAATTCCGGACCGTAGATGTCGATAAGCTGCTTGCGGGTCAGACCGTTGGGCGGGCCATCATAGACCACCTTGCCGGCCTTCAGCGCGATCACCCGGTCACAATAGCGCATGGCGTAGTCGACCTGGTGCAGGGTGACGATCAGGGTGAGGCCGTCGGCCCGGTTCAGGTCTCGCAGGATCTCCATCACCTTGCGGGCGGCCACGGGGTCGAGGGAGGCCACCGGCTCGTCGGCCAGGATGATCTTGGCCTTCTGCACCAGGGCGCGCGCGATGGCGGCGCGCTGCTGCTGCCCGCCGGACAGGGTGCCCGCCCGCTGCCCGGCATATTCGGCCACGCCTACCCGGGCGAGCGCCGCCATGGCCGCGCCCTTGGTCTCGGCAGGCCAGAAGCCCAGCAGGCCCCGCAGGAAGCCGATCCGCCCGAGCGAGCCCATGGCGACATTGGTGAACAGGGTCAGCCGGCCCACCAGGTTGAACTGCTGGAAGATCATGCCGATGCGAATGCGGGTGCGGCGCACGTCCCGGTCCACGCGGCCCTGAGCCTGCACGGCGCCGCCAAAGGCCTCGATACGGCCGGGCCCCTTGTCGATGGGCGCCAGGCCGTTGATGGCCCGGAGCAGGGTGGACTTGCCCGATCCCGAGGGACCGATCAGGGCGATCATCTCGCCACGGGCGACGTCGAGGGAGACGGTGTCCAGCGCGCGGCGGGACCCGAAACTCTTCGACACTTGGCGCACCGAAAGAACGGCTGCGTCAGACATGAATGGCGAATATCCCCTGGGCGTTTGGCGGCCCAACTCTTATCAGCGTGTGATCGCCGAGCCCCACGACGGTTTCATGACATGGGCGCCGGGCGCGGTCTAGCACGGCGCCCGCAGGTCGACCCCTTGGGCGCGACCGCCAGGCCGCCGGACCCCGGCAAACCCTGACCGGCCAAGGACCTTTTTGGGTTCGGCCCTTTACATCGCTTTCAGATGCCACTATCTGCACCGGCTCCGGCGGACCCCGTTGTCCTAAGCGTTGCTAACGCCGGATTGGGTTCAACAATCTGTTGGGGGTTGCGTGAGGTGCATACGTACCATACGCCCCTGGACCTGGTCCGTGAGCGGTCACCGGAACGTCCTGTCGCCTTTGCGCGACCGGACGCCGTGGCCCTAGCGGCGCGCTGGTTCCAGGACAATTTTAAAGGCGACGTCTTCTACGCTGTGAAGGCCAACCCTTCGCCGTGGGTGCTTGAAACCCTCGCGGCGAATGGCGTGCGGTCGTTCGACGTGGCGTCGGTTCCGGAAATCGAGCTGGTGGCCCAATACGCCCCTGGCTCCCGCATGGCCTTCATGCATCCGGTGAAGAGCCGCCGCGCCATCTCCACGGCCTATTTCGACCATGGGGTGCGGACCTTCGCGCTGGATACGCACGAGGAACTGGCCAAGATCCTCGACGCCACCGGCCACGCCAAGGACCTGAACCTGATGGTTCGCCTGGGCGTCGCCGCCGAGGGCGCGGCCTATTCCCTGTCGGGCAAGTTCGGCGTCGATGCGCACGAGGCCCCCGAACTGCTGCTGGCCGCCCGTCGGGCGACCCAGGAGCTGATGGGCGTCTCCTTCCATGTGGGCAGCCAGTGCATGCGGCCGACCGCCTATCAGGCGGCCATGAGCCAGGCCTCCCGGGCGCTGGTCCGCGCCGGCGTCTTCGCCGACGTGGTGGATGTGGGCGGCGGCTTCCCGTCGGTCTATCCCGGCATGGTTCCGCCGGCGCTGGCCGACTACATGGACTCCATCGACCGCGGCTTCGCCGAGATGATGGTCCATGAGACCACCGAGCTGTGGTGCGAGCCTGGCCGGGCCCTGGTGGCGGAAGCCTCCTCGGTGCTGACCGCTGTGGAGCTGCGCAAGGGCGACGCGCTTTATCTGAACGACGGCTCCTATGGCAGCCTGTTCGACGCCACCCACACCAAGTGGCCCTTCCCGGTGAAGCTGCTTCGCCGGGAGGCCGATGGAACCGCCCGTGAGGTCGAAGGCCCGCTGAAGCCCTATCGCTTCTATGGCCCGACCTGCGACTCGCTGGACCACATGCCGGGCCCCTTCTGGCTGCCCGAGGATGTGCGTGAGGGCGACTATGTCGAGATCGGCATGCTGGGCGCTTATGGGGTGGCGATGAACACCCGGTTCAACGGCTTCGGCGACACCGAGACCGTGGCGGTGAGCGATCCGCCTATGGCGTCCATGTACGGTCTGGCCCGTCGCTCCATCCCGGTGCCGCGGACCGAGACGCACAATGTCGTCAAGCTGTCGCGGGCCCGGGGCAAGAAACGTCGTCGGCGCTAGGGCGTTAGCTCTTCGCACAACCGCATAGAGACGCGACCGGTCGCTCCGTCCCGGTCGCGTCCTTTTTCCATGGACGGGCGCTCAAACTCTAGGACTCCAAGAGAATGAACGCTGAGGTTCAGTCTAACCGCAAGGCCGAGCTGCTCTCGTCCACCGTCGAGCACGTGGCCATCGACCAGTACGACGCCCGTCCGATCATCGACGCCATGCGTCAGATGAGCTTCACCAGCCGCGACACCGCCCGGGCCGCCGACATCTTCTCCATGGCGCTGGAGGATCCCGCCTGCTCCACCTGGCTGACGCTTGCCGGCTCGACCAGCGCCGGCGGCTGCATGCACATCTATCGCGACATGGTGAAGTACGGCCTGATCGACGCCGTGGTCGCCACCGGCGCCTCCATCGTCGACATGGATTTCTTCGAAGCGCTCGGCTTCAAGCACTACCAGGCGAAAGAGCCGGTGGACGACCGCGACCTGCGCGCCCTTTATATCGACCGGATCTACGACACCTATATCGACGAGGAAGAGCTGCAGACCTGCGACGCGGTGATCAAGGAGATCACCGACCAGCTGGAGCCGCGGCCCTATTCTTCTCGGGAATTCATCTGGGAGATGGGCAAGTGGCTGGCGGCGGGTAACGCCAAGAAGCCCGGCTCGCTGATTCAGACGGCTTATGAAGAGGGCGTGCCGATCTTCTGCCCGGCCTTCACCGATTCCTCGGCGGGCTTTGGCCTGGTCAAGCACCAGGTGGAGCGGATGAAGGCGGGCAAGCCCTACCTGACCATCGACTCCATCGCCGACTTCCGGGAGCTGACCGACGTGAAGATCGCCGCCGGCACCACCGGCCTGTTCATGGTCGGCGGCGGCGTGCCCAAGAACTTCGCCCAGGACACGGTGGTCTGCGCTGAAATCCTCGGTGAGGAGGTGGATATGCACAAGTACGCCATCCAGCTGACGGTGGCCGATGTGCGCGATGGCGCCTGCTCGTCCTCGACGCTGCAGGAGGCCTGTTCCTGGGGCAAGGTCGACGTCACCTGGGAACAGATGGTCTTCGCCGAGGCCACCACCGTGGTGCCGCTGATCGCCTCGGACGCCTGGCACCGGGGCTCCTGGAAGACCCGCGAACGCCGCCGCTGGAACAAGCTGTTCGAAAAGAAAGCCTAGGGATCAGGCCCCGCTCCGGCGGGGCCTTTTTCATGGGGCGGCGCAGCGCAAGCCTCTTCTCACTCCGTCATGGCCCGGCTTGACCGGGCCATCCATGAACACCGGCGATCGGCTTAGTGCATGGACCCTCGGGACGAGCCCGAGGGTGACGATCGGAGGGGGCCGCACCCCTTTCGCTTCGCCGCGCATCGGGCGCATGATCATGGAAAATCCCGAGGGGGACCCCATGAAGCTGCTCACGCCCGTCATCCTCGCCGCCCTGGCGCTCGTCTCGACGCCGGCCCTGGCGCAAGACGCCCCACGGCCCGCCGGCTATCTGACGCCCGAGACCCTGCCCGATGCGGGCCTGCTCCTGCCGGCCCCGCCTGCGGTGGGCAGCGCCCGCGATGAGGCCGACCGCGACGTGTTCCGCAAGACCCGGGCCCTGGAGGGCTCGCCCCGCTGGGCGCTGGCCCAGACCGACGTGCCCACCGCGCCGGCGTCCATGATGACCAACTTCGCCTGTGCGCTAGCCGCCGACCTGACGCCGCAGACTGCGCCCCGGCTCAATATGCTGATGTCCCGGGTCGGCCTGCAGCTGGGCGCCCAGGTGGCCAGCGTGAAGGACCTCTTCAAGCGTCCGCGGCCTTATCTGATCCAGTCCGGGCCGATCTGCGTGCCCGCTTCGCACGAGCTGGACGAGAGCCCGGACTATCCCTCCGGCCATTCTACCTGGGGCTTTGCGAACGCCTTGATCCTGGCCCAGATGGCGCCGGAGCGGTCCGGCCAGATCCTGGCCCGCGGCCGTGCCTATGGGGAGAGCCGGGTGGTCTGCGGCGTCCATTCCCCTAGCGCCGTGGAGGCCGGGCGGACCAATGCGGCCGCCATCGTCGCGGCCCTCAACGCCAGCCCCACCTTCCGCGCCGACTTCGAAGCGGCCAGGGCCGAGGTGGACGCCGCCCGCGCCCGAGGCCTGGCGGACGACCGGGCCTGCGCCGCCGAGGCCGAGCTGATCGCCCAGACCGCCTATTGAGACCGCCTGCTGAGGCGGGGCGCCGGCCACACCCACCTTTCGCCGCCCGCTCAGGATGATATGGCTGGGGCTCGCCATCGCCCGGGAGCCCGCCATGTTTCGCGCCTTCGCCCGCCTCGCCCTCGCCGCCGCCCTGCTGGTGGCGCCGGGCGCCGTCCAGGCCGCCGCCATTCCGCCGATCGAGTACCGCGAGCGGGTGCTGGACAACGGCCTGCGGGTGTTGAGCGGGATCGACGCCACCACGCCCAACGTGACCGTGCAGGTCTGGTACGGGGTCGGCTCCAAGGACGATCCCCAGGGGCGCTCGGGCTTCGCGCACCTGTTTGAACACATGATGTTCAAGGCCACCCGCAACATGCCGTCCGAGACCCTGGACCGGATGACCGAGGACGTGGGCGGCTTCAACAACGCCTCGACCTGGGACGATTTCACCAACTATTACGAGGTCGTCCCCGCCAACCACCTGGAGCGCCTGCTCTGGGCCGAGGCCGAGCGGATGGGCTCTCTGGTGGTGGACGCCGACATCTTCAGTTCCGAACGGGATGTGGTGAAAGAGGAGCTGCGCCAGCGGATTCTGGCTGCGCCCTATGGCCGGTTGTTTGGCCTGATGATCCCCCAGGCCAGCTATCAGGAGCACCCCTACAAGCGCCCCGGAATCGGCTCCATCGCCGAGCTGGACGCCGCCACCATCGATGATGTGCGCGCCTTCCACCGGGACTATTACCGCCCCGACAATGCGGTGCTGATCGTCATCGGCAACTTCGATCAGGGCGAGCTCGACGCCTGGGTGGACAAGTACTTCGCCCCGCTGAAGACGCCGGCCGCGCCGCTGAAGCGCGTGGATGCGGTGGAGCCGCCGCGCACCGGTCCCGGGGTCTTCGACGGCTATGGCCCCAACGTGCCCCTGCCGGCGGTGGTCCTGACGTGGCTCGGGGCGCAGGCCGCGAGCCCCGACGCCCCGGCGCTGAAGGTGCTCGACGCCATCCTGTCAGGCGGCAAGTCCTCGCGGCTCTATAACGGCCTCGTCTATGAGCAGCAGATCGCCGTGGAGGCCTTCTCCCAGGCCGACCTGCCGCAGCAGCCGGGCCTCTTCGCCGTGGGCGCCATCCTGGCCAGCGGCGAGACCGTTGAGGCCGGCGAGGCCGCCCTGCTGGCGGAAGTGGCCCGCCTGCGGGACGCCCCGCCCACCGAGGCCGAGCTGAACGAGGCGCGCAATGAGCTCATCGCCGGCGCCCTGCGCGAGCGCGAGACCGTCGATGGCCGCGCCTTTGCGCTCGGCTATGCCTGGGCCACCCAAGGGGACCCCGCCAAGGCCAACACCGAACTGGCTGACCTGGCCGCCGTCACCGCCGCCGACGTCCAGGCCGTGGCGCAGAAGTATCTGGCCGAAGAACGCCGGATGACCATTCGCTACCGTCCTGAGAGCGCCCGTCCGGCGGGATCGACGACGGCTGAGCCCGCCCCGCCGCCAGCCCAGGCGGTGGTCTTCGACGGCGAGATCGTCACCCTGGCCCCGGAAGGCGAGCGCCAGGCGCCGCCGCCGGTTGCGGCGCCGGTGGACCCCGTCCTGCCAATCCCGTCCGAGACGGCGCTCGACAACGGCCTGCGGGTGATCGTCGCCCGCTCCAGCGACCTGCCGCTGGTCTCGGCCGCCCTGATCGTTCGGGCCGGCGCCTGGGCCGATCCGCAGGGGCGGGCCGGCGCCATGTCCATGACCGCGGCCATGCTCACAGAGGGCACGACCACTCGCACAGCCCCACAGATCGCCCAGGAGATCGAGGCCCTGGGGGCGAGCCTGTCGGCCTCCGCCGGCCTGGAATCTGCCAGCGTCAGCCTGACGGTGATGTCGGACAAGGCCGCCGCGGCCTTCGCCATCCTGGCTGATGTCGCCCGCAACCCGGCCTTTGCGCCCGAGGAGCTTGAGCGCCAGACCGCCCAGGCGCTGGACGGCATGTCTGTGGCCTATGAAGACCCGGGCCAGCTCTCGGCCATGGCCGTAGGCCCGATCGTCTTCGCCGGCACCCCCTTTGGCCATCCGGCCGACGGCACGCCGGCCTCCCTGCCCAGGCTTTCGCCCGAGGGGCTGAAAGCCCTGCATCAGCGCCACTTCCGGCCCGACAACGCCATCCTGGTGCTGAGCGGCGACATCTCGCCCGAAGAGGGCGCCGCCCTGGCCCGGCAGGCCTTCGGCGACTGGACCCGCCCCGCCGACCCCCTGCCGGCCCAGCCGCAGGTGACGCCCACCGCCACCCGCCAGGTGGTGGTCATCGACCTGCCCGGCGCAGGCCAGGCGGCGGTGCGCCTGGTCAAGCCGGCCATCTCGCGCCGAGACGAAGCCTATTACCCGGGCATTGTCGCCAATTCGGTGCTGGGCGGCGGCTACTCGGCGCGCCTGAACCAGGAGATCCGCATCAAGCGCGGCCTCTCCTATGGGGCGGGCTCCAGCCTCTCCGCCCGTCGGACCACAGGCGCCTTCCAGGCCCAGGCTCAGACCAAGAATGAGTCGGCGCCGGAGGTCATGGACCTGATCGCCACCGAAATGCGCCGCTTGGCGGCCGAGCCGGTGACCCTTGAGGAGCTTGCCGCCCGCAAGTCCGTGCTGATCGGCGCCTTTGGCCGTGCGCTCGGCACGGCCGGCGGCCTGGGCGGGGTGCTCGGCGAACTGGCACTCCAGGACGTGCCTCTGTCGGAAGTCACCGCCTATACGGCCAAGGTCGAGGCGGTGAGCCCGGAGGCCGTTCGCGCCTTCGCCGCCGAGCGCCTGTCGCCGCAGGACGCCGCGGTGATCATCGCCGGTGACGCCGCCCTGTTCCTGGAGGCGTTGGAGGCCAAGGCCCCGGACCTGCGGCGCATCCCCGCCAAGGCCCTGGACCTGGAGGCCCCGGGCCTCACCGCGCCGGCGAGCTGAGGCGAAGGTCCGGTGGGGCTTGAACCCTGGCCTTAGAACCTGCCTAGATGACCCATGCAGGATGAGTTCGATGTCGTTGTGGTCGGGGCCGGCGCGGCGGGTCTCGCCGCAGCAGCGCGCCTGTCGCGGGCCGCCCTTTCTGTGGTGGTGCTGGAGGGGCAGGGCCGCATCGGCGGCCGCGCCCATACCCTGGCCGCCCGCACCGATCTGCCCCTGGACCTGGGCTGCGGATGGCTGCACAGCGCCGATCGCAATCCCCTGGCGGCCCTGTTCGCCCGGGCTGGCGTGGCGCTCGATCAGACCCCGCCGGCCTGGAGCCGCCCGGACGCCAATCAGAGCCTGACGCCCGAAGACCAGGCCGCCTTCGCGCTCGCCATGCGCGACTTCGAAGCAGCGCTGGAACGGGCCGCCCGGGCCGGACAGGAGGGCCGCGCCATCGCCCACCTGCCGCCGAAGGCCGCCCGATGGCATCCGATGCTCGAAGCCTTCAGCGCCTATTACAACGGCGCGCCCCTGTCGCTGGTGTCCGTGCAGGACTATGGCGCCTTCACCGATACGGGCGTGAACTGGCGAGCGCCGGACGGCTACGGCGCCGCCATCTGCGGCCTGGCGCCCCGCTCCCTGATCGTGCCGCACTGCGCGGTGCTGTCCATCGACCATACTGGGCCGCGACTGCGGCTTGAGACGGCGCGGGGCGCCATCACCGCCAAGGCCGCCGTCCTGACGGTCTCCAGCGCGCTCATCGCCCAGGAATCCATCCGCATTCATCCCCGCCTGCCGGCCAAGGTGGATGCGGCCACCGGCTTGCCGCTCGGCCAGGCGGAGAAGGTGTTCCTGCGGCCCGCCGCCCCGGAGGTCTTCCCCCGGGAGAGCCATCTCTGGGGGGTCACCGACCGGGCCGAGACCGGCAGCTACTATCTGCGACCGCTCGGGCGGCCGGTGATCGAGGCCTATTTCGGCGGCGATCACGCCCGCGCCCTGTCGGCGGCCGGACCTGGCGCGGCCACGGCCTTCGCCATCGACGAGCTGGTGGCCCACTACGGCGCAGATGTGCGCGGCCAGCTTCAGCCCCTGGCCGAAACCGGTTGGGGCGTCGATCCCTGGGCCATGGGCGCCTATTCCCACGCCCTGCCCGGTTGCGCGGCGGCCAGGCGGGCCCTGGCCGAGCCGGTGGACGGGCGACTGTTCTTCGCTGGCGAGGCCACCTCCACCCGGTCCTTCTCCACCGCCCATGGCGCCTGGGAGAGCGGCCTGCGGGCCGCTGACGAGGCGTTGGCGGCGCTGGGCCTGCGGGAGGCCTGACTCACGGGCGTCATGGACCGGCGCTAAACTCGCAGGCGGTTCCTGGGGGAGGCGCACATGGACGACCACATCACGCGAGCCCTTAGCCTGTCGCGCCGACGGATGCTGGCCGCGGGTCTGGGCGCCTTCCTGGCGCCGGCCCTCGACCCACGCCAGGCGTTGGCCCAGCCCGTGTTCGCCGACTATCCGTTCCAGCTTGGGGTCGCGGCCGGCGACCCGGCCCCGGACGGCTTCGTCATCTGGACGCGTCTCGCCCCCGATCCTCTGGCGCCGGGCTACAGCATGCCCGCCCGCCCCGTGCCGGTGAGCTGGGAAGTGGCCGAGGACGAGGCCTTCGCCCACATCGCCGCCAAAGGGGAGGCTATGGCCCGGCCCGAACTCGGCCACGCCATCCATGTGGAGGTGGCCGGCCTCTCGCCGGCGCGGACCTATCACTACCGATTTGTCGCTGGGGCCGAGCGCAGTCTGGTGGGCCGGGCCCGCACGACGCCCGCGGCCGGGGCGAGCCTTGCCCGCGCCCGGTTCGGCGTGGTCGGCTGCCAGCACTATGAGCAGGGCCTCTACACCGCCCATCGCCGGCTGGCGCAGGAGGACGAGCTCGACTTCGTCTTCTGCTACGGGGACTACATCTATGAGGGCCGCTCGGCCCGGGTGTGGAATTCCGGCGCCGGCCCCCAGGCCAACCAGCGCCAGCACGTGGGCCAGGAAATCTACAGCCTGGACGACTACCGGCGGCGCTACGCCCAGTACAAGATGGACGCCGACCTGCAGGCGAGCCACGCGGCGGCCGCCTGGTTCGTCACCTGGGACGACCACGAGATCGACAACAACTGGGCCGCAGACCTCGACCAGGACGGAACCGACCCGGCCATCTTCCGCCTGCGCCAGCAGTCGGCGATGCAGGCCTTTTACGAACACATGCCCCTGCGGCGCTCGGCCTTCCCGGCTGGCCCGGCCATGCGGCTCTATCGGCGGGCCGACTATGGCAGCCTGCTGCGGCTGAACCTGCTGGATACGCGGCAGTATCGCACCGTCCAGCCGTGCGGTGGGCGCTGGGGGACGTGCGATGAGCTGGAGCGCGCCGCCGAAATGCTGGGGTCGGCTCAGGAACGGTTCGTGTTCGACAGCCTGTCATCGTCACCGGCCCGTTGGAACGTCCTGGCCCAACAGGTGATGATGATGGACCTCGATCGCGATCCGGGGCCGGGCTACATGGCCAATCCCGACTCCTGGGGCGGCTATCGCGCCCCCCGCGCCCGCCTGCTGCGCCATATCCGCGACCGTCAGGTGTCCAATCCGGTGGTCCTGACCGGGGACGAGCATCAGAACTATGCTGGCGAGCTGCATCTGAACGGCCGCGAGCCCGGGGCCCGGGCTATCGCCACGGAGTTTGTCGCCACCTCCATCACGTCTGGCGGTGATGGGATCGACCAGCAGCCGCGGATGGCGCAGATCCAGGCGGCCAATCCGCAGCTCAAGTTCAACAATTCCCAGCGGGGCTACCTGCTCTGCGAGGTCACGCCTGAGCGCTTCGAAACCGCCTTCCGGGTGATGGACAAGGTCAGCGCGCCGGGCGGGACGGTGAGCACTCGGGCGAAACTGGCCGTGCCGAATGGCGAAACGGTGGTGGTTCCGGCCTAGAGCGCGCTCCGATAAGTGGGCGCCGGTTATCGGACGAAACGCGCGTCGAGCTTAGGTCAGCACCGCCCGCTCGCCCCAGCGGGCGAGGTCGGGTTCATGGCCCATGAGGGCCAGGCCCGAGGCGATGGACTCCAGCTCGCCGCCGGTCTCGATCGTCTCGGGCGCGAAACGGCGGGCGAAGATGGTGCGGACCGCTGGCACCAGGGACGAGCCGCCGGTGAGGAAGACCCGGTCGATCCCGTCCGGCGTCAGGCCGGCGTCAGCCAGGGCCTCGTCCACGGCGCCCTCGATCTTGGCGAGCTCCGGGGCGATCCAGGATTCGAACTCGGCACGGGCCACGCCGCGGACGATGGAGACACCGCCGGCCTTGAAGGCGAAGGTGGCCTGATCCTGCCGCGAGAGGGTCTCCTTCAGGCGCGAGACCGCCCGGTAGAGGGGATAGGCGTGGTTATCGTCGAGAATCTCGATCAGCCGGGCGATCTTCTCCGGCTCCACGGCCTCCCGCTCAAGCTTGCGAATCTCGCGCATGTCCCGGGAGGCCCGCAGCAGGGCCAGCTGGTCCCAGCGGGCGAAGGCCGAATAGTAGCGGTTTGGGATGGGCAGGGTCTTGCCGAAGGTCTTGTAGCTGGAGCCCTTGCCGAGCGCGGGTGAAACCAGCTGGTCGATGATCCGGTAGTCAAAGGCGTCGCCGGCCACGCCGACGCCGGAGCGGCCCAGGGGCTCGGCCCGGAAGGCGCCGGCGCCGTCCCGCTTGAAGCGGATGATGGAGAAGTCGCTGGTGCCCCCGCCGAAGTCGCCGACCAGGACGGTGGCGTCAGCCTTCAGTGTGCGGGCGAAGAAGAAGGCCGCGCCCACCGGCTCATAGACATAGAGGATTTCCGAAAAGCCTAGGCGGGCGAAGGCGGTCTCGTAGCGCGACAGGGCCAGGCGCGGATCAGGCGCTGCGCCGGCGAAGGTGACGGGGCGCCCCACAATCACCCGGGCCGGCAGGTGGGCGAGCGTCTCGCCCCCATGCTCGCGCAGCTTGAACAGGAAGGCCGAGAGCAGGTCCTCGAAGGCGTAGCGGCGCCCCAGAATCTGGGTCTCGGTGAAGCTGGCCGATGCGGCGAAGGTCTTGAAGGACTGGATGAAGCGGGTCTCCAGCGGGTCCTCCACATAGGCCTCGATGGCCCAGGGGCCGGCCTCCACCGTCCGCTCAGTGGGTTGGTCCGGGGGCGCGTGGAAGGCGAGCGCCGAGCGGAAGGCGAACACGTCGCCCTCCGGCGCCGGAAAGCGCGCCAGGCTGGCCGGCGCGCCAGGCGCGGCCAGGGCCAGCACGGTGTTGGTGGTGCCGAAGTCGATCCCCAGGCTGAGGCCCGCAGGGGTCGAGGTCATGGGCTGGGCGCTCATGGCGCGAACTCCTTCGGGGGGGCGGACGGCGGATCGCCCGCCGCCCCGAAGGCGCGCGATCCGTCAGATAAGCTGGCGGGCGCCGTAAGCCATCAGCGCGGGGCCTCGGTCTGGCGCAGGTCGTAGGCGGCCAGGGTGGCCAGCTGCAGGATGCGGGTGACCGAGGAGGACAGGGGCGCGATCTGCACCGACTTCTCAAGGCCGAGCAGGATCGGGCCCACCAGGGTTGCGCCGCCAAAGGCCTGCACCAGCTGGGTCGAGATATAGGCCGAGTGGATGGCCGGCATGATCAGCACATTGGCCGGGCCGGTCAGGCGCATGAAGGGGAAGTTGCCCCGACGCTCCGGCTCAAGGGCGAGCGACGGCGGCATCTCGCCCTCATACTCGAAGTCGAGCTCCATCTCGTCGAGCATGGCCACGGCGTCGCGCACCTTTTCGGAGCGGTCGCCCATGGGATTGCCGAAGGTGGAATAGGACATGAAGGCCAGGCGCGGGGTGTAGCCCAGCGCCTTGACGGCCTGGGCGGCCTCGAGCGCGATCTCCACCAGGTCCTCGGCCTCGGGCATTTCGGTGACATTGGAGTCGGCGATGAACAGGGTGTGGCCCTTGCCCAGCAGGACCGACATGCCCATGACCCGGCCGGCCGGCGCCGGATCGATCACCCGCAGGACCTCGTCCAGCACCTGGTCGTAGGAGCGCGTCACACCGGTGACCATGCCGTCGGCGTGGCCCAGCGCCACCATGCAGGCGGCGAAGGTGTTGCGGTCCTGGTTCACCAGCCGCTGCACATCGCGCATCAGATAGCCCTGACGCTGCAGGCGCTTGTAGAGGAACTCGGCGAACTCCGGATTGTGGTCCGAGGTCCGGGCGTTGACCACCCGCAGGTTGGCGTCGGTGGGGCTCAGGCCCACGGCGCGCATGTTCTCGGCCACCAGCTCGTCGCGGCCGACCAGGATGGCCTCACCGAGGCCTGCGGTCTGGAAGGCGTAGGCCGCGCGGATCACGCTCGGCTCCTCGCCCTCGGCGAACACCACCCGCTTCTTCGGACCCGACAGGACCGAGCCCTGCAGCTTCTGCAGGAAGGCCGCGGTGGGATCGAGCCGCTGGGCCAGCTGGGCGCGATAGGCGTCCATGTCCTCGATGGGCTTGCGCGCCACCCCGGTGTCCATGGCCGCCTGGGCCACGAACGGCGGAATGTAGGAGATCAGCCGCGGATCGAATGGGCTCGGGATGATGTATTGCGGGCCGAACTTCAGCTGCACCCCGTGATAGGCCGCAGCCACCTCGTCGGGCACGTCCTCCTGGGCCAGAGCCGCGAGCGCCTGGGCGCAGGCGATCTTCATCTCCATGTTCACCCGCCGGGCGCGCACGTCCAGCGCGCCGCGGAAGATGTAGGGGAAGCCCAGGACGTTGTTGACCTGGTTGGGATAGTCGCTGCGGCCCGTCGCCATGATGGCGTCCTTGCGGACCGCATGGACCTCTTCGGGCGTGATCTCCGGATCGGGATTGGCCATGGCGAAGATGATCGGATTGGGCGCCATGGAGGCGACCATTTCCGGCGTCACCGCGCCCTTGACCGACAGGCCCAGGAACACGTCGGCGCCCTCCAGGGCCTCAGCCAGGGTGCGCTTGTCGGTGTCGATGGCGTGTGCCGACTTCCACTGGTTCATGCCCTCCGACCGGCCCCGATAGATGACGCCGGTATTGTCCACGGCGATGCAGTTCTGATGCTGCACCCCCATGGCCTTCATCAGCTCCAGGGAGGCGATGCCCGCCGCGCCCGCGCCGCACAGCACCACCTTCACATCGGCCAGCGACCGGCCGGTGATCTTGCAGGCGTTCAAGAGGCCCGCGGCCGAGATGATCGCCGTGCCATGCTGGTCGTCATGGAACACCGGGATGTCGAGCAGCTCCTGCAGCTCGGTCTCGATGCGGAAGCACTCGGGGGACTTGATGTCCTCCAGATTGATGCCGCCATAGGTGATGCCGATGTTCTTGATCACCGTGATGATCTCGTCGGCGTCGGTGGCCGACACCTCCACATCGATGGAGTCCACATCGGCGAAGCGCTTGAAGAGGACGCTCTTGCCCTCCATCACCGGCTTGGACGCCAGCGCCCCCAGATTGCCGAGCCCCAGGATGGCCGTGCCATTGGAGATGACCGCCACCAGGTTGCCCTTGGAGGTGTAGTCATAGGCCTTGTCCGGATCCTCGGCGATCGCCAGCACCGGTACGGCCACGCCGGGGGAATAGGCCAGCGAGAGGTCCCGCTGCGTGGCCATCGGCTTGGTCGGCACGATGGCGATTTTCCCAGGGGTGGGCAGACGGTGGAAGCTCAGCGCCTCCTCGTCGGTGAAGGTGCGTTTCTCGGCGTCGCTCATGAGCGCGGACGGTCCTTGCAGACACTGGTGATGGAAGAGGGCCGCAACCTACATACCCCGCCCCCCCGCCACAACCGCAAGACTCCCGCGAGGCGGTAGGAATTGCGGGGGGTGGGTGATCGGCGTGGGTCCTTCGCCTGGGAGATCGAACGGCTCAAGCGCGCCTGAGAGCGGCAGAGGTTTCGGCGCTAGCCGAACCCCTCATGCCCTCGCCGGTCTTGTATTGTACGACATTTCGTACATATTGCCGGAGCAGGAGACGACCGATGGATGTGATCACCTATTCCGACGCCCGCGCGAACCTGAAGACGATGATGGACAAGGTCGTGGAGGATCGCGCGCCGATCGTGGTGACGCGCACCCGCGGCGAGGCGGTGGTGATGGTCTCGCTGGCCGACTGGAACGCCATGGAGGAGACCCTGCATCTGGTCTCCCGGCCGGCCAACGCCCAGCGCCTTACCGATGCGATCGCCCAGCTCGACGCGGGCGATGGTTCAGAGCGGCAGCTCATCGAACCGTGAGGCTGGTCTTCGCCGACCAGGCCTGGGACGACTATCTCCACTGGCAGAAGACAGACTCCAATGTGCTGGCGCGACTGAACGGCCTGATCAGAGAGTGCATGCGCACGCCGTTCCAGGGCACAGGCAAGCCAGAACCCCTTCGCGGCGACCTGAAAGGGTGGTGGTCCCGTCGGATCACCCTGGAGGACCGGCTCGTCTACCGGGTCAGCGGCGCGGGCGCCGCCCAGCAGTTCGAAATCGCCCAATGCCGCTATCACTATTGAGACCAGGGCGTCAGTCGGGCTTCGGCCGGTGGCGGCGCCGAGAACCGCCCCCGCCCCACCTCTTCCCTTGACCCCACACGCCCAGGGGCGACATTCGCTGCCTTGCGTCGCGTGAGCCCCGGAGAGACCGTCCTGACCGCACCTGTTCGTTTCGCTGTCTCAGGCGCCCTTGGCCGGATGGGCCAGGCGGTGGTGTCCGTGCTGGAGGCCCGCGCCGACGCTGGCGTCTTCGCCTGTTTCGATCGGCCGGGCTCCGAGGATCCGCGGCTGGTGGATCAGGCCAGCGCGCTGGCCGCCGCCCATGTGGTGGTGGACTTCTCCACGCCTCAGGCCTCGGTGGAGCTGGCCCAGGTGTGCGCGTCCCGGGGCGACATGGCGCTGGTGATCGGCTCGACCGGCTTCGACGCTGAACAGATCGCGGTGATCGATCAGGCGGCGAGGTCCATTCCCATCGTGCGGGCGGGCAACTTCTCCCTGGGCGTCAACATGCTGCTGGGCCTGGTGGCCCAGGCCGCGCAGGCCCTGGCGGCGTCGGACTACGACATCGAGGTCTTTGAGGCCCATCACCGGCGCAAGGTCGACGCGCCGTCCGGCACGGCGATCATGCTCGCCCAGGCCGCCGCCGACGGACGCAATGTGGCCCTGGAAACCGTGGCCCGGGCCGCCCGCGACGGGATCACCGGCGCGCGGCCGCAGGGCGAGATCGGCTATTCGGTGATGCGCGGCGGCGGGATCATCGGCGAGCATTCGGTGGTCTTCGCCGCCGATGACGAGATCCTGACCCTGTCCCATTCGGCAAGGGACCGCAGCCTGTTCGCCCGCGGCGCGGTCGAAGCGGGCCTCTGGGCCGTGCGCCAGCCGCCGGGCGCCTATGACATGCAGGATGTGCTCGGCCTGAAATCGCGCAGCGTTCAGGCCGCCCAGTGAGCGGCGATCTCGACCTGCTCAGCCTCGACGCCTCGGGCCAGCTGGCGCTCCTGGCGTCCGGCCGGGTCACCGCCGTGGAGCTTCTGAAGCTCACCCTGGCCCGGCACGAACAGACCCACCGGCGGCTGAACGCCGTGGTCGCCGCCGATCTGGAGCGGGCCCTGGAGCGGGCCAAGGCGATTGACGATATCCGTGCCCGGGGCGGGGCGCTGGGGCCGCTGGCCGGCCTGCCCATGACCATCAAGGACACCCTGGACGTCAGCGGCATGCCGGCCTCGTCCGGGCTGGAAGTGTTCCGCCGCCGTCAGGCCGAGGACGCCGCCGTGGTGGCCCAAGCGCGGCGGGCCGGCGCGGTGATCTGGGGCAAGACCAATGTGCCGGTCATGGCCGGGGACTGGCAGAGCTTCAATTCCCTATACGGGACCAGCAACAATCCCTGGGACGTGAGCCGCACGCCTGGCGGATCGTCCGGCGGGGCGGCCGCGGCCCTGGCGGCCGGGGTCACGGCCCTGGAGATCGGCTCGGACATCGGCGGGTCCCTGCGCGTGCCGGCCCATTTCTGCGGGGTGTTCTCGCACAAGCCCACCTGGGCGCTGACGCCTCAGCATGGCCATGTGCCGCCGAGGCCAGGCTCCTGGCAGGAGCCGGACCTGAACGTCATTGGCCCCATGGCCCGCTCGGCCCGGGACCTGCGGCTCCTGCTGTCGGTGATCGCAGACGGCGGGGTTTCGCCCAAGGCGCCCCCGGCCGATTTGACCAAGGCGCGCATCGGCCTGTGGCTGGACGCGCCGGGCCTGCCGCTCGATCCGCAGGTCCGGGCCGTGCTGGAGGCCTACGGCGTGGAGCTGGCCGCCGCCGGCGCCCAGGTCGAGGTGATCTCCCCGCCGGTGGATGTGGAGACCCTGCTGGAGTCCTACCTGCTGCTGCTGGGGTCGATCATCGGCGCCGACATGCCGGCCAGCCAGATCCGCCGCATGGAGCTGATGCGCCCGGCCGCCCGGTTTGCGAGGGCGCGCGGGGCTGGCCCCTTCTCCTGGGCCGGCACGGTGATGGCCTATACCGCCCGCCACCGGGACTGGCTGGCGGCCGACGCCATCCGCGCGCGCCTGCGCCGGGAGATGGAGGCGGTGTTCGAGGGCTATGACGCCATCCTCGCCCCCATCGCGCCCGGCACGGCCTTCCCCCACAGCCACGGCTCCTTCCCGTCCCGGCGGCTGAAGTTCTCCGACGGGGGCGGCGCGCCCTACATCACCATGCTGGGCTGGATCGCGCTGGCGACCGCCTGCCTGCTGCCGGCGACCACCGTGCCAGCCGGGATCGCCGCCGACGGCCTGCCGGTGGGCGCCCAGCTGATCGGCGGCCATGGGACCGACGCGCGGCTGCTCTCCCTGGCTCAGGCCATCGACGAGAACGTCCGCGGTTTCACTCCACCGCCCGCGGGGTGAGGCGACTTTAGCGCACCGCCGCCCAGGGCTTGGACAGAAGCGTCGCGCAGTTGATCAGCCCGACCAGGGAATAGGTCTGGGGATAGTTGCCCCATAGCTCATCCCCGTCGAAGGAGATGTCCTCCGACAAGAGCCCTGCGGCCGTGCGCCTCGTCAGCATCTCCTCGAACAGCTCCCGGGCCTCCTGGCTGCGGCCACAGAGGTGCAGGGCCTCGATGAGCCAGAAGGTGCAGATGTTGAAGGCCGTCTTGGGCTCGCCGAAGTCGTCGGGCAGCGCGTAGCGCAGCATGTAGGGCCCGCGCCTCAGGCCGGTCTCCACGGCGGCGATGGTGGCGGCCATCTTCGGGTCGCTGGCCGGGGTGAAGCGCACGTCCACCAGCTGCAAGAGGCTGGCGTCCAGCTCGTCCCCATCGAAGGTGGCGGCGTAGCGGCCGAGCGCCTCGTTATAGGCGCGGTCCTCGATGACCTTGCGCATCTCATCGGCCCGGGCGTTCCACAGGGCCGCCCGCTCCAGAAGGCCGAGCTGCACCGCCGCGTTGCCCAGCCGGTCGCAGGCCGCCCAGCACATCACCGCCGAATAGGTGTGGATCGCCTCGCGGCCCCGGAACTCCCACAGGCTGGCGTCGGGCGTGGCGTAAACCTCATAGGCCCGCTCGCCCACGGGCTCGAGCGCTCGGAAATCCTCCACCGTGGCCTGACGCAGCAGGCGCTCGTCGAAGAAGGCCTGGACGGTGGACAGGATGATCTGGCCATAAACGTCGTGCTGCAGATGCTCATGGGCCTGGTTGCCGATACGCACCGGCCCCATGCCGCGATAGCCTGGTAGGGCGGTGGCGATCTTCTCGGTCAGGCCCGGCTCCAGCCCTACCCCATAGACCGGCTGCACATGTCCCCCGCCGGCCTCGGCCACCAGGTTGCGCAGGTAGGAGAGATAGTTCTCCAGCATGTCGGCGGCGCCCAGTCGCGTCAGGGCCTGGACCACGTAATAGGCGTCCCGCAGCCAGCAGTAGCGGTAGTCCCAGTTGCGCCCGGACTCGGCATGTTCGGGGATGGAGGTGGTCAGGGCCGCGACAATGGCCCCAGTCTCCTCATAGGCGCAGAGCTTGAGCGTGATGGCCGAGCGGATCACCGCCTCCTGCCACTCCAGCGGCACCGACAGGGTGCGCACCCATTCGCGCCAGTAGTGGGTGGTCTCGGTCAGCATCCGGGTGGTGGTGGCCATGACATCGGCGTCGAACCCCTCGTCGGGGCCGAGGAACATGGCGATGGGCTCTTCCAGGCGGAAAAGACGCTCCTCGGTGATGTGGCTGACCGGCGCGTTGGTGGTCAGCCGCATGGTGGTCGGCCCGCCCACATAGCGGATGTGGTTGGAGCCGGTGGTCTGGCGGGCGGGCGCCTGGCCCCAGTTGACGCTGGGCCGCATGCGGATGCGGATGCGCGGGGCGCCGCTGATCGGCCGGATCAGCCGGATCATGGCCATGGGCCGGTAGATCCGCCCGAACTGCCGGTAGCGGGGGGCGAAGTCGAGGATCTCCAGGCTCTCCCCGTCCTTGTTGGTCAGCTCGGTGCGCACAATGGGCGTGTTGCGCAGATAGGCCTGCCGGGTCTGGGCCAGACCCTCGGCCTGAATGTCCCACAGGCCATGGACGTCGGCGTCGGCCGGGTCCCGGTCGCTGAGCAGGGCTGAAAAGAAGGGGTCGCCATCCACCCGGGGCACGCAGCCCCAGACGAAGCGGCCCTGCCGGTCGATCAGGGCGCTGGCCGAGCAGTTGCCGATGGGAAACAGGTCCAGGGTCTGAATCACAGGGCCAGGGCCTCGCTGGTGTTGTGTCGCATGTCTCGGCGTCCTTTTTCTCGACGGCGCCTTAACGCCGTTTGCTAAGCATGTATCCAGGCTGTGCTTCGCGACTCGCCGCCATCTTGGCCCCTTGCGGGGCCCGCAGCCAAACGGGGAACCCATGATTCGAGCCCGCCGCGCCCGCATCGTCGCCACCTTGGGCCCCGCCAGCCGCAGTCCTGAACAGGTGGAGGCCCTGGCCCGGGCGGGCGCAGACGTCTTCCGGGTGAACTTCAGCCACGGGTCGCACGAAGATCACGCCAAGGCCATCGCCACCGTGCGCGGCGCAGAGGCGGCTGTGGGCCGTCCCCTGGCGGTGCTGGCCGACCTGCAGGGCCCCAAACTGCGCCTGGGCCGGTTCGCCGACGGGCCTGTGGCCATCCGCCCGGGCCAGGCTTTCCGCCTCGATCTCGACCCGACCCCTGGCGACGCCACCCGCGTCTGCGCGCCGCATCCGGAGATTCTGGCGGCGGTGAAGGTCGGCGCCGACATCCTGATCGATGACGGCCGGGTGCGCCTGCGGGTGGTGCGCCACGGCAAGGACTTCGCCGAGACCGAGGTGGTGGTGGGCGAGGCCCTGTCCAACCACAAGGGTCTGAACCTGCCCGGCCACCCGATCCCCATCCCGGCCCTGACCCCCAAGGACCGCAAGGACCTGGCCTTCGCCCTGGACCAGGGGGTGGACTGGGTGGCGCTGTCCTTCGTCCAGCGGGCCGCCGACATGGCCGAGCTGCGCCAGCTGGTCCAGGGCCGGGCCGCGGTGCTGGCCAAGATCGAAAAGCCGGCGGCCCTGGACGCCCTGGACGAGATTCTCGACCTCTGCGATGGGGTGATGGTGGCCCGCGGCGACCTCGGCGTGGAGCTGGCGCCCGAGGACGTGCCGGTGGTCCAGAAATCCCTGATCCGCGCCTGCCGGACCCGGGGGCTGCCGGTGATCGTGGCCACCCAGATGCTGGAATCCATGACCAGCGCGCCCACGCCGACGAGGGCCGAGGCCTCCGACGTGGCGGGCGCGGTCTATGAGGGCGCCGACGCCCTCATGCTGTCGGCCGAGACCGCCGCCGGGGATTTCCCGCTGGAGGCGGTGTCGATCATGGACCGCATCATCTGCCGGGTGGAGCGCGACCCCCGCTGGCCCGAGCTGATGGCGGCGGAGTATCCCATCGAGGACGCCGACGCCGACGCCCTGGTGGCCGCCGCTGGACGCGCCGCTCAAGGGCCGTCCATCGTCTGTCTAGCGAGCTTCACCACCACCGGCCAGACCGCCCTGCGCCTGGCCCGCGAACGGCCGCTGCAGCCGGCCCTGGCGCTCACGCCGCATGTGGGGGTCGCCCGGCGGCTGGCCCTGACCTGGGGCGTGGAGGCGAGAGTGGTGCCCCAGCCGACGGATTCTGAGTCGCTGGCCAAGATCGCCACCGAAATCGCCCGGGATCTCGGCCTGGCGGCGCCGGGCCGCCGCATTCTGATCCTGGCCGGACTGCCCATGGGCTCGCCCGGGGCGGCCAATATTCTGCGACTGGCCCACGTGCCGCGACGGTAGGGGCGTTCAGCGCACGACAACCTCGACGCCGTCCACCGGCGGCCAGCGCACCACGATCTTGCCGTCCACGTCCTCGAAGACGAGGCTGATCTTGTGCGGGCCGACCCGAAGATCCTCCACCCGCAGACGGTCGATGCCGATGGGCAGGCGGGGATCGGTGATCTCGACCCGACGGGCGGCGCCGTCGATCTTCACGCCGAGACAGGCCTGCAGCATCATGAAGACAGCGCCCGCCGCCCAGGCCTGGGGCAGGCAGGCCACCGGATAGGCCACGGGCGGCTCGCCGGCCCCCCGGGGGAAGCCGCAGAACAGCTCGGGCAGGCGCATCTCGAAATGGGCGGCGGTCTCGAACATGTGCGACATCAGCCGCACCACCCCGTCCCGCTCTCCATAGTTGGCCAGGCCCTGGACGCAGAGCGCTGTGTCGTGGGGCCAGACCGAGCCGTTGTGATAGGACATGGGATTGAAGCGCGCTTCGCCCGCCGCCAGGGTCCGCAGGCCCCATCCGGTGGAAAAGCCCGCGGTCAGCAGACGCGCGGCCACAGCCTTGCCCCGCTCCAGCGCTGGCAGGCCGACAAACAGCAGGTGGCCCGGGTTTGATCCCTCGACGGCGCACAGCTCGCCGGCCCCGTCGATGGCGATGCCATAGAACCCCCGGTCAGCCATCCAGAAGCGCTCTTCCACGGCGATCCGCAGCCGCTCGGCGCGGTCGCGCCAAAGGTGGGCGGCCTCCAGGTCGCCCCGGTGCTCGGCCAGCTCTCCCATCGCCTTGAAGGCGGCGAAGGCGTAGCCTTGCACCTCGATGAGGGCGATCGGCCCCTTGGGGAACCGCCCGTCGGCATGGAAGACGGAGTCCTCGCTGTCTTTCCAGCCCTGGTTGGACAGGCCCGACGTCTCGCCGCGGGCGTAGTCGATCAGCCCGTCGCCATTGGAGTCGCCGAACCGCTCGATCCAGCCGACGGCGCGCTTCAACGCTGGCCAGAGGGCGTCGATCAGCTCGTAGTCGCCGGTCCGCTCGGCATAGGCGCCGGCCAGGACGATGAAGAGCGGCGTTGTGTCGACGCCCCCGTAGTAGCGGGCGAAGGGCACCTCGCCGAGCGCCGGCATCTCGCCCTTGCGCGTCTCGTGCATGATCTTGCCGGGCGCGGCGTCGCGGAAACTGGACACCTCCTCGGCCTGGTGGGCGGCGAGATAGGTCAGCACCCCCTTGGCCAGGCCAGGGGCAAACCAGAGCAGCTGCAGGCAGGTGATGATGGCGTCCCGCCCGAAGGCCGTGGAGAACCAGGGGATGCCGGCATAGGGATAGGGCCCGGTCTCCAGCCGGGTGGTGAGCAGCGCGATGTCCGACCGCGAGCGGTCCAGCCATTCGTTGAACAGCCGCCCGGAACTGCGCAGCCGCGCCCCATGCCGGCGGCGCCGTCGCATGTCCCAGCGGGCGCGGATGGCGGCGTCCTCGAACCGCTCCCGGCTGGGGATCGGCCCTCCATGAGCCCCGACCTCGATATAGAGTTCGAAATGCCCCTCAGGATTGAGGCTGCACATGAACTCAGCCTTCTGGGCGCCGATCCGCCAGGGCGCGTCGGAAAAGGCCATGATGCTGGCCCGCTCCACCTGGTCCAGTCCCTCATAGCCGAACCGGACCGAGCGGCCGTCGCAGACCGGCGGGCGGACGACCCCGCGCCTGGGCCGGGTCGCTCCCCGGACTTCGAACATGTCCCGGAAGTCGGCGCCGTACTCCAGGGTCAGCGGCGCCAGCACCACGTCGCGGCTGTAGTTGACGATGCTGATCTTCTCATAGAGCCGCTCATCCCAGAGAAAGCGGCGGCGCTGGACGTGCAAGATTCCAGGCGGGCCCACCGGTCCCCCCGGAAAGGGCAGGGCCTGGTTGGCGCCGTGGGATGAAAAGAAGACATTATCCTGGCCGATGGCCGCCGACAGCAGGGAGGGCTTGGCGCTCCCCAGCTTCAGGCGGAACCGGGAGAGAATTCGGGTGTCGTTGTGAAACAGGCCATCGCCCTCGCCGGTGACGTCGCCAAAGGCGTCACAGACCATGAAGGTGTCCCGGTCCTTCAGGGCGTAGAGTTGGTTGGGCGAGCGGGCCTCGCCCGTTTCACCGGTGCTGGTGAGGGTGTCAGGCGCAAGATCGTCCATGGTCACTCAGGCGCTGGCGGCGAGGGATAGGTCCGGCGCCGTCGGCGCTGGCTTCCGCGTCACCGCGCGGGCCGTGTGCAGATCGAGATAGCGCTGCGCCATGACCCGGGCCGAAAACCGCGCCTCGAAGCGGGCGCGGATGGCGGCGCGGTCGTAGCGGGCGGTCTCCGCCACCGCGGCGATGGCCTGGGCCTGGCTGCGGACGATCATGCCGGTCACCCCTGGCTCCAGCACCTCCGGCACCGAGCCACAGTCATAGGCGATCACCGGTGCGCCGCAGGCCATGGCCTCGATCATCACCAGGCCGAAGGGTTCGGGCCAGTCGATGGGAAAAAGCAGCGCCTGGGCGCCGCCCAGAAAGGCCGACTTCTCGGCGTCGCCGATCTCGCCCACATAGGTCACCAGGGGATGGTCCATCAGGGGCCTGATCCGGCTCTCGTAATAGTCCCGGTCCGCCGCATCGACCTTGGCGGCGATCCGCAGGGGCACGCCTGCGCCGATGGCGATCTCGATGGCCCGGTCGGGACGCTTTTCCGGCGAGATGCGGCCCAGGAAGGCCAGGTAGCCGCCGGGCTCCGGATGAAAGCGATAGAGCTCCTCATCCATCCCGTGATGCACGGTGCCAGCCCAATTGGCGCCCGGCAGGGGCAGCCGCTGATGGTCGCTGATCGAGACCAGCGGGAAGTCCCGCCACCGGTCGTAGACCCCTTCGAGATCCTTCAGGTCCAGGCGGCCGTGCAGGGTGGTGAGGGTGCGATGGGCCATGTCCCCGAAGAAGGGGAAGTGGATCATGTCGGTGTGGAAGTGGATCAGATCGAACTCGTCGGCCCGGTCCCGAACCTGCGCCAGCGCGTTCATATGCGAGGCCAGGTCGGATTTCAGAGGGCTGGGGTCCAGGCGGATCGCCTCGTCACGGACTGGGATCAGCCGGGCCTTGGTGCGGGCCTCGGCGCTCGCGAACAGCGTCACCTCGTGTCCCAGGTCAACAAGGGCGTCCGTCAGGTGGGCGACCACCCGCTCGGTCCCGCCATAGAACCGGGGGGGTACGGCTTCGTACAAGGGCGATACCTGCGCGATGCGCATGACGCGGCTCCTAGGCGGCGAGCCAACGGCGAAGGCCGAAGGCGGCGCGTCGTGGCCGCGACGTGCTGACTCCTAGGAACCGGCCACGGGGTCGAAGGTTCCGCCCAGAGGTGGGCTGCGTCAAAGCGTCGATGGGACTAGAAGAAGCCATGATCGAGACCTTCGCGACCCCTGAAGCCCTGGCGGACGCCGCGGCCGGCGCCGTGGTCGAGGCCCTGTCTGCGCCGATCGCCGCCGGCCAGCGCGGCCGACTGGTGGCCACCGGCGGGCGCTCTCCCGGCCTGATCTATGACCGTCTGAGCCAGAGCCCCCTTGACTGGAGTCGTGTCGACGTCACGCTCTCGGACGAGCGGCTGGTCTCCCCAGATCATGAGGCCTCCAATCAGCGGCTGGTGACGTCGCGGCTGCTGACCGGCGAGGCCCGGGCCGCCCGCTTCATCCCCCTGTGGCGCGGGCCGCCCACCGCGGGGGCCTGCGCCGAGGCGGCGGAAGCCCAGGTCGCAGAACTGGCGCCCTTTGATCTCACCCTGCTGGGCATGGGTCCGGACGGCCATGTGGCTTCGCTGATCCCGGGCGCCCTGGGGCTGGCCGCCGCCATGGACCCGACGGGCGCACAGTTCTGCATGGGCTTCGATCAGCCCATCGGCGATCCGCCGATCGCGCGGATCACCCTGACCCTGGCGGCGTTGTTACAATCCAAGGCCATTCTCATCCTGATCGCCGGGGCGGAAAAACGGCAGGTTCTCGAGCGAGCGCGCCATGGCGCCGACCTCCCCGTCGCCGCCCTCTTGACCCAGGCCCGCACCCCGGTGCGGGTGCTCTGGACGCCCTGAAGGAACCGCCATGCCCATTCACCCGGTCGTCGCCGAGGTCACCGACAGGATCATCGTCCGCAGCCGCGGGACCCGGGCCGCCTATCTGGCGCAGATCGACGCCGCCCAGCGCTCCGGCCCCGGAAGGGCCAAGCTGTCCTGCGCCAACTTCGCCCACGCCTTCGCCGCCCTGCCCGAGGACGGCAAGGCCAGGATGCGCAATCCGATGGCGCCCAACCTCGCCATCGTCACGGCCTATAACGACATGCTCTCGGCCCATCAGCCCTATGAGCGGTTTCCCGATGTTATCCGCGCCGCCGCCGAGGCGGTGGGCGCGACGGCCCAGGTGGCTGGCGGCGTGCCGGCCATGTGCGATGGGGTGACCCAGGGCCGGCCAGGGATGGAGCTGTCCCTCTTCTCCCGGGACGTTATCGCCATGTCGACGGGCATCGCGCTCTCCCACGACGCCTTTGACGCCGGCCTGATGCTGGGGATCTGCGACAAGATCGTGCCGGGCCTGACCATGGGCGCCCTGGCCTTTGGCCACCTGCCGGTGATCTTCGTACCCGGGGGTCCGATGACCTCGGGCCTCTCCAATGCCGAAAAGGCCCGGGTGCGGGGCCTCTATGCGGAGGGCAAGGTCAGCCGGGAGGAGTTGCTGGACTCCGAGATGCAGTCCTATCACGGGCCGGGCACCTGCACCTTCTATGGTACGGCCAACACCAACCAGATGATGATGGAGATGACCGGCCTGCATCTGCCGGGCGCGGCCTTCGTCCATCCCAACACGCCTTTGCGCGACGCCCTGACAGCGGCGGCCGCCCAGCGGGCGGTGGAGATCATCGCCGGAAGCGAGGCCTATACGCCCATGGCCCAGGTGGTGGACGAGAAGGCCATGGTCAACGCCATGGTCGGCCTGATGGCCACCGGCGGCTCGACCAATCACACCCTGCACATGGTGGCCATCGCCCGGGCGGCAGGGATCCAGCTCACCTGGGCCGATTTCGACGACCTGTCCCGGGTCGTCCCCCTGATCGTCAAGGTCTATCCCAATGGCTCGGAGGACGTGAACGCCTTCCAGGCGGCCGGCGGCATGGCCTTTGTCATACGCCAGTTGCTGGACGCGGGCCTGGCCCATGACGACGTGGTCACCGTGGCCGGCGGCGGCCTGCGGGCCTATCAGCGCGAGCCCTTCCTGGAGGACGGCGCCCTGGTCTGGCGGGAGGGGCCGACGGAGTCCCTCAACCGCGACATCCTGCGGCCCATCGATGATCCCTTTCAGCCGGAGGGGGGCCTGCGCCTGATGGCGGGAGGGCTCGGCCGGGCGGTGATGAAGACCTCGGCGGTCAAGGCCGAGCATCTGGTGGTCGAGGCGCCGGCCAGGGTGTTCGACGATCAGGACGACCTGCTGGAGGCCTTCCGCCGCGGGGAGCTGACGGAGGATTTCGTCGCCGTGGTCCGCTTCCAGGGCCCCAAGGCCAACGGCATGCCCGAGCTGCACAGCCTGACGCCGACCCTGGTCGTCCTGCTGGACCGGGGGCTGAAGGTGGCGCTGGTCACCGATGGCCGGATGTCGGGCGCCTCGGGCAAGGCGCCGGCGGCCATCCATGTGAGCCCTGAGGCCGCCGACGGCGGCGTTCTGGCCAAGGTGCAGGATGGCGACATGATCCTGGTGGACGCGCTACAGGGCCGTCTGGAGATCAAGGTCGACCCCGCCGTCCTGGCGGCTCGAACGGCCGCCCAGGCGCCGGTTCACGCCAGGGGGTTTGGCCGCGAGCTGTTCGGCTGGATGCGTCGGGCGGCTGGTCCGGCCGAGGCGGGCGCCTCGGTCCTGTTTGAAGAGGTGGCCTGATGGGCGCGATCTATTCCGGTCTGGTGGGGGATGTGGGGGGCACCAACGCCCGCTTCGCCCTGGTGGATGGCGAGGGCCACCTGCGCAACACCAAGACCTATATCTGCGCCAATTACGGCGGCCTGGATGAGATCATCTCCGAATATCTGGAGGAGACCGCCGGAAAGCGACGCCCGGCCAAGGCGGTGATCGCCGTCGCCGGACCGGTGGTGGACGGCGAGATCGAGTTCACCAATCTCGACTGGCAGGTCTCGGAAACCGACCTGATCGCCAGCTTCGGCTTTGACGCCATCAAGCTGATCAATGACTTCGCCGCCCAGGCCATGGCGACGCCGGTGCTGGCGGCCGCTGATCTGCGCCGTATTGGTCCGGAGCTCCGGGGCGCGCCCACGTGCCCCATCGTCGTGCTGGGCGCCGGAACCGGGTTCGGCGTCGGCGCCGTGGCCCGCTCCCAGCATGTGGACATCGCCGTGGCCACGGAGGGGGGGCATGCCGGCTTCGCCCCCCATGACGAGGTGGAGGCCCATGTCTGGCGGCGGCTGCAGGGACTCCACGGTCGGGTGTCGGTGGAGCGTGTGCTCTCAGGCCAGGGGCTCTTTGACCTCTATCTCGCGCTACAGGACCTGGCGGGGCGCGCCCCACACCTCGCCGATGAGCGGGCGGTGGTCGAGGCCGCCGACGGGGGCGATCCGGCGGCCGGCGAGGTGCTGGACCGGTTCTGCGCCATTCTCGGCGGTGTGGCCGGGGATCTCGCCCTGACCCATGGCGCGCGAGGGGGAATCTATGTCAGCGGCGGCATCGCCCCACGCATGGGCGAGCGGCTGATGGCCGGGGGCTTTCGCGACCGCTTCGAGGCCAAGGGGCGCCTGGCCGACTATGTGCGTGAAATCCCCACCTATCTGATCATCCATCCCTTCGCGGCCCTGGTGGGGTGCAGCCGGGAACTGGCCCAGCTGGAAGGGGTCCGCCTGTGACCCAGCCCATGACCGTGGACCACATTCTCGCCCTGGCCCCGGTGGTCCCGGTGCTGGTCATCGAGGACGCCGCCGACGCTGTCCCTCTGGCGCGGGCCCTGACCCGGGGCGGCCTTATGGCCCTGGAAGTGACCCTGCGCACGCCGGCTGCGCTTGAGGCCATCCGCGCCATCGCCGGCGAGGTCGAGGACGCCGTGGTCGGCGCCGGCACGGTCACCTCCGCGTCGGCCCGGCAGGCGGTCGCCCACGCCGGGGCCCGCTTCGCCGTCAGCCCCGGCCTGATCGCCGGAGAGCGGATCGAAGGACCGGTCCCCCTGCTGCCGGGGATCGCCACGGCCACCGAACTGATGGCGGGCCTCGACCACGGCTTCACGGCCTTCAAGCTGTTCCCGGCCAGCGTGGTGGGCGGGGTCAGCCTGTTGAAGGCCTTCGCCAGCCCCTTCCCCCAGGCGGTCTTCTGCCCCACCGGCGGCATCGATGCGGCGGGGGCGCCGGACTATCTGAACGAGCCCAATGTCGCCTGTGTCGGCGGCTCCTGGGTGGCGCCGAAGGACGCCGTGGCGGCCGGCGACTGGGACAGGATCACCGATCTCGCCCGGGCTGCGGCCGCCCTCCCCAGGCGCCGCCCGGCCCCGCCGATCTTGACCTAAAGCATCCACAGGCGCATAAGCGCGCCCTTCCGGCGCAACCTCGGTCAGCGCCCTCCCCCGCCACGACCCCCATCACCATATGGGACGAGGGCGGCGAGGCCCCCCGTCGACGTGATCGTCCACGGGGGTCGATCGCGTTTGGGCTCATGGTTTCCTGTCCGCAGGCCGCCCTGGAGCCGGAAGACAAGCGGGCGTGACGTCGTCACCCCATGGGAGTTTGAATGTTCGACGCACTTTCTGAACGGCTTTCCGGGGTATTCGACCGTCTGTCGGGCCACGGCGTGCTGTCTGAAAAGCATATCGACGAGGCCCTGCGCGAGGTCCGCATCGCCCTGCTGGAGGCCGATGTGGCCCTGCCGGTGGTGCGCGATTTCATCGCCAAGGCCAAGGAGCGCGCGTCGGGCGAAGAGGTGCTGCGTTCGGTCCGTCCCACCGACCAGGTCATCAAGATCACCTATGACGGCCTGGTGGAGATGCTGGGCGGCGACGAGGTCGAGGGGCTGAACCTCTCCCTCAATCCCCCCACCGTCATGATGATGGCCGGCCTGCAGGGCTCGGGTAAGACCACCACCGCCGGCCGCCTGGCCCTGCGCCTGGCCCGCGAACGCAAGAAGGTGCTGCTGGCCTCGCTGGACACCCGCCGGCCCGCGGCCATGGAGCAGCTGGCCACCCTGGCCGTCCAGGCCGGCGTTGACAGCCTGCCCATCGTGGCTGGCCAATCGGCGCCGGACATCGCGCGGCGCGCGCTCTCGGCGGCCAAGCTGCAGGGCTATGATGTCCTGATCCTCGACACCGCCGGCCGCACGACGCTCGACGAGGCGATGATGGCCGAGGCGGCCGAGATCGCCAAGATCGCCAACCCATCCGAGACCCTGCTGGTGGCCGATGCGCTCACCGGTCAGGACGCGGTGCGCACCGCCAAGGCCTTCCACGAACGCCTGCCCCTGACGGGCCTGGTGTTGACCCGCTCGGATGGCGACGGCCGCGGCGGCGCGGCGCTGTCCATGCGCGCGGTCACCGGCCTGCCGATCAAGTTCCTGGGCGTCTCGGAGAAGATCGACGGCCTCGACGCCTTCGACGCCCGCCGGGTGGCCGGCCGGATCCTCGGCCAAGGCGACGTTGTCGCCCTGGTGGAGAAGGCGGCGCAGGACTTCGACCAGGCCAAGGCCGAGGTCATGGCCAAGAAGCTGGCCAAGGGTCAGTTCGACCTGGACATGATGGCCGACCAGTTCGCCCAGATGAAGAAGATGGGCGGCATGGAAGGGCTGATGGGCTTCCTGCCTGGGGTCCAGAAGATGAAGAAGCAGATGGCCGAGGCCAATGTTTCGGACAAGACCCTGGACCGTCAGGCCGCGATCATCTCGTCCATGACCAAGGCCGAGCGCAAGAAGCCCGACATCCTGCAGGCCTCCCGCAAGCGCCGGATCGCCAAGGGCGCCGGCGTCGATGTGGCCGAGGTCAACCGGCTTTTGAAACAGCATCGCCAGATGGCCGACGCCTTCAAGATGATGAGCCGCGATGGGGGCAAGGGCTTCGCCAAGATGGCGGGCATGCTCACCGGCGGCGGTGGGGCCGACATGGCCCGGATGAAAGCCATGGGTGGCGGCAAGGCCCCGACCCCGCAGGAGATCGAGGAGGCCAAGGCCCGTCTCGCCGGTCTCGGCGGTCCTGGCCTCGGCGGTCTCACTGGCGGACTCCCCAAACTTCCCGGCCTCGGCGGCGGTCTGCCGCCGGGCATCAATCCCTTCAAGAAATCCTAGAGCTCACAAGGAACATCCATGCTCAAGATTCGTCTGTCCCGTGGCGGCGCCAAGAAGCGCCCCTATTACTCGATCGTCGTCGCCGACAGCCGCGCCCCGCGCGATGGCCGCTTCATCGAGAAGGTCGGGGCCTACAACCCGCTGCTCAAGAAGGATGACCCCAGCCGCGTCGTCCTGAAGGTCGAGCGCATCGAAGAGTGGGTCAAGAAGGGCGCCCAGCCCACCGACCGCGTCGCCCGTTTCCTGTCCCAGCAGGGCCTGGTGAAGTGGGAGCACGGCAACAACCCGCAGAAGGCCGAGCCGGGCCGCAAGGCCAAGGAGCGGGCTGAAGAGCGCGCCCAGCGTGAAGCCGACCGCGCCGCCGCCGAAGCCGAGGCCGCCGCCCAGCCGGCGCCCGAGCCCGAGCCCGAAGCCCCGGCCGCCGAAGAGCCGGCCGCTGAGGCCCCGGCGGCTGAAGAGCCCGCCGCCGCCGAAGAGGCGCCCGCCGAGCCGGCCGCCGAAGACGCCAAGGAAGGCTAAGGCCTTTCCGCCCATCGCCTCGTCACAGGCAGACCTGATCTGTCTGTGACGAGGGGTGGGGTGCTGCGGCGACGAGATCCTCTGACGCGAAGGCGACATGCCCGACAAGCTGATCCAGGTGGCCCGGGTGGCCGGCGCCTTCGGCGTGCGCGGCGAACTCCGCATCACCACCTTCACCGAAGACCCCATGTCGCTGGCCGCCTTCAAGGCGTTGTTACGCCAGGATGGTTCGCCTGGCCTGACGCTCACTAGCGCGCGACCCGTCAAGGGCGGCGTGGTGGCGAGAGCCAAGGAGATTGAGACCCGCGAGCAGGCCGAGGCCGCCCGCGGCCTGAAGCTCTTCATCCCCCGCGACGCACTGCCGGCGCCGGAGGAGGACGAATTCTATCTGACTGACCTGATCGGGGCTGTGGTGGAGACGCCAGCGGGCGAGCGCCTGGGCGAGGTGAGGTCCGTGCAGGATTTCGGGGCCGGCGACCTGCTGGAAGTCCAGCCGGCCAGCGGCCCCTCCTGGTGGCTGCCCTTCACCCGCGACGCCGTGCCCGAGGTGAAGCTGGCCGAGGGCAAACTGATCGCCATCCCGCCGGAAGAGACCGAGTAGGGGGTTCTCTACGGCCGCCCTCGTCCTTCGAGGCCCGCTGACGCGGGCGCCTCAGGATGAGGACGGAATGATGGGCTTGCGCGTCCACCCACACCCCTCATCCTGAGGTGCGAGCGTCAGCGAGCCTCGAAGGACGCAAGGCGGCTCAGTCGCCCTTGCGCATCCGCATCAGGCCTTCCTGGGCGACCGAGGCCACCAGGGTTCCGTCCTGAGTGTAGAGGGCGCCGCGGACGAAGCCGCGGCCGCCGGACGCCGAGGGGCTGTCCTGGGTGTAGAGGTGCCAGTCGTTGAAGTTGGACGGCTTGTGGAACCACATGGCGTGGTCGAGGCTGGCCGACTGCAGACCCGGCGTCTGCCAGGCGACCCCATGTGGGCGCATGGCGGTGGACAGCAGGTTCATGTCCGAGGCGTAGGCCAGGATCACCTGGTGCATCCGCGGGTCATCCCCGATGGCGCCGGTGGCGCGGATCCAGACGTCGGACTTGCCCTCGGTGGGCTTGGTGGCGCCGCCAAAGCCGAAGGCGTCGCGGCCGCGCATCTCGATGGGCCGCGGGCGCGACATCATCTTGCGCATTTCCGGCGGCATCTTCTCGGCCACCTTCTTCATGGACTCCGCCTCGGTGGGCAGGTCGTCCGGCCCGGGGACCTTGGGCATGGGCGCCTGGTGGTCGAAGCCGTCCTCCACCACCTGGAAGGAGGCGGCGAGGTTGAAGATCTGCTTGCCGTTCTGGATGGCCACCACCCGGCGGGTGGTGAAGGTGCCGCCGTCGCGGGAGCGGTCGACCTCGAACAGGATCGGAATGCGCGGGTCGCCTGGCCGGATGAAGTAGCAGTGCAGCGAGTGGCACATGCGCTCTTCGACGGTCTCATAGGCCGCCAGCAGGGACTGGGCGATCACCTGGCCGCCGAAGATGCGCGGCGGCCCGCCCTGCGGGCTCACGCCCCGGAACAGGTTCTGCTCGATGCGCTCCAGGGCCAGGGTGTCAGGCAGGATCTCGGGCGTGATCTCGGGGCTGTCCATAATGACTTATCGTATGTTGCAGGTGCGAAAGCGCCAGGGCTTAACCGCTGAGGCCCGCCGCGGCAAGGCGCCGCCGGGGCCTTGGCATTTGGCCGCCGGCTGGTGCAGATGGGCCCATGTCCTTCGACGCCACCGTCCTGACCATGTTTCCCGAGGCCTTCCCTGGTCCGCTGGGGGTCTCCCTGATCGGAACCGCCTGGCGCGAACAGGGGCTCTGGACGTTGGAAACAGTGGACATTCGCGCCTTTTCCAAGGATAAGCGCGGCTTCCTCGACGACACCCCTGCGGGGGGCGGTCCTGGACAGGTGATGCGGGCGGACGTCATCGCTTCGGCGCTGGACAGCGTGGAGCGGCGAGGGCGGCCGCTTTTGTACATGAGCGCCCGGGGTCGGCCCCTGACCCAGGCGCGCGCGAAGGAATGGGCTGCGGGTCCGGGCGTCATCGTCCTGGCCGGCCGGTTCGAGGGGGTGGACCAGCGGGTGCTCGACGCCCGGGGGTTCGAGGAGGTCGCCGTGGGCGACGTCGTCCTCGCCGGTGGCGAGGTGGCGGCCATGCTGACCATCGAGGCGTGCGTACGTCTTGTGCCCGGTGTGTTGGGCCAGGCGCTGAGTTTGAGTGAAGAGAGCTTTGAGGACGGGCTCCTCGAGCATCCGCAGTACACGAGACCGCGGACGTTCGAAGGGCGCGACATCCCGCCGGTGCTGCTTTCAGGGCACCATGCTGAGGTCGCCAAATGGCGGGCGCAGCAGCGGGAAGAGACCACGCGGGAGCGGCGGCCGGACTTGTGGGCGCAGCATCTCGCCAATCAACAGGCAAAGGGCGCGTAAAGCCCAGTGACAAAGGAATTGAACCAATGAACGTGATCCAGCAGCTGCGCCAGGAAGAGGCCGACCGCCTCAAGACCGCCCGCAACTTCCCCGACTTCCGCCCGGGCGACACCGTCCGCGTCAACGTCAAGATCAAGGAAGGCGAGCGCGAGCGCGTCCAGGCCTATGAAGGCGTCTGCATCGCCCGCTCCGGCGAGGGCGTCGACGAGAACTTCACGGTCCGCAAGATTTCCTTCGGTGAGGGTGTGGAGCGGGTCTTCCCGATCCTCTCGCCGATGATCGAATCCGTCGAGGTCAAGCGCCGCGGTGTCGTGCGTCGGGCCAAGCTCTATTACCTGCGTGATCGTCGCGGCAAGTCGGCGCGGATCGCCGAACGCCAGATGACCCCGGCCGAGCGTGAGGCCGAAAAGGCCGAACGCAACGCCCGCGCCGAGGCCTCGGCCGCGGCCCACGCCCCCAAGAAGAAGGACGCCGAAGGCTAGGCCTCGGCCCCTTTGACGAACGCCGGAAGGGCGGTCGCAGGCTCTGCGGCCGCCCTTTCTGCGTCTGGGTCCCCAGCCTCGCGCAGATCTCGAGACAGGCCGTCGGCCAGATGGTCGAACAACAGCCGCATCCTACGTGTGGTGCGCAGGCCCTCTGGCATGCAGACCCACATCTCCAGCTCCAGGGAGACCCGCTCGGGCAGGATGCGGACCAGGCCGTCGCGGCGGCCCAGGGGCCTGGGGCACATGCCGACGCCCAATCCCGCCCGCAGCGCCGCCAGCTGGGCGATGTCGCTGTCGCTGCGAAAGCTGAAGACGTCCCGGGTGATCGGCCGGCCGATGTCCACGTCCCGCACGCGGCTTGGGGTCTTGCGGTCAAACCCGATCATGGCGTGGTCCTCCAGGTCCTCCACGCGCGCCGGCGTCCCGCAGCGGGCCAGATAGGCCGGGGCCGCATAGAGCCCCATCTGAACCACCCCGACCCGCCGACCCACCAGGGTGTTCTGGGTCGGCCGCGTCATGCGCAGGGCGATGTCGGCGTCTCGACGGCTGAGATCGGCCTGCTCGTTGGAGAGGGTCAGCTCCACTTCGATCGCCGGGTGGGCGGCGTGGAAGGTCGCCAGGATCGGCGGCAGAATCTCGCAGCCGACCATTTCGCTGGCGGTGATCCGCACGGTTCCGCCAGTCTGGGCCGCGGCGCCGGCCACGTCGCGCATCGCCGCGGCCGCGGCCGCGGCCATGTCCTCCAGCCGCGGACGAAGCTCCAAGGCCAGCTCCGTCGGCTGCAGGCCCCGGGGGGAACGCAGGAACAGGGGCGATCCCAGGCGCTGTTCCAGGCTTTCGATGTGGCGTCCGATGGTGGGTTGGGCGACCCCCCGAACCCGGGCGGCGGCGGACAGGCTGCCTGTCTCCAGGACGGCGTGCAGGCTCTGGAACAGGTCCCAGTCGGCGGCGGTGATCGACGGCATGATCAGATGATGGCGATTTCAGCTTCGCCGCACAATGTTCGGCCAGGCCCTGCGGCTCAGGCCATCGGGGCGACGGCCGCTTCGGCCTCTTCCGCCGCGGCCTCGGCCAGGGCCTGCTGCTCGGCCTCCCGCTCGGGACGCCGCCGGCGACGGCGCTCCATCAGCCGGCCGGCCGGGAAGGCGTGCATCATCTTCAGGCCCGCCACTGGCGACAGGTTGGCCACCACGCGCCGGGCCTCGGTCATCATCTGCTGGACCATCTCCTTGTGCTCGATCTCACCCTCTTCGCGCACCAGGGTCAGACGGTGCAGGGCGTAGAGGCCCAAGAGGGCCGAGAGCAGGAAGTAGAAGTCCCAGTTGTTGAAGGCCAGATGGAGCACGTCCAGATCCTCGCCTGGCCGTGACCAGCGGACCAGCAGCTCAAGCTCGCGAGCGGCGAAGAAGTCGGCGAACAGACCCCCCAGGATCGGCGCCGCCGCCGCCGCCATCGAGGTGATCAGGGTGTTGGCCGCGATATAGGCCGTCGCCCCGCCTCGGGGGGCCAGCTTCAGGGCGATATTGACCGTGGCCAGGCCCACCCCGGCGGCGGCGGCGCCGAACACCACGTGCAGGGCGATCAGATAGGCGCCGGCCAGCTGGCGGTCGTCGATCTGCGAGGTGAGCGCCGTAGCCGCGATGCAGAGGATGTAGGCGGGCGCCGCGGCGGCCAGCACCGACTTGTTGGAGAACCGGTCGCTGAGCTGACCCCAGAACTTCAGGACCCCGATATTGGCGATCTGGCTCACCACACTGAGCGTCATGACGAAGGTCAGCGGATAGTTGAGCTGGGTGACGAAATAGACGGTGAAGAAGGGGCTCGCCAGGTTCACCGCGAACTGCCAGCTCGACAGAAAGAGGATCAGGCGGCGGAAGTTGCTGTCGCGCAAGGGCGCGCGCAGCAGGCGGTAGAGGTTCACGCCGGCGGCCGGCGGCGGCATGGGGGGCTCTGGCGTGCGGGCCAGCGCGGCCACGCTGATCATGCCCAGGATGAAGGCCACGGCGAAGAAGGCCGCAAAGACCAGGCCCTGGTCGGCGATCGCCACCTGATCCAGCGCCACCCCGGCCAGGATGGTCACGCTCAGGGTGACGCCCGTGGCGATCACCGTGCGCCGGGCCGTGAAGGCGCCCAGTCGTTCCTCCGGGATCAGATCCCTCACCCAGGAATTCCAGGCGCAGCTGGTCACCGCGCCCAGGGATCCGATGACCACCTGGGCGGCCACCAGGGCCGTCAGGCTCCAGGCGTTGTGCGGCAGGAGCGCGATGGCGGCCATGATCGGCAGGGTCAGCCGGGCGCAGAAGGCCGCGGTCGCGGCGATCAGCCGGCGCCGGCGCAGCTTCTCCACCAGGGGAACAGCCGGCGCCTGGATCAGCTGGGTCAGGAAGGGCAGGGCGGCCAGCAGGCCGATCACGGCGTTGGACGCCCCCAGATAAAGGGCGAAGGCGGCCAGGACGATGCCCGAGGTGACTGCGGTCACCGCCGTGGCGGCGGCCGAATCCACCATCATCAGGGCGGTCGCCCGGTCGAGGTCGCGCTCGTCCTGCGGGTCGCTCTCGAGGGTCATGGGGACCCGTCCTATCGGGTTTGGCGTCGGGCCGAAACCGCAGCGGGCGAAATCGTGGGGGTTGTGGGGACGCGTGCGACCTTTACGGGACGGCCTTCGCCCACCTACATAGCCGCCCATGGCCGCCAAGACGCTCTATGACAAGATCTGGGATGCTCACCTCGTCGCCGAAGGGGACGGGGAGACGATCCTCTATATCGACCTGCACCTGATCCACGAGGTGACCACGCCCCAGGCCTTCGCCGGCCTGCGCGCCGCCGGTCGCCCGGTGCGACGGCCCGACCGCACGCTCGCCGTGGCCGACCACAATGTGCCGACCGAGGGCCAGGCCCTGGGCGCCGCAGCCGTGGCCGACGAGGAGGCGCGGCTGCAGCTCCTGACCCTGGAGCGCAATGTCGCCGAGAACGGCATCGAATATTTCCCCATGGGCGATCTGCGCAACGGCATCGTCCATGTGGTGGGGCCAGAGCAGGGGCGCACCCAGCCGGGCATGACCATCGTCTGCGGCGATAGCCACACCTCGACTCACGGCGCCTTCGGGGCGCTGGCCCAGGGCATCGGCACGTCCGAGGTCGAGCATGTGCTGGCGACCCAGACCCTGCGCCAGGCCAAGTCGAAGAATATGCGCGTGACCATCGACGGGACGCCGGCGCCCGGCGTCGGCGCCAAGGACTATGCGCTGGCCGTCATCGGCGCCATCGGCACGGCCGGCGGCACCGGCCATGTGATCGAATATGCCGGCGAGGCGATCCGCGCGCTTTCGATGGAAGGGCGGATGACGCTCTGCAACCTGACCATCGAGGCCGGCGCCCGTGCAGGTCTGGTGGCGCCGGACGAGACCACCTTCGACTATATCCGCGGACGCCCCGCCGCGCCCAAGGGCGCAGCCTGGGACATGGCGGTCGCTCACTGGAAGAGCTTCTTCACGGACGCCGACGCCGTCTTCGACCGGGAGGTCGTCCTGGACGCCGCCCAGATCGCCCCCCTGGTGACCTGGGGGACGTCCCCGGAGGACGTCATGCCCATCGACGGGCGGGTGCCCGATCCGACCAGCTTCGCCACGCCGGACAAGCGCGCCTCGGCCGAGCGGGCGCTCGACTATATGGGCCTCGTCGCCGGTCAGCCGATCACCGAGGCCAGGATTGACCGCGTGTTCATCGGCTCTTGCACCAACAGCCGCATCGAGGATCTGCGGGCTGCGGCCGCCGTGGTGCAGAAGGCCTTCCTGGAGGGCCGGCTGGTGGCCCCCCATGTGCGGGCTATGGTGGTGCCGGGCTCTGGCCTTGTGAAGGAGCAGGCTGAGTCCGAAGGGCTGGACGCCATCTTCAAAGCCGCGGGCTTCGACTGGCGGGAGCCGGGCTGTTCCATGTGCCTGGGCATGAATCCCGACCGTCTGGCGCCGGGCGAGCGCTGCGCCTCGACCTCCAACCGCAATTTCGAGGGCCGTCAGGGCCGGGGCGGGCGCACCCACCTGCTCAGCCCCGCCATGGCCGCGGCTGCCGCCATCGCCGGCCATCTCACCGACGTGCGCGACTTCATCTGATGATCTCAGGCCTCGACCATGTGGCCCTGGTGGTCCGCGACCTGGACCAGGCGGTGGACGCCCATACGCGCCTGCTGGGGCGGGCCTGCAATTGGATCGGCGCCGAGGGCGGGGTTCGCCAGGCCTGGTTCCAGCTGCCCAACATGGCGCTGGACCTGATCTCCCCGGACGGCGAGGGCGGATTCGGCGCGGCCATCGCCGCCCATCTCGACGCCCATGGCGAGGGCGTCTGGGCGCTGGCTTTTACGACCCCCGACATCGCCGGGGCCGCCGCCCTGCTGCGGCGCCGGGGAATCGGGTCCAGCGAACCCGGTTCGATCCGCACCGTCCACGCCGATGGGCGCAAGCGCTACTGGACCACCTCCAGCCTCGATCCAGAGACCACGGCCGGCCTCAGCCTCTTGCTGGCGGCGCCACCGCGCGATGGCCAGCCCTGGCCCCAGTCGGAGGCCACCCACGGGGAGGCCGCCGCGGTCAGCGCGCTCGATCATGTGGTGATCCACACCCCCAACCCTGACCGGGCCCTTGCCCTCTACGGCGCCAAGCTTGGCCTTGATCTGCGGCTGGATCGGTCCAATCCCGACTGGGGAGCGCGCCAGCTGTTTTTCCGCTGTGGCGAGACCCTGGTGGAGATCGGCGCCAGCCTGAAGACCCCGGTCTCGGACGCGCCGGACCGCTTTGGCGGCCTGGCCTGGCGGGTGGATGATCCCGCCGCCGTCCACGCCCGCCTGGCCGCCGACGGCTGGGACGTGTCTGACCTGCGCCAGGGCCGCAAGCCCGGCACCCGGGTCTTCACCGTGCGGTCCGGTGCGCCGGGCCTGCCGGCCCTGATGATTCAGCAGAGCGCGCCGCCAGCGCCTTCGGAGACCGCCTGATGAAGCCCTTTACCCGCATCGACGCTAAGGCCGCCCCCCTGGCGCTCTCCAACATCGACACCGACCAGATCATCCCCAAGCAGTTCCTGAAGACGGTGGACCGGATCGGCCTGTCCAAGGGGCTGTTCTACGACTTCCGCTTCGACGAGGCCGGGACCGAAAAGCCCGACTTCGTGCTGAACCAGCCGGCCTACAAGGACGCGGGCGTCCTCATCGCCGGGGACAATTTCGGCTGCGGCTCGAGCCGCGAGCACGCCCCCTGGGCCCTGCTGGACTTCGGGATCAGCTGCGTGATCTCCACCAGCTTCGCCGACATCTTCTACAATAACTGCTTCCAGAACGGCCTGCTGCCGGTGGTGCTGCCGGCGGAAGCGGTGGAAGACCTGATGGCCCAGGCCCGGGGCGGCAACCACGTGATCAGCGTCGATCTGGCCGCCCAGACGGTCACGGCGCCGGACGGCCGGATCTATGGCTTCGAGATCGATCCCAGCCGCAAGCACAAGATGCTGAACGGCCTCGACGCCATCGGCGAGACCCTGCAGAAGGCGCCCGATATCGACGTCTATGAGAGCGCCCGGGCCCTGGACACGCCCTGGCTGGAACGGGCGTGAGCCTGGTCATCGCCGGGACGATCCGCGTTCCGCCTGAGCGATTGGACGCCTTTCGTCCGCATATGATCGTCATGCTGGAGGCCAGCCGGGCCGAGGATGGCTGTCTGGAATACGCCTACGCCGAGGACGTGGCCGAGCCTGGCCTGATCCGGGTGTTTGAGGCCTGGCGCGATCAGGCCGCCCTCGACGCCCATTTCCAGACGCCCCATCTGGCCGCCTGGCGGGCGGCCTGGCCGGAATTCGGGGTTTCCGATCGCCGCCTCATCGCCTACGAGGTCGCCTCGCAACGGGCGGTCTGAACCTCCGCCCCACACGATCAGCGACGGGGCGATGACCATGACCGACCTTCTCCTCCTGCCCGGCGACGGCATCGGCCCGGAAGTCACCGCCGAGGTCCGCCGGGTGATCGCCGCCCTCACCCCTGACCTGGTGGTCGAGGAACGCCCCTTCGGCGGGATCAGCTATGACCAGTCGGGTTCGCCCCTGACCGATGAGACCCTGGCGCTGGCCAAGGCGTCAAAGGCCGTCCTGATGGGCGCCGTCGGCGGGCCGAAGTGGGCTGGGGTTCCCCGGAACAAGCGGCCTGAGGCCGGCCTACTGGCCCTGCGGGCGGGCATGGAGGTGTTCGCCAATCTGCGCCCGGCGCTCTGCTTTGGCCCCCTGGCCGACGCCTCCTCGCTCAAGCGCGAGTTGGTCGAGGGCCTCGACTTCATGATCGTGCGCGAGCTGACCGGCGGCATCTATTTCGGTGAGCCCCGCTTCATCGAGGACCTGCCTGGCGGCGGCAAGCGGGCCGTGGACACCCAGGTCTATACGACCGCCGAGATCGAGCGGGTCGCCCGGGTGGCCTTCGAGCTGGCGAGGGGCCGGCGCAACAAGGTCCATTCGGCCGAAAAGTCCAATGTGATGGATTCCGGCCTGCTGTGGCGCGAAGTGGTCACCGACCTGCACAAGCGCGAATTCGCCGATGTCGAGCTGGAGCACATCCTGGCGGACAACGCGGCCATGCAGATCGTCAAGAATCCCAAGCAGTTCGACGTCATGGTCACCGACAACCTGTTCGGCGACATCCTCTCGGATGCGGCCGCCCAGCTGACCGGGTCGCTCGGCATGTTGCCCTCGGCGGCGCTGGGCGCGCCGGGCAAGCCTGGCCTCTATGAGCCGATCCATGGTTCGGCGCCGGACATCGCTGGTCAGGGCGTGGCCAATCCCCTGGCGGCCATCCTGTCGTTCGAGATGGCCCTGCGCTGGTCCCTGGACCGGGCGGACGCCGCCGACCGGCTGCAGGCTGCGGTGATCAAGGCGCTGGAGAACGGCGCCCGCACCCGCGATCTGGGCGGGGCGCTCTCCACCGTGCAGATGGGCGACGCGGTCCTGGCGGCGCTGGCCTAAAGCTCCTCGCCCAGGGACGGATCCAGGGCGACGGCTGCGGCCTGATCGGCGGCGCCACCTTCGGCGTCCCCCAGGTCGACCCGGACCAGGCCACGCAGATAGAGGGCGTCGGCGGAGGCGGGATCGAGGGCCACAGCCCGGTCGAGCCACTCCTTGGCGCTGAGGGGGTCGTCCAGCATGTAGTAGATGGTCCCCTTCTCCTCGATCAGGGCCGGATCGTCGGGGGCGAGGACGAGGCCGGCCTCGGCTTCCCGCAGGGCGCGCTCATACTCACCCTGGTTGCGCAGGATCAGCGCCGCCAGAAAGCGGGAGGTGGGGCTCTCCGCCCCGCTGGCCACCAGCCGGTCGAGCAGGGCGAGGGCCGCGGGGCTGTCGCCTGCGACAGCCAGGGCCTCCACATGGCCCAGCAGGGTCTCCTCGTCATCGGGCGCCAGTCGCACAGCCTCGGTCGATGACGCCAGGGCCTCCTTGTAACGGCCCTGGGCCATCAGCACCCGGGCCTTGGCTGCATGCAGGGAATAGTCGCCCGGCAGGATACGGATGAGCCTGTCGTATCCGGCGCTGGCCGTCTCATAGTCGCCCCCCCTGAAGGCCGCATCGGCCGCGCCGGCCTGGAACTCCGGAACCTCCGGGGCAAGGGCCGAGGCTCGGCCGTAGAATATGGCGGCCTGGGCGGGATCGGAGTCCAGCGTGACGCTGCCAAGACCCGCCCAGGCGCGGGCGTTCTCCGGCTCCAGCGCGGCGGCTTTCTCGAAATTGGCCCGGGCCTCCTTGGGCAATCCGGCCAGGACCCGGACCTCGCCCAGGTGTACCAGGGTGGTGGCCATGTCAGCGGCGGACGCGCTGTCCACGGCGGCTTCAGCGAAGATCAGCGCCCGGGCATAGTCCTCAACCGCAGCTGCGGCCCGAACCGCATAAATTGCTGAGAGGGTCGTGAGGGACCTGGGGTCCTGGATGGCCGACAGGTCGCCAAGCGCGCCCTCGCGGTCGCCGGAATAGGCTCGGGCGACGGCGCGGGCGGCCAGGCCCCAGTCGTCAGGGGCATCGGCCAGGGCGATGTCCAGATCCGCGGCCCCGCCGTCCCAGTCCTGGTCCCTCACCCGCGCGACGCCGCGCAGATAGCGCAGGGCGATGTCTCCAGGGGCCAATTTGAGGGCGGCGTCCAGGACGCGGTGCATCAGCCGGGTTTCGCCAAGGGCCGCATAGACGCCCGCAAGGGCTGAGGCGATCTCGATGTCGCTCGGGTCGCGCCGGTAGAGGCGCTCCAAGCCTGCACGCGCCTCTTCGTGACGACGGGCGTCGGTCAGCGCGAGCAGGCGCAGGCGTGTGAGGTCCGGGTCGTCCGGCCGATCGCGCAGACCAGCTTCGGAGATGGCCAGGGCCTCATCATAAAGGCCCGCCCGATAGCGCACAGCGGCCTGGTAAAGCTGGACCTCACCCTCGGGCGCCAGTTCGGCGCCCTTGTCCACGGCCGAAATGGCCGCGTTCGTGTCCCCGAGGGCCAGCCAGAGATTGGCGATCTTCACATGGACGCCCGCGCGGTCGAGGTCGTTCTCGGCCGCCTCCAGGGCGCGGCTGCAGGTCATAAGGCCCGTCTCCGCCTCGGCCTCGGTCTCCGGGGCGTCCACGCAGGCCTGCAGCTCGCGGGCCAGATCAGCTTCGGGCGCCTGGGCGAACCCCGGCGAGGCGGCCGCCAGGGCCAGGACGGCGACGGCGAGGGCCGGGGGGCGAAGGGTCATTGCGCGTCTCCCAGGGGCGCGGCCGGGCGGGCCAGGACGAGGATCGGCGGGGCCGACAGCCAGGGGACCGCCAGGGCGTGAACGTCGGCAGGCGTCACATCGGCCAGGGCCGCGCCCAGGTCGTCCACCGCCTTGCGGGCGACGTCCCAGCCGAAGGGACTGCCTAAGGCCATGGCCCAATAGCTGTCGGTGAGCTGGGCGGCCTCCAGTTGCGCCAGCAGCGGCCGCACCACCTGATCGATGGCCGCGGGGCTCGGGGGCGCCTCGACGAAGCGCTGGGCGGTCTGTCGCACGGTGTCGGTCACCGCATCCAGGCTCGCCGCGTCGGGGGTCACCTCCACATAGAGGGCGATGTGGTGCGGATCCTCGAGGCCGCCGTCCAGATCGACCACGGGGGAATAGGTCTGGCCGCGCTTCCGACGGGTTTCATCGGTCACCGCCATCTCCATCAGATCGCTCAGCACCAGGGCGGCGGCCTGGGTTTTCTCGCCCTCCAGGGGCGGGCGGGTCCAGTAGATCCGGGCGGCGGACCGCTCGGCTGAGCCCTGATGGGCGACTTCAATGGGGCCGTCCGGAGCGCGGGCATAGTCGAGGGGCGGCCGCTCGGGCGTGGGCGCAAGCGGCAGGCGGCGCGGCCGGGCGCCCAGGGTCGTGGCCGCCGCCGCGATCGCCGCAGCCTCGCTGATATCGCCCACCAGGGTCAGCTCGACCGGGCCTGTCGCCATCTGGGTGGTCATCACCCGCCTAAGGTCGTCTGGCGTCATGCGGCGATAGGTGTGGGGGGCCCGGGCGGCGCCGGCGGTGTCTGGCCAGATGGTCCGGGCGAAGGCGTGGGCGGCGGCCTCGGCCGGGTCGAGCTGGATTTCCTGTTCCATGTGGGCGGCCAGCAGGGCCAACTGGTCGGCGGTCTCATCGGAGAAGCCCGGCGTCGCCAGGTGCGCGGTGATCAGGGTCAGGTGCGGGGTGACCTGATCGGCGAAGCTGCGGGCGGTGACGGCCAGCCCGTACTCGCCGAAACGGACGTCGAAATCCCAGCTCCACTGGGCGTTCAGCTCCTGGAGGGCTGTGTAGCTCGCCGCCTCGATCCCCGCATAGGGCAGGATGGAGGCGGCCACCGACGCGGTTACGAAGTCGCCGGCGGTGAGCTGGCGGGCGCCTGGCCCCTGGCGGACGATGATCTCCACAGATCCAGGCGAGCGGTCGCTGGCCAGGTGGTTGAGGACCAAGCCGTTGGCGAAGGTCAGACGCACCGCCCCCTGCGCCAGGGCCTCGCGCCGGATCACCTTGCCTGCCGGCCCCAGGTCAAGGTCGATGGGACGGGGCGCCGCCGTTGGCCAGGGGAGGGGGCCGGCGGCCGCGGCGCGCCAGCCTGAGACCACGGCCTCGGCGCTGGCGTCTGCATCCTCCACCGAAAGGGTTGGCGGGGCGTCGTCTGGCCACAGGGCGGCGAAGGTCTGCCGGAGACGCTCAGGGGTCAGGCCCGGCGCGCCGCGGCTCACCTGGCGCATCATCTGGTGGGGGTGCAGGAAGGTCCCGCCGCCGGCGATGGAATAGACCAGCTCATCGGCGGTCTCGGCGGCCGTGGCGTTGGCCCGCTCGGTGAGGGCGCCCCGGGCCTTAGCCCGCTGCTCGGCGATGGCGGCGTCGATCTCGCCCTGGTCGGGCCCGTGGACGGCGAAGGCGCGAAGCTCGCCCTGGCCGAGGGTCAGAGCGTCCATGGCCTTTCCAGGGCCGTGGCTCGCCAGGAGGCAGGCCACCTGCCGCGCCTCGTACCGGCCCGTGGTGTCGAACTCCAGGCTGTAGACCCCGCGAGTGGTGGCCGCGGCGCGGGCCAGACGTCGGTTGAGCACCTCCCGCAGAATGTCCTCTTCCAGGCCCCCCGCGCCTGCCTCGGGAACCGGGACGTTGCGGCAGGCCAGGCTCTGGGCGGGCAGGCGTGTCGGCGGCAGGATCAGGGCGACCGTCGCCTCGGGCGGCTCCGGGTCAGGAGTGTCGGGCATGCGCGGCCGTTCGCCGGCCCCGGCCCAGCCCCCCAGCCGCCGCTCCAGCTCGGCGACCATGGCCCTGGGCTCCACATCCCCGGTCACCACCAGCAACGCCCGGTCCGGACGGTACCACCGGGCATGAAAGGCCTTGAGATCCGCCGGGATCATGGCCCGCAGGGTCGTCACGGCCCCGCCCGGGCTGAGACTGTCCTCCGGCCGGAAATGGAAGGCTGTCTCCTGCTCTTCCACCGCCTGGCCGGTCCAGGTCCGGTCCAGGCGTTCGGCCAGAACCACGCCCCGTTCGGCCGCCACCTCGGCGGGCAGGAAGGAGAGGCCGTCCCCTACATCCCGCAGCCAGGTGAGCCCGGTGGCGATCGGGCCGGGATCGCGGCTTGGCAAGTCCAGGTGATAGGTGGTGGTCCAGCGCCCGGTATAGGCCACATGGTCGCGGCCGAAGGCGGCGCCGGCCTGGGCCATGGCCTGGTCCATCTCCCCATCGGCGAACCGGCGGGTTGTGCGGAAGGCCATGTGTTCGACGAAGTGGGCGATCCCGCGATTGTCGTCGGTCTCGGCCTGGCCGCCCACCCAGACCAGCAGGCGGAAGGCGACGCCTTCGCGACCCGCCAGGGGCAGGATCTGGTATTCGAGTCCGTTGGAGAGCTCGCCGATCACCAGATCGGGGTGAACCTCCGGCGCCGGCTCTTCGGCCCTCGCCCCCGGCAGTCCGGCGAGCGCGAGACTCCCCGCCAGCGCGCACGCCGCCCAAAAGCTCCGCAAGGTTCGCCCCCGAACAAAACAGAAACAACCCTGACTTTCCTACAATAGGTTGTCAGGTGCCGCCAACCCCTCTCGCCATGCGCGTGTGTGGCGGAGGCGAGGCGCTGGGGCGGTCTCGGGCTCAGTCCAGGCCGAGGCTCTTGCGATAGTCGGGATGCAGCAGGTCCTGATATTCGGCGTGCCGCTTGATGTAGCTGGCGAAGAAGGGGCAGACCGGCATCACCGCCTGGCCGTGCTCGCGGGCGTAGTCCAGGGCGGTGCGGACGAGCAGGGAGCCGACGCCCTTGCCTTCAAAGGCCGGCGGGACCTCGGTGTGCGGAAAGAGTATGCCGGTCTTCAGCAGCCGGTACTCGGCGAAGGCGAGGTCATTCCCCACGCGCACCTCGAACCGGCCAGCCTCGGCGTTGTTGGTGACCTCGAATTTGTCGGTCTCGGCCATGGGGTCCTCCTTCAGTCGATCCAGACAAGCATGATCCCCAGACGCAAGAAAGGCCGGCGTCGCCACCGGCCTTTCCAGACTTTGCGTCGCTGCAGGCGCTGGCCTGCGGCGGCGAGGCTTAGCGCTGGGCCAGTTCCATGCCGGCCACGGCGGCCAGATCGGCGTCGCCGACCTTTTCCAGGGTGGCTTCCACGGTCGACTTCACGCAGCGGGCCTGGGCGGACTGGCGGAAGGTTTCGGTGGTGGTTTCACGCAGGCACACCGTGCGGGCGGCGCTGACGATGTCGGCATGGACCTGTTCGACCGACTTGCCGGCGAGTTGGACCTTGACGCCTTGGGCAAAGGCGGGGGCCGAGATGGACACAGCCGCGACGGCGGCGAGAGCAGCGATACGAGCGATCATTTTGTTCGTTCCCGGAGAGGGGTTGATGACAACCACTTTTCGGGGCGTTCCTCTGGCGGCCTTCGTCGTCAAGTCGCGTCGTTGTCGGTCGCCTTGAGACGAGGTGTAGCGCCCCCTTCCCCAAGGTCACAAGCAACAATTTTGCGACGCAGCATCGCAGTGCTGCGCTGCGGGAGGATCGGGCGCCGCTGATCAGGTTTTAGGCGCCGGGGCGGCCTCCACCGTCATCTGGGTCTGGAGGACCAGGGCCAGGAGCTTGCCGGTCTCATCGGTGATGCGGGTCTGCCAGACGCTGGAGCGCCGGCCGATGTGCAGCGGGGTCGCCTCGCCGGTGACGGTGGTTCCCACCTTGGCTGAGCCCAGGAAGTTGGTCTTGCTTTCCAGGGTGGTGGTCCGCGCGCCGGCCGGGAGGTTGAGAAAGCCGCCGATGGCGCCGAGCGCGTCGGCGAACGCCATGAAGGCGCCCCCGTGCAGGATGCCGCCGGCGGTGCAGAGGTCCTCGCGGACCTCAAGCTGGCCCAACACCCTGTCCTTCCCCCGCTCCAGGATCTCCACCCCCATGAGGTTGGCGAAGGGCATGCCGGTATCGGTCTGGCTCATGGTCGTCTCTCCCTGGATGTCCGCCAGGGTCCCTCGCCCCCGGGTTGCGCTCACCCATCCTAGCCCCTAGGTGAGGGGGGACGAAGCCGCGGCCGGCCGGGCCCTTGCGGCGGCGTGCTTGCACGCGTTCATGCGGCGGCGTAACGGAACGCACCGCCTAAAGACATTCAGGAGAGAGTTCGATGGGTTACCGGGTGGCCGTCGTCGGCGCCACGGGCAATGTGGGCCGTGAGATGCTGAATATCCTCGAGGAAGTGGAATTCCCCGTGGACAAGATTCACGCGATCGCCTCGCGCAAATCCATCGGCGTGCAGGTCTCCTTCGGCGACCAGACGGTGGCCTGCGAGGATATCGCCCAGTTCGACTTCTCCACCGTCGACCTGGTTCTGATGAGCGTGTCGGGCTCCTTCTCCAAGGAGTGGTCGCCCAAGATCGGCGCCGCCGGCCCCATCGTCATCGACAATTCCTCGGCCTTCCGGATGGATCCGGACGTGCCGCTGATCGTGCCGGAGGTAAACCCGGACGATGTGTCCTTCGCCCACAAGAAGAACATCATCGCCAACCCCAACTGCTCGACGGCCCAGCTGGTGGTGGCGCTGAAGCCCCTGCATGACCGGGCCAAGATCAAGCGGGTGGTGGTCTCGACCTACCAGTCGGTCTCCGGCGCCGGCAAGGAGGGCATGGACGAGCTCTGGGACCAGACCAAGGGCGTCTTCGTCCTGGGCGCGCCGCCGCCCAAGAAGTTCCCCAAGCAGATCGCCTTCAACGTCATCCCCTTCATCGGCGCCTTCGGCGACGACGGCTATACCGACGAAGAGGCCAAGATGTGGAACGAGACCCACAAGATGATCGATCCGGCCATCAAGCTGACGGTCACCTGCGTGCGGGTGCCGGTCATGGTCGGCCATTCGGAAGCGGTGAACATCGAGTTCCACAACCCCCTGGATGAGGACGAGGCCCGCGACCTGCTGCGCGAGAGCCCCGGCCTGGTGGTGATCGATAAGCGCGAGGACACCGGCTACATGACGCCCAAGGAAGCCCAGGGCGAGTTCCCGGTCTTCGTCAGCCGCATCCGCAATGACCCGACCGTGGAGCACGGCCTGAACATGTGGGTCGTGGCCGACAACCTGCGCAAGGGCGCGGCGCTGAACGCCATCCAGATCGCCCAGCTGCTGGACGAGCGGGGCCTGATCAAGACCAAGGCCATCGCCTAAAGTCACATTGGACGTCGACGACACGAATGGGCGGCCGTTCCGCGGCCGCCCATTTGCATGTCCGTTTCCCGCCGATCGCCCGCCGATCGGCGCTTGTGAAGCCCGGGCGAAGGTCTAGGTAGGGCGCATTCCAGCCTGAAAGCCCGCCCCTTGGCCCCGACGCCCCCGCCATCGCCGACCTCTCCGCCGCCCGGCGCCTTCGCCGCGGGCCTGTCGGCCTATCTGATCTGGGGCTTCATTCCTCTGGTCTTCCAGGCGCTGGGCTCGATGGGAGTCGGTCCGTGGGAGACGCTCGCCCACCGCACCTTCTGGGCCATTCCGTTCGCGGGCCTGTTCGTCTGGATGGCCGGCCAGGGGGGCCAGGCCCTGGCGGTGTTCCGCAAGCCCAAGGTGCTGGGCCTACTGGCGCTCTCGTCCCTGCTGATCGCCGCCAACTGGCTGGTCTTCATCTGGGCGGTGAACAACGGCAAGGTCCTGCAGACCAGCCTCGGCTATTTCATCAATCCGCTGCTCAGCATGGCGGCCGGCGCGCTCTTCTTCCGGGAGCGGCTGGACCGCATCGCCCAGGGCGCCATCGGGCTCGCCGCCATCGGCGTGGTCTTCCAGGCCGTGGCCATCGGCGGCCTGCCCTGGGTCTCCCTGACGCTGGCGGCCAGCTTCTGTGGCTACGGTATCGTGCGCAAGCAGGTGGCGGCCGACGCTCAGACCGGCCTGTTCATCGAGTGCCTGCTGCTGGGGATTCCCGGGGCGATCTTCGCCATCTGGCTGGCGGGGGCCGGGGCCGATCACTTCACGCTTGGGGTGACGCCCGCGGCCTGGCTGATCTTCTCCGGCGCGGCCACGGCGGTGCCGCTCGTCCTGTTCGCCTGGGCGGCCCGGCGCCTGCCGCTCTCAGCCATGGGCTTCATGCAGTTCCTGGCGCCGTCCATGACCTTCGTGCTCGGCGTGGTCCAGGGCGAGCCGCTCGGATGGGCCAAGATCACCGCCTTCGCCTTCATCTGGGCCGGCGCCGGCGTCTTCGCCTACGGCCTCTGGCGGGCCTCACGCCGGCTGGTGGCGGCGGTGGTTTAGCCGCGCGCAGCGCGTTTAAGAGCGGACACGAAGGACACAAAGGGGCGCGAAGGAGACAAAGGCGAGGCCGCCGATTCCTTCATGTCCTTGGCTGTCTTTGTGTCCTTTGTGTCCAGCCTTTCTTGGGGCGCCTGCGGCGCGCTGGCGCTTAGCCCGAAGGCCTAGTGCCCGTGGGGGCCTTCGTAGACGCCGGGGGCCAGACGCTCGTTTTCCGGGCCTTCGCCGGCGTCATGGGCGAGTTCAAAGCGGCGGTCGCAATAGGGGCATTCGACGAAAGTCGCCCCGCCCATCTCCAGCCACACCCGCGGATGGCCGAGCGCCCCGCCGACCCCGTCGCAGGCGATCCGGCCGGTGCGCACCATGACGACCTCGGGCGCCGGCCGGGCGCTGGCGGTCAGGGCGGTGACCGCCGGCTTGGCCGGCATGGGCTCAGGGGAGGTCTGGGCCTGGACGCCGCGGTTTTCGATCGGACGGGCCATAGGGGAAATCTCCGCTCGGAACGCTTGGCGCAGGCGCCGCTCGCGCCTAGGTATGCGAGGCGGGCTTGGCCCGTCAATGATCGCGCCCGCCAACCGAGCTTGCGCGGGCGCCAAAGGGGACCGCATGGACCTTCCGGAATACGCCATCGAGGCCCAGGGCCTGGTCAAGACCTATCCGGCCACCAAGACCACGCCGGAGATGAAGGCCCTTCGCGGGATCGACCTGGCCATTCCCCGGGGCTCGATCTTCGGCCTGCTGGGCCCCAATGGCGCGGGCAAGTCCACCTTCATCAACACCCTGGCGGGCCTGACCAGGAAGACCTCGGGCACGGTGAAGATCTGGGGCCGGGACATCGACACCCACCCCCGGGACGCCCGGGCGGCCATCGGCGTGGTGCCCCAGGAGATCGCCGCCGACCCCTTCTTCACGCCCCGGGAATCGCTCGAAGTCCAGGCCGGCATGTACGCCGTGCCCCGCAAGGAGCGCCGCACCGACGAGCTGCTGGCCGCGCTGGGCCTCGCCGACAAGGCCAATGCTTATGTCCGCCAGCTGTCGGGCGGCATGAAGCGCCGGCTGATGGTGGCCAAGGCCATGGTGCACAATCCGCCGGTCCTGATCCTCGATGAACCCACCGCAGGCGTGGACGTGGAGCTGCGCCGCCAGCTCTGGAACTATGTGGTCGAGCTGAACCGCCAGGGCGTGACCATCGTGCTCACCACCCACTATCTGGAAGAGGCCCAGGCGCTGTGCGACCAGATCGCCATCGTCAACAAGGGCCAGGTGGTGGCCTGTGAATCCACCGCCAAGCTGCTGGGGCGCCTGGACACCCGCAGCGTGGTGGTGACGCCCGAGACGCCGGTGGAGGAGGCCCCCGCCCTGGCCGGCTTCGAGACCAGGCTGCGGTCCGGCGGCGCCTTCAGCGTCACCTATCGCACCGGCCAGTCCAGCGTCGAACAGGTGCTGGCCGCCGTCCGCGCTGCAGGCCTGCGCATCCGCGACATCGCCACCGAGGATCCGAGCCTGGAGGACGTCTTCGTCGACCTCACCACCGACAAGACCCCACAGGTGGCGTGAGGGGCGAGCGAAACGCCGCCCCAAACCCGTTTGCGGTCCCGCCGCCTTTCAGCTAGAAACCCGCTCCGCCTTAAGGCGCCAAGCACCCGTAGCTCAGCTGGATAGAGCGTTGCCCTCCGAAGGCAAAGGTCACACGTTCGAATCGTGTCGGGTGCGCCATTTCTCCCAAAGCAGGTCATGACGACGCCTCATCGACGACAGGTCGTGGTTGGCGCCGTAGCATCGGCCTTGGCTGGAACCGCCACAGCACAAGAGGCGCGGCAAATGTACGGACTGATCGGCAAGATGACGGCCCAGGCGGGTGAACGCGGCGCTCTGGCGGCGATCCTGCTGGAAGGGCTGACCGGCATGCCTGGCTGTCTCAGCTATGTGGTGGCCGAGGATCCGACCGACCCGGATGTCCTGTGGATCACAGAGGCGTGGGAGAACCAGGACGCCCACCGCGCGTCCCTGTCCCTGCCCTCGGTCCAGGCGGCCATCGCCAAGGGTCGGCCCCTGATCGCCGGCATGGAGACCCTGGCCGAGACCAGGCCCATCGGCGGCCACGGTCTGGGGTGAACGGGCCCAGCCGCAGCCGGGCCCGTCGTAGGCCAGGGCTCACCGCGCGACGCTGAGACGCAGGAAGACGCCGCGGCCGGGGCCGGGCGTGCGCTGGCCGAGGGCGACGTCGCCGAAGCCGTTGCGGTTATAGCCGGCCAAGTGGTCCTGATAGACCTCGTCCAGCAGGTTCTCGACGCCGACCGCCAGACGGACCCCAGGCCGCACGTCCCAATGGCCGTGGGCGCTGAGCACCACATGGCCGTCGGTAGCCTGTTCGCTGTTGGTGGCCGAGATCTGGTCCTGCTTGGCCACGGCGCGGCCTTCCAGGGTCGCGGCCCAGGCCTCGGCCTCCCAGGTCAGGCCCAGGGTCAGATTGGGGGCGGCGATGCGGTAAAGGTTGTCCTCAATGTCCCGGCGTTCCCCGCGGACATAGTTGAGCACCCCATCCAGCCGCAGGGGGCCTTCAAAGTCGTAGCCGGCGTCCAGATCGACGCCATGGAGCCGGGCGTCGACATTGGCCCAGCGCAGCGGCGTCGCATCACCGCTCATGGCGGCGACCCGCTCCACCGGCGTGTCGGCCACCCCGACCGTGCCGTCATAGGGGGTTCCCTGGATGTAATCGTCTACCTGCCGGACATAGAGGGTCGGGCGCAGATAGGCCTTGGCGCTGGCATAGTCGAAGCCCACCTCGGCGATCCAGGCGGTCTCTGGCTCGAGGGTGAGATCGCCCACATAGATGTTGCCGTCGGCCAGGCCCCCGCTGGCGTTGGTGGGCATCCAGCCAAAGCGCTGAACATAGCCCGGCGCCTGCTGCTTGCGCGCCAGGGTGAGGCGCCAGGACAGCCCATCAGCCTGGGGGGTCCAGATCCGCGCCACCGCATCTAGGGTCACATCGTCTCCGGAACGCTCGGCGTTGTTGAAGGCTGCGGCCAGGTTGCGCGGCTCCAGCGGCAGGGCGGGACCCACGGCGGCGAGGCCCGCGTCAAAGGCGTTTTGGTCCGCCCGCAGGCCGAACTCGGCCTCCAGGCCCCGAACCGCGCCGCGCCACTGGGCGAACCCGCCGACCCGGTTCAGCTCCACGTGGGGCGTGGCCGCCACCCGGAAGCCCGGATTATTGGGGTTGGTGATCTGGACGTCGTGATCGACGCGCTCCCCGTCCACCCCCAGCACCAGGGCGCCGCCCAGCGCGTTGAAGCCCACGGAGACTTCGCCCCCCCGGGTCGTCGCCTCGGCATAGGAGGCTCGATACGCCATGGCCGCCGGGGTCGGGCGAAGGGAGAAGTTGTCCATCAGATGGGCGACGTCGGCGTAGGTCAGCTGAGCCTGTAGGCGGACCCCGCCGATGTCCTTCGCATAGCCCAGCCGCGCGAAATCGGTGTCGAAATACAGGATATCCATGGGAAAGGGGGGATTGCCGGAGGGACCGGTGTTCTGACGCCGGGCGTCCAGCGTGACCTCGCCGAGATCGGTCCGAAGGCCAGCCGACAAGCCAAAGACCCCGCGCTCGAAGGCGGTCCCGCCAATCACGCCGTCGGCATAGTCCGTATCCTCAGCCTGCTCCCATGAGCCCAGCAGATTGAACCGCCAGGCCTCGGCGGAGGCCCCGATGACGCCCCCGGCCGAGCGGCTGTCATTTACGCTGCGCGCCGTTGCGGTGAGGTCATAGCCCAGGGCGATGTCGGGGCCTTGCCCATAGCCGATGCGCTTGAACACCGCATCAGCCCCCCCAGCCAGGCCAGGTCCCGCCGACACAGGGCTCACCCCGCGATCGATCACAAGGGCCGCCATCAGCGGGGCAGGCGCGTAGTGAAAGACCGGGTCCATCAGATTGGGTCCCCCGGAGGCGAACCGCTGGCCGTCGACCCGCAGGTTGAGGCGCTGACCAAACAGGCCGCGGTACTGCATCTGGCCCGACAACTCCCCGTTGCCGATGCGGGCGCCGCCGGGGGTGCGGGCGGCCAGGTGGGTGATGTCGCCGCCCTGCAGGGGGGCGGCGTCCGGCGCAATGCTCAGGGCGGTGGGGGAGTCGGTGCGGGCGCCGGTGACTATGATCACGTCCAGCAGGGGCGAGGTCGCCTCCTCGGCCATGGCAGGCGCCGCACACGCGACAAGGCTCGCCCCGGCCAGGAGCGACAGACAGAATTTCGACGGCATTGAAAGGTCTCGCAGACTGAAGGTCAGGCGTGCGGCTGGGGCACGTCTGGAGGGCGCCTGTGAACACAGGCGACGGCGCGGTCCGTGTATTCAGCTGCGAGACGGAGGTGCGCGCGATCCAAGCGGCGGGCCCTGGGCCCGGTGAACGAGCCCGGGGTGATAGGAGCAAGGCTCCACCTTGGCGGTGAAGCGCAATGGCGCGGCGACCAGCGTCCGGTCGGCCACGGGGACGGCATAGGGAAGGGTGCACAGCGCGCAATGCGCGTCGGCTGGCGCCTCATCGGGGTGTTCGTCCCCCAGCAGGATCGCCAGACGTTCGGTGGCCGCGCGGCCCTCAGCCGTCACCTCGCCCGACGGCGCGCACATCAGGCGCGAAAGGTCGCTGTCCTGCACGCCGGCGACCGCCTGCGAACCCGGCAGAAGGACCTGCAGGGTGATGGCCATCGCCGCCAGGAGGCGGGCCAGTCGGGCGCCGAGCGCACGGGTCATGATGAGCTAATATCCGAACATGCGCAGGTGTGCATCTTCTTCCTGCAGAGGACGTCCCGGATCCTGAGACCCCTGGCGCGCCTAACCCGCCGGCGCCTAGGTCCGGCACATATCCCTCGAGGGGCGTTGTGGGTGTGGCCAAATCGCGATCAAGGCGCCCGAAAGCCGCCGTCCAGCAGAAAACGACGGACGCTCTGATCGTGGCTCAGGCCCGCGGCGGTCCGGGCGGCGGCCCAGGCGGAGGCTTCGTCGGCCGCCAGCCAGCAGACCCGCGCCCGCGCCGCCCACCAGGGCTGATAGGCGCCAGCCCCCAAGATCTGGTCTAGCTGGTTGAGGGCGGCGCCTGGGTTCCCGTTCTCGGCGTGGGCCACCGCCCGGGCCGCCAGCACCCCGGTGGTCGGGGCGAGTTCCGCCAGCAGGTCATACAGACGCGTCAGCGGCTCAGTGAACCGTTCGCCGGTCATCCGCTGGTGGGCGTGCAGCGACTGGATGGCCGCCTCGGTCTGGAAGCGGCCCGGCTTCGCCATACCGGATGCCGCCCGCAACGCCGCCTCGGCCTCGGCGATCATGGGCGCCGACCAGCAGGTCGCGTCCTGACGGGAGAGCGGGACGAAGGCGCCGTCCGCGGCCCGCCGGGCCCCGCGCCGCGCCTCACAGTGCAACATCAGGGCGAGCAGGCCCAGGGGCTCGGGGTCGTCAGGCAGCAGCAGGCAAAGCAGCCGAGCCAGCCAGATCGCTTCGGAGGCCAGCCCGGCGAGCCTGCTGTCTGCCCCGTTAACATCCTCCCAGGCCGCCCCATAGGCCGCGTAGACGGCCGACAGCACGGCGCCGACCCGGGCGGCCGCGTCGCCGGGCTCGGGAAGGATGAAGGCGATGCTGGCGTCGCGGATTTTGCGTTTAGCGCGGACAAGCCGCTGACCCATGGTCGCTCTGGAGACCAGGAAGGCGGCCGCGATGCGGGCGGCGTCCAAGCCAAGCACCGTCTGTAGCATCAACGGGGCCTGGACCTCGGCCTCTATGGCCGGGTGGGCGCAGACGAACATCAGGGCCAGGCGCTGGTCGCCGAACGCGCTCGCCGCCCCGCTGTCGCGCTCCTCTTGCAGCATCTGGACCATGGCGGCGGCGGTCTGGGCGGTGCGGCGGCGGCCGGCCGCGTGGCCGAGGTTGCGACGGGCCACGGTCAGCAGCCAGCCGGTGGGATTGTCAGGGACGCCGTCCCTGGGCCATTGCGCCAGCGCCGCGGCGAAGGCGTCGGCCAGGGCGTCCTCGGCCGCAGCGATGTCGCCAGACCGAGCGGCCAGGATGGACAGGAGTCGACCATAGGAGGCGCGCGCCGCGAACTCGGCCGCCTGGGCTCCCTCGCGGCGCGCGTCGTCCATCACCCCGCCGGCGGAGGCAGAACCGGCCGGATCTCCACCGAACCGGCGGAGACGCAAGGCGCCCGGGCCGCCCACTCCAGGGCCCCGTCGAGATCGGCCACATCGAGGATCACATAGCCGCCCAGCATCTCCTTGGTGTCGGCGAATGGTCCGTCGACCACGTGGCGCTTGCCATTCTCCACGCGGATGGTGGTGCTGACCTCCGGCGGCTGCAGCCCGTTGCCACTGACCATGGCGCCCGACTGCGCGATCGCGCCCATATAGGCGGTCCAGGCCCCCCAATAGGCCTCGGCCTGGGCTGGGTCGTCGCGTTTGGTCCGCTCGGAGGCCGTCTCGTTGAAAAGAAGCATGTAGTGCATGGACTTGATCCTAATCCTGAGTGTGAATTCGAGAAGGGGTCGTAAAGCTGAGCCGTCTTGGGCTCACCTCCATGTGCGGACGGGACACGGGATTTCGACACGCGCCTCGGAAACTGACACCGAAACCGAGCCTGTGGGCGTTCACGGCCCGGCGCGCGTCTGGCCCACGCCACCACATTCCCCTTGGTGAACCGTGTTTGGTTCGGCTCCATGGGGGTCTGATGTTTTGGGCGCGGGGCCGGAAAGAGCCTGCCGCCCGCCAAGGGTAGGAGACCGGTCATGGCTGACGGATATGTAGACGTGCTGCGCGACAAGCGGGAGGCGGCGCGCAAGGCCGCCTATGAGACCCCACTGGAAGAGCTGCATCCAGCGCGGGCCTCGCTGTTCCGCGACGACGCCATGTGGCCGGTCTTTGCGCGGCTTAGGGCCGAGTCGCCGATCCACTACACGCCGGACAGCAACTACGGCGCCTACTGGTCGATCACCCGCTACAACGACATCCTGGCGGTGGACTCCAACCATCAGGTGTTTTCCTCGGCCAAGGGCATCACGCTCACGCCCAAGGCCGCGCAAGGATTCCGCGACCCCAATGCGCCCTCGGGGGCCAACTTCATCGCCATGGACCCGCCGCGGCACGACGTGCAGCGCAAGACCGTCAGCCCGGCCCTGTCGCCCATGGCGCTGTCGGTGATGGCCCCGCTGATCCGCGAGCGGGCCGGCCTGATCCTCGACAGCCTGCCGGTGGGGGAGGAGTTCGACTGGGTGGACCTGGTCTCGAAAGAGCTCACCACCATGACCTTGGCGACCCTGTTCAACTTCCCCTTCGAAGAGCGGCGCAAGCTGACCTTCTGGTCCGACACCATGACCTCGCCGCCGGGGCATGGGCCGGTGGCCGACATCGCCGAGCTGCGCAAGGTGATGGGGGAGTGCTTTTCCTACTTCACCGGCCTGTGGAACGAGCGGGTCAACGCCGAGCCCACCGGCGACCTCATCTCCATGCTGGCCCATGGGGAAGAGACGCGGCACATGTCGATGGCCGACTTCCACGCCAATGTCGCCCTGCTGATCATCGGCGGCAATGACACGACCCGGAACACCATCTCGGGCTCGGTCCTGGCCCTGAACCAGAACCCCGATCAGTACGCCAAGCTGCGCGCCAATCCCGACCTGATCCCGTCCATGGTGTCAGAAACCATCCGCTGGCAGACGCCGCTGGCCCACATGGCGCGGACCGCGACCCAGGACTTCGAGATGGGCGGCAAGACCATCAAGGAAGGGGACAAGGTCGTCATGTGGTACGTCTCGGGCAACCGGGACGACACGGTGATCGAAAACCCCGACGCCTACATCATCGACCGGCCAAGACCCCGCCAGCACATGTCCTTCGGCTTCGGCATCCACCGCTGCGTCGGCAACCGCCTGGCCGAGCTGCAGCTGACCATCATCTGGGAGGAGATCATGAAACGCTTCCCCGACATCCAGGTCCTGGCCGAGCCCAAGCGCAGCTATTCGATCTTCGTGAAGGGCTATGAGGACATGCGCGTGGTATTGCCCACCCGCCTCTAGCCTCTGTCTCCCATCGGCCACAGTCGGGGGCCGAGTGAAGCTTGGCCGCAGGGAAAGGGCGCCCCTGCGGCATCGGCGTGCGCGCCGGCGCGTTGTCTGCGGTCCGAGGCCTGAGGGGGCTTCACGCAGTACGACGAGGATTACAGTATGAAGACCATGCTTTGCGCCGCCGCCGCCCTTGGCGCCCTGACGGCCGCGTCCGCCGCCCAGGCCCAGACCGCAGGCGACTGGACCGGCCCCTATATCGGCGGTGTCGCCGGCTATGGCTGGCAGGCCGAGAATGATGGCGATGAATCCATCGTCTTCGACACCAATCTCGACGGGACCTATGGCGACACCGTGCGCACCGGGACCGGCGCTGACGCCTTCGCCGCCGGCTTCTGCGACGGCCAGACGTTCAATTCCACCCGCGCTGGCGGCTGCGGCGGCGATGAGGGCGGCCCGGAATTCGGCGCCCGCATGGGCTATGACTGGCAGTTCGGCAACATCGTCGCCGGCGTGCTGGGCGAGGCCGTGCGCACCGACGTGAAGGACAGCGTCACGGCGTTTTCCGGCACGCCCGCGGCCTACACCATGCGCCGCGACCTGAACGGCCTGCTCGCCGCCCGCGCCCGGGTCGGCTACGCGGTGGGCAATACCCTGCCCTATGTCACCGGCGGCTACGCCTGGGGCGACATGGACCGCAGCTTCTCCACCACCAACACCGCCAACACCTTCACCGAGGTGTCGGAGGACGACAACAAGACCGACGGTTGGCAGCTGGGCGGCGGCGTCGAGCACAAGTTCACCGAGAATGTGAGCCTGGGCCTCGAGTACCTCTACACCCGCCTGGATGACGACGGTTACACCATCCGCGCCTCGGGTGGCCCGGCTGGCGGTCCCTTCACCTCGGTGAACGGCGCCGGCACGGACTTCAACCGGACCAGCGACGAGTTCAACGTTCACTCCGTGCGGATGGCGGCCACCTACCGCTTCTGAACCGTTTGAACTGATCTGAAGGACGGCCCGGACCCGCGATGGTCCGGGCTGTTTTTCGTTGGCCTTCATCCCGTCATGGCCCGGCTTGACCGGGCCATCCATGAACACCAACGCAGGTGAGTGTGCATGGGTCCTCGGATCAAGTCCGGGGGCGACGGGGGTGGGGCGGGAGGCTAGGTTCAAGCGCACCAGACTGGAGGGCGTGATGAAGCTGATATTTCTCCATGGCCCCCCGGCCTGCGGCAAGCTGACGGTGGCCAAGGCCCTGTCCGCCCTGACCAACTATCCCCTGTTCCACAATCATCTGGCGCTGGATGCGGTGACCTCGGTCTTTCCGTTCGGCAGTGAACCCTTCGTGCGGCTGCGCAGCCTCTACTGGCTGGCCATGTTCGAAGAGGCCGCCCGCCAGGATCGGTCGCTGATCTTCACCTTCGCGCCGGAACGCACCGTGCCCGACAGCTTCATCGAAGAGACCCGCGCGGCCGTCGAGGGCCATGGCGGCGAGGTCTGTTTCGTGGAGCTCCAGGTCTCGCCCCAGGGACAGATGCAGCGGGTGGAGAGCCCCGACCGCAAGGCCTCGAAGAAGATCCACTCCCGCGAGGTGCTGCGGAAGTTCATCGCCGGCGGCGGCGCCGACTACCCGCCCCTTCCGGCCGACCTCACGATCGACACCGAGGCCCTGGCGCCGGACGCTGCGGCGCAGGCGATCATGCAGGCGCTCGCCCTGGAGCCCCTGCCGCAACCGCACGTCATGTACCCCGATCCGGAGTGAGCGGCGCGACTGCTGCCACACAGCTGTCGGCAGCCCCAGGCTAAGGATGCCGCATCGCCATCACCTGGAGCCGACCATGTCCGATCTCGTCTTCTACACCAACCCCATGTCGCGCGGCCGCATCATCCGCTGGATGCTGGAGGAGGTCGCTCAGCCCTACGAGACCAGGGTCCTGAGCTGGGAGACCGGCGAGACCAAGTCGGCCGACTATCTGGCCATCAATCCCATGGGCAAGGTGCCGACCATCGTCCATGACGGGGTGGTGGTGACCGAATGCGCGGCCATCTGCGCCTATCTGGCCGACGCCTTCCCGCAGGCCGGTCTTGCGCCGCCGGTCTCAAGCCCGCTGCGGGGGACCTATTATCGCTGGCTGTTCTTCGGCGCCGGCCCCATCGAACAGGCCGTAGGCGCCAAGGCGGTGGGCTTCGAACCTGCTCCCGAACAGCGCGCCTCCCTCGGCTTTGGCAGCATGGAAGACGTCCAGAACGCCCTCGAAGGGGCGGTCAGGGACCGGGCCTATCTGGTGGGCGAGAGCTTCACGGCCGCCGACCTCTACCTCGCCGCCCAGCTCTCCTGGGGGATGGAATTCGGCACGATCGAAAAGCGCCCGGCCTTCGAAACCTATACGGCCCGCCACCTCGCCCGCCCCGCCGCCGTGCGCGCCGACGAGATCGACAACGCGCTTATCACCCAGGCCCAGGCGGCCGGCTGAGGCGGGGCGGGCGCATCACCCCTCAAACCCCCGCACCACGGCCAGGACCGCCTCGCCGTAGCGGGCGAGTTTGCCTTCGCCGACGCCGGAGATGGCGCCGAGCGCCCTCTCGGCTGCGGGCCTCGCCTGGGCGATTTCGGCCAGGGTGCGGTCGTGGAAGATGACATAGGGCGGCACGTGCTGGCGGCCGGCTTCCTCGCGGCGCCAGGCGCGCAGGGCCTCGAACAGGCCCTGGTCGGCGGGCGGCAGGGATAGGTCGCTGGCGCCGCTGCGACGGCGGCCCGCAGTTTTCCGCTCGGCGCCGGGGGCGACCTTGCGGGCGCGCACCTGGCGCTCGCCGCGATAGACGGCCCGCACCCCTTCGGCGTCGCCGAGCGCAATCAGGGGGCGGTTGTCGTTGGGGTCTTCCCGCAGCAGGCCCTCGAACAGGAGCTGGTCGATCAGGTCGCGCCAACCTGGGGCCGACAGCTCCTGGCCGACGCCGAAGGTGGAGAGGCCGGCTTCGAAGTCCGACGGGTCCTTGGTCTTGCCCAGCAGGTGGTCCACCAGCCGGCCGCGGCCAAACCGTCCGCCCATGCGGTGGACGGCGGACAGGGCCTTCTGGGCGGCCTGGGTGGCGTCCTGGGTCTCCGGCGGGGAGAGGCAGACGTCGCACTGGCCGCAGGGCTCCACGCCCTCTTCGCCGAAATAGCGGCGGACCGCGGCGGCCCGGCAGCCGGCGCCCTCCAGCATGGCGTAGAGCTGGCGCACCTTGCGCACCTGCACCTGCTTGACCGCCTCGTCCATCTCCCGGCCATCGATGCGGCGCAGGGCCCAGGCGAGGTCCGAGGCGCCATAGAGGGTGATGCCCTCGGCGGGGTCGCCGTCGCGGCCGGCGCGGCCGATCTCCTGCCAATAGGCCTCGATGGAGCCGGGGGGATCGGCGTGGATGACGAAGCGGACGTCGGGCTTATCCACCCCCATGCCAAAAGCGATGGTCGCCACCATCACCGCGTCTTCGGCCTCCAGGAAGGCCTCCAGCCGGTGGGCGCGCACATGCTTGTCCAGGCCCGCATGATAGGCCTGGGCGTCGACGCCGGCCTGGCGCAGGGCCTCGGCCAGGCGCTCGGTGCCGTCGCGGGAGCCGGCATAGACCACGCCTGACCTGCCCCGCCGTTCGGCCACCAGCTCCAGCACCCGCTTCTGGGCGGGGCCTGACTTGCGCTCGGCGAACAGGGCGAGCTCGGGCCGGGCGAAGCTCGCCACAAACTCCCGGGCCTCTTCCAGGCGCAGCTCGGCGCGGATGTCGTCGCGGGTCCGGGCGTCGGCGGTGGCGGTCACCGCCAGGCGCGGCACGTCGGGGAAGATGTCGGCCAGCCGCCCCAGCGTACGGTAGTCGGGGCGGAAATCGTGGCCCCACTGGCTGACGCAGTGGGCCTCGTCGATGGCGATGAGGGCCAGCGGGGTGCGCCGCAGCCGCTCCATCATGTGCGGGGCCATCAGGCCTTCGGGCGACACATAGAGGAGGTCAAGCTCGCCGGCCTCGACCCGGCGCCAGGTTTGCGCCCGCTCCTCGGGCTCGATGGCGGAGTCCAGGCGGGCGGCGGCCACGCCTGACTGCTGCAGGGCCGCGACCTGGTCGGTCATCAGGGCGATGAGCGGCGAGACCACGAGACCCAGGCCCGGCCTAAGCATGCTGGGGATCTGGTAGCAGAGGCTCTTGCCGCCGCCGGTGGGCAGGACGGCGAGCGCGCTGCGTCCGGCCAGGGCCTCGGTGATCACCTCGCCCTGAAGGCCCCGGAAATCAGCGTGTCCGAAGGTGCGGCGCAGGACCTCCCGCGCCTCGTCGAGCGAAGCGGTCATGGGCGCCTTATGGCGTGCGTCGGCGACCCGGTTGAAGGGAAAACTGAGCTTGTCCTCAGCCCATCCCCGAGCCCGGCTATTCCGCCGCCATGGCTACCGGCTGCGCCTGGGCGCCGCGGAGCAGGCGGCCGGGCAGGGCGCCGGTGGGCTCTCCATCCCGCTGGGTGATCTGGCCGGCGACGATGGTGGCCACATAGCCCCTCGCCCGCTGGACCAGCCGGCGGCCGCCGGCCGGCAGGTCGTAGGCGACGCTGGGCGCCTCCAGGGCGAGATTGTCATAGTCGATGATGTTGAGATCGGCCCGGTATCCAGGCGCGATCATGCCCCGGTCATAGAGGCCGACGGCCCGGGCGGTGTCGCGGGTCTGCATCCGCACCATGGCCTCCAGGTCGAACCTGGGTCCCCGGCTCCGGTCCCTGGTCCAGTGGGTGAGGTTGGAGGTGGGGAAGGAGCCGTCGCAGATCATGCCCACATGGGCGCCGCCGTCCGACAGGCCCGGCACCGCGTCGGGATGACCCAGCATCTCATAGCTGGGGGCCAGCGAGCCTTCCGCATAGTTGAGGAAGGGCAGGTAGAGCATGCCCCGCCCGCCATTGGACAACAGGTGGTCGAGGGCCAGGGCCTCGGGGCTGGTTCCAGCCTTCTGGGCCAGGGCCGCCAGGGTCTGGTTGGGCCGCGGTTCGTAGTCCGGGACCTCGGCCATCAGGTACATATTGTCCCAGCTGCGGGCGGCGGCGCCCGCGAAGCCAGGAGCGGACGCTGTCCCATCCCCCACCAGGGCGGCGCGAACCTGCGGGTCGGCCAGCCGGGAGACCCGCTCGGCCAGGGGCAGATGGGCCAGGGCCTGATAAACGGGGTGCTGGCTGAACGGGTTGAGGGTCAGCTCCAGGCCAAACAGGATGCCCACCGGCCGGCCGCAGACCTGCGCCTTCATCGGCAGTCCGGCGCCTGTGGCGTCCGACAGGGCGTCCAGCAGCAGGCGCCAGGCCTGGGGCGCCTTGGGCGCTTGGGTGAGCGAGAAGGACAGCGGCCGCCCTGAGGCCTCGACGATCCGCCGCAGCATGGCGAACTCGGCCTCCGGATCGGCGAAGTCGGAGACCACCTGGAGGACGCCCTTGCCGGCCCGGGCCAGGCCCATGGCGATGCCGGTGAGTTCGTCCTCGCCCGCCGTCAGGGTGGGCGTCGGCTGGCCGTCGCTGGTGCGGTGGTTCAGGGTGCGGGAGGTGGAGAAGCCCAGGGCGCCTGCGGCCATGGCCTGCTGCGCCAGCTCGGCCATGGCGGCGATGTCGGCGGTGGTGGCCGGCTCCCGGGCCGCGCCGCGCTCGCCCATCACATAGACCCGCAGGGCCGCGTGGGGCAGCTGCGCGCCGATGTCCACGTCGAACCGCCGCTGTGACAGGGCGTCGAGATAGTCGGGGAAGCTCTCCCAGTTCCAGGCCAGGCCCTGTGTGAGGACGGGGAAGGGGATGTCCTCCACCCCCTCCATCAGCCGGATCAGCCGGTCATGATCTTCGGGCCGGCAAGGGGCGAAGCCGACCCCGCAGTTGCCCATGACCACGGTGGTGACCCCGTGCCAGGACGAGGGCTGCATATGGGTGTCCCAGGTGGCCTGACCGTCATAATGGGTGTGGATGTCGACAAAGCCGGGGGTGACCAGCCGGCCGCGGGCGTCGATCTCCTCGGCGCCCCGGCCGCGAATCTCGCCCAGGGCGGCGATGCGCCCGTCCTTGATCGCGATATCGGCCTCATAGACCGGCGCGCCGGTGCCATCGGCCAGCGTCCCGCCGCGCACGACGAGGTCATATGCCCGTTCCAATTCGCCGCCTCCCTGGCGTGGACAGGTCTAATCGCCCGTCCTTGCGCCGATTAGCTCCCCGCGGAGCCGCCGACGTCAAGCGTGCTGAGCGCCGCCGGCCGATTTCGCAGCGGATCGGCGGCGTCGGGCCCGCCACACTGCGGCCGCAGCGGAACCGCGTTCGGCCACAGTCGTTCCTGCGGATAGCAAGCGGCGGGTCGGTCCGTCCTGAGGAGTGCAGAGCTGTGGCCCTGAGAGTCGTCTTTATCATTCTGGCCCTGGCCGCCGTGACCGTGGGCTTCCTGCTGCCGACGCCAGGGGCCTCGCCAGAGGCCGCCGACAAGGCGCCTCAGATCGCGACGCTGGATCTCGATTAGGGTCGGGCGGTCAAGGCGCGGCCGCGCCCTCCCGGGGCATGGCGCCTTCCTTCCCCGCGCAGCCCGACAGGGTCTCATCCCCGCTCTGCACCCGGGCCTGATAGGCATAGGTCAGGTCGGACATGCCGTCCGAACAGGCGGCCTCCCAGATGGTCACCATCAGATCGCCGCCGTCGGCGGTGCGGGTGCGCCAGACGGCGCGGCCCTCTTCCAAGACGAAGCCGGGGTTGGGGCCCTGGCTCGTCGGGAAATCCGGACGCTCCAGGGTGATCTCCGTATCGCTGATCCGCAGGCCCCAGAACGGCTCGGTCCCCACGGCGCGCAGCTCCCCGTCATAAGGACCCGCGGCCACCGGCGGGGCGGGCGCCGGCGCTGGCGTCGGGAGCGCTTCGGCCGGCGGCGCGTCGGCCGGCGCCTCCGCCTCGCCGCCATCGGGGGCCTGGGGCTGGCAGGCGGCCAGACCCAGGACAAGCACAAGGGCCACGCCGCTGAGGCGGCCAGGCATCGAACGGACGGCGAAGGGTTGGCGCATGACTGGGGTCCTTTCCCGGAGGCCGGGACAGGTTAGACTCCCCGCCCATGAGTCGAAACCGTCGCCCCACCTTCTATGAATTCTTCGCTGGCGGCGGCATGGCCAGGCTTGGCCTGGGCGAGGCCTGGGACTGCGCCTTCGCCAACGACTTCGATCCCGTGAAGGCCCGCGCCTACCGGGCCAACTTCCCCGACGCCGAGGCCCATTTCCGGGAGGGCGATGTCTGGAAGCTGGAGGCGTCCGACCTTCCGGGACAGGCCGATCTTGCCTGGGCCTCCTCGCCCTGCCAGGACTTCAGCCTGGCCGGCGCTCGGGCGGGGCTGGCCGGCGGACGCTCCTCGGCCTTTTTCGGCTTCTGGAAGCTGGTCCAGGGGCTGAACGCCGAGGGCCGGGCGCCCAAGACCATCGTCATCGAGAATGTGGTCGGCCTGCTGACCTCGCATGGCGGGGCGGACTTCCAGGCCCTGTGCCAGGCCCTGGCTGACGAGGGCTATCACTTCGGCGCCCTGGAGATCGACGCTAACCGCTTCGTGCCCCAGTCGCGGCCGCGGGTCTTCGTGGTGGCCACCAGGTCTGCGCCGCCAGCGGAGCTAGTTAGCCTCACCCCACGTCTGCCATTCCATAGTCGGCGCGTTGTGATCGCTGCCGGCGCCTTACCTCAAAAACTCCAGCAAAACTGGATCTGGTGGGGGCTTCCCTTCCCGCCGACGTACAACCAGACGCTCGAATCTATCTGCCTGGACGATGAGAAAGCAGAGTGGTTTGGACCTGAGCGAAGCGCAGCGCTGCTGGCCCTTATAGGTGAAAAGCATAGAAGGCTTCTGGATCAAGCTAAAGAAAGGCGCATAAGGACAATAGGGACTGTATTCCGACGTATGCGGCTGGAATCTGGAAAGAAGGTTCAGCGTGCCGAGCTCAGATTTGACGGATTTGCAGGCTGCCTAAGAACCCCAGGCGGCGGCTCGTCGAAACAGTTCATAATAGTTATAGAGGGCGAAAGCGTGCGCCTGCGTTCACTTGCTCGGGAAGAGGCGGGTTTGCTGATGGGCTTGCCAACAACCTATCAACTTCCAATCTCCACAAACGCAGCGCTGAAAATCTGCGGTGATGGAGTCGTGGTGAATGTCGTAAGATGGCTTAGCGACGTTCTACTCCTGCCGTTATCGACAGAAGACGTGAGAGACGCGGATGAGCCGAAACGGTGCGGGCCGAGGTCTTACTGATTTCGAGGTTGCCGTAGTAAAAAATCTCAGGGCTCGTAACATGGCCCGAGACTACATTATGTCGTTCATAACCCGACCGGGAAGAGTTGTCAGCCCCGCAGTCGTAGGAGAGATTTATAGTGGCGTGATCGGCCGAGACATCGAAGCTGCTTCTAATCAGGAAGCAGATGAGTTCATGGAACAGTCGATGTTGAAGGCAGAGCCCATAACCGGTGAAATAGGCGGTCCAGTTTCGCAGACCGCTGTCGCATCATTGCTCCGGCTAAACTTGGGCGATGGCGGTCTATTTTCGGGCGCTGAGCAGCGCTATCTAGAGTACAAGTCACAGCTTCCTATAGATAAGGAGGCGCGAGCGAAAATCGCTAAGACGATGGCCGCGATGGCAAACACGGTCGGTGGGTATATCGTTTTTGGAATCGATAATCGCGGCCAAGTATCGGGGGTTCCCGAAGATGGGAACTTCGGTAAGTGCTGGGATGAAATTGAAGATTTTCTCTCACACCACTTCTCGCCAGCGATCATTTGGGAGCGGAATGTAGTCCAATTCAGGGGCCGATTTATTGCTGCCATTTTTGTGCACGAATCGGAGTCGAAGCCTGTGATTGCGATGCAAGACTCGGTCGCAAGCATCACCAAGTCAGCCATCTTCTATCGCTATGAGGGGAAGAGCCAGAGGATCGAGCCTGGCGACCTCATTATGATGATGGCGGCCCTCCGAGGGCTCAAGAGGTAGGTCTTGGCTTACAATTGCGACCTGAACCCCTAAGTTCGCGTTCAAAGGGCACGACACGCGAATTTTGAAGGCAGGTCCATGGACGCCAATTCCGACAAGACCTACGACGCCGAAGGCCTCCGCCGGGCAGGCCGCGGCCGGGTTTACAACTCCATCATCGACACCATGGGCGACACCCCCCTGGTGCGCCTGCCGCGGCTGACCGCGGCGCTGAAGCCCAAGGGCGAGGTGCTGGCCAAGCTCGAGTTCTTCAATCCCATCGCCTCGGTCAAGGACCGCATCGGCGTGGCGATGATCGAGTCCCTGGAGGCCCAGGGGATCCTGAAGGCGGGCTCCACCATCGTCGAACCCACCAGCGGCAATACCGGCATCGCGCTGGCCTTCGTGGCCGCGGCCAAGGGCTATCCGCTCACCCTGGTCATGCCCGAAAGCATGTCCATCGAACGGCGCAAGATGCTGGCCCTGATGGGCGCCAAGCTGGAGCTGACTCCGGCCGAGCGCGGCATGGCCGGCGCAGTGGCCCGGGCTCGGGAGATCGTCGAGGCGACGCCCGGCGCCGTCATGCCCCAGCAGTTCGACAATGGCGCCAACCCCCTAGTCCACCGGGTCTCGACGGCCGAGGAGATCTGGAACGACACCGACGGCAAGGTGGACGCGGTGATTTCCGGCGTCGGCACCGGCGGCACGATTTCCGGCGTCGGCCAGGTGCTGAAGGCGCGCAAGCCCACCCTGAAGATGATCGCCGTCGAGCCCGAAGCCTCGCCGGTCCTGTCCGGCGGCCAGCCTGGCCCGCACAAGATCCAGGGCATCGGCGCGGGCTTCGTGCCCTCCATCCTTGACCGTAGCGTCATCGACGAGGTGGTGCAGGTCTCCAATGACGACAGCTTCGCCATGGCTCGCCGCGTGGCCCGTGAAGAGGGCATTCCGGTGGGTATCTCGTCGGGCGCAGCCCTGACGGCGGCCTTCCATGTGGCCAGCCGGGACGACATGGCCGGCAAGACGATCGTCGTCATCATCCCGAGCTTCGCCGAGCGCTATCTCTCCACCGCTCTGTTCGAGGGGCTCTAGGACCTGCGGAGCGGCCGGGCGTGACCGACGTCTATGACGCGGCCAAGCGCTCGGCCGTCATGCGGCAGGTCAAGGGCTCCGGCACCACGCCGGAGCGCACCTTGCGCCGCCTGTTGACGAGGCTCGGCGCCCGCTATCGCCTGAACCGCAAAGACCTGCCGGGCTCGCCCGACCTCGTCCTGCCGGGGCGCCGGCTCGTGCTCTTCGCCCATGGCTGCTTCTGGCACGGCCACGACTGCGCCAGAGGGGCTCGGGTCCCGAAAGCCAACCGCGACTACTGGCTGGGCAAGGTCGCCCGCAATCGGGCCCGCGACGCCGCGGTCAGCGCGGCCCTGGCCGAGGCCGGCTGGCGGGTCGAGGTGGTCTGGGAGTGCGAGATGAAGAACGAAGCGGCGCTGACGGCCCGGTTGTCGTCGCTGCTCGCCTCTGCGCCTCTCGCCCCACCCCGCCGTCATGGTCGGGCTTGACCCGACCATTCATGAACACCGGCGAACGGCTGCGTGCATGGACCCTCGGGTCAAGCCCGAGGGTGACGGAGTTTGATAGGGTCGCGCCCCTCAGGCGACCACCACCTCGGTCTTCACCGAATTGGCGATGAAGCACTCTTCGTGCGCCTCGTGGTGCAGGCGCGCGAGGGTCTCGGCGTCCGGCGCGTCGCCGGCCCATTCGATGGTGGGATGCAGGGTGACCCTGGTCACCGCCTGTCGGCCTGGGGCGATTTCGCTCATGACGCCCTCAGCGGCGTCGGCATAGGACGCCACCGAGAAGCCCGCCAGCCGCGCCCGGTGCAGGAAGGTCAGCATGTGGCAGGACGACAGGGACGCTACCAGCATCTGTTCGGGATCGACCGCGCCCTCCACCGACCACTTGTTGCCGACAACATGGGGTGAGGCGGTCCCGGGCACCGTCGTGCCCCTGTCGAAGGTCAGCTCGTGCCCGCGACTGTAGCGGCCGGCGGGAAAGTCCTCCCCCGCCGACAGCCGCCAGGTGACGCTGGCCCGGTAGGTCGCCATCAGAAGGCCTCGGCCGGCAGGCTCATCAGGGTGTCGGCGCCGGTCTTCAGCTTGGCCAGGTGGGCGCCGGTCTCGGGCAGGATGCGCTCCACATAGTAGCGGGCGAGAGTCAGGCGGGTGGCATAGTAGGGATCGGTGTCGCCCGCCGCGATCTTGTCCTGAGCAGCCCGGGCCATCATCGCCCACATGTAGGCGAGCGCCGTAAGCCCGAACAGGTGCATGTAGTCGGTGGACGCCGCGCCGGCATGGTCGGGATTGGCCAGGCCATTGGCCATCAGCCACATGGTGGCGTCCTGCAGCTCTTCCTTGGCGTGGGACAGGCCCTCGATGATCGGGGCCAGGGCCGGGTCGTTCTCATGGGCGCCCACATAGGCGTCGATCTCGGCGAAGAAGCCCATGACGCCACGGCCGCCCTCGGCGGCGAGCTTGCGGCCCACCAGGTCCAGGGCCTGGACGCCATTGGTGCCCTCATAGATCAGCGCGATGCGGCAATCGCGCATGTACTGGCTGGCGGGGAAGTGCTCGGTGAAGCCGGAGCCGCCGTGCACCTGCATGGCGTCGGAACAGACCTTGAAGCCGCGGTCGGTGAGGAAGCCCTTCACCACCGGGGTCATCAGAGCCATGTAGTCCGATCCCTTCTGACGGACGGCCTCGTCGGAGCTGCCATGGGCCAGGTCCCCGTGAAGGGCGGTCCAGAAGAGGAAGGCGCGGCCGGCCTCGATGACAGCCTTGGAGTCCATCAGCATGCGGCGCACGTCGGGATGGACGATGATCGGGTCGGCCGGACCGTCGGGGTTCTTCGGACCCGTCAGCGAGCGGCCCTGCAGGCGATCCTTGGCGAAGGCGGCGGCGGCCTGATAGGCGGCCTCGGCCTGGGCGACCCCTTGCAGGCCGACACCGATGCGGGCCTCGTTCATCATCACGAACATCAGGCGCAGGCCCTGGTTCTCCTCGCCCACCAGCCAGCCGACAGACTCCTCGTGCTGGATGACGCAGGTGGCGTTGCCGTGGATGCCCATCTTCTCTTCCAGGCCGGCGCAGAAGACGGTGTTGCGCGCGCCGGGCTTGCCTTCGGCGTCCGGGATGAACTTGGGCACGATGAACAGGCTGATGCCGCGGGTGCCGGCCGGCGCGCCCTCGATCCTGGCCAGCACCAGGTGGACGATGTTGTCGGCCATGTCGTGCTCGCCGCCGGAGATCCAGATCTTCTGGCCGGTGATGCGATAGGAGCCGTCGGCCTGCGGAACAGCCTTGGTGCGCAGCAGGCCAAGATCGGTGCCACAGTGGGGCTCGGTGAGGTTCATGGTGCCGCACCATTCGCCAGAGGCGAGCTTGGGCAGATAGAGGTCCTTCTGGGCCTGGGAGCCACCGGTGTGGATGGCCGAATAGGCCCCGTGGGTCAGGCCCGGATACATGGAAAACGCCATGTTTGCCGAGGATGACATCTCCGAAAACGACAGGTTCACCACATGAGCCAGGCCCTGGCCGCCATAGGCCTTGTCGGCGCCGATGGCCGGCCAGCCGCCCTCCACCAGACCCTTATAGGCGGCCTTGAAGCCGTCGGGCGTGGTGACGGTGTTGTCGGGATGCCAGGTGCAGCCCTGCTTGTCGCCGATGGCGTTGAGCGGGGCCAGGACCTCGCCGGTGAACTTCGCCCCCTCCTCGATGATCTGGGCGACCAGATCCATGGAGGCTTCGGAGAAGCCCGGCAGATCCCCATAGCGCTCGATCTGCAGGACATCGCGCAGCAGGAAGAGGTGGTCGCGGACGGGGGGCTGATAGGGCATGGGGACTCCGGTGTCGGCCGGGCCGGTCGCCCGGTCCGGTCAGGATAGGAAGGTCGAGAAATGGGGCCTTATTTGGCGCCCACATGCTCCAGGCCGTCGAGGCGCTGGCGCAGCATCTGGTCGTAGTCGGCCGCCCGGGGCAGCAGGTCAGGACGGGTGGCGATGAGCTTCTGCTCGAGGTTGTTGCAGCCGTTCTTCAGCTCGCTGATCGCCCGGTCGATGTCCTCGCGCTGGCTCTCCAGGGCGACGATGCGCTCCTTGAACTTGCGCAGGGACTTGGCCATCTGGGCCGCGCCGCCGTCGTCCAGGTCGTAGAGGTCCAGGATTTCCCCGATCTCCGCCAGGGACAGGCCCACGCGCTTGCCCTGCAGGATCAGCTTCAGGCGGGCGCGGTCCTTGTAGGAATAGACCCGGTTCATCCCGTCGCGGGCGGGCGTCAGGAGGCCCTTGTCCTCATAGAAGCGCAGGGCGCGCGGGGTGCATTTGAACTCCAGGCAGAGCTGGCGAATCGTATAGGTGCGTTGGGGGCGGCGCAGGTCGGTGGGCATGTGTGGCGTCTCCGGTTGAGCCTGGTTTTTGGCGGCCTGTTTTGTGGCTGAGAGCGTAAGTGGCATCTTACGTCAACGTCAAGGCAAGCCCCTGCGCGAACACGAGGCGCCAGGCCGATTCAGCCTTAGGTTTCGCCCTCTTTCGTGGACGGCCTGCGCAGGCGCGCCCTAGGCTGCGGGCAGTCAATTCGGGGGCGTCATCATGATCCGTAACACCTTGCTGGCGGCCACCGCCGTGGCCGCGCTGCTGTCCTGCCCGCTGGCCGCCCAGGCCACGCCGCGGCCGATGGGCGAGGCCACGGCGGGTGTCGCCCGCACAGAGGGGCTGATCCCCATCTATGCGGACGCCGAACGCGGCCGGGTGCTGATGCTGCTGCCGCCCCCGGACGCCGAGGGGGTCAGCGGCCGCTACATCCATGTGGCGAGCCTGCGTACCGGCCTGGGCTCGGCCCCCATCGGCCTGGACAAGGCGAGGCTCGGCCCCTCGCGGCTGCTCGCCTTCCGCCGGGTCGGAGCCAAGGTGGTGGCCGAGTACGAGAACCCTCGCTTCCGCGCCGTCGGCGCGCCTGAGGTGGAGCAGGCCTCGGCGCGCGAGGCCTTCGCGCCGTCGATGGTCTGGGCCGGCGAGATTCTGTCGGTGGACCCTCAGGGGCGTATCCTGATCGACATCTCCAGCTTCCTGACCCAGGACGCCCTGGGCGTGGTGGACGCCTTGAAGAGTTCGGGGGAAACCGGCTGGAGCCTGTCGAAGGATCTCAGCCTCGCCGATCCGCAGGCGGCCAAGGCCTTTCCGGAGAATGTGGAGCTGGAGGCCATTCAGACCTTCGTCTCCGAAACCCCCGGACGTGAGGTGGCCAATATCACCCCGGACGCCAAGCGGATGACGCTCAAGGTGCGCCATTCCTTCGTCAAGCTGCCCGAGCCTGGCTATGAGCCGCGGGTGTTTGACCCCCGCAGCGGCGGCAACGCCCTGCAGTTCCTCGACTTCGCCGCCCCCCTGGGCGAGCCTATCGTCAAGCAGTACGCCCTGCGCTTCCGCCTGGAGAAGACAGACCCCACCGCGGCGGTCTCGCCTGTGAAGAAGCCGATCATCTTCTATATGGACCCTGCAGCGCCCGAGGCGATCCGCAACGCCCTGATGGAAGGCGCGGCCTGGTGGGCCGACGCCTTCGAGGCCGCCGGCTTCAAGGACGCCTACCGCGTCGAGCTGCTGCCCCCGGGCGCCGACCCCCTGGACGTGCGCTACAGCATGATCAACTGGGCCGACCGGGCGACCCGCGGCTGGTCCTATGGCCAGACCATCATCGATCCGCGCACGGGCGAGATCCTCAAAGGTTCAGTGGTGCTGGGCGCCCTGCGGGTCCGCCAGGACATGCTGATCTTCGAAGGCCTGGTGGGCGCGCACATGACCGGCAAGGGCGGACCCAATGACCCGGCGGAGGTGGCGCTGGCCCGCCTGCGGCAGCTGGGCGCCCATGAGGTCGGCCATTCCATCGGCTTTGCGCACAATTTCGCCGGCTCCACCCAAGGCCGGACCTCGGTGATGGACTATCCGGCGCCGCGCATCCTGCTGACAGAGGGCCGGCCGGACCTGTCGGACGCCTATGCGGTCGGGATTGGCGACTGGGACAAGTTCAGCGTCGCCGCCGTCTATGGCCCCGAGCAGCAGGTCGAGACCTTGCTGCATCAGAACGCCACCGCGCCGGATGGCCTGCGCTACATCACCGACGCCGATTCCCGGGGCCTGGACGTCGGCCAGCCCTGGGGCAGCCTGTGGGACGACGGGGCCGATCCGGCCGCCGAGCTTGAGCGGATGCTGGCCGTGCGCAAGGCCGCCCTTTCAAGCTTCGGCCTGGGCGCCCTCTATCCCGGCGAGCCGGTGGCGGCCCTGCGCCGCAAGTACGTGCCCATCTATCTGATGCACCGCTATCAGGTGGAGGCGGCCGGCAAGCTGCTGGGCGGGGTGGATTTCGCCTATTCGGTGATCGGGGACGGGAAGGAGGCCGCGGCCTCAGTTCCAGCCCAGGCCCAGCGCGCGGCCCTGACTGCCCTGCTGGCGGCCCTGGACCCCGCCGCCCTGGAGACGCCGCGCGGGCTCATGCCCCTGATGTCGGCGGGGCTCACCGGACGCACCGACCGGCAGACCGAGATCGAACTCTTCCCCACCCTGGCCGGGCCGATCTTCGATCCGCTCGCCGCCGCCGAGGTGGCCGCCGGCCTGCCCCTGGACGTCTTGCTGAACGACCAGCGTCTGGCCCGGCTGATCGAGCAGAACCGCCGCGATCCCTCTCTGCCGGGGGCCGGAGAGGTGCTGGAGGCCCTGATGGCCAAGGTGTTCGCTGATCCCGCCGATCCGGCCCTGGTCCCCATCACCCAGCGCACCCAGGCCAGGGCCGTACTGGACCTCGGCCGCCTGGCCCAGGATCCGGGGGCTGCGCCCGGCGTCACCGCCCAGGCGAGCGCGGCTCTTGAAGCGATCGCCGCGCGACTGTCAGGCGCCCGAGGAGGAGATGCGGCGACCCGGGCGCACCGCGCGCGGCTGGTGGCCCTGATCGAGGACCCGGCGGAGCTTCGCCGGCTCGCCGCCGCCAAGGAGATCCGCCCCGAGACGCCGCCCGGCATGCCCATCGGCTCGGCCGGCTGGCTGGATATGGACTAGCGGGTGACGCGGGACGTCGTCTTCAGCCGGCGACCAGGTCGCCGGCCAGCGCCTTCTCGATCAGCTCAAGGGTGCGCTCGACCCCGAAGATGGCCACGAAGGAGCCGAAACGCGGCCCCTGGCTCTGACCGAGTAGCACTTCGTAAAGGGCGGTGAACCAGGCGCGAAGGGGCTCGAATCCGCCGGCCTTGCCGGCCTCGAACACCTCGTTCTGGATCGCCTCGGCGTCGGCGCCGGCCGGCAGGGCCCGCAGGCGGGCGGCCAGGTCCCCAATCGCCGCGCGCTCCTGGTCGGTGGGGGCGCGGAAGGTCTTCGCGGGCTTCACGAAGTCCTCGTAGTAGTTGATCGCATAGCCGGCCAGGCGGTCGAGCAACGGGTGGTCGGCCGGCGTCGCGCCAGGGATGTAGCGGCTGATGAAGCCCCAGAGGATCTCCTTGGTCGAGGCGTTGGCCGCCGAGACCAGGTTGAGCATCAGGGCGAAGGAGATCGCCGCGCCCTCGGCCGGCGGATCGCCCCGGTGGACGTGCCAGACGGGGTTGTCGATCTGCGGCTCGTTGGCGCCCTCGGCCTTCTTGCGGTTGAAGGAGTCCAGCTGCTGCAGGTACTCGTCGGTCGCCTTGGGGGCCACGTCGAAGTGCAGCCGCTTGGCCGACTTGGGCGACTGGAACATGTAGTAGGCCAGGCTCTCGGGCGTGGCGTAGCGCAGCCACTCCTCCATCGAGAAGCCGTTCCCCTTGGTCTTGGAAATCTTCTGGCCGCTTTCGTCGAGGAAGAGCTCGTAGTTGAACCCCTCCGGCGGGGTTCCGCCCAGCACCTTGCAGACCTGGCTGGAGACCTTGACCGAGTCGATCAGGTCCTTGCCGGCCATCTCGTAGTCGACGCCGAGCGCCACCCAGCGCAGGGCCCAGTCGGGCTTCCACTGCATCTTCACATGGCCGCCGGTGACCGGGAGCTCGGTCAGGGTCCCGTCCTCGTCGGCGAAGACGATGGTCCCGCGGTCCACATGGCGTTCCAGGGTCGGGACCTGCAGCACCTTGCCGGTCCTGGGGCTCACCGGCAGGAAGGGCGAATAGGTGGCGCGCCGCTCTTCGCCGAGCGTCGGCAGCATGATCTTCTGGATGGCGTCGAAGCGCTCCAGGGCGACCAGCAGGGTCGCGTCGAACCGGCCCGAGCGATAGGCCTCGGTGGACGACATGAACTCGTAGTCGAAGCCGAACCCGTCCAGGAAGGCGCGCAGGCGGGCGTTGTTATGGGCCGCAAAGCTCTCATGGGTCCCGAACGGGTCGCGGACCACGCTGAGCGACTTTTCCAGGTCCTCCTGCAGCATCTCCTGGTTGGGCAGGCCCGGCGGGACCTTGCGCATGCCGTCCATGTCGTCAGAGAACGCGATCAGCCGGGTGGGGATGGCGTCGTCGGTGAGCGCGCGGAAGGCGGTGCGCACCATGGTGGTCCGCGCCACCTCGCCAAAGGTGCCCACATGGGGCAGGCCGGACGGGCCATAGCCGGTCTCGAAGATGACCGAGCGCTGCAGGGGCTCCAGGGTGGCCACGGCCTCGTCGGCCTTGCCGGCGGCGATGAGGGTGGCGGCCAGATCCCGCTCGGCGTCAGACAACCGCAGGCGCAGGATCCGCGCCAGCAGGGCGCGCGCCTGTTCGAACGGCCAGCTCTTGGCCCCTTGGGCCGAATGTGAAAGTCCCTGAAGCATGGCTGAGGCGGTAGCGCGCATGACCCCGCGCCTCAAGCGGCATTTACCGGCCGTGACTATCGCGTGCGGTCGCCATCTTCACCGCGTCGTGCTCGGCCTTGTGCCGAGCATCCCTCGTCAGGGCGGGCGCAAGCGTCACGAGGGATCCTGGGCACAAGGCCCAGGATGACGGATTGGGATGACGGCCCTCAGCCTGCGGTGGGCATTTGGAAGTGGCCGCGGATGGCGGCGACGGGCTTGGCGCGGGCCTCCTGCCAGGCCTCTACATGGACGCTGGAAATCCGCCGGCCGGCCTTCTTGATCTCCGCCCTGGCATAGGTGTCCATGGCCCGGCCCGGCCGCAGGTAGTCGATGGTGACGTCGATGGTCTTGGCCGGCCGCGGCCCCCCGGTGATCACCGCCAGCTGGGCCAGGGCCGTCATCTCCATGAAGGCGCCCAGCACGCCGCCATGCAGGGCCGGCAACAAGGTGTTGCCGATCAGGTGCGGCGAGAACGGCAGGATGGCGGTCATCTCGTCGCCAGCCAGCTCGGCTCGCATGCCGAGGAAGGCGATATAGGGGGTGCGCGCCAGGAAGGCGGCCAGCCGTTCGGCCGGTGTGGTCTCCACGCTCATGCGCCGCCCCCGATCAGGGCGAAGGCCGCCTGGGCGGTGGCCACCGGATCATCGGGATCGCCGTCATGGGCCAGCGCCCGGACAAAGGCGATGGTGCGGGTCAGCTTGTAGCAATGGCCGTCAGCGACGAGATCGGCCTGAGGCCTGGCCGGCCGCATATAGTCGATGCGCAAATCCAGCGTGCCCTGCGGGACCGCATTGGCGGCGCGGATCGACAGGCCGCACACATGGTCGAGCAGGGTGGTGACGACGCCCGAGGCGATGACCCCGGTCTCGGGATCACCCACCAGGTCGGCGCGCCAGGGAACCCGGATGGCGCCGCGGGCTTCACTGATGGAGACGAACTGGAAGCCCAGCGCCTCGGTCTGCGGGGTGCGGGTGACCATGTGCCGGGCCGCCTGCTCATCCAGGCTCCCGGTCATGGCGGCGATGAAGTCGGGCGGCTTGACCATCCCTGAGGGCCTAGCGGCTTGCCCTCGGGGCGGTCAACGGAAACGGCGCCGCCCGAGCGTCTTAGAACAGCGGCAGGGTGTTGCTGTAGGCGGCGATGGCGATGGCCAGGACGGGGGTGGCGGCCAGGGCGATGTTGGCGAAGGCGAGAAGGTTGGAGCGGATCATGGCGGGTCTCTTCAGGTTTGTGTGGGTGGAGCGCGTCGGCCGCGTTCCGATGACCCCGGTATAGTTTCCCGCTTCTCGGAATACTCGTTAAGTCTTGGTCATGAGCTCGATTTCACAATATGAATACTGTGTAATGAAGTGGACGTTTCGTAATCTGGCGAGGCTGCGCCGGGCTCACCATCTGGAGAGGCGATGATCAGACCGCAGGACCTGCTCTGTCCCCGCCCCGAGGGCCTCTATTGCCCGCCCGGCGACTTCTATATCGACCCGGTCCGCCCGGTGGCCCGCGCGGTGGTGACCCACGGCCATGCCGACCACGCCCGGTCTGGCCATGGCGCGGTGCTGGCGACGCCCGAGACCCTGGCCATCATGGGCGAACGCTACGGCGCGGACTTCACCGCCACCCGCCAGGCCGCCCCCTATGGTGAGACGGTGGCCCGGGATGATGTGGAGGTCACCCTGGTCCCGGCCGGCCACGTCCTGGGCTCGGCCCAGGCGGTGGTGCGCTGGAAGGGCCTGACCATGGTGGTGTCCGGCGACTACAAGCGCCGGCGTGATCCCACCTGCCAGGCCTTCGAGCCCGTGCCCTGCGATGTCTTCATCACCGAGGCCACTTTCGGCCTGCCGGTCTTCCGCCATCCGGACGACGCTGGCGAGATCGCCCGCCTGCTGCGCTCGGTGGCCCAGTTCCCCGAGCGGACCCACATGATCGGCGCCTATGCGCTGGGCAAGGCCCAGCGGGTCATCCGCCTGCTGCGGGAGGGCGGATGGGACAAGCCCATCTATGTCCATGGCGCGCTGGAACGTCTGAACCGGCTCTATGAGAACCACGGGGTGGACCTTGGCCCCCTCCTGCCGGCCACCGTCGACAAAAAACAGGACTTCGCCGGCGCCGTCGTCATCGGCCCGCCCTCGGCGTTGGCCGACCGGTGGGGGCGGCGGTTCAATGACCCGGTCCTGGCCTTCGCCTCGGGCTGGATGCGGGTCCGCGCCCGGGCCCGCCAGCGGGGCGTGGAGCTGCCGCTGATCATCTCCGACCATGCCGACTGGGACGAACTGACCGCCACGGTGGACGAGATCCGGCCCGGCGAGCTGTGGATCACCCATGGCCGGGAGGAGGCCCTGGCCCGCTGGTCCGAACTCCAGGGCATCCCCGCCCGGGCGCTGGCCCTGGTGGGCTATGAGGAAGAGGACGAGGCGTGAGGCGGCCGGGCTCAGATACAGGGCGGCAGGGTCAGCAGGGCGTCGTTCCACTGGCCGTTCGCGTAGGCCCGCAGATACTTGCCGTTTGGCCCGTTGAGCACGTTGATCTCGCACCGCTCGCCGCCGACCTGGAGATAGAAGGTGTCGCGGCGGCCCTCGATGGCGGCGATCACCTCTGCCTTGCTGCGCTTCCAGCCGTTGCCCCCCAGATGGGTGACGCCCTCATGGGGGTTCTTGCGCGGCTGTCTGGTGATGCAGGTCACGCGGGCGTCGGCCATGGTCAGGGGCTCCCGGGCTTTGGTGGCGGTCGTTTCCGCTATAGCCCAAGTCTCGCAGCGCGCCAGCCGGGGGCGAGCCGCTGATGGGAGCCTTCGCCGACCTGCTGGACCGCCTGTCCCTCACCGCCTCGCGCAACGCCAAGCTGACGCTCGTGCGGGACTATCTGGCGACGACCCCTGACCCGGACCGGGGCTGGGCGCTCGCGGCCCTGACCGGCGAGTTGAGTTTCTCCGCCGCCAAGCCGGCCTTCATCCGTAAGGCGGTGGAGGCGCGGATGGACGCCGTCCTGTTCCGCTGGTCCTACGACTATGTGGGGGACCTGGCCGAGACCGTGGCGCTCGTCTGGCCCACGCGCCCCGGCGCCAATCGCGAGCCGGAGCTGTCGGAGGTTGTGGACGCCCTGGCCGGCGCCACACGCCCGGAGGTCCAGCGGCTGATCGAGGGCTGGCTGGATGCGCTCACCGACCCCACCGCCCGCTGGGCGTTGCTCAAGTTGATGACCGGGGGCCTTCGGGTCGGCGTCTCCTCCCGCCTGGCCAAGCAGGCCTGCGCCGACCTGGGCGGAGTGGGGATCAGTGAGGTGGAGGAGGTCTGGCACGCCCTGCACGCCCCCTATGAAGACCTGTTCGCCTGGCTGGAGGGCCATGGCGCGCGGCCGTCCCCCGATGCGCCGGGCCGCTTCCGGCCGGTGATGCTGGCCCAGGCCATCGACGAGGCGGCGGATTTCGGCCGCCTCGACCCGGCCGACTACGCGGCGGAATGGAAGTGGGACGGCATCCGCATCCAGGCGGTCAGCGAGCAGGGGATCCGCAGGCTCTACAGCCGCACCGGCGACGACATCTCAGGCGTCTTTCCCGACGTGGTCGAGGCGCTGAATTTCGAGGGCGCCTTGGACGGGGAGCTGCTGGTGCGGCGCGAGGGCGTCGTCGCCCCGTTCGGCGACCTGCAGCAGCGGCTGAACCGCAAGACCGTGGACGCCAAGATGCTGCGAACCTATCCCGCCGCCATCCGCGCCTATGACGTCCTGGCCCTGGGGGGCGAAGACCTGCGGACGTTCACCTTCACCGAGCGACGGTCGCGGCTTGAAGCTCTGGTGGCCAAGCTGGACAATCCACGCATCGATCTCTCACCCCTGCAGCCCTTCGAGACCTGGTCCGAGCTGGCCGAGCTGCGGGCCGATCCGCCGGAAGGCGATGCGCAGATCGCCGAGGGGCTGATGCTCAAGCGCCTGACCTCGATCTATGAGGCCGGCCGCCCCAAGGGACCCTGGTTCAAGTGGAAGCGCGACCCGTTCCTGATCGATGCAGTGCTGATGTACGCCCAGCGCGGGCATGGGAAGCGCTCCAGCTTCTACTCAGACTACACCTTCGGGGTCTGGACGATGGGGCCTGGGGGCGAGCGGGTGCTGACGCCGGTGGGCAAGGCCTATTTCGGCTTCACCGACGCCGAGCTGAAAGCGATCGACAAGTTCGTCCGCGACAACACCATCGAGCGCTTCGGCCCGGTCCGTTCGGTCCGCGCCGAGCCGCATAAGGGGCTGGTGTTCGAGGTGGCCTTCGAGGGCCTGCAGCGCTCCCCCCGCCACAAGTCCGGCGTGGCCATGCGTTTCCCCCGCATCAGCCGCCTGCGCTGGGACAAGCCCCCCGGCGAGGCCGACGAGCTGTCCACCCTGGAGCGGATGCTCGACCAGATGGAGCGGCGGTAGGGGCGCAGCCCGCGCCGCACCTACGGCAGGCGGCCCTGGGCCTTCAGGAAGGCGCGCAGGTCGCCGCCTTCGAACAGCAGGCCTTCGATCCCGGCGCGGGCGGCGGCCTCCATGTCGCCGGGCTTGTCGCCGATCATGAAGGAGGCGGCCTGGTCCACCGGCCAGTCGGCCATGGCCCGCAACAGCATGCCGGGATTGGGCTTGCGGTCGGGCGGGTCAGGATGCCGGTAGACCTCCGTCACCGCCTCGGGGTGGTGGGGGCAGTGGTAGAAGGCGTCGATCCGCGCCCCGTCCTTCGCCAGGTCGTCGGCCATGGCCGCGTGCAGGGCGCGCATCTCGGCTTCGGTATAGTAGCCCCGCCCGACACCGGACTGATTGGTGACCACGAAGACCCACCAGCCGGCCCGGTTAAAGGCGGCGATCACAGCCTTGGCGCCAGGTATCCACTCGAAGTCCGCCCAGCGGTAGACATAGCCATGATCGACGTTCAGCACCCCGTCCCGGTCCAGGAACAGGGCAGGTCTGGCGAGATTCTCGGCGTCGGCGGCCATGGGCTCCTCTGAAGGCTCGCGGGGCGGCGGGACCCCGGCGGCGGTTGTTTCACAAGCGGGCGGCGGCGGTCTATGGTCACAGGCGAAACGATCTGGAGTCCGTCCCCTTGTCCGAGCCCAAGTCCCCGTCCGTGTCGGCGAGCGCCACCCCCGTCCTGGCGATTGATGATCTGAAGGTCACCTTCGACACCCATGACGGCGCCGTCCAGGCGGTGCGCGGGGTAAGCCTGCAGGTGGGCAGAGGCGAGACCCTCGGCGTGGTGGGCGAAAGCGGTTCGGGCAAGAGCCAGACCTTCATGACGGTCATGGGCCTGCTGGCCCAGAACGGCCGGGCCACCGGCTCGGTGCGGTTCCAGGGCCAGGAGATCCTGGGCCTGAAGCCCCGGGCGCTGAACCGCCTGCGCGGGTCGAAGATGACCATGATCTTCCAGGACCCGCTCACGGCGCTGACGCCGCATGTGCGGATCGGCGAGCAGATCGCCGAGCCCCTGCGGCTGCATCTGGGCCTTTCGGCCAGCGACGCCATGGCCCGCGCCCGCCAGTGGCTCGACCATGTGCGGATCCCCGACGCCGCCCGGCGCCTGCGCCAGTATCCGCACGAGCTGTCCGGCGGCATGCGCCAGCGGGTGATGGTGGCTGCGGCCATGGCCGGCGGCCCGGAACTGCTGATCGCTGACGAGCCCACCACGGCGCTGGACGTCACGGTTCAGGCCGAAATCCTCGACCTGATGGCCGAGCTCGGCCGCGAAACCGGCACGGCCATGGTGCTGATCACCCACGACATGGGGGTCATCGCCCGCCTCGCCGATCGGGTCTGCGTGATGAAGGACGGCCAGTATGTGGAGGAAGGCCCGGTGCGCGAGCTCTTCGCCGCGCCCAAGGTCCAGTACACCCGCGACCTGCTCGATGCGATCCCGCGCCTGGACCGCGCCGACCGCGGCGGCCGACCCACTGTCGCCCCCGTCGCCGCCGACGCCCCGGTGATCGTCGAGGCCAAGGACATCAAGGTCTGGTTCCCGATCCGCCAGGGCCTGCTGGGCGGCATGCGCCAGCTGCGGGCCGTGGACGGCGTCTCCTTCGACGTGCGCCAGGGGGAGACCCTGGGCGTGGTCGGCGAGAGCGGCTGCGGCAAGTCCACCTTGTCGCGGGCGGTGCTGAATCTGGTCAAGCCCACCGACGGGGTCGTCACCCTGATGGGCCGCGACATCACCCATGCCCAGAAGGCGGAGATGCGGGCGGCCCGCAAGGACCTGCAGATCGTCTTCCAGGACCCGTTGGCCAGCCTCGATCCGCGGATGACCATCGGCGACTCCATCGCCGAGCCCCTGAAGATCTTCGCCCCGCAGCTGAACCGCGACGCCCGGGACGCCGAGGTGGCCGGGATGATGGCCCGGGCCGGCCTCTCGCCCGACCTGATCAACCGCTATCCGCACGAACTGTCCGGCGGCCAGAACCAGCGGGTGGGTATCGCCCGGGCCATGATCCTCAAGCCCAAGCTGGTGATCTGCGACGAGGCGGTCTCGGCCCTGGACGTCTCGATCCGCGCCCAGATCATCGACCTGCTCATCGACCTGCAGAAGGAGATGGGCCTGGCGATGATCTTCATCAGCCATGACCTGGCGGTGGTCCGCGAGATCAGCCACCGGGTGATGGTGCTGTTCCTCGGTCGGGTGATGGAGCTGGCCGACCGGGACAAGCTCTATGCTGATCCCCAGCACCCCTACACCCGCGCCCTGCTCTCGGCCGCGCCCATCCCCGACCCCGAGCGGGAACGCAACCGCCAGCGGCTGAAGCTGTCGGGCGAGCCGCCCAGCCCCATGGACCCGGCCGCGGCCCTGCGCTTCCTGCCATCGCGGGTCAGCGTCGATCCGCTGGCGCCGATCTATGTGCCCCGCCTGAACGAGGTGGCGCCGGGGCATCTGGTGTCTGAATTCGATGTGGACTGGGAAAAACGCGGCGCCGCCTGAGGTGGCAACCCGTCGGAAACCCTTCGGCGCGTAGCATGGCTTGACCGCAACCCTGTCGAGTAACCCCGTCCATGTCCGCCCTGCATATCGAGGTGGTCCGTCCCCAGGACCTGACGCCGGCGCGCCTGGATCGCTGGAGCGAGCTGCAGGCTCAGCAGGACATCGCCTATGACAGCCCCTTCCTGTCGCCCCATTGGGCGCGGGCGGTGGAGCGGGCCCAGTCCAGGGCGGCCAGCGCCACCCGTGGCGTGAGGGTCGCGGTGGTGGGCGACGGGACCCAGGATCTGGGCTTCATGGCCGTGCATGTGGGGGGCGCAACGGCCCTGCCGGTGGGCGCGCCTTTGAGCGACTATCAAGGTCTGGTGGCCGCGCCGGAGCTGGAGGTGAGCGCCCGAGAGATCGTCGCCGCCCTGGGCGTCCAGCGCCTCGACTTCTGCCACATGCTGGACGCTACAGGTCCGTTCCAGGGCTTCTCGCACGGGGAGTCCCTGTCTCAGGTGGCCGATATCGGCGCGAGCTATGAGGCCTACGCCGCCGAGCGCCGCGCCGCCGGCGTCGGCCTGCTCAAGGATTGCGACAAGAAGCGCCGCAAGGCCCAGCGGGAGGCGGGCGAGGTGGTCTTCACGCCGTTCAGCCGGGCCTCCAGCGACTTCGACCAGCTGATCGCCTGGAAACGGGCCCAGCTCAAGGCTACCGGCCAGTTCGATATCTTCCAGCCCGGCTGGACCCGGCGGCTCATCTCCGACCTGTTCGAGAGCCGCGACCCTGAATTCGGCGGCGCGCTGTTTTCCCTGCACATCGGCGGCAAGCTGGCGGCGGTTCACCTGCACCTGCGCGGCGCCCGCACCATCCACGGCTGGCTGATCGCCCATGACCCGGCCTTCGACCGCTATTCGCCGGGCCTGCTGCTGTTTCAGGACATCCTGCGCTGGATGGAGACCACCCCCTATCACCGCCTGGACCTGGGAGCCGGCGACTATCGGTTCAAGCGCGAGCTGGCCAACACCCAGGTCAGCGTCGGCCACGGCTTCGTCGGCGTCCTGTCGCCGGCCACCCTGCTGCGCCAGGCGGCGTACAGCCTGCGACGGGCCGCCGAATCCCTACCTCTGGGCGGAGTGTCGGAACTGCCGGGCAAGGCCATGCGCCGGGTTGACCGGCTGCGGGGCCTGCGCTCGGCCTGACATTGCGAAGGGCGCCCTGGCCCGATAGGTTGCCGGCCTTTCCGCCCGCGGTTTCGGGCGGCCTCCCCGGACCTCCGATCCCCATGACGCTTTCCATCGACGACATCCGCGCCGCAGCCGACCGGCTGAACGGCCATATCGAGCGCACCCCGTGCCGCCTGTCGAAGACGCTGTCGGAGATTACCGGGGCTGAGGTGTGGGTGAAGTTCGAGAACCTGCAGTTCACCGCCGCCTATAAGGAGCGCGGGGCGCTCAACAAGCTGCTGCAGCTGACCGACGCCGAAAAGAAGCGTGGCGTCATCGCCGCCTCAGCCGGCAATCACAGCCAGGGGCTGGCGTATCACGCCGCGCGGCTGGGCATTCCCGTGACCATCGTCATGCCCCGCTCCACCCCCTTCGTGAAGGTGCAGCAGACCCGCGCGTTCGGGGCCGAGGTGGTGCTCGAAGGCGACGGCTATGACGAGGCCTCGGGCAAGGCCAAGCAGATCTGCGAGGAGCGGGATCTGGTGTTCGTCCATCCGTTCAACGACCTGGACGTCATGGCCGGACAAGGCACCGTGGCCCTGGAAATGCTGGAGGATGTGCCCGACCTGGACGTCCTGCCCATCCCTATCGGCGGCGGCGGTCTGATCGCCGGCTGCGCCACGGCCGCCAAGCATCTCAAGCCCGGCATCCAGGTCGTCGGCCTGGAGCCGGCCATGTATCCCTCCTTCACCGCCCGCATGCGCGGCGTGAACGGGGCCAGCGGCACGGGCGGGGCGACCATCGCCGAGGGCATCGCGGTCAAGCAGGTGGGCGATGTCAGCTACGGCGTCGCCCGGCCGCTGATTGACGAGGTGCTGCTGGTCGAGGAGCCCTTCTTCGAACGCGCCGTGGCCCTCTACTGCAATGTGGAGAAGACCGTCGCTGAGGGCGCCGGCGCTGCGGCTCTCGCGGGCCTGCTGGCCTATCCGGAGCGGTTTCGGGGCAAGAAGGCCGGTCTGATCATCACCGGCGGCAATATCGACACCCGTCTGCTGGCCTCGGTCCTGACCCGGGAGCTGGTGCGCGAGCAGCGGCTGGTCTCCCTGCGGATCATCGGCGACGACCGTCCGGGCCTGCTGGCCAATGTCTCGGCCATCATTGGTCAGATGGGCGCCAACATCGTCGAAGTGGCCCACAACCGCCTGGCCCTCGACGTCCCGGCCAAGGGGGCGGAGTTCGACATCATGATCGAGACCCGCGACGCCAAGCACACCCAGGAAATCATGGACGCTCTGCGCGAGCGGGGCTATCCGCCCCGCGCCGTCTGACCCATATCCCGCCAAGTCGTATCATCCCGAGGACGCCCGCAATGCTCGCCCCCCTGTTCGCCCTGGCTGCGGCCCTGGCCCTGGTCGCCTGCTCTCCCCAAGGGGGCGAGGCGGCGTCCGAGGCGAAGATCTACATGGAGCAGAACGCCGAGCGCGACGGGGTCGAGACCCTGCCTTCCGGTGTCCAGTATGAAATCGTGCGGTCTGGCCCAGCCGAGGGGCTCAGGCCCACCCCCGCCGATGAGGTCAAGGTCCACTACGAGGGCAAACTGGCCGACGGGGAGGTGTTCGACTCCTCCTATGAGCGCGGGGTGCCCGCGGCCATGCCGCTGGCGGGCCTGATCCCGGCCTGGCTGGAAGTGCTGCCGCTGATGCGGCCGGGCGATGAGTGGATCATCACCGTGCCCCCGGAAATGGGCTACGGGGAGTCGGGCCAGGGGCCGATCCCGCCCAACAGCGTGCTTATCTTCCGCATCGAACTGATCGACGTGCTGCCCGGCCCCGGCCGCGTCCAGCAGGGCTAAAGCGCGGCCTCCAGGACTCCATACAGCCGGCTGACCTCGATGGGCTTGCTCACATGGCTGTCCATGCCGGCGGCCAAAAGCGCGTCCACCTGATGATCCATGGCGTCGGCCGACAGGCCGATGATCGGCGTGCGGCGGCGGCCCTGGCTCATTTCCCGGGCGCGGATGGCCGCCGTCGCGGTCAGGCCATCCATCACCGGCATCCGCACATCCATCAGCACCAGATCCCAGTCTGCGCCCTCCCAGGCGGCCAGGGCCTCGGCGCCGTCGCTGACGATCACCGGCTCGATCCCCAGGGGGGCCAGCAGGGCCTTCAGCACCACCTGGTTCACCTGATTGTCCTCGGCCGCCAGGACCCGCAGGCCGGCGAGACTCCCCGCGGCGAGCCCCAGGCCCTGGCTGGCGCTTGCCGGGGCGTCGGCCAGCCTCGCCAGGGGCAAGGTCAGGGTGAAGACCGAGCCCTGCCCAGGGGCGCTGGTCGCTTCTAGAACCCCGCCCATCAGACCGCACAGCTCATGGGAGATGGCCAGGCCAAGACCTGTGCCGCCGTGCCGCCGCGTGGTGGACGAATCGAGCTGGGCGAACCGGACGAACAGGCGGCCGAGTTCGACCTCGGTCATGCCTGGCCCCGTGTCGGCCACCCAGAGCCGTAGCTGGCCCCCATCGGCTTCGGCGCCCAGGGTCACGGTCCCCTCGTCGGTGAACTTCACGGCGTTGGACAACAGATTGGACACCACCTGCCGCAGACGTGTGGGATCGCCCTGGAAGACTCCCCGCGCGCTGTCGTCCACGGCCAGTTCCAGGCCCAGCCCCTTGTCGAAAGCCAGGGGGGCGAAGGGGGCGCTAGCGGACTCCAGGACGTCTGTGAGGTCGAAGGGGATGAATTCCACCTCCATCTGACCGGCCTCAATCTTGGAGAGATCCAGGACGTTGTTCAGGAGCGCGGTCAGGGCCTCGCCTGACTGGCGGATCACCTCCAGCCGCTCCCGCTGCGGGGCGCTCAGTTCATCGCGGCTCATCACCTGGCTCATGCCGAGCACGCCGTTAAGGGGGGTGCGGATCTCGTGGCTCATGGTGGCCAGGAAGGCGCTCTTGGCGGCGTTGGCGGTTTCGGCTCCCCGCTCGCCAGCGCGGGCCCGCTCCAGAGCCGCGGCCAAAGCGCCTTCGATGGCCTCCCGGTGCAGGGCGGCCTCCAGGACGTAGGCGAACATGGCGCCGACCGCGATGGCGGCCACCAGGACGGCCTGCCAGGGGGTATCGGCGGGGCTCAGCAACATCCCCGCCAGGGTCATCGCGCCGATGGCGGCGAGCGCCGCGCCGCTGATCAGACGGGAGGCGGGCAATTCGGCCGCGCCGCTCAGGGCGACCGCGCCGATCATGGCCATGGCGGCGACCGCGGCGGTCTGATCCCCGGTCATCAGCAGGGCGAGCGGCATAGCCCCATAGCCCAGGGTCTCGATCAGGGTGAACGCCGCCAGACCCTGCTCGGCCGAAGGTCCCGGCGCCGGGACCGCCAGCAGCCGGCGGCAGAGCAGCTGGTTGAACAACTGGAGGACGAAGTTGGCGACAAACCAGGCGGCGGAAAAGGCGAAGGGCAGCCAGAGCAGGCTGCCGATTGCGGCCAGCAGGGTCAGAGGCATGATCACCCGGGCGTCGCGCTTGCGAAATCTCGCCACATCGACCCACCGGGGAGCCGAAGGAGGCTCAGTACTCATGACATCGACCCTGGATTGTGCTCTTGCCCGTCGCCCTCAGGACGCGAGCCACCTTGGTGACCGCCCCTTAACGCTGCGTGAAAGGCAGCGTTCGCGGGACCGTTGCGGCCAGATAGCCCACCGAAGCGGCGCCCGATCTGGGTAGCTCACCCGTCGCCGATGACATCTGGAGCCGGCGGACGCGCAGGTCTAGGCTTGGCGCCATGTCATCCTCCCAGACCCTCACGCCCCGCGCGCTCGAGATCCTTGAGCGCCTGGTGGCCTTCGACACGACCTCGCGTCTCTCCAACCTGGCCCTGATCGAGTGGGTCGAGGCCTACCTCAATGGCCACGGCGTCGGTCACCGCCGGGTTCCCAACGCCGACGGGACCAAGTCCAACCTGATCGCCACCATCGGTCCTAACATTCCTGGCGGGGTGGTGCTGTCGGGCCACACAGATGTGGTGCCGGTGGACGGCCAGCCCTGGAGCTCTGACCCCTTTCAGGTGACGCCGCGGGACGGGCGGCTCTATGGGCGCGGCACCTGCGACATGAAGGGCTTTCTGGCGCTCTCTCTGGCCGCCGTACCGGACATCCTGGCCGCCCAGCCGAAGAAGCCCGTCCACCTGGCGTTTTCCTATGATGAGGAGGTGGGCTGTATCGGCGCCCCCGACATGATCCGCATCATCGCCAGCGAGCTGCCGAGGCCCGCCCTGGTGGTGGTCGGCGAGCCGACCAATATGGAAGCCGTCAGCGGTCACAAGGGGATCAACACCTTCCGGGTGACCGTGCGCGGGCATGAGGCCCATTCCAGCCAGACCCAGCTGGGCGCCTCGGCCAACATGGTCGCCATCCGCCTCATGGGCATGCTGTGTGACCTGGCTGAGCAGCTGGAGCGCGACGCCGATCCGGCCTCGCCGTTTACGCCCAAGCACGCGACGCTCACCGTCGGCCAGATGAACGGCGGCACGGCGGTGAACATCCTGGCGCGGGAATGCGTTTTCCTGTTCGACCTGCGCAGCCCGCCGGGTCTCGATCCCAAGGCGGTGCTGGCCCCCTTCTTCGAGGCCTGCGCGGCCGCCGACGCCGCGCTCAAGGCCCGCTTCCCCGACACCGGGGTCGAGGTGGTTCAGCGCTCGCACACCCCGCCGCTCGCGCCGGAAACGGACGGGGCGGCTGAGGCCTTCGCCCGCCGGCTGGCCGGCGACAATGGCCCAGCGAGGGTGGTGGCCTTCGCCGCCGAGGCCGGTCAGTTCCAGGAGGCGGGCTTCTCCACCGTCATTTGTGGCCCGGGCTCCATTGATCAGGCCCACCAGCCCGACGAATTCGTCGAGGTCTCTCAGATGGAGCGGGGCGGGGCCTTCATGGCGCGCCTCGTCGACTGGGCCGCAGCGGGCGAATGACCGCCCGGCGGCCTGACAGGTCCTTGGGATCCCAGGTCAGGGCCTGGGCGATCTGAAGCGCCGAGACCCGGCGCTGGGCCTGGGTCCGTCGTCGGCTTGTCCAGACCGGCCCCAGCCCCGCCAGGGCGGCCTTGAACCCTCGCCAGGTCACCGCCAGCAGGGGACGGTTCTGCGGCCGCAGGCTGACCACCGCAAAGGCCAGCAGATGTAGGGGCAGGATCACCGGCAGCAGCAGGGCCGGCGTGTTCTTGACCAGCACCCAGAAGCGGTTGCGCACGCCATGGAAGACGGCGAACTCGGACTTCGGGCCCCCGGAGGAGGCCGAGCCCTCATGGGCGATCACGGCGGCCGGGACCAGCAGGGTGGGCTCACCCACCAGCTGCAGCCGGTAGCCGAAGTCCACATCCTCGCAATAGCAGAAGAAGGCCTCGTCCAGGCCGCCGAGGCGGAGGAACATCTCCCGGTCGACCATCATCGCCGCGCCGCAGGGGGAAAACACTTCGCCCTCGGCCGTATTGCCGGGATCGGGGGACAGGTAGCCGCCGCGATAGGGAATGGCTGGCGCCGACATCACATCCCCTAGGCCGTCCAGCACGCTGCGGTCCTGGGCCATCACCTGGCGGGACGTGAAGGAGCGCACCTTCGGATACCGCTGGCTGGCCGCGACCAGCTGCTCCAGCCAATCGGGATCGGGATAGGCGTCGGGGTTGAGCAGCACGAGCCAGCGGCCTCTGGCCTCGCGCGCCCCCAGGTTCACGCCGGCGGCGAAGCCGAGATTGGCCCCGGCCTCGATCACCTGGACGCGGGGGTGGCCCTGCGCCGCCCCGTGGGCTTCGCCCTGCGGCGAGGCGTTATTGACGATCAGCAGTTCGTAGTCGCCGAAGGTCTGTGCAGCCAGGGCGGCGACGCAGGCCGGCAGGCTGGCGGCGCTGTTATAGGCGACGATGACGACGCTGAGCGCAGGGGGCGCCTTGTCTTCGCCGAAAGGGTCGTTCATGCCGGGGCGCGCTCCAATATCGACACGTAGAGTTCCATGACCGCCATCACCCCGCTCGCCCTGCCCGAGGTTCTGCTTATCACGCCCAAGCGCCATGGCGATGCGAGGGGCTGGTTCGCCGAGACCTGGAGCCGCAAGACCCTGGGGGACGCCGGTATCACCTGCGATTTCGTGCAGGACAATCAGGCGCTCAACGCCAAGAAGGGGACGGTGCGCGGGCTGCACTTCCAGACCGCGCCCCATCCGCAGGCCAAGCTGGTGCGGGTCCTGCGCGGCGCCATCTATGACGTGGCCGTCGATGTGCGCCCCGGCTCGGCGACCTTTGGCCAGTGGGTGGGCGCCGAGCTGACCGCTGAGGGCGGTGAGCAGTTGCTGGTGCCCCGCGGCTTCGCCCACGGCTACTGCACGCTCACCGATGATTGCGAGCTGTTCTACAAGGTGGACGGCCTCTATGCGCCGGACTGCGAGGGCGGGGTGATCTGGAACGACCCGGACCTGGCCATCGACTGGCCGGTCAGCGCTGAGGCCGCCATCACCTCGGACAAGGACAAGATCCTGCCCTGCCTGAAGGATATGCCGGAGGCCCGCTTCTGATGAGCCAACCGCAGAACGAACTGCTGGAGATCCTCAATCTCGAACAGATTGAGCTCGATCTCTATCGCGGCCTGACGCCGGCCAGGCAAGGCCAGCGCATCTATGGCGGCCAGGTGGTGGCCCAGGCCCTGACGGCGGCCTATCGCACCATCGAGGGCCGGCTCTGCCATTCGATGCACGCCTACTTCATCCGGCCGGGCGATCCGTCCATCCCGATCCTGTTCCAGGTGGACCGGGCTCGCGACGGCGGCTCCTTCTCAGTGCGCCGGGTCACCGCCATCCAGAATGGCAAGCAGATCTTCAACCTCGCCGCCTCCTTCCAGGTCCCGGAAGAGGGCTTCGAGCACCAGGATCAGCTACCGGCCGTGCCTGCGCCGGAGGATCTGCTGAACGAGGAGCAGTTGCGCGAGGCAGATGGCGTCCCACCCCGGGACCGGGAATGGCCGGTGGAGGTTCGCCCCATCGATCCGCAGCGCCGGGACCAGACCGAACCCATGGCCCCGCTATACAATGTCTGGTTCAAGGCCCGCCAGTCGGTGGGGACCGATGTGGCGGTCAACCAGTGCGCCCTGGCCTACGGCTCGGATATGAGCCTGCTGGATGCGAGCCTTAGGCCACACCCGGTCCCCCACGGCCACCTGCAGGTGGCGAGCCTAGACCACGCCCTGTGGTTCCACCGGGCCAGCGACTTCTCCGACTGGCACCTCTATGTCCAGGACAGCCCCTCGGCCTCGGGCGGCCGGGGCTTCAACCGAGGCTCGATCTTTGATCGCCAGGGCCGTCTGGTGGCCTCGGCGACCCAGGAGGCGCTGATCCGCCATCGCCCGCCCGGCTGATCCGTGACAGTCTTTCCCCGACACCGGCGCGCAAGCCGGGAGATGCGGGAGGATGCTCATGAACGACCGGGTGAAGGTGGAGATCAAGGACGGCGTCGCCGACGTGCGCATGGTCCGCACCGACAAGATGAACGCCCTGGACGACGCCATGTTCTCGGCCTTGATCGAGACGGGCGAGACGCTGAAGACCACCAAGGGTGTGCGCGCCGTGGTGCTGTCGGGCGAGGGGCGCGCCTTCTGCGCCGGCCTCGACATGGGCTCCTTCGCCGCCATGGCCTCGGGCGAGCGCAACCGCGGGGCGGCCGATGGCGGGACCCTGCTGACCCCCAGCCGCACCCCTGGCGGCTCCAACCGCGCGCAGCACGCCGTGATGGTCTGGCGCGAGCAGCCGGTTCCGGTGATCGCCGCCATCCATGGGGTGGCCTTTGGCGGCGGCTTCCAGCTGGCGCTGGCCCCCGACATGCGCTTCGTGACGCCAGACACGCGCATGGCGGTGATGGAGATCAAGTGGGGCCTGGTGCCCGACATGGGCGGTCTGGTGCTGATGCGCCATCTGGCCCGGGGCGACGTGATCCGCGAGCTCACCTATTCCGGCCGCATCTTCGACGGTGAGGAGGCCCAGCGCCTGGGCTTCGCCACCCGGGTCTGCGCCGACCCGCGCGCCGAGGCGCTCGCCTTCGCCGCCGAGATCGCGGCCAAGAGCCCCCACGCCATCCGCGGCGCCAAGCGGCTGATCGAACTGGCCGAGACACCCGCCAGCCAGCACGACATCCTGCTGGCTGAAAGCGCCGAGCAGGGGGCGGTGATCGGATCGCCCAACCAGAAGGAGGCGGTGATGTCGAACATGGAGAAGCGGGCGGCGGTCTACGCCGACTGATCCGGGAGGCCTCGGAGTCTTTCAACGCGTCATGCTCGGGCTTGTCCCGAGCATCCCTGTCGAGGGCAGGCGCAAGCGTCGCAAGGGATTCCCGGCACGAGGCCGGGAATGACGGATGATGTTTGAGGCCGCGGCGCTCAGGTCACGCCTGATCCCCACTCCGCCCGCACCACCTCATCGACCTCGCTCGACAAGGCTAGCGCCCGTTCGGCGGCGAAGGCTTCGGGGGGCAGAAGCTGTGACAGGGCCCAGACCGCAGCCCCCCTGACGACCGCCGCCTCGTCCTGAAGCCGCGCCCGCGCCACCTGGACCATCCCGGGGTCGCGGGTATTGCCGATGGCGTAGAGGACATTGCGGACGAACCGGTCGCGGCCCAGGCGCTTGACCGCGCTCTGGGTGAAGAGCGCGCGGAAGGCTGTGTCGTCCAGGGCGGCCAGCTCTGCGAGCCGGGGCGCCTTCAGCGCCTCGCGGGCCTGCAGTTTCGCCTCGCGGGCGCCCTGGGCGAACTTGTTCCAGGGGCAGACCGCCAGGCAGTCGTCGCAACCATAGATCCGGTTGCCCAGGGCCTGCCGGAACTCCACAGCGATCGGGCCTGACAGCTCGATGGTCAGATAGGAGATGCAGCGCCGGGCGTCGAGCTGGTAGGGCGCGGGAAAGGCGTTCGTCGGGCAGACGTCCTGGCAGGCGCGGCAAGAGCCGCAGGCGTCCTCGCCGGGCGGATCGGGCTTTAGCTCCAGGGTGGTGAGCACCGAGCCTATGAACAGCCAGGAGCCGAACTGGCGGGAGACGAGGTTGGTGTGCTTGCCCTGCCAGCCCAGGCCCGAGGCCTCAGCAAGCGGCTTTTCCAGCAGGGGCGCGGTATCGACGAACACCTTCACCTCAGCCCCGAAGGTCTGGACCATCCAGGTCGCCAGCTGCTTCAGCCGCTTCTTGATCAGGTCGTGATAGTCCGAGCCCTGCGCATAGACTGATATGGCCCCCCGGTCGGGGTGCTCCAGGACGGCCCGGGGGTCATGCTCTGGCCCGTAATTGACCCCCAGCATGACGGCCGAACGGGCGCCGTCCCACATCGCCTGGGGGTGGGACCGGCGATCCAGGGTGGTTTCCAGCCAGGCCATCTCCCCGTGGCGACCTTCGGCGACGAATTCGGCCAGCCGCGCGCCGGCGATCCAGGGCTGGTCGGCCCTGGCCAGGCGGCAGTCGTCGAAGCCCAGGGCGAGGGCTTGGGCGCGGATCCGGTCTTCAGGGGATTCAGAAATCGAGGTCGTCATAATGGGCCGCGGGCGCGAGCCCCGGCCAGCGATCAGCGAGGAGCGGCCGGAAGCAGGGGCGGGACTTCACCGTCATGTACCACGTCTTGACGACCGGAAAGTCGCGCCAGGGCACGTCGCCGAAATAGTCGATCACCGACAGGTGCGCCGCGCCGGCGAAATCGGCCAGGCTGAGGCGCCGTCCCGCCAGCCAGTCGCGCTCGGCCAGCAGGCTCGCCAGATAGGTCAGATGGATGCGCAGGGCCTCGCGTCCGCGGCGCAGGGCGGCCAGGTCCGGCGCCCCCATGCGCAGAAGGCGCTTCTCCATCTTCTCATGCAGCAGGAAGGAGCCGACCTCATAGTCGAACTTGCGGTCGAACCATTGCAGCAGCCGCCTGGCCTCGGCGCGGTCGGCGGCTTCGCGACCCAGCAGGGCGGGCTCAGGATGGCGCTCTTCCAGATAGTCGAGGATGGCCCGGCTCTCGCATAGCACCAGCCGGCCGTCGGGGCCGTCCTCCACCAGCACCGGCGTGAGACCCGACGGATTGAGCGCCGACAGGTCGTCGGGCTGCTCCCAATAGCGGACGACCACGTCTTCGAACGCCAGGCGTTTTTCGCCCAGCGCCAGACGGACCTGCCGCGAGGCCGGGTCGAGCGGAAAGTGGTAAAGGGTGCGTTGGACGCTCATGCCGGCATTTCGCCGCGAATGCGGACAGTTTGATCAGGTCTCGATAAAGCCCGGGGGGCCTTAAGGGCGCGTTTACGAAGCCTGCGGCGGCGCCCTATCTGGGTATCTATGCGGCTTCAGGTCGCGGCGGTTTCCGCAAACGCGCCGCCATGGGGCTCGGCCCGGCCCCGGGGGTCGGCATGGATCAGAATATCTGCGGCCGGAAAGTGCTTCAGCAGCCGGTTTTCAGCCTCGACGATCACCTGATGGGCGGCGTCCAGGGTCAGGTCGGGGTCCAGGTCGGCGTGCATCTGGATGTGCACATAGGGGCCCGAGGCCCGGGTGCGCAGCTGGTGGATGTCGGTCAGGCGCGGGTCCTGGGTCATCAACCTCACGATCAGGGCCCGCTGGTCCTCGGGCAGTTCATGATCCATCAGCTGGTGGGCGGCCTCGCGGAAGACCCCGATGGCCGCCCAGATCAGGATGGCCGCGACGATCAGCCCCGCCGCCCCGTCCAGGCTGTTGAAGCCCGCCAGCGCCGCCCCGGCCACGCCCAGGAGGGCGGCGAGGTTAGAGGCGAGATCCGAGAAATAGTGCGCCCGGTCGCCGGAGACCGCCACCGACTGGGTCTGCTTCAGCACCCGCGTCTGGGCGGCCACCAACAGGCCAGTGAGCGCGATGGAGGCGGCCATGACCGCCATGGCCCAGCCCCCGTGGGCGATGGGCTGCGGATCCAGCAGGCTGGCGATGGCCTCGCGGCCCACCAGGGCGGCCGAGGCGAAGACCAGGCCCGCCTGCATCAGGCTGGCGAAGGCCTCGGCCTTGCCGTGGCCGAACCGATGCTCGGCGTCGGGCGGGGCCACGGCGTAGCGCACGGCGAAGAAGGTGATCAGCGAGGCGATCAGGTCGAGGCCGGAATCGGCCAGGGAGGCCAGCACGGCCACCGAGCCGCTGGCCAACCAGGCGGCGGTCTTCAGGGCCACCAGCACCAGGGCGACGGCCACCGACAGCAGGGTGATCCTGCGGGTCAGGGCGGCGGCCTGGGCCGGGGCGAGCGCCAGGGCTGGAGCAGATGCGGTCATGCCCTGATCCTAGACCCTGGCTCGGCCGGCGCCAGCGGGAGAATTCGCCCGCGCCGGCCTCGGCAGGCGGTCAGGCGGTCAGGCGGCCTGGCGCGGAGCTGGTCCCACATAGACCGACTGGGGCCGCACCAGCCGGCCGCCGGCCAGCTGCTCGCGGGCGTGGGCCAGCCAGCCGACCACCCGGCCCATGGCGAAGACGCAGGTGAAGGCCGATGGCGGGAAGTCCAGGGCCTCGAGCAGAAGCGCGGTGTAGAACTCTACATTGGTGTCCAGGGGCCGGTCGGGTTTGTGGGTCTTGAGAATGTCCAGGGCCGCAGCCTCGACGGCCTCGGCGAAGGCCACGCGGCCGGGGCGGGCGCCTGCGTCCTGGGCCAGGGCCCTGACCGGGCCCTTCAGCGCATCGGCCCGAGGATCGCGCACCCGGTAGATACGGTGGCCAAAGCCCATCAGCCGCTCGCCCCGGGCCAGGGCCGCCTCGATCCAGTCCCTCGCGTTCTCGGGGCGCCCGATGCCGTCCAGCATCTCGATCACCGGACCTGGCGCGCCCCCGTGCAGCGGCCCCTTCAGGGCGCTGATCCCAGCCAGGACCGCCGAGGTCAGGCCGGCCCTGGTCGAGGCCACCACGCGGGCGGCGAAGGTCGAGGCGTTGAGCCCATGGTCGGAGACGGTGACCAGATAGGCGTCCAGGCCTGCGACCTGGGCGGCCGTGGGGGCCTGGCCCGTCAGCATCCGCAGAATGTCCGCAGCGTGGGGCTCCCTCGGATCGGGTGCGATGGGGCTCTGGCCGGCCTGGACGCGGACCACGGCCGGGGTGAAGACCGCCGGCGCGGCGATCAGCCTGAGGGCGGTGGCCAGATCATCCCCGTCGGGGAGCCGGGCGATCAGGGCGCGGACCGCCTCCACCGGCTCAAGGGCGGCGAGACCCTGGTCCAGATGCGCCACCTCCGCGAACACCTCGACGCGGGCCTGGCCGAGGGCGGCCCCCAGCTCCGATGGCAGATCCTCAAAGAAGCCGCCGAAGAGCAGGGCCGTGAGGTCCTCAAACGTAGCGTGGCCAGCCAGGTCGTCCAGGGAGCGGCCGCGGATGATCAGACGGCCGGCCTGACCGTCCACCTCGGACAGGACAGTGCGGGCGGCGACGACACCTTCGAGGCCTTCAGGGGGCGCAGAAGCGTGGGCGTTCATGGGGAGGCTCCGGTTTCGACTTGCGCGCGAGGATTTCGACCGGCAGGCTTCGCCGTCAATCTTGATCAATATAATCAATATATGGCCATGACCGACTGGATCGCCGCCGAGGAGGCCTGCGCCCGGCTCAATGTCCGCAGCCAGACCCTCTATGCCTATGCGAGCCGAGGGCGTGTCGCCGCTCGGCCCGATCCCGCCGACCCCCGCCGAAGTCTTTACCGCGCCGCCGATGTGGCCGCCCTGGCGGATCGGAAGGTGAGGGGCCGCAAGGCCGCCGCGGTGGCCGCCGGCGCCATCGCCTGGGGGGAGCCGGTCCTGGACTCGGCCATCACCACCGTCATGGGCGGCGCGCTCTACTATCGCGGCCGCGACGCCGCCCAGCTGGCCGAAAGCCAGACTCTGGAGGCGGTGGCCCGGCTGTTGCGGGGCGGCGACGGGGCGGCCCTGAAGCGAACGGCGCGCGGGATTCCGCCAGCGGGATCAGACATGCGCGCCCGGGCCTTTGCGGCCCTGGCCCAGCGGGCCGGGGTCGATCCCCCCGCGCTCGGCCGCCATCCCCTGGCGCTGGCGGTGGAGGCGGCCACCCTGCTGGACGTGCTCACCGACGCTGTGGCCGGCGCGCCGGCCAGCGGCGCGATCCATGAGCGGTTGGGCCAGGCCTGGGGCTGCGCCCGGGGGGATGGCGGCGCCGACCTGATCCGCCGGGCCCTGGTGCTGCTGGCCGACCATGAGCTGAACGCGTCGACCTTCGCCGCCCGGGTGGCGGCCTCCACGGGCGCGTCCCTGTCGGCGGCGGCGCTGGCGGGGCTGTCCGCCCTCTCTGGGCCGCGGCATGGGGGCGCCGGCGACGCCATGCGCGCCCTGGCCTCAGAAGCCGCGCAGCTGGGGCCGGCCGCCGCCATCGCCGCGCGTCTGGCCCAGGATCGTAGCCTGCCGGGCTTCGGCCACGCCCTCTATCCGGAAGGCGATCCCCGCGCCGAGGCCCTGCTGGCCCGGTTCGATCCCCCGGCGGAGCTGGCGGCGCTGCGGACCGCGGTGGCCGGCGCCACGGGACAGCGGCCTAATGTGGATTTCGCCCTGGTGGCGCTGTCGGAGGTTCTGGGACTGCCCCGGGACGCGCCCTTCGCCCTGTTCGCGACGGCGCGATGTGCGGGCTGGATCGCCCACGCCATCGAACAGGTGCAGACCGGCGGCCTGATCCGGCCGCGGGCGCGCTATGCCGGGGTGGCGCCGATATCGAGTTCCGGCGGCTCGGCGAACTGACCGCCCTTGCGGTAGCGGTAGAGATAGGAGCCCACCACAGATTCAACAGCGGTGGCCTCGATCCCCAGCTCAGACAAGCCCGGAAGGGCCGGGTTGGCCACATTGTCCACCTTCAGCTGCGCCACCTGGTCAGTGGTCAGCGGCGGGGCGATCGGCGTCAGTGCCACCAGATTTCCCACCTGGCCGATCAGGCTGGCGATCCCGAAGGGCAGGGGCAGCAGGAACCGGCGGCGCTGGGTCTCGCTCAGCACAAGCTCCAGAAGCTGCCGGAAGGTGAGGATGGCGGGGCCGCCGAGCTCATAGGTCTGGCCCGCGCTGGCGGGATTGACCAGGGCCGCGGCCACAGCCCGGGCCACATCGCCGACAAAGACCGGCTGGAACTTCGTCTTGCCGCCGCCGATCAGCGGCAGGGCCGGCGACAGCACGGCCATGGCGGCGAAGCGGTTGAAGAAGTCGTCCTCCGGCCCGAACACGATGGAGGGGCGCAGGATCACCGCCTGGGGCATGGCCGTGCGCACGGCGGCCTCGCCGGCCGCCTTGGTGCGGGCATAGATCGAGGGGCTGCCCGCGTCCGCGCCGATGGCGGAGACCTGGACCATGCGGGCGACGCCAGCGGCCTTGGCCGCCTCGGCCACATTGCGTGCGCCATCTGTATGCAGGCTGGCGAACTTCTGGCGGCCGCTCTCATAGAGGACGCCCACCAGATTGACGCAGGCGCTGGCTCCGTCCAGCGCCCGGGCGACGGAGTCCTGATCGCGGATATTGGCCTGGACCACCTGGATCTGGCCCACATCGCCGAGCAGCAGGAGGTCATAGGCCCGGGCGGGCTGGCGAACCGCCACCCGCACCCGATGTCCGGCCCGGGCCAGAGCCCGCACCACCTGACTTCCCACAAAGCCCGATCCGCCGAAGACGGTGACGAGATCCTGCATGGCCCGGCCCGTTGATTTGCAAACTTCCCGAGCCGCCCGGATAGACGATGCTGACCCCTGCTGCAATGCGACTTCAATTTCCGATGAAAAGGTCCGTTGACGCCCGTCTGGCTTTTCCCTAGTAGTCCCGCCTCCCGATCCGACGGACCGGGCCCAGGTGGCGGAATTGGTAGACGCGCTGGCTTCAGGTGCCAGTGGCTTAACGGCCGTGGAGGTTCGAGTCCTCTCCTGGGCACCACCCCTTTCTAAGGTCTCCGCGGGGGTGGCCGTCCTTTGCTCCCCCGCAGGACATCCCAAAGCCGCGCGGCGAGGCCCGCGCCATCTGCGGAGCAAGCGGTCTTGGCCAATCATCTTCACAAGGGCGATCTGCCGGCAGGCCTGTTCGGCGGCGTCGAGTCGGTGGCGGTCGATTCGGAGACCATGGGCCTGCGCCTGGGGCGCGACCCGCTGTGCGTGGTGCAGATCTCGGCTGGTGACGGGGACGCCCATCTGGTCCAGCTAGATCGTGCGACCTATGACGCCCCCAATCTGAAGGCCCTGCTGACCAATCCTGCGGTCACCAAGATTTTCCACTTCGGGCGATTCGACATCGCCATGTTCCATCTCCATTTGGGGGTGATGACCGCGCCCGTCTACTGCACCAAGATCGCCTCCAAGCTGGCCCGGACCTACACCGACCGGCACGGATTGAAGGATGTGACCCGGGAGATGGTGGGCGTCGACCTGTCCAAGGCCCAGCAGAGCTCCGATTGGGGCGCGGCCAACCTCTCAGACGACCAGGTGGCCTACGCCGCCTCCGACGTCCTGCACCTCCACGCCGTCCGCGCCCGCCTGGACGGCATGCTGGCCCGGGAGGGCCGCGACGCCCTGGCGCGGGCCTGTTTCGAGTTCCTGCCGCATCGGGCCCTGCTGGACGTGGCCGGATGGGAGGACTCCGACATTTTCGCCCACACATGAGGCTGTGGTGAGCGCCCTGGCATACGAGGCCCGCGGGCCGGCCTCGGCCCTGGCCATGGGGCGCTGGCGACGTCGGTCGCAGCTGATTCTGCGCCTGAGGGTGGTGTTGCCGGCGATCATCGCGGTGATCGTCCTCAGCCTCGCCGGGATGGTGACCTATAACACCCTGGCCGGCGCCCCGGCCGAGCCGGAGGAGTCCGACGCGCCGATCCGGCTGGTCAATCCGCGGTTCATGGGCCGCGACGCCCAGGGCCGCTCCTTCGTGATCACCGCCAACAGCGCCGTGCGAGACGAAGATGACTATCAGCGCGTGGTGCTGGACCGGCCGGCCATGGTCCTGGACGGCGAGGGGCTGAGCCCCATGCGCCTGTCGGCCCAGTCCGGCGTTTTCCACGAGGGCGACGGCCTCCTGCGGTTGCAGGGGGATGTGAGCCTGAACGACCCGGATGCGGCATTCGACACCGGCAGCGCGGTGTTCGACACCACCACCGGCGTGCTGGAGGGCGAGGGCCTGATCACCGGCGCCGGCCCCCTTGGAGAAATTCGTGCAAAGTCCTATGGCGTGTACGACAAGGGCGAGCGCATGGTCTTCAAGGGCGGCGTGAGCGGCACCATCACTCCGAACTCGCCGCGATGATGCGAAAGAGGCGTCTTGAGATGACATTTCTCCCTGCAGCCGGCCGGCGGACGCCCCTGTCTGCCCTGATGCTGGCGGCCGCCCTGCTCGCGGCGCCGGCCGCCCCGGCCAACGCCCAGCTGGCCGCCGGCTCAAACGCGCCGGTGGACATCACCGCCGATGAGCTGGAGGTGATCAACGCCCGCTGCCTGGCCATCTGGCGCGGTTCGGCCGAGGCCCTGCAGGACAATTCCCGGTTGCGGGCCGATGTGCTGACGATCCGCTACGCCGCCGCCCGCCCGGCGCGCACGGGGTCCGAATCCTCCTGCGGCGAGCTTCAGGGTTTGGACGCCCAGGGCTCGGTCTACTATGTGACGCCCGCCCAGCGGGTGCGGGCCAATGCGGCGGTCTATGACGCGGCCGCCGACACCATCACCATGACCGGCGACGTGGTGGCCGCCCAGGGCCAGAACGTGCTGCGCGGGGAGCGCCTGGTGATCCAGGTCTCCACCGGGCAGGCGCGCATGGAGACCAGCGCCCGTGGCGCCGGGACCCCGGGCCGGGTCCGCGGGGTCTTCTATCCGAACCAGACGCAGGGCCAGCCTGCGGCCAAGCGCTAAGGGGGCCGACGCGGTGCTCGACAAACCCCAGGCGGCCGGCGCACAGGGCCTCGCGCCAGGCGAAGGTCTGGTGGTCGACAATATCGGCAAGTCCTATCGCGGCCGCCCGGTGGTCAAGGGCGTGTCCCTGCGCCTGGCCCGCGGCGAGGTGGCGGGTCTGCTCGGGCCCAACGGGGCCGGCAAGACCACCTGCTTCTACATGATCACCGGCCTGATCGCCGCCGACTATGGCGCCATCTATCTGGACGGCGAGAACATCACCGCCCAGCCCATGTACCAGCGCGCCCGGATGGGTCTGGGCTATCTGCCGCAGGAGACCTCGATCTTCCGCGGCATGACCGTGGCGCAGAATGTCATGGCCGTGGTCGAGCTGCGCGAGCGAGACGGCGCCCGGGCCCGCGCCACCGTCAACCAGCTGCTGGAAGAGCTGCACATCGAGCATCTGCGCGACGCGCCGGCCATCTCCCTCTCAGGCGGCGAGCGGCGGCGGGTTGAGATCGCCCGCGCCCTGGCCAGCGAGCCGTCCTTCATGCTGCTGGACGAGCCCTTCGCCGGGATCGACCCCCTGGCCATCGCCGATATCCGCGAGGTCATCAGCTATCTGAAGGGTCGGGGCATCGGCATCCTGATCACCGACCACAATGTCCGCGAGACCCTGGACATCATCGACCGCGCCGCGATCATCCATGCGGGCGAGTTGCTGTTCGAGGGATCCCCCGCCGAGATCATCGACAATCCGGAAGTTCGCCGGGTCTATCTGGGCGACCGTTTCGGAGCCTGACCGCGGTCAGGCCTTGCGTCCTTCGAGGCTCACTGCGCTCACACCTCAGGATGAGGCGGGCGGGTGCGGGCGTTTGATTTCGTCCTCATCCTGAGGCGCCCTGCTCCGGCAGGGCCTCGAAGGACGAGGCGGTCGCACAGCCTCGCTCACCCGTCAGGATCGGACTTGATCCGACCCTCCATGAACACCGGCGAGCGGCTGTGCGCATGGACCCGCGGGTCAAGCCCGAGGGTGACGGTTGCGGGGTGTCGGCTTGCGGACCTCAGATGCCGGCCAGGGCCTGGTCCAGGTCAGCGATGATGTCATCCACATGCTCCAGACCCACCGACAGGCGGACCACGTCGGGTCCGGCGCCGGCGGCGATCTGGTCGCCCTCTTCCAGCTGGCGGTGGGTGGTGGACGCCGGATGGATGATCAGGCTGCGGGTGTCGCCGATATTGGCCAGGTGGGAGAACAGCTTGACCGAGCTCACCAGCTTCACGCCGGCCGCGTAGCCGTCCTTGAGGCCGAAAGTGAAGACCGCGCCGGCGCCCTTGGGCGCATAGCGCTTGGCCCGCTCATGGCTGGGATCGCCGGCCAGGCCCGCATAGGACACCCAGGCGACCTTGGGGTGGGCCTTCAGCCATTCGGCGACGGTCTGGGCGTTGGCGCAGTGGCGTTCCATCCGCAGGGCCAGGGTCTCGATGCCGGTCAGGATCATGAAGGCGTTGAACGGCGAGATGGCCGGCCCCAGGTCGCGCAGACCGAGCGCCCGGCAGGCGACGACGAAGGCGGCCGGCCCGAAGGCCTCGGTGAAGACCTTGCCGTGATAGCTGGGATTGGGGGCGCTGAGATTGGGCCAGCGGCCGCTCGTCCAGTCGAACTTGCCGCCGTCGATGATGGCCCCGCCGATGGAATTGCCATGGCCGCCGAGGAACTTGGTCAGGGAATGGACGACGATGTCGGCGCCGTGATCCAGGGGTCGGCAGAGATAGGGGGTGGCGAGCGTATTATCGACCACCAGGGGCACGCCGGCGCCATGGGCGACCTCGGCGATGCCGGCGATATCCATCACCACGCCGCCCGGATTGGCGATCGATTCGATGAAGACCGCCCGGGTCTTGTCATTGATGGCGCGGGCGAAGGCTTGCGGCTCCAACTCCTCGACGAAGGTGACACCCCAGCCCATGCGCTTGAAGCTCTGGCTCAGCTGGGTGATCGATCCGCCATAGAGCTTGCGCGAGGCGACGATGTTGCAGCCGGGCTCCATGAGCGTGTGGAAGACCAGCAGCTGGGCCGCGTGGCCGCTGGCCACGGCCAGGGCCGCGACGCCGCCCTCCAGAGTCGCCAGACGGGCCTCCAGCACGCCCGAGGTCGGGTTGCCCAGGCGCGAATAGATGTTGCCCGCCGCCTCGAGATTGAACAGGGCCGCGGCGTGGTCGGAATCGTCGAACACGTAGGAGGTGGTCTGGTAGATCGGCGTGATCCTCGCCTTGGTCACCGGATCAGGCGTCGCGCCGGCGTGAATGACCAGGGTTTCGGGGCGCAGGGGCGCAGAATCGGACATTGGCGTCTTCCCTTATGAAACTCGTGTTCTGAGGGTCTGCGCCTAGCACGCCGAGGGGCCACGCCGAAACCGCCGACCTGAATCGTCGCAGGCGACGTCGGAGTTAACCAATCGGTGTGGGATGGCCGTCTAGCCTTGCCAGCAAGAAGCAGGCCAGGAGGGCTGAACCTTGGCGCTCAGCGCGCGACTCGAGATCCGTCAGGGGCAGGGGCTCGTCATCACCCCCCAGCTGCAGCAGGCCATCAAGCTGCTGCAGCTGTCGAACCTTGAGCTGGAGGCCTATGTCGAGGGCGAGCTTGAGCGGAACCCCCTGCTGGCCCGGGACGAGGGTGACCCTGAGCCTGCCCCAGAGATCTCCGACGGCGCTGGCGAAGCCCGCGCCGAGGCGGCTCTGGACGAGGTCGGCGCCGGTTCGGCCCAGAGCGATCTGGACGCCGCCCATGACGATGTCTCGCCCGGCGAGCGGGCCACCGGCGACGGGAGCGAGGCCGGTGAAGCCGGCGGCGCCATCGACTGGTCCAAGGCCGGCAAGGGCGGAACCTTCGAAGGCGACGGGGACGGTCTTGACGGTCTCGCCGCCCATGAAAAGAGCCTCGCCGAATATCTGACGGACCAGGCCGCCCTGCTGGGCTTCACGCCGCCGCAGGCCGCGGTCGCTGCGGTGCTCATCGACGGGGTCGACGAGGGCGGCTATCTGCGCCTCGACCTGGCCGAGACCGCCGAGCGTCTGGGCTGCGAGCCCGCCCTTGTCGAGGGTGTGCTCACCCGCCTGCAGGGACTGGAGCCTACCGGCGTCTTTGCGCGCGATGTCGCCGAATGCCTGCGGCTGCAGCTGATCGAGCGCGATCGCTGCGACCCGGCCATGTCGGCGCTGCTGGACAATCTCGACCTGCTGGCCCGCCGGGACATGGCGGGTCTGAAACGCGCCTGCGGCGTGGATGACGAGGACCTGCGCGACATGCTCGCCGAGCTGCGCGCCCTGACCCCGCGGCCCGGCGCGGCCTTCGGCGGCGAACCCAGCCAGCCGGTCTCGCCGGACGTCTTCGTGCGCGAGGGTCCGGGCGGGCTATGGCTGGTGGAGTTGAACAGCGACACCCTGCCGCGCCTGCTGGTGGACCAGCGCTATCACGCCAAGGTGTCCGGCGGCGCCCGCTCAGACCAGGAAAAGACCTTCGTCGCCGACTGCCTGGCCACGGCCAACTGGCTGGTGCGCAGCCTGGACCAGCGGGCCAAGACCATCCTCAAGGTGTCCAGCGAGATCGTCCGCCAGCAGGACGGCTTCCTGGCCTATGGGGTGGAGCACCTGCGGCCCTTGAACCTGAAGACCGTGGCCGAGGCCATCGGCATGCACGAGTCGACGGTCAGCCGGGTGACGTCGAACAAGTACATCGCCACGCCCCGGGGGCTGTTCGAGCTGAAGTTCTTCTTCACCTCCTCGATCGCCTCGTCCTCCGGCGGCGAGGCCCATTCGGCCGAGAGCGTGCGCCACAAGATTCGCCAGCTCATCGACGCCGAGGCCCAGGGCGCCGGCGTCCATTCCGACGACCAGATCGTCGAGATCCTCAAGGCTGGCGGCGTCGATATCGCCCGCCGGACCGTGGCCAAGTACCGGGAAGCCATGCGGATTCCCTCCTCGGTGGAGCGCCGGCGGGCGATGAAGGAAGCGGTCTAGAGCCGCCCCGCCTCCCGCAGGGCCTCGGCGATCTGGACCGCATTGAGGGCGGCGCCCTTCAGCAACTGATCGCCGGCCACGAACAGCGACAGGCTGCGGCCAGACGGGTCCGACAGATCGGTGCGAATCCGGCCCACCAGCACATCATCCTGACCTTGTGCTTCGGCGGGCATGGGGAAGTGGTTGGCGGCCTGATCGTCCACCACCCGGACCCCATCGGCGGCCGAGAGCCAGGACCTGGCCTCGGCCACGCTCACCGGTTCGGCGAATCGCACGGTCAGGGCCATGGCGTGGGCCCGCAGGGTCGGCACCCGGATGCAGGTGAAGCTGGCCGGCAGGTCGGCGGCGCCCAGCAGACGGCGGAGCTCGGCCATGACCTTCAGCTCCTCGCCATTATAGCCGGTCTCCGGATCGATCCCGGCGTCGTGGCTGAACAGGTTGAAGGCGTAGGGGTGGGCGAGTACCTGGGGCGGATAGGCCTGGCCGGCCAGGGCTGCGGCGGTGGCGTCGCGCAGTTCGGCCATGGCCGCGGCGCCGGCGCCCGAGGCGGCCTGATAGGTGGATCCGATCAGTCGCACGATCAGCCGTCGGGCGTGCAGGGGGGCCAGCACGACGGCGGCGATGGCCGCCACGCAGTTGGGATTGGCCACCAGCCGGCCGTCCATCTCCCCCAGCCGCCAGCCATTGACCTCGGGCGTCACCAACGGGGTGTCGGGGTCCATGCGGAAGGCCGAGGAATTGTCCACCACCCAGGCCCCGGCGGCGACCGCCAGCGGGCCGTAGCGGCGCGACAGGGTGGCGCCGGCGGAGAAGAAGGCCAGGTCCACGCCCTCGAAACTGGCCTCATCCAGGGCCTGGACGGTCAATGGCGTTCCTCGGAAGGTCAGGACCGTTCCGGCCGAGCGCGGAGAGGCCAGCAGCCGCAGCTCCCCAACCGGGAAGTCTCGGCGTTCCAGGCAGCCGATCAACTCGGCGCCGACGGCGCCGGTGGCGCCGACAATGGCCACGGTCAGGGGCCGCGCTACGGCGGACTTGGCCGGCGACGGACGGGCCAGGGACATTGCAAGGGACTGCGGCATGGAAGCCTCCGGGGTCTGGCCGGAGGGAGGCTGGCTTTTCCTTGGCCGACCCCATCCTTCCGGCGGGGTCAAGCAGGGATCGTCAGTCGGCTGCGGACAGCCAGGACCAGACCCCTGCGCCCGCAAGCGCAGTGGTTTTAATAATCATGGTCATGGCGGCATGATGCAGCATGCGACCCCGATAGGCCCAGATGGCGGCCCTGTAAAGCGTCTGGCCCCATGGCCGATTGCGCCGCCTGTCCTGCGCGCCCATACCCAGGCCCCATGACGATGGGGATTGCCGAGCCGGAACGGCGGATGAGCCTCTCGGAGATACTCCGGGACCTCTGCGACCTTTCCCATGAGACCGAGGACTTCGGGACCCTGATCAGTCGCTTTGGCAGGCGGGCGTTCGGGGCGCTGCTCTTCCTGTTCGCCGCCCCCAATCTGCTGCCTCTGCCGCCGGGCTCCTCCACCTTCCTGGGTGCGCCACTGCTGCTGTTTGCGCCGCAGCTGGCGCTTGGGGTGAGCAGTCCCTGGATGCCGGCCGGGCTGCGTGCTCAGCATATGGACATGACTGTGCTGCGCGGGGCGTTCCTCAAGCTGATCCCCGGGGTGGAACAGGTGGAGCGGGTCTCCACGGCCCGGATGACCTTCATGTTCGGCCCGCTTGGCGACCGTCTCATCGGGGTCTGCTGTACGGTCCTGGCCTTGGTGCTGATGCTGCCCCTGCCCCTGGGCAACCTGCTGCCGGCTCTGGCGATCAGCCTGTTCGCGGTGGCCCTGCTGCAGCGGGACGGGATTTTCGCCCTGGCGGGCTATGCGGCCACAGCGGTCAGTCTGGGGGTTCTGGCGCTCGCAGCCGGGGTTATCCACAGGCTTTTCATCGTGGCCATGAGCAGTCTTTGACGCACTTGACACCAACCCGAGACAGGCGCGTTCTTGAGGTTATGCAAGTCCAAGTCACCGGCAAACACGTCGATGTCGGAGAGGCCCTGCGTCTGCGGGTCACCGACGAACTCACCAACAGCATTGGCAAATATATCGACCGCGCGGGCGGTGGGGCCGATGTTGTCGTCAGCCGCGAGGGCTACACCTTCAAGGTGGATTGCGCCCTGACCCTGGCCTCGGGGCAACAGCTCCAGAGCCACGGCACCGGAACCGACGCGCACACCGCGTTCGACTCCGCCCTGCAGAAGATCGAGACCCGGGTCCGGCGCTACAAGCGTCGGCTGAAGGATCATCATCAGCAGGCGCTCGCCAAGCAGGCCGAGACCGCCTCCTACTTCGTGCTGCGCACGCCGGAGGGCGAGGATGAGCCTGATTGGGACGATGACGCCCATCAGGGCTCGGAAGGCGCGCCAGCGGCCATGGTCATCGCCGAGACCGAGCGTCCGATCCGTGAAATGACGGTTTCCATGGCGGTGCTTGAGCTGGATATGACTGGTGCTCAAACAATCGTGTTCAGGAACGCCGCGCATGGCGGTTTGTCCGTGGTATATCGCCGGCCCGATGGGAATATCGGTTGGATTGATCCCGAGCGTACGAAGCCGGTGAACGGAGCAGGCGCCAACGGCGCCGCCTGAGGGCGGCCCGTCGGATCTGAACCTCGCCGGGACCCGTGCGGCCTCGGACCCGTAGAACAGGCCTTCCGAAGCAAGCATGCAGATCGGCGATATTCTGGATCGCGGCGCCATTGCGCTGCGCGTGAGCGCGACCGACAAGCGCCAGATCCTGGCCCACCTGGCCGAACTGGCGGCGCGCAACTTCGGGCTCGAGGCAAGCGCGGTTCTCGACGCGCTGAGCGAGCGCGAACAGGCGGGCTCCACCGGGATTGGCCACGGCGTCGCCGTGCCCCATGCCCGGATTGAGGGTCTGGACCGCATTCGTGGGGTGTTCCTGCGGGTCGAGCAGCCGGTGGCGTTCGAGTCCATCGACGACCAGCCCGCCGATCTGATCTTCGCGCTGCTTGCCCCGCCCGAGGCGGGGACCGAGCACCTCCGCGCCCTGGCGCGGGTTTCGCGCATGCTGCGCAACGCCGACCTGCGCGAGCATCTGCGCCAGGCCCGCACACCTGACGCCCTGCACGCCCTGCTGGTTCAGGAGTCGGCGCCCTCCGCGGCCTGAGCCACAGGAAGGCGCTTAGGCGGTCAGCTCGTCAATGGACTGAGACGGGCGCCAGTTCGTGCGCCAGGGCCGCGGCCATGGCGGCGTTGCGATCGGTCAGCACAGCCAGACGTTCGCCATCGGCCCGGTGGACCGCATAGAAGGTCTGGTCCGGGTCCAGGTCCAGATGCATGCCCTCCCCCTGGACGGGGACGGTGGCCAGGATTTCCGCGGCCTTGACCGGGCGGACATAGACGAGGTCCGGGGCGCCCAGGGCGGCGAAAGCTTCAGTCGATAAGATCGGTGTCATGATGACCACCTCCACAGGTTCGCAACGCGCCGGGCGCACGCCGGTTCAGCCGGACGCCTGACGTCTGCTCGGCCGCCCAGGGGCCAGCCGAAAGGATGGGGGACGAAAAGCGGCGATTGGGGATCAACCGACCGTCCGGATGGGGATGCGTTTGACCACGGTCTCAGGTTCGGGCCGGGCCAGATCGATGTGCAGCAGGCCGTGCTCCAGAGTGGCGCCCTCGACCACCATGCCGTCGGCCAGCACGAAGGTGCGCAGGAAACCCCGGGCGGCGATGCCGCGGTGCAGATAGGCGTCCTCGTCCTTGCCGCCGTCGTCCTTGCGGGCGCCGGCGATCACGAGTTGCCGGTCCTCCACATTGACGTGCAGTTGTTCCGGCTTGAAGCCGGCCACGGCGAGCGTGATGCGCAGCCGCCCTTCGCCGCAATCCTCCACATTGTAGGGGGGATAGGCTTCGGCGGCGGCCTTGGCGGCGCGCTCGATCCGGGCGCGGGTGTGCTCAAAGCCGAGCAGAAACGGGCTGTCGAATACGATCGTCCGGCTCATCTGTCCTCGAGTCCTCATCAGAAAGCGACTCCCCGGAAGCCCCGCCCAACAGGTCGGCGCGAGTCTTCCGGTTGACGATTATCTGGCGATGGACGGCCGAGGTTTCAATATCCGGTGGGGGTCTCGATCAGCGACGAACTCAGCGGAACAGGAGCACCGGGACCTTGCCGGTGCGCACCATCGCGGTGGTGGTCGAGCCGACAAACAGTTCGCGGATGCGGGACTGGCCATAGGCGCCCATGACCAGCAGATCGCCCTGGCCCTGGCGCAGTTCCGCCTTCAGGGCGCTTTCCACACTCCCTTGGAGCGTTTTCACCGCAGCGCCGGGCCGCCCCGCCAGCAGATCGAGTGCGGCCTGTGCGCGTGCGTCGCGCGGGGCTCCCGGATCACCGACGATCACCACCTGGATCTCGATCCCGGCAAAGGCCTGACATTCCAGGACGTGGCTGAGGGCCTTGGTGGCGCTGGCTCCGCCATCGAAGGCGACCACGGCGCGGGTGATGGGCATGAAGACCCGCGGCGCCACCAGGATCGGGCGCACGCTGCCGCGCACCACGCGCTCGACCTTTGCGCCCAGTCGGCCTTCCTCGAAATTGCGGCCCTCGCCACGCTTGCCAATGATGACCAGGTCGAAGCCGGCTTCCAGATCGATGATGGTCTGGGCGACCTCGCCATGCCGGTGAATCAGCCCCACCTCCGCCACGCCAGCCTCGGTCAGCCGGCGAGCTGCGCCTTCCAGCATGGCCCGGCCATGGGCCTGGGCGGCCTGGGCGCGGGCCTCGTCGGCCTTGGTCAGCTGTTCCAGCAGGACCTCGCTGGCGCCCAGGCCGACGCTGCCCGACAGGTCGAGGCCCGCCCCGGTTCCGGCTTCGTCCCGGTCGAGGACGTGCAGCACGTCGACGCCGGCCCCCATGCGGGTGGCGAACCAGGCGGCGTGGTCACAGAGGCTCGGGCCGTAGGTCGAGGCGTCGATGGCGCAAAGCAACTTAGGCATGGCGGGATCCTCCTCAGTGAGCGCCGAGTTGGATCTCGGCGCCTTCCTTGTCGTGAAGGCCGAAGCGATCGACCATGGTGGCGCTGGCGGCGTTGAGGCCAATCACCTCCACGTTTGCGCCCTCCCGGCGGAACTTGAGCACGGCCCGGTCCAGGGCGCCCACGGCGGAAATGTCCCAGAAGTGCGCCTGGGACACATCGATCACCACATGCTCGATCACCTCCTTGAAATCGAAGGCGGCTGAGAAGGTGTCGGCCGAGGCGAAGAAGATCTGGCCTTGCACGTCGTAGGTCCTGGTGCGGCCGTCCTCGCTGAGGACGCTGCGCACGGCCACGATGCGGGCCACCTTGCGGGCGAAGAAGACGCCGCTGAGCAGCACGCCCACCAGCACCCCGCGGGCCAGGTCATGGGTGGCCACCACCACGGCCACGGTCGAGACCATGACGACAGACGAGGACCACGGATGGGTCCGCAGGTTGCGGATTGAGCTCCAGCTGAACGTGCCGATGGAGACCATGATCATCACCGCCACGAGGGCGGCCATGGGGATCTGCGCCACCCAGGGTCCCAGGACCACGATAAGGAACAACAGGAAGGACCCCGCCACCAGGGCCGAGAGCCGCCCCCGGCCGCCGGATTTCACATTGATCACCGACTGGCCGATCATGGCGCAGCCGCCCATGCCCCCCAGGAAGCCCGTGGCGACATTGGCGATGCCCTGGCCGCGACACTCGCGGTTCTTGTCCGAGCCGGTGTCGGTCAGGTCATCGATGATGGTGGCGGTCAGCAGGCTCTCCAGCAGGCCGACCACAGCCATGGTGGCTGCATAGGGGAAGATGATCTGCAGGGTCTCCAGGGTCAGGGGGACCTGCGGGAAATGGAAGAACGGAACGCCGGTGGGCAGCTCCCCCAGGTCGCCCACCCGGCGGACGTCCAGGCCCATATAGATGGCCAGGCCCGACAACAGGACGATGGCCACCAGGGGCGAGGGGATGACCCGCGTCAGACGGGGGAAGAGGTAGATGATCCCCAGGCCGGCGGCGACCATGGCGTAGGTCTGCCAGCCCATGCCGATCAGCTCGGGCAGCTGGGCCATGAAGATGAGGATGGCGAGCGCATTGACGAAGCCGGTGATCACCGAGCGCGACACATAGCGCATCAGACCCCCCAGCCGGGCGAGGCCGGCGCCGATCTGGAAAATCCCCATCAGCACCGTGGCGGCGAACAGGTATTCCACCCCGTGGTCGCGGACGAGGTCGCCCACCAGTAGGGCGATGGCCGCCGTGGCCGCCGAGATCATGCCCGGCCGCCCGCCGGTGAAGGCGATGATCACCGCGATGGAGAAGGAGGCGTAGAGGCCGACCCGGGGGTCGACGCCGGCGATCACCGAAAAGCCGATGGCCTCCGGAATCAGCGCCAAGGCCACCACGATTCCGGCCAGGACGTCGCCGCGCACATTGGAAAGCCAATCGCGCCGGAAGGTAGCGAGCAGAGTCATATGTCTGGATTTCAGTTGTTCATCCGGCCCAGCGCGGCAGAAGCGTCAGGGGGCCGTTCGTTGTCCGGGGGATAGGCGCCCGGCCGAGCCACCCGGTCAAAGCCAGGTCCGTCGATAGGGGCGGCTATGCCTTGGCGGGGCGAAGAAGGCAACCCGCAGACGTCTCCGCCAGACCGGCGCCCCAGAAAAGGCGAAGGCCCGCAGCGTTAACTGCGGGCCTCCATGGTGGAGCTAAGCGGAGTCGAACCGCTGACCTCTTGAATGCCATTCAAGCGCTCTACCAGCTGAGCTATAGCCCCAGGTCCTGGGTTCTTCGGGCGGGCTTGCCCTCCCGAAGAGGCGCGGAACCTAGTCAAAGGTCTGGCGGCGATCAAGCACCATTTTCAGGGCTTGTCGCCGGGACCTCAATCTTCGTCGGGTTCGGGGATTCCCTCGATGTCGGCGTCGTCAAAATCCTCGTCCTCTTCCTCGAGGAAGGGCACGGCTTCGTCGTCGTCGTCCTCCAGGTCGTCTTCATCGCTGAAGCCGGCCAGATCGGCGTCGGGGGACTTCTTTTTCGCGACTCGTTCGACGGGCTCGGCGTCCTCGTCCTCGTCGTCTTCGACGGCGGGGTCTTCGATTTCGTCGATCTCCGGCGCGCCGAGGTCTTCGTCCTCGTCCTCGTCGTCGTCGCTGCGGGCCTTGACCTGATCTTCGGCCTCGGCTTCGGGCTCAGGCGCCGGGGCGCGACCACGAACCCGGCGGTTCTTGACCGCCTCGTCCGGATCGAATTCGGTATGGCACTTGGGGCACACAGCCGGCCGCTTGGTCAGGTCGTAGAACTTGGCCTGGCAGTTTGGGCAGACCTGCTTGGCGCCCAACTCTGGATTTGCCACGTGGGCGATCCCCTAAAGAGCGGTTTGACAGAAGCCGGCTCCCTTGCCACGGGCCAGGGCGGCTGTCAAAAGCAAAGCCCCACGGACAAACCCAAGGCCTTGAGGAGGCGTCCATTTCCATCACGGCGGCTGGACTGACCGCGACCCGCGGCGGCCCGCTGCGGGGCCGTGTGCGCGCTCCCGGCGACAAGTCCATTTCCCATCGCGCCCTGATCCTGGGCGCCATGGCCAGCGGGACCACAGAGATCACCGGCCTGCTCGAAGGCGAAGACGTCAAGCGTACGGCGGCCGCCATGGCCGCCTTCGGCGCGCGGGTCGAACGCCTGGGCGACGGTCGCTGGCGGGTAGAGGGCCAGGGCGGCTTCTCCGAGCCCCTCGACGTCATCGACTGCGGCAACGCCGGCACCGGCGTGCGGCTGATCATGGGCGCGGCGGCGGGGTTTGACCTTAGCGCCACCTTCACCGGCGACGCCTCCCTGCGCGGCCGGCCCATGAACCGGGTGCTCAAGCCCCTGGGCGAGATGGGGGCGAGCTGGATCGCCCGGTCCGGCGGTCGGCTGCCCCTCACCCTGCGCGGCGGCGGCCTGAACCACACGGCCTATCGCCTGCCCGAGCCCTCGGCCCAGGTGAAATCGGCGGTGCTGCTGGCTGGGCTGCATGCGCAGGGCGGCGCCGAGGTGATCGAGCCTGAGGCCACCCGCGACCACACCGAACGCATGCTGCGGGCCTTCGGGGCGCAGGTGGAGATCACGCCCATGGCCGACGGCGCCCGGCGCATCATCGTGCCTGGTGGCCAGGCGCTCAGCGGAACAGAGGTGGTGGTGCCAGGCGATCCGTCCTCGGCCGCCTTCCCGCTGGTGGCGGCCCTGATCACCCCAGGCTCGGAGGTGACGGTGGAAGGGGTGCTGCTCAACCCCCTGCGCGCGGCCCTGTTCACCACCCTGCAGGAGATGGGCGCCGACCTGGTCATCGCCAATGTCCGCGAGGAGGGCGGCGACCAGGTGGGCGACGTCACCGCGCGCCACTCGGCCCTGCGCGGCGTCGTGGCGCCGCCGGAGCGGGCGGCGGCCATGATCGACGAATATCCCATCCTGGCCATTGCTGCGGCCTTTGCGGAAGGCCCGACCATCATGCGCGGCATCGGCGAGATGCGGGTCAAGGAAAGCGACCGGATCGCCCTGACGGCGGCGGGCCTGGCCGCCTGCGGCGTCGGCGTGGAGGAGGAGCCCGAGGGGCTGATCGTCAACGGTACGGCGCGGGCCAATCACCCGGTGGCTGGCGGCGGACGAGTGACCACCCATGGGGATCACCGGATCGCCATGTCGCATCTGATTCTGGGCCTGGCGGCAGAGGCCCCGGTGAGCGTGGACGAGCCGGGCATGATCGCCACCAGCTTCCCGGGCTTCGTGGAGATGATGACCGGCCTGGGCGCCCGGATTCAGACCTCGGAACTCCAGCCCGCATGAGCGGGGCCGATGTGATTACGGTGGATGGGCCGGCCGCGTCCGGCAAGGGCACCATCGCCGCGGGCCTTGGTCGGCTCTATGGCCTGCCGGTGCTGGACTCAGGCCTGCTCTACCGCGCCGTGGGCGTGCTGCTGCAGCAGGCTGGCGGCGATCTCGATGACGAGGCCGCCGCCGTGGCCGTGGCCCGGACGCTGCGGCCGGAGGCGCTGGACAATGACCTGTTCCGCACCCGCAGCGCCGGCGAGGCCGCCAGCCGGGTGGCGGTGCATCCGCAGGTCCGCCAGGTGCTTCTGGCCCTGCAGCGGGACTTCGCCGATCAGCCGGGCGGGGCGGTGCTGGATGGTCGCGACATGGGGACGGTGATCTGCCCGGGGGCCGGGGCAAAGCTCTATGTGACCGCCCGGCCCGAGGTGCGGGCCGAGCGTCGCTGGCGCCAGCTGACGGGGCAGGGGGAGGCGGTCAGCCTGGAGGAGATCCTGGCCGATATCCGGGTGCGGGACGAACGTGACTCCGGCCGCGCCACCGCCCCCATGGCGCCCGCGCCGGACGCCGTCTTGCTGGACACCTCGGAAATGACTATAGACCAAGCCGCCGATGCGGCCCGCCGCATCGTCGAGGCGGCGCGCGCCCGCCAGGCTTCCTGAACCGGAAGACTGGCCGAGCAAATCCAACCGCGCCTTTTCCTCGTACGGCTGCGGGCGATTTCATCGCGTGAGGTCCGCCTCACGTTTTCGGTTGCAACCCCTAACCTGACGTCAGGACTCCGTCCCTGAGACCGCACGCGGCCAGGGCTCCGACGTCAATTCGAACGAAAGAGCACTATGGCTGACGATATGAGCCTCTCCCCCTCCCGCGACGACTTCGCCGCCCTCCTCGACGAGTCGCTCGGCGGCCGTGACTTCATGGAAGGCACCGTGGTCAAGGGCCTGGTGGTGGGCATCGAGAAAGACTTCGCCATCATCGATGTGGGCCTCAAGACCGAGGGCCGCGTCCTGCTGAAGGAATTCGGCGGCGAAGACGACTCCAAGGCCACCGTTGCGGTGGGCGACACCGTCGAGGTCTTCCTCGAGCGGGTCGAGAACGCCATGGGCGAAGCGGTGATCAGCCGCGACAAGGCCCGCCGCGAAGAAGCCTGGACGCGTCTGGAAGGGGTCTACGCCCTGAACGAGCCGGTCATGGGCTCCATCGTCGGCCGCGTGAAGGGCGGCTTCACCGTCGACCTCGGCGGCGCCTCGGCCTTCCTGCCGGGCAGCCAGGTCGATATCCGTCCCGTGCGCGACGTCGGCCCGCTGATGGGCAAGGAACAGCCCTTCGCCATCCTCAAGATGGACCGTCCCCGCGGCAATATCGTCGTGTCGCGTCGCGCCATCCTGGAAGAAGCCCGCGCCGAACAGCGCACCGAGCTGGTCGCCCAGCTGCAGGAAGGCGAAGTCCGCGAAGGCGTGGTCAAGAACATCACCGATTACGGCGCGTTCGTGGACCTGGGCGGCATCGACGGCCTGCTGCACGTCACCGACATGAGCTGGAAGCGCGTCAACCATCCGAGCCAGGTTCTGGCGGTGGGCGACACGGTCAAGGTGCAGATTGTCAAGATCAACCCCGACACCCAGCGCATCTCGCTCGGCATGAAGCAGCTCCAGTCCGACCCGTGGGACGGCGTGGAAGCGAAGTACCCGGTCGGCGCGAAGTTCACGGGCCGCATCACCAACATCACCGACTACGGCGCGTTTGTTGAGCTGGAAGCCGGCGTCGAAGGCCTGGTGCACGTCTCGGAAATGTCCTGGACCAAGAAGAACGTCCACCCCGGCAAGATCGTCTCGACCTCGCAGGAAGTCGACGTGGTCGTGCTGGACGTCGATCCGTCCAAGCGTCGCGTCTCGCTCGGCCTGAAGCAGGCGATGGCCAATCCGTGGGAGGCCTTCGTCGCCGCTCACCCGATCGGCTCGACCGTCGAGGGCGAAGTCAAGAACGCCACCGAGTTCGGCCTGTTCATCGGTCTCGAGAACGACATCGACGGCATGGTCCACCTGTCCGACCTGGACTGGGCGACCCCCGGCGAAGAAGCCATCGCGAAGTACACCAAGGGCGAGACCGTCAAGGCGCGCGTCCTGGACGTGGACGTCGAGAAGGAGCGTATCTCGCTCGGCATCAAGCAACTGGGCGGCGACCCGCTGCAGGGCGACACCTTCCGCAAGGGCCAGACCGTCACCACGACCGTCACCGAGATCACCTCGGGCGGCATCGAGGTGAAGTTCGGTGAGGATGACGCGCCGATGACGGCCTTCATCCGCAAGTCGGACCTGAGCCGCGACCGCGCCGACCAGCGCCCCGAGCGTTTCGCCGTCGGCGACCGCCTGGACGCGCAGGTGACCAACATCGACAAGGCGGCTCGCCGCATCTCGCTGTCGGTCAAGTCGCTGGAAATGGCCGAGGAAAAGGAAGCCATCGAGCAGTTCGGCTCGTCGGACTCCGGCGCCTCGCTGGGTGACATCCTGGGCGCCGCGCTCCGCGAGAAGGCTCAGAAGGAATAGTTCAGACTCTCAAGGTCTGACGATCGGACGGCGGATCGGGAAACCGATCCGCCGTTTTCGTTTGGGGCCACGCGCTCTATCGTGACGACCTTGTTCTCGAAGGGTCGGTCCACACCTTGCGCATTGCCCGTATCGCCGCCGGCCTGGCCGTCGCCCTGATGATCTCCGTTCCCGCCTTGGCCGCCCCGAAGCCCGTCTTCGGGCCGCCGCCGAAGTGGGTGGATGTGGCCGCGGTCCCCGAGGCGCCGCCGGCCGAAGGCGCGCCCGCCGTGCAGACGTTGCTGGACGACAACCAGAGCCGCCTCACGCCCACGGGCGACACCTTCTACAATCGCCGTATCCGCAAGGTGCTGAAGCCCGAGGGGCTGTCGTCGCAGACCACCTTCGGCGTCACCTGGGATCCGGAGGACGAAACGGTCACGATCCATACCCTTCGGATCATCCGCAACGGCAAGGC
>JAIXZX010000012.1 GCA_027489335.1 Caulobacteraceae bacterium | reverse complement strand
GCGCCACCTTGGCCTTAAAATCAGCCGTGTACCGCTTCCGCTTCCCAGTCATAAAGTCCGTCCTTCATCGAGGTCGAACCTACCTTAGCCAACTGTCCGAATTTCCGGCGCCACCTCACCCCGCCGATTTGCACGCCACAACCGCCTGCAACCCTACGCCGGTCCACAAGCTCTTTTCACGCCGGATCTATCGGCTCCATTCGAGGCGACACGTCACCTCGCAGGAGTCAAAGAGCATGTCGACACGGTCCGATGCGTTGAAGAAGCGGATGATCCGCAGGCATGAGCTGCGCCAGATCGTGCCGCTGGCCGACACGACCATCTACGAGATGGAGCAGCGCGGAGAATTTCCCCGGCGCTTTGCGCTGACGCCGCGCTGTGTGGTCTGGGACCTCGCCGAGGTCGAAGCGTGGCTGACAGAGCGGCTGAGCAAGGCACGGCGACAGAGCGTCGATCGAGCGCCGCACCCGGATGTGCGCAAGCGCAGGACTCGTCCCGTTAAAGCGCAGGATCGGGCGCGAGCATAGCCATCGTGGGCGGGACCAGCACCGGCGCCCGCTTCTGCCCCGCGACCCAGGCATCTACGATGTCGGACCACTCCTGCATCATGTGCCGGCGCTGATGCTCATACTCCGCCTTGTTATAGACCCCGCGCGATGAGCGTCCGTCTTCATGGGCCAGGCACTTCTCGATCCAGTCGCTGTTGAAACCCAACTCGTTGAGAAGGGTCGAGCCGGTTCGGCGCAGATCGTGCACCGTGAAGGGCTCAAGCGGCAGGCCTTCTTTCTGAGCACGCTCCACCACCGCATAGGTCACCCGATTGAAGGTGGCGCGCGACATGGGTGCGTCCGCATCGTAGCGCGATGGGAGCAGGTAGCGTGAATTCCCCGCGCAGGTCTTGAGCGCGATCATGATGTCGATGCACTGCTGAGAAAGATAGACATTGTGCGCCTTCGATCGCTTCATCCGTTCCTTGGGGATCGTCCAGACAGCGTTCTCGAAGTCGATCTCGTCCCAGGTCGCGTCCTGTAGTTCGCTCTTGCGCACCATCGTCAGCAGGAAGAGGCGCATACCGAGCCGGATGGTGGGCAGCGTGGCGACATGCTCGAGCTGCTTCAACATCACACGAATCTCGGTCGGTGACAGCGAGCGGTCCTTCGGCACGAACGTCGCGATCGAGGCTGGGCCAACATCGTCCGCCGGATTGGCGACCTTCTCGCCGTGCAGAATCGCAAATCCGTAAATCTGTTTGAGGATGTCCCGGACGTGGATGGCGGTGGCCGGCGCACCCCGATCGACGATCTTCCCGCAATGGGCGCGAAGATCGTCGGGTGTGATCTCATGGAGTAGGCGATTTCTCCAGACCGGCAGCAGCTCGCGCTCGAAGATCGATCGACGCATGGCTCGCGTGCTGTCAGCCATCGGCGCTTTGGTCAGCCAGGTCTCTCCGAACTCCCCGAAGCTCTTGGCCTCCTTGAGGCGACGTTTCTCCCGCTGCTTCTCTTGGGCCGGCGACCGGCCTTCAGCGACGGCGCGTTTCGCATCGATCGTCTTTTCACGCGCGCGGGCAAGCGAGATCCCAGTTGGGCCGTACTTGCCGAGCGTCAGCGTCTCGCGCCTACCGTTCAGGCGGTAGTCCAATCGGAACGTAACCGTACCCGACGTGGAAACATGAACGTAGAGCCCGTCCCGGTCGGTGACCTTGTAAGCTTTCTCGCGAGATTTCAGGTTCTTAAGCGCCACATCGGTGAGCATACGGGCTTCCTTCACGACAGAAATACCGTCGGCCCGATTTCGGCATCCCACCAGACCCTTTGTCTTGCGTTTTCCGCGTGTTAGGTCTGAATAAATACCGTCATGTAAGCCGATGCCCCTGACGGTATCGTCCTCGGCGGCATGGTGCAAGTTTGCCGCATACCGTCGCGCAGACCGTCAGCGCGAGCCGCTGCACCCCGATTGATCTCGATAGATATCGAGAGATAGCTTTTTTATTTCAGCGGCTTAGGCGCGATCTGGCGAAAGTTGCCGATAGGCCCAAAGGCCCTAAATCATTCCCACTCGATGGTGCCGGGGGGTTTTGAGGTCACGTCGTAGACGACTCGGTTGACCCCGCGGACCTCGTTGATGATCCGGGTGGCGGCGCGGGCCAGGACGTCCCAGGGGAATTCGAAGAAGTCGGCGGTCATGCCGTCGGTGGAGGTGACCGCGCGCAGGGCGCAGACATTCTCGTAAGTGCGCGCGTCGCCCATGACACCGACGGTCTTCACCGGCAGCAGAACGGCGAAGGCCTGCCAGATGGAGTCGTAGAGGCCGGCCTTGCGGATCTCGTCCAGATAGATGGCGTCGGCCTGCTGCAGCACCGCGACCGCCTCGGGCGTGATCTCGCCGGGAATACGAATGGCCAGGCCCGGCCCCGGGAAGGGATGACGGCCGACAAAGGCCGGCGGCAGGCCAAGCTCGACGCCGAGCGCCCGGACCTCGTCCTTGAACAGCTCACGCAGGGGCTCCACCAGCTTGAGCTTCATATAGTCGGGCAGACCGCCGACATTGTGGTGGCTCTTGATCACCGCCGAGGGGCCGCCGCGGGCTGAGACGCTCTCGATCACGTCGGGATAGAGGGTGCCCTGGGCCAGGAAGGCCGCCCCCTCAATCTTGGCGGCCTCGCGGTCGAACACCTCGACGAACAGCCGCCCGATGGTCTTGCGCTTGGTCTCGGGGTCAGAGACGCCCGCCAGCTCGCCGAGGAACTGTTCGCCGGCATCCACATGGATCAGCGGAATGTTGTAGTGGTCGCGGAACATGGTCACGACCTGTTCGGCCTCGTTGTGCCGCAACAGGCCGGTGTCGACGAAGACGCAGGTCAGCTGATCGCCGATGGCCTCGTGGATCAGGACTGCGGCGACCGACGAATCCACCCCGCCCGACAGGCCGCAGATCACCTTGCCCTCGCCGACCTGCTCGCGGATGCGCTCGACCATCTCCTGGCGGAACGCCTTCATGGTCCAGTCGCCCTTCAGGCCCGCGATCTTGTGGGTGAAGTTGCGCAGGATCAGCGCGCCGCGCGGCGTATGGGCCACCTCCGGGTGGAACTGGATGCCGTAGAAGCGCCGCCCCTCGTCGGCGATCACCGCAAAGGGCGAGCCTTCCGAGGCGGCGACCACGTGGAAGCCCTGGGGGATGGCGGTGATCTTGTCACCGTGGCTCATCCACACAGTTTCCTTGGCGCCGACGCCGCCCAGGCCGTCCAGCAGCGGGCTTTCCCGCTCGATCAGGATCTCGGCGCGGCCGAACTCCCGGTGATGGCCGCTCTCCACCGCCCCGCCCAACTTGGCGCACATGTGCATCTCGCCGTAGCAGATGCCCAATACCGGCACGCCGAGCTCGAAGACTCGCGGCGTGACCTTGGGGGCCTCGTCCTCATGGGCGCTGGCGGGGCCGCCAGACAGGATCACCGCCTTGGGGGCGTAGGTGTCCAGCATCTCCTCGATCTTGTCGTAGGGATGGATCTCGCAATAGACGCCGTTCTCACGCAGGCGCCGGGCGATCAACTGGGTCACCTGGCTGCCGAAATCGACGATCAGCACGCGCTCGTGGTTGGGTTCAAGAAGCTCGGTCATGGCGGGGCCTTGGTCATTCGGTCGATTTAGCGCGCCCGCTCCAGCACGGCGACAAAGAAGCCATCGGTCTGGGCGCCGGCGGGCGTCAGACGCAGATAGCCCTGCGGCGTGAGCCAGGGGGCGAGTTCGGGTCGCTCGGTGGCGGGTTTGACGATAAATGCGCCGGCCTGCCGGGTCAGGAAGGCCTCCACCCGGTCCTCGTCCTCACGGGGGAGGATGGAACAGGTGACATAGATGATGCGTCCCCCGGGGCGCACGAAGGTGGCCCCATGCTCCAGCACCTGATCCTGGTCGGCCATGCGCCGCTCCAGCGCCTCAGGACTCAGGCGCCACTTGGTGTCCGGATGACGCCGCCAGGAGCCGGACCCTGAGCAGGGCGCGTCGATGAAGACGACGTCCATCTTCCCCTCAAGGCCCGCCAGAGGCTCCGGGTTCACGGGAGAGCGGATCTGCAGATTGCGAACGCCGGCCCGCTCACCGCGACGGATGGTGTCGGTCAGACGCCGGGCGTCGGAGTCATAGGCGTAGATCTGGCCTGTGTTGCCCATGGCTGAGGCCAGGGCCAGGGTCTTGCCGCCGCCGCCGGCGCAGAGATCGAGAACCTGGCGCCCCTTCACCTCGCCGGCGCAGGACGCGGCGATCTGGGAGCCCAGGTCCTGCACTTCGAACCAGCCTTTTGAGAAGGCGGGGATGGTCTCCACCGCCCCGGCCCGGCGCGACGGGTCGGGGGCCGGAATCCGGATGGCGCCGTCCAGCAGCTCGACGGTTTCGGGGCCCAGGGGCGCCAGCGCCTTAAGGGCGCGGACGGGATCGGTCTTCAGCAGATTGACCCGCAGATCGACCGGCGCCCGCTGGGCCAGCGCCTGAGCCTCGGCGACCCGGCGCTCGCCAAAGGCGCGGCCGAGATCCTCGTCCAGCCAGTCGGGATAGTCGCCGCGAACGGGATCGGGAGCGGCCGCCAGATCGGCCGGCGTCTCAAGGGCCGCGGCCTCCGCCGTGCTGAGGGCGCCTGGCCCGTGCTCTTCGTCGGCGCAGGCCTCGGCGATCGACTGGCTCGTCCAGCCCCACTCGAACTTCAAGGCGGCGAGCGCCGCGGCCCGGTTGGAGTCTGCGCCCATCCGCCACGCCAGGGAGCGGCGCTTGCGCAGCACGTCCAGCACCAGGCCCGAGACAAAGGCGCGGTCCTTGGAGCCGGCGAACCGCGAACGCTCGCCCCAGGTCTTCAGGGCCAGGCGCACGGGGCGGTGACGGGTTTCTATATCGTCCAGAACCTCGATGGCCGCAGCCAGGCGTCCGCCGTCACGCACTGGGGCGCCTCACAGGAAAATGGCCGCCACCACCATGCCGAGCCCGATCATGGCGGCGAACCAGACGAGGCTGCGCACCATGGGGACCCCGGCCGCATAGATCGGGACGTAGAGGGCCCGGGCGACCACATAGACGATGCTGCCCCACAGGGTCAGGTCCCCGAGCTTGCCGCCCAGATAGGCGACGATCACCGCGACGGCGAAGAAGGGGAAGGTCTCGAGGAAGTTGCGCAGGGCCCGGTCGAGGCGGGCGGCGACCCCATCGATCGGCCGCACCTCGTCCCGCGGTCCCGCCGCCCACTTCAGGCCCTGCTGGCGGCGCGCAGCGGCAGCGCCCCAGAGGATCTGAATGAGGCCGATCAGGACAGCGACGGCGAGCAGCTTGAGCTCGATGGCCATGGTCATGGCTCAGATCCCGCTCGGATAGTTGGGCGCCTCACGGGTGATCATGACGTCGTGGACATGGCTTTCGCGCAGGCCCGCCCCAGTGATGCGGATGAAACGCGCCCGCTCCCGGAACTGCTGCAGGTTGCCCGCCCCCACATAGCCCATGGCCGCCCGCAGGCCGCCGACCATCTGATGGACGATAGGGGCGATCGGCCCCTTGAACGGCACTTGGCCCTCAATGCCCTCGGGCACCAGCTTCAGAGCGTCGGAGACTTCCTTCTGGAAGTAACGGTCAGCCGAGCCCCGGGACATGGCGCCCAGGGAGCCCATGCCGCGGTAAGCCTTGTAGGAGCGGCCCTGATACAGGAACACCTCGCCCGGCGCCTCGTCGACGCCGGCGAAGACCGAGCCCATCATCGCCACCTGGGCGCCGGCGGCGAGCGCCTTGGCCAGGTCGCCGGAATACTTGATGCCGCCATCGGCGATCACCGGCACGCCGGAATCCCCAGAAGCCCGCACAGCGTCCATGATGGCGGTCAGCTGTGGCACGCCCACGCCAGCCACCACCCGGGTGGTGCAGATGGAGCCAGGCCCGATGCCGACCTTCACCGCGTCGGCGCCGGCGTCGATCAGGGCGCGGGCGCCGTCATAGGTGGCGACATTGCCGGCGATCACCTGGACCCGGTTGCTCTCGGCCTTGATGCGGCCAACGGCGCGACCGACGTCAGCGTTGTGGCCGTGGGCGGTGTCGATCACCACCACGTCCACCCCGGCGTCGATCAGCGCCATGGAACGCTCGTAGCCGGCGTCGCCGACGGTGGAGGCCGCGCCGACCAGAAGGCGACCTTTGCTGTCCTTCGCGGCCAAGGGGTGAGCCTGGGCCTTCTCGATGTCCTTGACGGTGATCAGACCGACGGCGCGATAGGCGTCGTCCACCACGATCAGGCGTTCGATCTTGTTGCGCCGGAGCAGATCATGCGCATCGGCCTGCTCGACGCCTTCCTTGACCGTGATCAGCTTGTCCTTGGTCATGATGGCGCTGGCCGGCATGGCGTCGCTGGCCTCAAAGCGCATGTCCCGGTTGGTGAGGATGCCCACCAGTTTGCCGGTGTCGCGCTCCACGACCGGGAAGCCGGAAATCCGACGGCGCGCCTTGATCTCGCGGATCTCACCCAGGGTCGTGTCCGGGTGGATGGTCAGCGGATTGATGACCATGCCGCTTTCATAGCGCTTCACCTCGCGGACCTGATCGGCCTGCTCCTCGACGGTGAAGTTGCGATGCAGCACGCCCAGGCCGCCGGCCTGCGCCATGGCGATGGCGAGCCGACTTTCGGTGACCGTGTCCATGGCTGAGGACACGAGGGGTATGTTCAGCCGGATCTCTCGGGTCAGCCGTGTGGTCGTGTCCACCTGGGTGGGCATGACCTCGGACGCGCCGGGTTCGAGCAAAACATCGTCGAAGGTGAGCCCTTCGCGAATCTCCATGAGACTCTCCGTTTTGCGAGCCGCGTATAAGCCGTCAGCGCCGGTGGGGGCAAGGCCCCCGGGCGCCGCAGCGCAAATTAGGCCAGATCGCCCTGCGGATCGCGCCGGCCCTTGAAGCCGGTGGCGACGATATAGGTCTCCGAGGAGTCCGCGCGGCTGGCCTTGGGCTTGACGTTTTTCACGCTGGCGAAGTCAAGGCGCAGCTTCTGGATCAGGTCGCCGACCTCGCCCCCCTGGAAAGCCTTGATCGCGAAGGCGCCGCCGGGCTTCAGCACGCTGATGGCGAAGGTGGTCGCCACCTCGATCAGGCCGACGATGCGCAGGTGGTCGGTCTGGCGATGGCCGACCGTATTGGGGGCCATGTCCGACAGCACCAGATCCGGCGGACCGCCCAGCAGGTCGATCAGCATCGGCCCGCACTCCGGGTCAGTGAAGTCCATCTGCAGGATGTGCGCCGGCGGCATCGGGTCGACGGGCAGCAGGTCGACGGCGGCGATCTGGGTCACGCCCCGCTCGATCGCCACCTGAGTCCAGCCGCCCGGCGCCACGCCCAGGTCGATCACCCGCACGCCAGGCTTCAGGAAGTGAAACTTGTCATCGATCTCGATGAGCTTGTAGGCCGCTCGGGACCGATAGCCATGGGCGCGGGCCTTGGCGGCGAAGGGGTCGTTGATCTGGCGCTCCAGCCAGGCCTGGGACGACGGCGTCCGCTGCTTGGCCGTCTTCAGCCGCGCGGGCTTGGAACGGCCTTCATCGCTGCCGCCGGTGGGCAGGCGGACCATCCGTTTGCGAGGGGGCTCGGTCATGCTGGCGCCTTGGTGTTGTCGCCCGCCCGGCGGCGGCGAGGGCCGCGACGGCGACGTCGTCGCCCGCCCTTATCCGACATCAGCGAGATTAGCACGCCTTCGCGCAATCCACGGTCTGCCACCCGCACCCGCGTGCAGGGCCAGAGTTCCTGAACCGCCTGAAGGATCGCCGCGCCGGCCAGGACAAGGTCAGCCCGGTCGGGCCCGATACAAGGCTGCTGCGCCCGCTCCGCCGGGGTCAGGGCCAGCAACATGTCGGCGGCCCGGTCGCAATCGGCGCGGGTCATCCATATGCCGTCCACCCGCGAGCGGTCATAGCGCTCCAGCCCCAGGTGAAGTCCGGCCAGGCTGGTGATCGCGCCGGAAGTTCCCACCAGATGCGCGCCATCGGCTTCAAACACCGGCCGCAGGGGCTCAGCCCGCCGGAAGGCCCCGATCTCAGCCTTGACGGCATCCACCATCGCCCTGAACCATTGATTGGTGGGTACGTCGCCCTCCGGAAAGCGCTCGGCCAGGGTGACGACGCCGATGGGAATCGACAGCCAGGCCTTGATCGGCGGGGTCTTGTCGGCCGCCTGGGTCGGACCGCTGAGATCGACCCACGACATCTCGGTCGAGCCGCCGCCCACATCGACCACCAGGGCGGCCTGCGCCTCACGGTCAAGCAGCCCGAGACACCCGGCGACCGACAGACGGGCCTCTTCGTGGGGGGTGATCACCTGGAGGTTGAGGCCGGTCTCCCGGGCGACCCGCTCGACAAACGCCTCGCCGTTCTCGGCCGAGCGGCAGGCCTGTGTGGCCACGGCCCGCAACTTCACGACCCGCCGACGGCGCACCTTCTCGGCGCTCACTGCCAGGGCAGCCAAGGCCCGGTCCATGGCCGCCTCCGACAGGCGGCCGGTCTGGGAGAGCCCCTCCCCCAGCCGCACGATTCGAGAATAGGCTTCGACCACCCGAAACCCGCCAGCCGACGGGGTGGCGATCAACAGCCGACAATTGTTGGTCCCAAGGTCGAGGGCCGCATAACAGGGCCCGTCCCTGGTCGTCTTGTCCCGCGCACGCAACCTGGTGTCGGGCGCTCTCGGCGCCTCTGACATGGACCGCCACCTGTCCCTTTGCAGCCGGGCGGAAAAGACCGTCGGCTCGTTTCAAAGGCGACTGTAGCAAGCGTACTCGCCCACCGAAAGGCGTCGCCTTGCGCCACATGACAGGATGATTACGTTCACCTCCCGGTCAGAAAACGTGGTGTACAAATCCCTGTCATGGAACCTCGTCGCGCCAAGTACGCCATTGGTCAGGTGGTCAGGCACAGGATCTTCCCCTTCCGGGGCGTGATCTTCGATGTCGATCCCGAGTTCGCCAACAGCGAGGACTGGTGGCTGTCGATCCCCGTCGACGTCCGCCCCCACAAGGATCAGCCCTTCTACCACCTGCTGGCCGAGAACCAGGAAAGCGCCTACGTCGCCTATGTCTCCGAGCAGAACCTGCTGCCCGATGAGACGGGGGAGCCGGTCGCTCACCCCCAGGCCGCCCTGCTGTTCGATTCCTTCCACGGCGACCACTACACGCTGCGCCCGCGGATCAGCCACTAGGCGCAATTTTTAATCCATACGCGGACTTCTTGCCGTCATTTTTGAACGGATATTTCCCCGCATCCGGCGCATTCTCTCCCTATGGACGGGAGCCACACCTCATCTGCGCCGCCCCCTGGCGCCGGCGCCGACTGGACCATCGACCAGGGATGGAACAGCTATTCGCCCGCCGAGCACGAGGTCTGGACCACCCTCTATGAGCGTCAGACGGCGCTGCTCAAGGACCGGGCCTGCGAGCCATTTCTTAAGGGACTCGAGGCCCTGGACCTGCATGGAGACGGCATTCCAGACTTTCGCCGGATCAACGCCGAGCTGATCGGCCTGACCGGCTGGCAGGTGGTGGCGGTCCCAGGCCTTGTCCCCGATGCCGTCTTCTTCGAGCACCTGGCCAATCGCCGCTTTCCCGCCGGGCGCTTTATTCGCACCCGTGATCAGTTGGACTATCTGCAGGAACCCGACGTCTTTCACGACGTGTTCGGCCATGTGCCGATGCTCACCGATCCCGTGTTCGCCGACTATATGGCCGCCTACGGCCGGGGCGGCATGCGAGCCCTCAGCAAGGGCCATCTCGCCCATCTCGCCCGGCTCTACTGGCATACGGTGGAGTTCGGCCTGATGCGCACTGACGCTGGTCTGCGAATCTATGGCGCGGGGATCGTCTCGTCCCGGGCGGAGTCGGTGTTCTGCCTGGATGAGGCCTCACCTCACAGGCTGGGTTTCGACCTCATCCGGGTGATGCGCACGCCCTACCGAATCGACGATTTCCAGCCGACCTACTTTGTCATCCCCTCCCTGGAGGAGCTGCTGGCCGCCAGCCTGCAGGACTTCGGACCCATCTATGAGGCGTTGGAGGGTCTGGCGGACATTCCGATTGGCGAGACGGTCCCTGCTGACCAGGTGCTCCACATCGGAACCCAGACCCACCACCACGAGCGCCCCGGGCCTCAATAGTCCCGTCGCCAGCGGACGGCGAGGCGGCTGTCCCCCTCGCCCGTCAGGCGTGACAGGATGGAGAGGTTGCGCCTCACCTGCCACTCGACCTGAGCCGTGGCGCCGCCGCGGCCGCCGCCGATGATCTCCAGATAGACGTCGTCGGTCAGATACTTGCCCCCGGCCACCGTCACCCCGGACGTCTCATCACCTCCAAGGCTCAGGCGATCGAGACCGGCGAACTCCCGCAGATTGCCGACAATATCGAACCCGCCCCCACCAGCGAGGGAGGACAGGGCCGCCGCCAGCTGGGCGGCTTCGATCGTGGACAGCTGCGAAGCTGACCGGCCGAACAGGACCTGCGACAGCACCTCGTCGTCCGGCAGGACCGGGGTTGAGGTCAGGCGGATGCTGGGCTTGGCGGCGGTCCCGCTCACCCGGATGACGGCGGTCAGAGATGGATCGTCCCGGGTCGCCGTCAGGTCGAGGCGGATATTGGCCGGCGAGGTGGACAGATAGACGACGCCGCGGGAGTCGAACTCGAACCGTTTGCCCGCGAACTCGTAGTCGCCACGCACGACCCGCGCCTGTCCCGACAGGATCGGTCGGGCGGTCGAGCCGGTCACCCGGGCGTCCAGCGACATTTCCATGTCCAGGCCCCGGCCCCGCAGGAAGACGCCGCGCGGCGCATTCAGGCTGACATCCAGGGCCCACCCGTCGCCCTGCCGTTGCGGCTGCAAACGCAGATTCTGGCGCAGGTCGAGTTCCAGCGGACGGTTGCGCTCCACCACGTCGATGCTGACCACGCCCGAAGGCGTCGGCGGGTCGGCGGCGACCTCGGCGTTGTCCACCCGCAGGTCGCCCGAGAGGCGGACCTTGCCTTCGGCGTTGCGGTTGATGGTCACCTCGCCGCTGGCGTCGGCCTGGGCGATGTCGTTGTCGATTAGCCGGAACCCGTCCAGCCGCAGCCGGAAGCCAGACACGCCCCCGCGATAAAGGCTGATCTGACCCGAGCCGTCGACCCGCCCGCCGGAGCCATCCACGCCGCGGGCGCGGCTGACATCGATGACCCGTTCCGAGAGCACCGCGGCGACGCTCATGTCCCGCAGGCTTAGCCCTGTCGGCGCGTCGTCAAAACGCCCGTTCTCCAAACTGGCGCGTCCTGAAAGGCTGGGATCGGCCAGGGTGCCGGCAATCTGGCCGTTGATCTGAACCCGACCTGCCAGGGTGCGGTCGCCGTCTACCAAAAGGGCCCAGAGGGGCTCTACATCCCCATCAGCGAACACCCGGCCGCTGACAGGGCGGCGGCGGTCGAGCGCGAGCCGGAACGGTCGCGCCGAGGCTTCGGTGGGAAGGTTCAGGTCAGCTTCGGCGCGCAGCCCCTGTTCATTGCTGACCTCGGCCTTGACGGTCATGGTCTCGTCGTTCAGCTCGACCTCAAGCACCCCATCCAGCCCCTGGATCCGGGGGCTCCCGCGACCCCGGGCGTCCGCCAGACGGGCGCCAAGTGAGCCGACCAGCTCGCCATCCCGGCCCGACAGGATGAGGTTGGCATTCACGCGGCCAGCCAGGTCGGGATTGATCACATCGAGACCCAGATCGGTGATCTCGGCCTCCACATCAGCGATGGCGCCGGCCAGCCGGCCGTCAATATCCACCCGTCCGCCATCCTCGGTTCCCAGGAGGATTCGCGCTGTGCGAACCTCTCCCCCCAGGCGGAAGATAGCCGGCTGGACCGTGGACACTTCACGCCCCCCATAGGCGCCACGCCCCATGAAGGTCAGGGTGTGGGCGCGCTCGGCCTCAGCCAGGGCGCCGCCGCCGGCCACGTCCCAGCGTTCGCCCCCATGACCGCCGCTGGCCGACAGCTCATAGGCCAGCTGGTCTATGGGGCCCTGGGCGGTCAGGCGGCCGGCGACGATGGCCAGTTCACTGCCCACCGGTACGGCGTCGCGTATCCGCAGGTCGAGATCGGCCATGGGCGCATCCACGCCGTCGACGATCTGGACCTCGCCCGTCACCGCGCCGCGGGCCAGGATCGCGCCGGGTCCGATGGCCAGACGCAGGTCGGCCCGCGACGGCGTCGCGCGGCGCAGGCTGAGATCGCCCTGCAGGGCGACGCCGCCGGCGTCGACATCGATCCGCCGAAGGTCGACACCCGACGCGGGCAGCGCGAAATCGGCGCGGCCCCGGGCTGGGCCATACTGGCTCTCCGCCGCCAGGGTGACCTGGCCTGCCGAGCCCGCGGCTTGGCTGCGGCCGAAACTCAAGGTCACGACCGCCTGCCTCAGCGGCATCCGGGGCAGATCGACCTCATCAAACCGGGCGGTCAGGTCGAGCTTCGGCGCCGAGACGGTCCCGGTCAGAGCGCCACTGCCGTCCGCCGATCCATCGAACTCGGCCGGACCAGCCTGCAGGGGGCCCTCAGCCGACCAGTCGACTTTGAAACGCAGGTCGCCCTCGGGACCATAGACGCCCGCGGCCTCCGCCTCGAGGGCGCGGCCATTGAGTCTGGCCTCCTGCAGGGCGAGACGACCGCCGGCATAGTCTGCCTGGACCCGCAACTGGGGGGTCGGCCCGAGGAGACGGTCGAGCTGGGCATAGCCCGTGCCCAGGTCGGCGCCCCGGCCTTCCAGGCGAAGGCTCCAGGGGCCTTCCCGACGGCCGCGCTCGGCCGACCAGGTCAGGTTGACGAGCCCCGCCGCGCCGGCCCGCGCCGCGGCGAGATTGGACAGCCGCGCAGTTCCCCGGGCGTTCAGGCCGCCCAGCAGCCCGCGACCGCCCCGGGCCTCAAGGGCGAGGCCTTGACCGGTGGCGTTCAGCTCACGGACCAGCAGGCGTCCATCGCTCAGCCGCTCGGCGTCCAGAGAGACGCGTGGCTGCGGACCCAGCAGGGCGTTCAGATACCCCTCGTCGCCTGCCCCACCTGCGCCCCGCAGGTCGGCCCCGATGGCGATCCCCCGTCGATTGCGCTCCAGGCTCACCGGACCAACCACCGACCCCAGACTGTAGCCGCCTGTCGCAAGGTCGCTGGCCGAGACATCACCTTCGAAAGTGAGCTCCTCCGGCGTTCCGGTCAGCACGCCGGACAGCCGGGTAGCGCCCATCGCCGGGCCGCCGGTGAGCTGCGAGAGCTGCGGCGTCTGAAGCGCCAGGCTCACGCCCTGTGGGCCGGTCCGCCGGTCGCCAGGATGGATCTGGCCCACCGCCCGGGCGGTCAGATTGTCGGCCCCCAGGCGCGCGGTCATGGTGTAGAGGCCGTCCTCGACCCCCTGCCCCTGGATATCGAAGGTGACTTCGTCGCCGAGGCGCGCCGCCAGGGGCGCTGTGAGCCGCGAGGCGTTCAGGGACAGCCGCCCCACGGCCCGGCCGCCCAGCTCATTCCAACCGCCATTGGCCCGCAGCGGGGTCGTGGCCCCGGACTGGGCGAGCGCCTCGAAACGCCTGTCCGGCCCTTCGCCCTCGGCGTCAATGCGAAGGCGGAACGGCCGGTCGGCGGGCAGGCCCAGGGCGCCGGCGATCGCGCCCCCTTGCGCCTCCAGCGCCGAAACATCGACCAGCAGCGGCCGCCGCGGGCCGAGATCGAAGGCGACGTCCAGGTGATCCCCCGGACGCAGCAGGCTGCGGGCGCTGATCTCCCCGGACTGGCCTCGCCCCTTCCGACGCACATCGAGTTGGGCGGTCACATCGAACAGGCCCCGCTCGTAGCTGAACTCCGGCGAGACCGCCAAGCGCAGGCGGGCCTGATCAATGATGATGCGGATCGGCAGTCCGCCGGTCTCATCCTTCTTGGGCGTCAGGGTCGGCCGGCGCAGCAGCCTCACCTCGTCGGCGGTCAGCCGCTCGGCATGAAAGCGTCGACGGAGCAGTTCCAGGTAGTTCCACTGCAACGCGATGTTGTCGGCCTCAAGCCAGACGCCCTCCTCGTCGGTGATGGTCAGCCGGCGGATCCGGATATCGCGGAACAGGTCGCCCTGAAGCCCTTCGATCTTCAGATTGCCAAACCGGCCGATGGCCAGCCCATCGGTGCGCGCCTCGATCAGGCCCATGGTCGGCGGCGCCATGGCGCCGAACCGTACGGCGGCGAAGAGGACGCCGATCAGGGCCAACAGGGCCACAGCGGCGACGGCCAGCCGGCGCTTCAGGCGCGGGCGGGCCTTTGTCACCACCTCATCCTGGGGCTCAAGCTCGAGACTCAAAAGCTTTGTCCGATACTGAGATAGATCTGGAAGGCGCCATCGCGCTTGTCGGCGTCGAGGGGGATGGCGATGTCGGCCCGGATCGGCCCAAAGCCCAGGTCGTAGCGGACGCCGACGCCTATGCCGACGCTGAGATTGTCCCCATTGGGCGTCATCTCATCGCCCACGGAGCCCGCATCCACGAAGGCCACCACACCCCAGCGATCGGTGAGCTTACGACGAGCCTCCAGACTCACCTCCACCAGGGACAGACCCCCGCGGGGGGTGTTGTCGGACAGGCGTGGACCCACCGCCTGATAGGCGTAGCCGCGGACCGAGCCGCCGCCGCCGGCGTAGAACCTGCGAGAGGCCGGCACGTCCGGCAGCTCGCCGCCCACGAGGCTGCCCACCCGCAGGCGCCCGGCGATGACAGTGCGGGCCTGATCGTCCAGGGGCAGATAGGCGGCGCCCTGGGCGGAGACTTCCAGATAGGGCAAGGCCTCGTCGCCGGCGATGTAGGTCGGCTCCAGCCGGGTGTCGACGCGCCAGCCCTGGGTCGGGTCGAGCCGGTCATTGGAGCGGTCGAGGGAAACCGCGCCGAACACCGCGGCCGTGATCAGGTCGCGCCCTAGCGGTGAGAGGGTCCGCGCCTCCTTCTCGTCGTTTCGCGAGAGATCGAGGGAAGCGCCAACAGTGACAAAGGAATTTGCCCCATAGCGACGGCGCAGGTCGGCTCCGACGCCGACGCCTGTCTCCTCGAAGGCGTCGGTTTCATTGCGGTAGGCGCCGGCGTTCAGGTGCAGGGTCTGGGCGGCGCGACGCCAGTGCGGCAGGGTCAGATCGCCGCCGATCCGGCTATCAAGCTCCGAGAGCCTCGCCACCAGGGCCAGGGTGTCGGCCCGGCCCAGAACGTTGTAGCGGCTCCACCGGGAATCGACGCCGAAGCCCTCAAGGGTCGAGTAGCTGGCGCCGAGTTCGAGGGTGCGGCGGGGACGGTCCGCCAACCCGACGAGAACACGGCGCCGGCCTTGTTCGTCCACATCGTCCTTCGCCGACAGGGCGACGGTGACGGTGTCATAGACGCCAGTGTCCAACAGCCGGCGCTCGAGTTCGGCCACGTCCTCCGAATCATAGACGTCCCCCTCCTGCCACGGACGCAGCTGGTCCAGCCAGGCGGGGTTGGTGCGACCATCGGTGTCGAGCACTAGGCCGTCGAGACGCACCAGATCTCCGGCGGAGATGCGGAAGGTGGGCCGCACCGTATTGTCGGCGTGATCGACGATCACTTCCCGTAGATCTGGATCTGCGTCGGCATAGCCAGACTGGCGCACCGTGGCGACGATCCGGCCCTCAGCGGCCACGACCTCGGCCGATCGCCCCGGGTCGCCCAGGGTCAGCCCCATGGCCTCCACCGCCTCCAGGCGGGTCTCCTCATCGGGGGCGGCGCCGGTCCAGGCGACCTGAGGATCGGCAAAGACGAACCGGGGACCTGGGGTAACCGCCACGACAGGGCGAGGCGGTTCATCCTCGCTGACCTCAGCCTCGACGGCGTAGGCGTAGTAACCTTCTGAGCGGAGCACAGCGACCGCATCTTCGGCCGCATCGCGCGCTCGACGGCGCGCCTGGAAGCGATTCTCGACCGGTCGGTCCGCCTCGCCGATCGCGCGGACAATGCGTTCGCGCAGATCCGAGCCGAGCTCTCCGGCTATATCGGCGCGTGGCTCGGCCCGCGCGGGGCCAGCGCCATAGACGCAGAGGGCAGCCGTGGCGACGGCTGCGAAGGCAAGTCGTCCCACGCAATCACCTTTAAGCCCCCGAAGCACCCCTGTAGCGAGGGTATCGCCCCCTGTCACCCCGCCGTCTTCGCCCATTATTTTGGCGCCCGCCGCCCAATTTTGCGCCGCTGACGTTACAGGGCGACGATGAGGCCCGCAGTGGCTAGGCTCAGGCGACGGCTTGCGGTTTCGAGAACGTGAGCGTGTGGAGTAGGGCGTGGCGACAGCGCAGAGATCCGAAGAGATCGACCGGGCCTTGGCCCAGGCGGCCGCCGAAACGGCGGCCAAGGCGGACGTGAAGCCGCCCTATGACGAAATGCACGCCCCTGATGGCTCGGTCAGACCGCACTTCGCCGTCATGGCGCGGCGGCTTGCGGCCCTGGGGCCTGGTGAGCTTGATGAGCGTCAGCGGACTCTGGAGCGGTTCTTCCTGCTCCAGGGGATCACCTTCACCGTCTACGGCGCTGAAAGCTCGACTGAGCGGATCATCCCTACCGACCTGCTGCCCCGAATCATCCCCGCCGATGAGTGGGCGCGGATCGAGACCGGCCTGGTGCAACGGCTGCAGGCCCTGAACCTGTTCCTCGCCGACATCTATGGCGAGCGAATGATCCTCAAGGACGGGGTGGTCCCGCGGGAGCTGGTGCTGGGCGCGCCTTCCTACCGGCGTGAGATGCAAGGGCTGTATGTCCCCCACCAGGCCTACGCCAATGTCTGCGGCAGCGATCTGATCCGGCAGGAGGATGGCGAATACGCGGTCCTGGAGGACAATCTGCGGGTCCCGTCCGGCGTGTCCTACATGCTGGCCAACCGTGAGGCGTCCAAGCGCACCTTCCCCGGCACCTTCCGCCTGGCCGGCGTGCGCCAGATCGACCGGTATCCGGACCTGCTGCTCACCACCCTGCGCAGCATGGCCGAGTGGCGGCCCAATCCCCAGGTGGTGGTGCTGACGCCCGGCGTCTACAACTCGGCCTATTACGAGCACGCCTATCTGGCGCGGCTCATGGGCGCGCCCCTGGTGGAGGGGCGCGACCTCGTGGTCCACGACAACATGGTCTACATGCGGACCACCACCGGCCTGCGGCGCATCGACGTGATCTACCGCCGTGTGGATGATGACTTCATCGACCCCCTCACCTTCCGCAGGGATTCTTCTCTCGGCGTGCCAGGCCTGTTCAACGCCTATCGGGCGGGCACGGTGGTCATGTGCAACGCGCCCGGCACCGGGGTGGCCGACGACAAGGCGGTCTACGCCTATGTCCCGGAGATCATCCGCTACTATCTGGGCGAAGAGCCGATCCTGCCCAACATCGAGACCTTCCTCTGTCGGGAGCCGGCCCAGCTCAACCACGTGCTGGGTAATCTGGACAAGCTGGTGGTCAAGGCCGTGGGCGCCTCCGGAGGCTACGGCATGCTGATCGGCCCCCACGCCAGCGCCGCCCAGCGCGAAGAATTCGCCCAGGCGATCAAGGCCGATCCGGAAAACTACATCGCCCAGCCGACCATCCAGCTGTCCACCGCCCCATGCCTGATTGATGGGGAGGTCGACGCCCGCCACGTGGACCTGCGGCCGTTCATCCTGTCTGGGGAGAAGATCACCGTGACCCCAGGCGCCCTGACCCGGGTGGCCCTGCGCAAGGGATCCCTGGTGGTCAATTCAAGCCAGGGCGGGGGGTCGAAGGACACCTGGGTCCTGGCCGGGCCGGGAGATGACCTGTCATGATGCTCGCCCGGGTCGCCGACAGCCTCTACTGGATCGGCCGCTATGTGGAGCGGGCCGAGCATGTGGCCCGTCTGGCCGACGTCATGCTCACCGCCACCCTGGACCGGGCCGAGACCGCCGCCCAGGTGGCGCGAATCGCCCTCTCAGCGGTGGGTGACGCCACGCCGGAGAAGATCGCCACGCCCTTTGAGTCGGCCCGCGCGCTCGCCCTCGACCGGATGGATGGCAGCTCCGTGGTCTCCTCCTTGGCGCTCGCCCGAGAGAACGCCCGCCAGGTCCGCGACCAGATCACCAGCGAGACCTGGGAGCGGCTCAACCTCGTGCATCTGCGTCTGTCCGGCGCCATGGCGGCCAAGTCGTTCAATGATGGCTCCTCGGCCTTCCTGCACGACATCATCGCCGACCTTCACCTGTTCAAGGGCGCGGCCGACGCCACCATGAGCCATGGCGAGGGCTGGCGCTTCCTGCTGCTCGGCGCCCATCTTGAGCGCGCCCAATTGATCGGGCGGCTGCTGGAGGTCTGCTTTGGCCGGGGGGTCGAGCGGCTGGATCACCCGACCCTGACGGCCGTCCTGCGGATGAGCTGCGCGCTTGAGCCCTATCTGCGGGTCTATACCGCCGACGTCCGGGCCCGGCCGATCCTGGAATTCCTGCTGCTGAACGCAGAATTCCCCCGGTCCATTCGCTTCTCCACCGACGAGATCGAGGCCCATCTTTCAGTGCTCAGCCGTCACACCGAGGCGGTGCATGTGGGCCCCGGCCGCCTGGCCGGGCGGCTGAAGGCGCGGCTACAATATGCCGACATGGCCGAGATTGAACGCGAGGGCTCGCACGTCTTCCTCGAGGGCGTTCTGGCCGAATGCGGCGCGATCCACAGCGGCGTCTATGACGCCTTCGTGGCCTATCCCCTCGAAATGCGCCTGCCGGCCTGAGGTATTCCAGTGCTGCTCGAAATCCGACACGTCACCCAGTACCACTACGCTGCGCCGGTCCGCGAAAGCCTCATGGAGGTCTGGATGCAACCTCAGAAGGGCGCGCGCCAGCGGCTGGTGAGCTTCGATCTGGAGATCGATCCAGGCGCGCAGCTGTTTTCCTACGCCGACACCTTCGGCAACGCTGTCTATCATTTCGACGTCCCCCACCCCCATGACCGCCTGACCATCGTCGCCCGCTCGGCGGTGGAGACCCAGGCCGAGGCGCCCCTGCCAGACGCCCTCGACATGGGGGAATGGGACCGTCTGCGCAGCGACTTCGTACTCGGCGACCAGTTCGACTTCCTGCGCGAACACGGGTTCGCCGTGCAGACCGAGCTGCTGCGGGCCTTCGCCGCCGAGCATGAAATCGAGCGCCTGCGCCTGCGTGATCCGTTGAGCGCGGTGACCGCCCTGTCGAAGATCATCTATGAGTCTTTCGCCTATGAGACGGGCGTCACCGAGGCCGACAGCCCCATAGACGAGGCGCTGCGAGAGCGGCGGGGCGTCTGCCAGGACTTCAGCCACATAATGATCGCGCTCTGCCGGGCCTGGGGCATCCCGGCCCGCTATGTGTCGGGCTATCTGTTCACCGACCGGGAGGGCGGCGACCGCTCCGATCCCGACGCTACCCATGCCTGGGTCGAGGTCTTCCTGCCGAGTCTGCGCTGGATTGGTCTAGACCCAACCAACAACGTCATGGCTGGCGAGCGGCATGTGGCCGCCGCCGTGGGCCGCGACTACAGCGATGTGCCGCCGTCCCGCGGGGTCTACAAGGGCGACGCCGAAAGCCAGCTGGCGGTAGGGGTTTCAGTGCGCCGGGCCCGGGCGGCGATCACCGAGCCGGAGTTCCTGCGCATCTCGCCGCCGACCTTCAGCCGCAACGCCCGGCGCCGGCCCGCCCCGAACGCGGTGATGCACGACCAGCAGCAACAGCAACAGCAGCAATAGGGGACGAAAGAGCCCTCCGTTCCTCGGCGAATGGGGACTTTCAAACCGGGCCGGGCTGGACTATGGCGAGGCTGTGATCCGCCGGGCCTCCCCTTCTCCTGCTTCCCGCCACAGCCTGATGCTGGTGCTGGCGGGTCTGGCCCTGTTCCTGAAGATCCTGATCCCGCCCGGCTATATGGCCGCGCCGGTCAGGGCCGAGGCTCCAGCCTTTGCTCTGGTGCTCTGTACGCCCCAGGGCATGGTGACCCTGGACGCTGCGGCCCAGGGCGACCACGGCGCCCCTGATCCTACGGACGAAGACGGCGCCCGCCACAGCCCCTGCGCCTTCTCTGGCCATGGGGTGAACGCTCCACCGCCGGTCATGCTGACGGGCGAGCTCATCGCCTTTACGCCCCATGTCGACCGCTCGGAGGCGGCCCCCCGTCAGGTCGTCCCGGGCCGCGGCCTCGCCGCGCCCCCGCCCCCCGCCCGAGGCCCCCCTCCCCTGCAGGCCTAGGAACCGGCCACCGGTTCCCAAGACGCAACCGGCGCCCGACGACTGTCGACGGCGCGCGCCTTCCTGCACTGCATATGCGGCCGCCTCTGCGCGGCCGGGGGACTCTCAATGAAAACCACGCTTGGCGCCTGTAGCGCCCTGTTCGTCCTGGCCCTGCCCTTCGCCGCGGCCGCCCAGACCACCGTCGATTCCGTCATCGTCACCGCCCGCCCCGACTCCGAAGATCCCGCTGTGGTGGCCGACGCCCGCCGGCGACTGTCGGAAACCCCCGGCGCAGTTTCGGTCATCGCCGCGGAAGCCTTCGAGGACCGCTTCGCTCTGGCCCTGGACGACATGCTCCGGGACGCGCCCGGGGTGTTCGCCCAGAAGAAGTGGGGCGGCGACACCCGGCTTTCGGTCCGCGGTTCGGGGATCGGCAACGCCAACCACAATCGCGGCCTGCTGATCGCCCAGGACGGCCTGCCTCTGAACGAAGCCGACGGCTATGGGGACAGCCAGATCGCCGATCCGCTGCTGACCCGTCATGTGGAGGTCTATCGCGGCGGCAACGCCCTGCGCTTCGGGGGCGCGACCCTCGGCGGGGCGGTCAACATGGTGACGCCCACGGGAAAGACGGCGCCGTACGACAACCGCATCCGAATCGACGGCGGGTCGTTCGGCCTGCTGCGTCAGCATGTGGCCCTCGCCCGCACCATGGGGCCCTGGGACGGTTTCGTCGCCGCCACCAACCAGACGGGCCAGGGCCCCCGGTCCCAGAGCCAGCAGAATATCCAGTTCGGCAGCCTCAACCTCGGGCGCGAACTTGGAGAGGGCGAGATCCGCTTCACCCTGAGCGGCGCCCACATCAAGCAGGAGATCAACGGGGCGCTGACCGCCGCCCAGTTCGCCGCTGACCCCGACCAGGCTGCGGCGGGCAATGTGGCCAATGACTATGCCCGCGACCTGCGGGGACTGCGCGGGGTGCTCAGCCTTCAACAGCCGCTTAGCGAAACCCTGGCCGTCTCAGCCGGGGTCTATGCGGTCTGGAAAGAGCTGGACCACCCCATCTTCCAGGTCATCGACCAGGAAAGCCGCAACTACGGCGCCTTCGCCCGCCTCGACTGGGACGGCGAGGTGGCCGGCCGCCGGGCCGACGCCTATGCCGGTATGTGGGCCCGCAGCGGGGACCTCGACTCGCGCTTCTTCGTGAATGTCCGCGGCGCCCGTGGCGCCCTGCGGTCGATTTCGTATCAGAACGCCACCGCCCTGGATCTCTTCGCCGAAGGCCGGCTGTTCGTCAGCGATCGTGTCGCCGTCGTCGCCGGGGCGACCTATGGCCAGGCCGAGCGGGACTATCGCAGCGTGGCGGTTCCTGGCGTCGCCGGGACCTTCAATCTTGACGCCGCGAAGGACTTCGACTGGCTGGCGCCGCGGATCGGTCTGCTCTGGGAGGCGCCGGACGGCGTGCAGGTCTTCGCCAATGTGACGCGGTCAGCCGAACCGCCGAACTTCGGCTCGCTGTCGCCCACTGGCGTCGGCTTCGCGCCAGTGGAGGCCCAGGAGGCGGTGACCTTCGAAATCGGCACGCGGGGCCGCCGAGGGGCCTTCACCTGGGACCTCACCGCCTATCATGCCGAGCTTGAGAAGGAGATGCTCCAGTTCAGCGTCAGCCCCGACCGGCCGGCCACCACCTTCAACGCCGATGAGACCTATCACCGGGGGATCGAGGCCGCCGTGGATTGGCGCTTCGCCGAGGCCTGGCGTCTGCGCCAGAGCTACACCTGGTCGGACTTCCGGTTCCGGGATGACGCCCAGTACGGCGACAACCGCCTGCCGGTCGCCCCGGAGCATTTCTACCGCGCCGAGCTGCGTTACGACGCGCCGGCCGGCTGGTTCGTCGCGCCATCGGTGGAGTGGTCGCCGCAGGGCGCCTGGGTCGACTTCCGAAACACCCTGAAGTCGCCGAGCTACGCCATCGCCAATCTCAACCTCGGTTGGACGGCGCCAAACGGGATCAGCCTGTTCCTCGACCTGCGCAACCTGACCGACGAGGCCTATGTCTCCAACGTCCAGCCGGTGATCTTGGCCGCTCCGACCACGGCGGCCTACTGGCCTGGTGACCGTCGCTCGATCTTCGCCGGCGTCGTCCTCGACTTCTGAGGCCCGCCCCAGACTTCCCACGGCTCGGCGGCTCCCCCATCGTGGGGCCGCCGAGATTTCCAGCCCCCGCGGCGCCGTCACCGGCCCGCCCTTCAGGACCCCGCCCATGAGATCGCTTCTCTTCCTTGCCCCCCTCGCCCTTCTGGCCGCCTGCAGCCCCGAGCCGGCGGCTGAGGCCGTCGTCACGGTCACCGATCCCTGGTGCCGCCCCGCCGCGGCCGGCGCCGGCGCCGCAGGCTGCTATGTCGGCCTGCAGGCCAGCGTCGATGACCGCCTCGTGTCCGTGGCCACGCCTGCCGCCGCCCGGGGCGAAATCCACACCATGTCCATGGATGACGGTGTGATGAGGATGCGGCATCTGCCCGACGGACTGCCCCTGCCGGCTGGCGAGAGCGTCGCCCTGAAGCCCGGCGCAGAGCACCTGATGTTGATGGCGCCCACCGGCGCTCTGGACGAAGGGGCTGAGGTCCAGCTCACCCTGACCTTCGAAAAGGCTCCGGCCCAGACCGTCGCCGCGCAGATCCGCTCCGCGCCGCACGGCATGGCGCACTGAACCCCGTCGCCCCCGGTCCGGGCCTCGGTCCGGACCGGTGAGGCGGCCCGTGATCAGCCTTTATGCCGGGTCGGTCCCTTGCAGCCGCTGGCGGACCCGGCGGCCGGCCTCGTACCAGGGTCGGGAGCGGTTCACGAGCGCCACCAGGGTCAGCATGACCGGCACCTCGATCAGCACCCCGACCACGGTGGCGAGCGCCGCCCCCGACTGCAGGCCAAACAGACTGATGGCGGCGGCCACGGCGAGTTCGAAGAAGTTGCTGGCGCCGATCAGGGCCGAGGGCCCGGCCACACAGTGAATCTCGCCCGTGGCGCGGTTCAACAGATAGGCCAGGCCGAAGATGAAATAGGTCTGGATGATGATGGGCACAGCCAGGAGGGCGATCACCACCGGCTGGGCCAGGATCTGCTCACCCTGGAAGGCGAACAGCAGAACCACCGTGCTCAGCAGCGCAGCGATGGCCACGGGCTGCACCGCGCTCAAAAACGCCTCCAGCCGCCCCGAGCGGATCAGCCAGGCGCGCAGCACCTGCGAGATCGCCACCGGCGTCAGGATGTAGAGCGCCACCGACAAAAGCAGGGTCGCCCACGGCACGATGATCGCCGACAGCCCCAGTAGCAGAGCGACGATGGGCGCAAAGGCCACCACCATCACCGTATCGTTCAGCGCCACCTGACTGAGGGTGAAGGGCGCGTCCCCTTTGGTCAGATGGCTCCAGACGAAGACCATGGCCGTGCACGGCGCGGCGCCCAGAAGGATCAGGCCGGCGATATAGGATTCGATCTGCGCCTCAGGCAGCAGGGGCCGGAACAGCCAGCCGATGAACAGCCAGCCCAGCAGGGCCATGGTGAAGGGCTTGACCGCCCAGTTGGCGAACAGGGTGACGCTGATGCCCCGCCAGTGCGCCGCCACCCCGCCCAGGGCGCGGAAGTCGATCTTCACCAGCATGGGGATGATCATGGCCCAGACCAGCAGGGCCACCGGCAGATTGACGCTGGCCACCTCCAGGGCGGCCACCGCCTGGAAGATGTCCGGAAACACCTGCCCGACCCCGATGCCGGCCACGATGGCCAGGCCCACCCAAAGCGTCAGATAGCGCTCGAACACAGACATGACCGTCCCTCACCGGCGCGGCCGCAGCGCCGCAGAGCGCTCCGTCTATCACAATTCCAGAATTGCGGAATATTAGAGCGGTCCTCGCGTCCGGTGGGGACGCCGCAATCCTGGGGAGGATTGGTAGGCCGGGTGGGGGTCGAACCCACGACCATTCGATTAAAAGTCGAATGCTCTACCACTGAGCTACCGGCCCACGACATGGCGCGGAATGGGCGCCGGTCGAAGGGGGCGGACCATAGGGCGCAGGTCCGACTCGGGCAAGTGAGGCTTGGGCGTTTCCTGTTCGGTTCGGTCGGGGCTAAGCTCGGGCCATGACCCGTATCGCGCCTATCCCCGCCCTCGCCCTTCTGGCCCTGGCGCTCGCCGGCTGCACCACCACCCGCGCCGATGGCTCGCCCCAGGTGCAGACTTCGTCGCAGGCCACCCGGGAAAGCCTGGAGGGCGCGGTCTCGGCGCCGCTGCGGGATGTGAACCTGCTGCGGACGAAGATTCCGTCCGTGTTGCTGGAGGCGCAGGCTGATCCCTATCAGCGGCCGCAGCCGGCGACCTGCGCCCAGCTGATCGCCCTGATCACGCCGCTGAACCAGGCCCTGGGCGCGGATCTCGACGAAACTGCGGTGGATGAGGACGACCTGATGTCCCAGGGACGCAGCACCGCGTTTGGGGCTGTGGCTGGCTTCACCCAAGACGTGATCCCGTTCCGCGGCTGGGTGCGCAAGCTGAGCGGCGCCGAGCAACACGACAATCTGGTGCGCGACGCCATCATCGCCGGCGGGGTGCGGCGGGCCTATCTGAAGGGCCTGGGCGAGGCCCGCGGCTGCAACCCGCCAGCCACCCCCAACCACGGGCGGGAAAAGCCCGAGGTGATCCAGCAGGAGCTGAAGCCCCGCTACCCTGTGCGCTGAGCGCTGCGGAAGTCCCGGCGGAAGGCCTCGAACCGCCCCTCGGCGATGGCGGCGCGCATGGCCGCCGTCAGGGCCTGGAAGTGGGCGATGTTGTGCCAGGAGAGCAGCACCTGTCCGAGGATCTCCTCGGCCTTCACCAGGTGGTGCAGATAGGCCTTGGAATAGTCCCGACTGGCCGGGCAGTTTGAAGCCTCGTCCAGGGGCGTGTCGTCCTCGGCGAAGCGGGCGTTCTTCAAGTTGATGGGTCCGTTCCAGGTCCAGGCCTGGCCATGGCGGCCGGACCGGGTCGGCAGGACGCAGTCGAACATATCCACGCCCCGGGCCACGGCCTCCACCAGGTCGATGGGCTTGCCTACGCCCATCAGATAGCGCGGGCGATCGGCCGGCAGCAGACCCGGCGCATAGTCCAGCACCTCGCACATGGCCTCATGGCCCTCGCCGACGGCCAGGCCGCCGATGGCGTAGCCGTCGAAGCCGATCTCCACCAGCCGCTCAGCCGATTCCCGGCGTAGGGCCTCGATGGTCGAGCCCTGCTGGATGCCGAACAGGGCCTGGTGCTCCCGCTCGCCAAACGCCGCCTTGCACCGGGCGCCCCATCGGGCCGACAGCCGTAGGGCCTCGGCCGCGCGGGTTTCCTCAGCCGGCCAGGCGACGCACTCGTCCAGTTGCATGACGATGTCGGAGCCCAGGAGGTCGGCCTGGATCTCCACCGAGCGCTCGGGCGACAGCACATGGCGCGAGCCGTCGATATGGCTGGCGAAGGTCACGGCCTCTTCGGTCACCTTGGCGATGTTGGATAGCGACATGACCTGGAAGCCGCCGGAATCGGTGAGGATCGGCTTCTCCCAACGCATGAAGCGGTGCAGGCCGCCCAGCCGCGACACCCGCTCGGCGCCGGGCCGCAGCATCAGGTGATAGGTGTTGCCCAGGATGATATCGGCGCCGGTGGAGGCCACCTGATCCACGGTCAGGGCCTTGACCGTGGCGGCCGTGCCCACGGGCATGAAGGCGGGTGTGCGGATGTCGCCCCGCGCCGTCTTCAGAACGCCGGTCCGCGCTGCGCCGTCGGTGGCGGCGATCTCAAACGGAAAGGCGGCCATCAGTCGGCCCTCCAGAGCAGGCTGGCGTCGCCATAGGAATAGAAGCGGTAGCCGGTCTCGATGGCGTGGGCATAGGCCGCCCGCATCGTCTCCAGCCCCGAAAACGCGCTGACCAGCATGAACAGGGTCGAGCGCGGCAGGTGGAAGTTGGTCATCAGCCCATCGGCCGCCCGGAACCGGTAGCCCGGGGTGATGAAGATGGCCGTGTCATCGGCGAAGGGGCGGACCACGCCGTCCTCGCCGGCCGCGCTCTCCACCAGCCGCAGGGAGGTGGTGCCGACGCAGATGATCCGGCCGCCTGCGGCCCTGGCCCTGTTGAGGCGATCGGCCGTCTCGGCGTTCACCTCGCCGAACTCGGCATGCATCCGGTGACCTGCAATGTCGTCCACCTTGACCGGCAGGAAGGTGCCCGCTCCCACATGCAGGGTGACGAAGCAGGTCTCGACGCCAGCCTCGCCCAGCCGCGACAGCAGCTCCGGCGTGAAATGCAGGCCCGCCGTGGGGGCGGCCACCGAACCGTCGGCCTGGGCGTAGATGGTCTGATAGTCGGTCTGGTCCTGATCGTCCTCGGGGCGCTTGGCGGCGATATAGGGCGGCAGGGGCATGGCGCCGCGGGCCTTGATCGCCTCGTCCAGGGCCGGGCCGGCCAGGTCGAAGGCCAGCAGGATCTCGCCCCCCTCGCCCTTCTCGACCACGGTGGCGTCCAGGACGCCGAGGGCGCAGGCGCGATCCTCGGTCTCGCCGAAGCTCACCCGGTCGCCGGGCGCCAGGCGCTTGCCTGGACGCATGAAGGCGCTCCAGCGGTCGGGCGCGACCCGCTTGTGCAGGGTGGCCTCCACGGCCACGACGCTGTCGCCCCGGGTCCTGCGGCCGCTGAGCCTGGCCGGAATCACCCGGGTATCGTTCAGCACCAGGATGTCGCCGGCCCTTAGCTCGCCAGGCAGGTCGCGCACCTGCAGGTCGGCCAGCGGCTGGCCGGGGATGACCCGCAGCATGCGGGCGGCGTCCCTGGGCTGGGCCGGACGCAGGGCGATGGCGCTGTCGGGCAGATCGAAGTCGAAATCGGCGGTCTTCATGTGACCCGCCTCAGGCCATGCGAGACCCCGCGCGTCAAGCTCAGGCTCATGCTAGAGGCGATCCATGGGCCTCGTGCGAGTCGTCATCACCCGGATCCTGGAAGACATCGCCGCCGCCCTGGCGGTGGGTTCGGCCCTGGCCATGCTGGCCGCCCAGGGCGGGCGCGTCAGCGACCGGCTCGACGTCGCCACCCACTTCGCCCTGGTGTTCCTGGTCCTGGCCATGGCCGCCGCCTTGATGGCGGCCCTGACGCCGAAGAGCCTGCTGCGACGCGTCACCCTGGGCGCAGCCGGCCTGGCCGTGGCGCTGGCCGGCCTTCTGATCTTGCCAGAGATGGTGCGGGACACTCAGCCAGCATCGGGCGCCGAGGGGGCTGAGCTCGCCCGGCTGAAGATCATCCAGATGAACACCTGGAGCGGGCGCAACCAGACCATGGGCGAGACCGCCGACTGGCTGGTCGCCCAGGATCCGGACATCATCGTCGTCGAGGAATCCAGTCGCCGGTTCCAGCGGGCCCTGGAATCCCGGGGCGATTATCACCGCACCTGCGATCCGGACGATCGCTGCGAGGTAATCATTTACAGCAAGGCCGAACCCGTGTCGGGCGGCCTGCCGCGGGTCAGCGAAGGGTCCTATTTCCCCGCCACAAGGGCCACTTTTGGCGCTCCAGGGGGGGATTTCACGGTCATAGGGGCCCATTACACGTGGCCGATTCCGGCTGGACCGCAGCAGCAGCAGAGCCTGCGCCTGACCAAGATCGCTGAGCTCTACGACCGCGACCGACTGATCATCACCGGAGATTTCAACTCGACGCCCTGGTCCTTCACCCTGCGCCGGCAGGACGAGGCCCTGGGTCTGACCCGCCGCAACCGCTCCATGCTGACCTGGCCGGCCATGGCGTTTTCGCGCTGGAACATCCACATGCCCCTGCCCTTCCTCGCCATCGACCATGTCTATGCCGGGGCCGACTGGAAGACCGTCAGCGTCGAGCGCGGGCCATCTTTGGGATCTGACCACTTCCCGGTGATCGTGACCCTGGCGCTGTCCCCGGCCGACTAAGCGCCGACCGGGAGACAGCTGACGCCTCAGGCGTCGGCGGCGACCTTCATGGAGACGATCTTACCGGGGCTGCGCGGCGGCTCGCCCTTGGGCAGAGCGTCGATGTGCTCCATGCCCTCGGAGACCTCACCCCAGACCGTGTACTGGCCGTCCAGGAAGCGGGCGTCGTCGAAGCAGATGAAGAACTGGCTGTTGGCGGAGTCTGGCACGGCGGTGCGGGCCATGGAGCAGACGCCACGCACATGGGGCTCGGCGTTGAACTCGGCCTTCAGGTTCGGCTTGTTCGAGCCGCCCGAGCCGGTGCCCGTGGGGTCGCCGCCCTGGGCCATGAAGCCCGGAATGACCCGGTGGAAGACCACGCCGTCATAGAACCCCTCGCGGGCCAGTTCCTTGATGCGGGCCACGTGGCCGGGCGCCAGGTCGGGACGCAGGCGAATGGTCACCGGACCGGACTCCAGCGTCATAATCAGGGTGTTTTCGGAATCCATCACTTTACCTCGGAAGGGATTTTGAGATTACAGGCCGAGAAATCGGCCCCGTCTTCGGCGCGCTGTTGCGCGACCTGGGCGGCGAACCAGGGGCCCGCCGTATCGACAACGCGCAAGGTCGGGCGTTCGGACGCCGGAATATCGGCGAGCATGCGCACCTTGGTCATCTGGTCCTGGGGCGCGGCCACCGGCTCGCCGGTCTTGATGGCGCGGACCACCTCAAGGCCCGCCACCACCCGCCCAAACGCGGTGTAGCGCTTCTCCAGCGACGGATAGGCCTGGCGCATCAGGAAGAACTGGCTGTTGGCCGAGTTCTCCTCCGAGCCGCGGGCCATGCCGGCGACGCCCGGGCAGAACAGGGCCCAGCCGGTGACCTTCTGGTCGGCGGTCATGGCCATCAGCATCGGGCTCTGGGTCATGACCGGCACGACGCCGACAAAGCCCGTCTGGCTGCCGCCAGTGTCGGCCACCGGCACGAAGGGATCGGCCGCCCCCCGGCGGAAGGTGAACTCCGCGGTCATGTCGGGCAGGTCAGAGCCGCCGGCGCCGGTGTCCAGCGGGTCGCCGGTCTGGGCCATGAAGACGTCGATCACGCGGAAGAAGCTGCGCCCGTCATAGAAGCCCTGGCGGGTGAGCGTCCTGATCCGCTCCACATGGGTCGGGGCCAGACGCGGGGCGAGTTCGACAAAGATCCGGCCCTTGTTGGTGTCGATCACCATGATGTTCTCGGCGTCGGGCGAGCGCCAATCCGCAGCGGTCGGCGCGGCGGGTTCGGCGACCGGCCCCGGCTGGGCCGCGGCGGGCGCGGCCGCCGTCGCAAGCGCGAGGGCGGCGATCAGGGTCATGCGGATCATGGGATCACTCGTAATAGGCGGCGGCCTCGACCGCCAGACCATCGGGTCCGAAACGAAGCACCTCGACCACCTCGGCGTTTGTGCGCGAGCTGTGATAGCGCAGGGCGACAGAGTCCACGCCCGTCAGCACGCTGCGCAGGGTGAAGCTGAGATCAGGGACCCGGCGCAGGGCCTCACCCCAATAGGCGGCGAGCGCCCCCTTGCCCACGACGCGTCCGGACGCCTCGCCGGTGATCCGGACGGCGGCCGGGCTGACAAAGACGATGTCCTCACCGTAGTGGGACAGGATAGCCGCCAGGTCGTGCTGGTTCCAGGCGGCGATCCAGGCGTCGGCGAAAGCCTCGCCGTCGACCATCAGCCGCGGACCTTGGCCAGCAGGGCCTCCTTGACCCGCGGACTGACAAACTTGCCCACCTCACCGCCGAGCGTGGCGATTTCCTTGACCAGGCGTGAGGCGATGGCTTGGTGGCGGGGATCGGCCATCAGGAACACGGTCTCGATCTCGCGATCGAGCTGCTGGTTCATGGCCGTCATCTGGAATTCGTATTCGAAGTCCGCCACGGCCCGCAGGCCGCGGATGATCATGGTCGCCCCGATCTGGCGGGCGAACTGCAGGGTCAGGCCCTCATAGGGCTGGACGTCGATCTCGATGGCTGAGGCAAGCGGCGCGGTCTCGGCCTTGATGATTTCGACGCGCTCCTCGAGGGAGAACATCGGCCCCTTGCCGGCGTTGATGGCGACGCCGATCACCAGCTTGTCCACAAGCTTCACCGCCCGACCCATGATGTCGGAATGGCCGTTGGTGATTGGATCGAAGGTGCCCGGATAGAGCCCGATGCGGGTCATGCGTCGTTTCCCCGTGTTCTCGTTCGTCCGGCTTTCGCCGCACGACACGACGAATGCAAGACCTAATCCTCGCTGGGCGCCCCAGGACCATCATCACTGGGCGCCTCACCGCCGGGGCCGTCCCCTTCGGCTTCAGCATCGGACACCGCCCCGTCAGATCCCTCCGCCAGCCGCTCCACCGACACGACGTGCTCGTCGGCGGCGGTCCGGAAGATGGTCACGCCCTGGGTGTTGCGCCCGGCGATGCGGACCTGCGCCACAGGGGTGCGGATCAGCTGACCCTGGTCGGTGACCAGCAGGATCTCATCGCCCTCCTCCACCGGGAAGGAGGCCGTGAGCTTGCCACCGCGCTTGGTCAGGTCCTGAGCGATCAGGCCCTGGCCGCCACGACCGGTGCGACGGAAGTCGTAGGCCGAGCTCCGCTTGCCGAAGCCCTCGGAGGAAACCGTGAGAATGAACTCCTCGGCCGCGCCAAGGGCGGCGATCCGCTCCAGGGACAGGGCCTGTTCGCCGGCCTCCGTGGTGTCCTCGTCCTCGCCGGTCTCCGGCGCAGTCGGCTCTTCAGCCTCGCCGGACTCCGCCGCGCGGGTGGCTGTGGCGTGCTTCAGATAGGCCGCCCGCTCGGCGGGCGTCGCGTCCACTGAGCGCAGGATGGCCATGGAGATGACGCTGTCGCCCTCGGCCAGGCGCACGCCGCGCACGCCGGTTGAGTCGCGACTGGCGAAGACGCGGACGTCTTCCACCGAGAAACGGATGCAACGGCCCGTCGAGGTGGTCAGCAGAACGTCCTGATCGGCCTGACAGACGGCAACGCCGATGATGGCGTCGCCCTCGTCCAGCTTCATGGCGATCTTGCCGTTCCGATTGATCTGCACGAAGTCCGACAGCTTATTGCGCCGGACATTGCCCGAGCGCGTGGCGAACATGACGTCGTACTGATCCCAGCTGGCCTCGTCCTCCGGCAGGGGCAGGATCGAGGTGATCGCTTCGCCGGGCTCGATGGGCAACAGGTTGACGAAGGCCTTGCCGCGGGAGTTCGGCGCGCCGACGGGCAGGCGCCAGACCTTCAGCTTGTAGACCTTGCCGCCGGAAGAGAAGAACAGGACCGGGGTGTGGGTGTTGGCGGAGAAGACGCGGGTGACCACGTCCTCTTCCTTCATCGACATGCCCGAGCGGCCCTTGCCGCCGCGATGCTGGGTCCGGTAGGTGGCCAGCGGCGTGCGCTTCACATAGCCCGAATGGGTGACGGCGATGACCATGTCTTCGCGGGCGATGAGGTCCTCATCGTCCATGTCCCCGCCGCCTTCGAGGATCTCGGTGCGGCGCGGCACGGCGAAGGCGGTCTTCACCTCGATCAGCTCGTCACGGACGATGCCCATGACCCGATCACGCGAGGCCAGGATCGCCAGATAGCCCTGAATGGCGGTGGCCAGTTCATTGGCCTCCCCAAAGATTTCGTCACGGCCCAGGCCTGTAAGGCGCGACAGGGTCAGCGCCAGGATGGCCCGGGACTGTTCCTCGGTCAGGCGGATCTGATAGCCCTCGAGCAGCACGGTGCGCGGATCGGCGATCAGGTCGACAAGGGGCATCATGTCGCCGGCCGGCCAGGATCGGTCGGTCAGTCGCTCGCGGGCCTCGGCCGGATCCTTGGACGAGCGGATGATGTGGATGACTTCGTCGATATTGGCCACAGCGATCGCCAGGCCGACGAGGACGTGGCCACGATCGCGGGCCTTGGCCAGTTCAAACTTGGTGCGGCGGACCACCACCTCTTCGCGGAACTCGATGAAGGCCACGATGAGGTCGCGGAGGTTCATCTCCCGCGGACGCCCCCGGTCGAGCGCCAGCATGTTCACGGCGAACGAGGATTGCAGCGGGGTGAACCGGTAAAGCTGGTTCAGCAGCACTTCAGCCGAGGCGTCGCGCTTGATCTCGACAACCACGCGCATGCCGTCGCGGTCGCTCTCGTCGCGCAGGTCGGCGACGCCCTCGATACGCTTCTCGCGCACCAGTTCGGCGATCCGCTCCACGAGGCCGGCCTTGTTCACCTGATAGGGCAAGGCGGTGATGACGATGGCCTCACGATCCTTGCGGATCTCTTCGACCGCCGCCTTGCCGCGGGTGACCACCGAGGCGCGGCCGGTGAGCATGGCCTGGCGGGAAGCGGCTCGGCCCATGATCTCGCCGCCGGTGGGGAAGTCTGGCCCCGGCACGATGTCGGCCAGTTCCTCGAGCCCGATCTCGGGATTGTCCACATAGGCCAGGCAGGCGTCGATCACCTCGCCCAGATTGTGCGGCGGAATATTGGTCGCCATGCCCACGGCGATGCCGCCAGCGCCGTTGACCAGCAGGTTGGGAATGCGCGACGGCAGCACCGACGGCTCATGCTCGGAGCCATCATAGTTGGGCTTGAAGTCGACGGTGTTCTTGTCGAGGTCGGCCAGCACCGACATGGACGCCTTAGTCAGACGGCACTCGGTGTAGCGCATGGCGGCCGGCGGATCGTTATCCACCGAGCCGAAATTGCCCTGACCATCGATCAGCAGCAGCCCCATGGAGAAGGGCTGGGCCATACGGACCATGGTCAGATAGATCGCCGCGTCCCCATGCGGGTGATACTTACCCATCACGTCACCGACCACCCGGGCCGACTTCACATAAGACCGGTCAGGGGTGTGACCCTGCTCGCTCATGGAGAAGAGGATGCGGCGGTGGACCGGCTTGAGGCCGTCACGGGCGTCGGGCAAGGCCCGGCTGACGATGACGCTCATGGCGTAGTCGAGATACGAGCGCTTCAGCTCGTCCTCAATGGCGATAGGGGCGATGCCCCCGCGCCGGCCATCTTCCGGTGGGTTATGGAGATCGTCTGTCAAAGCAGGGAAAAGCCGTCAGAATCGGACACAAATTCGGAACTGGGTTGTTAGCATTCCCAGACCGATGCGCCAACTTTGCGGCCGAAGCCCCGCCACCGGCATATCCTGGGGCCGGCCATGCAGGATTGGTTCAGGTTGAAGGCGCTAGACCGGCCTCCTAGATTATCCAGGACATGACGATGACACGCCTTGCGCCCCTCGCACTGGCCCTTGTGGCCCTGGCCGGCCCTGCAGCGGCGGCCGAAACCATCCTGCCCGGCTACTGGGAAAGCACCAACCGGATGCTCTCGCCGATCCGTACGACGGATGTGGAAAAGCGTTGCCTGACAAAGGCTGACGTCGAGAAGTTCATGATGGGCCCCAGCAACCGGCACTACACCTGCACCTATCCGACGCGGTCGTTCGCTGGCGGCAAGATTCTGCTGAAAGGCACCTGCGTCAGCAAGAAGGGCCGCCAGGTGGCGGTGTCCGGCGAGGGGAGTTTCACCCCCACGACGTTCAACCTGACCGCCAACATCGCCACCACCTTCGCCGGCATCCCCGTCTCGGGCCGCGCCAGCACCGAGGCCCGGCGGATCGGCGACGTCTGCCCCTCAAAGGACGCCACAGACTAGTTTCCGCCTGCGTCCGGCGCGCAAACAGAAGGGCGGGACCGTGAGGCCCCGCCCTTTTTTCGTCGTGGACAGCTAAGTTTGGGCGCTTTGCGCTCAGGCCGCCGACTTCCAGGCCGGTTTCAGTTCCTCGTGCGGCGGGCACGGGGCGATGTCCCCGGTGGGCAGGCCCGCGATCTCGTTGGCGAAGCTGTGATTGACGTCGCGATGGTGCGCCTCATCGGCGCGGACCACCATCACCACGTCGCGCAAGGTCGCATCCGCCGGCAGGTTCCAGTAGCGCTTGGCGATCTCAGGCGCCGGACCGTTGGGCGAGCGGCCCTCGTCCAGTTCGGCCAGATAGTGGGTGTAGCTGATCACCGCCTCCTCCTCGAAATAGCCCACGACCCGGTGGGCGGTCTTGGACGAGATCAGATAGAGGGCGAAGAAGAACAGGTAGAAGACCCACTGCACGGCGACGACGACGAAGCGCTCAAAGGCCGTCGGCTTGGCGACCTCGATGAAGGTCATCAGGTGCATCCGTTCATTCTCGGCTTCGTCCATCAGGGTCTTGATCCAGCCCTTGTCGTCACACATGCGCCGCAGGCAGGTCAGATGGTTGATGGTGGCGCCGACCATGCCAGGCACAGCGGCGACCGTCTCCAGCACGACCGCCCTGTGGCCATAGCGCTTGGCGAAGAAGGTGTCGGCGGTGAAGCGCAGGAGCTTGGTGAAGCCCAGGGCGACGGCGTCAGACACTCCCTTGGGCGCATGGTGGACAGACAGGTCGACAAGGGGGGCGGTCATGGATCGGGTCCTCAAGCTTCGGCCCTGTGGCCAGGGCAAGACTTCACTGAGGATGTTTCTAGGCCCTGGCGAGCGCCTCTGACATTCGGGCCCTCCCCCTAAGTAGGCCTGCGTAGGCTTGACCATGGCCAGCCCGCCATCGCGCAATGGAAAACGGCCGGCCCCATAGGGACCGGCCGCTTTGGCGTCTGCTGGCTGGGCGCCAGGATCAGAACGGGATTTCGTCGTCCAGATCGGCGGAGAAGTCCTCGCGGGGGCCAGACGGCTGGCTGCGGGGGCCGCTGGAGGAGAAGCCGCCGCCGGAGCCGCCGCCCTCGTCGCCATCACCGCCCCGCCCGTCGAGCATGGTGAGCTCGCCACGGAACTTCTGGAGCACGATTTCGGTGGAGTACTTCTCCACGCCGCTCTGATCGGTCCATTTACGGGTCTGGATGGCGCCCTCGATATAGACCTTGGAGCCCTTGCGCAGATAGCTCTCGGCCACCTTCACCAGGTTCTCGTTGAAGATCACCACCCGGTGCCACTCGGTGCGCTCCTTGCGCTCTCCAGAGGAGCGGTCGCGCCAGGTTTCCGAGGTCGCGATGCGAAGATTGGCCACCCGGTCCCCGGACGACAGGGCGCGGATTTCCGGGTCAGCGCCCAGATTGCCGACGAGAATGACCTTGTTGACGCTGCCCGCCATGTCGATGTCCTTGAAGTTCCAGAAAAAGAAAAACCGCGGCGAGCCCAAAGGCTAGCGCCGCAGCCCGGCGTTATCAACGCCAATGTTCCACATACGTTCTCAGGGCGCCGGCTGTTGCGGCATGGCGCCCGGAATGGCCAGTCGCCCGTCACCCGTCCGCACCAGGGCCAGATATCGATTCTGCTCCCAGGAGCGAGAGGTGAAGATTCCCTCGCGCTGAACGAAGATGAAGTTCCCCTGATAGGCCCCCACCAGGGTGCGGGTGGAGCCGCCCATCTGCAGGAAGCGGATCCGGATGGCCTCAAGCGCTGCGGCGCAATGTTCCAGGTCCGGCTGGGTCCCGGGAATCTTGTTGTACTTCAGCGCGCCCTCCGGCGTGCGCACGACCTGATAGCAGACCCCGCGGTCTCCAGGGGGGTAGGTGCGCTTCTGACAGGCGGCGAGCGCAAGGGCGCAGGCGCCCAGGAGGATGGCGGTTCTCAGCATGACCAAATCCTACACCCGGATTACCGCCGGGGCGAAGCCTCAACCGATGGGCGCGATGGCGCAGCCCGCGCCCTGGTCGGCCAGGGTGCGGAAACGGCGGTTGTCAGCCGAGACTTCCACCCGCCCAGGCACCAGGCGCAGAGTCTGCTGCATCCAGCGGCCATAGGTGGCCCCCCCAGGCGACTCGCAGCGGCCAGCGAACAGGGCCTGGACGCAGGCGTTGAGGGTCAGGTCGCCAGGCAGGCGACGCCATTCGGCGTCAGTGTAGCGCCAGCAGGCGCCGGCCGGCGCGGTCTGGGCCGCGGTATCAGTGGTCGCCGGCGGGGCGGCCTCGCCAGGCGCTGCTGCGGCGGGCGTCACGGTCTCCACCTGCGGCGGCAGCGGGGTCAGCACGGTGCCGGCGGCGTCGGCGGCGGCCAGGGCGCCAGTCTCATCGACCCCGACATCCAGGGCGCCAGTGGCCACGCCATTGCGCTGGGCGCACTCGCTCAGGGTCACCTCACCGACAAACTGACCGCCGACAAAGCAACGCAGCGGGCGGGCGGGATCGAGGCGACCGTCGTCCATCTCGGTGGTCTCGACCACAAGGCCCGCCTTGGAGGCCGGCGGGGCCTCAGCCGGCTCGTCACCGCCGCGCGCCAGCAGGCCCACGGCGATGCCCATGCCCGCCAGCAGGGCCAACGCCCCGCCAATGAGGGACAGCACAACGCGACGGTCGTTCAGGAAGTCCATGGGGCCTCGCACGCGGGGATACCTGCCAAAGACCACATCGGGGGCCAAGGCGCCCCGATAAAATTCAGTCCTGGCCCGCGCAAGACGCAGACTGCGCGATCACGGGCGGCTCTAGACCGACCGTGCGAAGGTTTCAAGAAGGCCTCTAGCCGCCACCGGTCAATCGGTCGAGCGCCGCCTGATAGTTGGCGATCCTGGCGGTCATATAGGCTGGCGCCTGGCCGCTGCTGGCGGCCTCCCGCTGGGCCAGCACGCTCTTGGGCGTGGCTGCATCGCGCAGGTCGGTATAGATTTTTCGGATCACGCCCTGGGCCTGGGTCAGTTCGGATAGCGCGTGCCGGACCTGCTCGGGAGTGCTCAGATTGATCCCCGAGTGCAGTCCCAGGCCATAGAAATTGGCCTCCCCGTCGGCCGCCACAGTCTTACCGTCCTCGATCTTGCTGGCCCGGATCACGCCTTCCTTGAGCCCAAGGATCGACAGGGCGTCCTGGCCCGCCGCGGCCGGCGTCAGTTCGATCACCGAGCGGTCGTTCAGCGGCTTGATCTGCAGACGACGCACGCCGTCGGTCACGGCGGTGTCCACCTTGACCTGAAAGCCGGTGGCCCGACGGATCTTCAGCATCAGGCTTTCCAGCGTCTCGTCCACGGCGATCGTGATGGCCTTGGGCCGGCCGCCGTTGGCCGCAATGTTGAACTGATCGCCGGCCCGAAGCGCGCTGACCGCCGTCAGCTTGGAGGAGCCGCTGAAGCTGATCTCGCCGGTGGGCAGGCCGAGCCGATCAAGCACGCTGGCGCCCTGCTGGGCGATCGCGATGGAGCCAGGGACGGCGTGTCCGTCCTTGCCGGTGAACTGCTGCGACCAGGCCACATTGCCGGCGGCGACATCCAGCCGCGCCAGGAAGCCGTCGGCCTCGCCCATGGTTTCGAGATTGGGCAAGGCCCCGCCGGCCTGGCCGGTGATCCAGACCTGTCCATTGGACACAGCGAGGCCCGCGGCCTGGTCGTCCCCTGCCCCGCCATAATAGGCCACGGCGTCGCCAGGGGTCGTCGCAAGGTCGGCGGAAATCTGAGCGGCGAAGGCGTCGACCCCGCCCGCATGCGCCCGTGTTACGGTTCCGGCATCAAGCGCCGTGTTACGGGTGGAGCCGGCGATCACCAGCTGGCCGCCATCGAGGGCGAGCCCGGTGATGGCGCCGCCCTGCAGGTCGCCCAGATCGCGCACGGCGGTCTGAACCGGCGCGCCGCCGGAGATGTCGAAGCGGCGAATGATGGCCCGGCCGTCCTCGACGCTGGCGCTGACCAGGGCGTTTCCATCAAGGACCAGCCCCGCGGGCCGGTCGTCGGCGGCCGTACCGAAGCTCTGGGTGAACAGGGCCTGGGGCTCGCCCTTGGCGTTGACGCTGAAGCCCTCGACATAGGAATCCCAGCCGCCGAGCGCGGTGGTTCCTGGCATGGTCGATTTGGACCGACCGGCCACATAGACCTTGCCGTCAGGTCCGAAGGCGATCTGGCTGGCCTCGTCCTCCAGGCGCGCGCCGCGGCGGGCGGTCCAGAGCTCCTCCCCCTTGGCGTTGAAAACGGTGACGAAACTGTCGCTCTTGTCAGCCAGGGCTGCAGATGTGCCGGAGTTCAACGGCCCATCCACGGCGCCGTTCAACCCGCCGGTCACCGAACCCGCCACCGCAACCTGACCATCGCCCGAGACGGCCAGGGCCAAGCCCTTGGCGTCCTCGGCCGCGCCAAGAACGCGCGTGTAAAGCAGCTTTCCGGCGGAATCGTATTTCATCAGCGCGACGTCACGTTCGCCCTTGATCGACTGACCGCCCGCCGGGCCGTTGATGTCGGCCAGCACGTAGACTGAGCCGTCTCCGCCGACCTGGGTGGCGCGGACCGTCTCAATCGCGCCTTCCAACGGCTTGGCGAAGATGCGGCCCTCGACCCAGTTCGCCTCACCAGCCGGCTGCAGGGGCGCAGGCACGGCGCCGGCCTCGGTCTGGAACTTGAGCAGCTGATTGACCTGAACGCCGTCCTTCGTGTCAGGCTTACCGTCCGGATCGGGGTCGCCGACCTTCTGCGTCAGATAGACGGCCGGGGCCGTCGCCACCGCCTGGAAGGTGACCTTCTCGGTGATGTCGGTCTTGATCTTCATGGCCCATTGGTCAGGGCCCGGAGCCAGTTTGATCGTCTTGCCGCCAGACTGGTAGGAGCGCTCGGCGCCAGGGATACGCTCCTGGGCGAATCGCGTCGTGACGCCCGCGGCTTCGAGCTTGGCGTTGATGTGATTGATCACATTCGGAAGGGTGCGGGTCTGGGCGCCCATTTCCGCCAGATCGATCTGCACCGTCTGGCTGGAATTAATCTGCTGCACGCCGATGTTGAACCGGACGTCGCCTGCGAAGGCGGGCACGGCGCTGTCGGCGACGCCGGAAACCAGGGGCGCTGTGACGTACTCGGTCTTGGCCCGGGCGATGCCGATCGCAGCGCGAGACGTGTCGGAGACCTCGGCAAAGCCCAACCGGACCTTCTCGAAGGCCGCGGTGTCCACATAGCCGGCGACCTCCGCCATGCCCTTGTTGAACGCCGCGAGGACGCGGGTGGAGTCGAAGCTGCTCAGATTCTTGGCGTTCGCCCGCTCGGCCAGGGCGGTCAGCGTTCCCAGGCCCTGATAGAGGGCGAAGAGCTTTTTGTAGTCCGAGCTCGCCCCCGAAAGATCGAGACTGGCGGCGCCCTCATCGATCAGCTTGCCGCCCTGAAGAGCCGTTTTCAGCAGGGCTGAGGTGTCAGCGGGCGTCGCCTGCGCCGACCAGGGCGCCGTGGGCGCATACTTGGTCGCGACTCCCGTCCCCCCACTGCTCGACGCGCCGCCGAGCCCGGTGAGCTTGGACTGGTAGTAGTTCACCAGCAGGTTGGAGTCGAAGCCGATCAAGGGGTCCCCCTCACGGGCAGGCGCCCGCGCCGCCATGATCAGGCCCTCGGGGCTTACAGGGGGTTAAGGCCCATCAACGAAATGAGCCCGGACCAGGCTTCTGGTCCGGGCTCAACTCGACGCCCCGTGTGGAACTCTCAATGGTCTTAGCGGAAGAGCGACAGGATGACCTGCGGCGCCTCGTTGGCGATGGACAGGGCCTGAGCCCCGAGCTGTTGCTGCACCTGCAGGGCCTGCAGACGCGCGCTTTCCTTCGCCAGGTCGGCGTCCACCAGATTACCGACCCCGGAGGTCAGCACGTCGGTCAGCTTGGTGACGAACTTGTTGTGCGCTTCGATCTGCTTGGCCTGGGCGCCGAGGCTGCCCAGCGACTGGTTCACATTGGCGATGGAGGCGTCCAGCTGAGTCAGGATGCCTGTGGCCAATGTCGTTGTGGTGATCGAGGCCGTCGACGCCATGGTGATGATGGCGCCGCCCAGCGACATGTTCTGGGTCGACAGCGTGATGTAGGCGTTGGCGTCGGCGTTGGCCAGGAAGCGGATCGAGCCCGCCACTGAACCATCGAGAATGTTGGCGCCGTCGAACTCCGAGTTTTCAACCACCTGAGTGATCTGGCGAAGGATCGACTTGAAGTCCGAATTGAGCGCGGTCCGCGAGGATGCGTCGAGCGACGTATCCATAGCGGCGACCACCTTCTCCTTCAGCTGGACCAGAAGGTCGGAGACCGACTCGCCAGCCGCCATGGAGACTTCGGAAATCGATTGGGCCCGGTTCAGGCTCATCTTCACCGCGCCAAGGGCGCCGATGTCGGCGCGCTGTCCCTGGGCGATGGACCAGACCGAGGCGTTGTCCTTGGCGTTGCCGATCTTGAGCCCGGTGCTGATGCGGTTCTGAACCCCGGACAGCTCGTCGTTGGTCCGGTTCAGATTCTGCAGTGCGACCAACGCAGATTTGTTGGTGTGAACACTGATCGCCATGGCCCGGACCTCCTTCATCGTCCGCCGCCCGCCTCGCCTCATGGGACGAGTCGCGGGTTGCTGTTCGAAGGGCAAGCTATGGAATCATGGTGTCTAGATGGTTAACGCGGACGCGGCTGCGACCGCCGCGGCGGACCGAGGCGGTTGAAACGACTCATCTTCTTCGGATCCGGCGCGCCGGACCTGTGGGTCAGACCTGGGTGCTCACCACGTCACCGACTTCGTATTCCGGCCGGTCGCGCATCTTGAGGACCTCTTCCCGGGGGATCTGCGAGATCACCTCGCCGGTTTGTCGATCAACGGTCTTGTAGACATAGGCGCCGACCGCGGCGTCTTCTTCGATGATCAATCTGAGATCGGCCTGTTCGGACTTTGGGGCGGGCCGCGGAGCGACTTCCGGCGCGGTCCTGGTCGCCTGGGGCGCGGACCGTTCGAAGCTGGCTCTGTTCGTGGCCGCCACAGCCGCCACTCTGCTTTCCATACTCTCGTGACCGGGACCTTTCTGTCGCCGGCCTCCCTGCTAGAGGACCGACGCCGACGGAGAGGTCGCCCTCCCCGCCGGCTTCGGCCAGCCCCGGACGCCAGGCGCCCGGGGCTGGTAAGCGGATTAACGGAACAGACCCAGCAGCGAAGAGCTGGAGCTGTTGGCGATGGAGAGGGCCTGAATGCCCAGCTGCTGCTTGGTCTGCAGAGACTGGAGACGGGCGCTTTCCTTGGCCAGGTCGGCGTCGACGAGATTGCCCACACCGGCGTCGATCGTGTCCTGCAGCTTGCTCACGAAGGTGAAGTGCGAGGACAGGGCCTTGGACCCGGTGCCGAGCTTGGACAGGGCCGAAGACACGTTGGCGATCGAGGTGTTGACCGTGGCGATCATGGCCGCGGCCGTGGTCTGGGTGCCGATCGAGGCCGTCGCGGAGACGGTCACATTGGCGCCGCCGAGCGCGAGGCTCTGCGCCGCAACCGTGATCTTGTTGGCGCCGTCAGACGAAGCCAGGGCCGCAACGGTGGTCGGGGTGGTGGCCTTGATCATGTTGGCGCCGTTGAATTCGGCGTTGTTCACGACCTTCGCCAGCTGGTCGCGGAGGGCCTTGAAGTCGTCGTTCAGGGCCGTGCGGCTGGCGGCGTCCAGAGTGGTGTCGGAAGCGGCCAGAGCCTTTTCCTTCATCTGGAGCAGGGTGTCGGAGATGCTCTCGCCGGCCGAAAGGGCCACGTCCACGGTCGAGATCGAACGCTGGAGAGAGTCTTTGACCGCGTTCAGGGCGCCGGAGTTCGAACGCTGGTTCTGGGCGATGGCCCAGACGGCGCCGTTGTCCTTGGCGCTGGCGACCTTCAGGCCCGTATTGATACGGTTCTGAACTTCACCGAGCTGGCTGCTGGTCTTGTTGAGGTTCTGCAGGGCGACCATCGCCCCGATGTTGGTGTTAACGCTATTCATGCGCCTAGGTCCTTGTTCTTAAGGAAGCCGGCCGTCGTTTTGACCGCCGTGGGCGTTTTGCCCGGACCAATAGGCAGCAACGGGCGCGCCAAGTCGCCCTGGCGGGATGCCCGCTTTCAAATATCTGGAATCATTGCGTTATAGGTGCATTAGGCACGTTTTGGCCCGGCAGGTTTTGCCGCCCACAAAAACGCCCGGCAGATTCTGCCCAGACCCACCCGGCAAAAATCGCCGGGCGCGACCTGCCCGGTGAAAAGTCTGCCGGGCGGCGCGAATGCGCCGCCCGGCCTCAAGACGTTAACGGAACAGCGACAGGATCGTACCCGACGACTGGTTGGCGATGGACAGGGCCTGAATGCCCAGCTGCTGCTTCGTCTGCAGCGACTGGAGCTTGGCGCTCTCCTTGGCCAGGTCCGCATCGACCAGGTTGCCGACCCCGGCGTCGATGGAGTCTTGCAGCTTGCCGACGAACTCCAGGTGCGAGCTCAGCGCCTTGGAACCGGTGCCGAGTTTCGAGAGAGCCGCCGAGACGTTGGCGATCGAGGTGTTGATCGTCGCGATCATCGCCGCAGCCGTCGTCTGCGTCCCGATGGAGGCCGTCGCCGCAATCGTCACATTGCCGCCGCCAAGCGCCAGGTTCTGCGCCGCCACCGTGATCTTGTTCACCCCGTCGGAGCTGGCGAGCGCCGCGACCGTGGTCGGGGTGGTCGCCGTGATCATGTTGGCGCCGTTGAACACGGCGTTGGTGACCACCTTGGTGATTTGGTCGCGCAGGGCCTTGAAGTCATCGTTCAGGGCCGTACGGCTGGCCGCATCCAGGGTGGTGTCAGAGGCCGCGAGAGACTTCTCCTTCATCTGCAGGAGCAGATCGGAGACGCTCTCCCCCGCCGACAGGGCCACATCCACGGTCGAGATCGACCGGGAAAGCGATTCCTTGACGGCGTTCAGCGCGCCGGAGTTGGAGCGCTGGTTCTGAGCGATCGCCCAGATGGCCCCGTTGTCCTTGGCGCTGCCGACCTTCAGACCGGTGTTGATCCGGTTCTGAGTGGTGTTGAGGTCCGTATTCGTCTTGTTGAGGTTCTGAAGCGCCACCATGGCGCCGACATTGGTGTTGACCGAATTCATCGGCATGGCCTTGTCCTTCCATTCTGGTCGGGTACCCGGCGATTTTTCACCGGCGAGCCTTTGTTGGCTCGGGTGAGACATCGCAAGGCGCGCGCCAGAGATGGGTGTCGATAAACAATTGATTCACTGAGATTTTCCAGAGGTTAGCAACCCTGCTCGCCGCGCCCCGGGCAGGAATGGCCGAGTCAAACTTGCCGGGGCGGCAGGATTGGCGGGCATGAAAAAAGCCCGGCGCCAGCCGGGCTTTCTCAAATGTCGCAGGCGCCGAGCCTTGGGCTCAGGCGGCCTCAGCGGCCGAGGGCGAAAGCCCCTGCATGATGATCCGATTGACGTCGATCAGGGCCTCGAAGTCATCCTCACGGCGGATCACGGCGCTGGTGTGCTTCTGGACCCAGATGCTCAACGAAATGATCTGCGCGCGCAGGGATTCCGGCAGACCGTTGTCCGCATGGGCGCAGTCGTCCCCGAGCGCGATCCACAGGCGCCGGTTCCAGTCGAGAGCGTCCGCCCGAGTCCCGAAGTCGAGGGGATCGGCCTTGGACGCCTCGATGAGGGCGCGAGTCACCTGGGCGAAAAGGCGGTACTCCGCCTCGCGCGGGGATTCAGCTCTCTGCGCCGCCTGTTGGTAGGCTCGTAGGGACATTACCGAACACCTCGTCCTCGTAGTCGATAAGCTTCCGGCACAGCATGAGCGCCTTATAGTATTCCCGCGTCATGGCGTGCTTGGAGATGGAGACGCACTCCGCGAGCACCGCAGGGTTCCTGACAGCGCTCATGAATTCTGAAAGCCGCCGGACAAATTCGTCGTAGTAACGCTCGGCGCCCGCCTCATCGAGATACATCATCATGACCGGGAAATAGACGCGCCGTGCCGGCGTCGTCACTTCGTCCTGCTGCATGATGTCCTTCTCACGAAGAACAGACGCCTTGTTCTGGAGCACCAGGGTTCCGCGGCGATCGCCGTTCTGAACGACAGCGCCGTTAAGAACGAACTTCTCGCCCGGTTTCAGCGACAGCTTGAGCGGCAATGCTCGACCCCCAATTACGCGCCCCGACGCGTTGAGCCCGGACTGACCGCCTTTAGGGCGACGCAGCGGACAGGCCCAAGCTAGGCGGGGACTGTTAACGAGCCCTTGCTGGCCCTGCGACGGAAGGCCGCGCTTAAGCAAGAGGTAACCATAATGACCCGAAGCATGGCCGTGTTCACCCAGGAAATGGAGTCGGGATGACGCGCCCCAGCCGGACCGGCGAAACCTCGGCCATCGCCCTGTCGGCCGCGCAGGCTGGACCGACCTCCCCCGGCCGCGTGGCGGACGCCATGGGAACGGCCGGATCTCATGATGCCCTGCGACGGCTGAACGCCGCCATCAGCGAGTTAAAGGCCCTGTCGGTGGAGCCCCTGCTCAACCGGGCGGTGACCGCCCTGGAGGCCGAAGACCACGAGACGGGCGGGCGCCTGGCCATTCAGGCCCTGGAGCAGGACGAGCGGAACGGCTTTGCCTGGTATCTCCTGGCGATCGCTCGGGAACGCGCCGGCGATTTCACCAGCTCCATCACCTGTTACGAGTCGGCTCTGGCTTTACTGCCCAATCAGGCCGACGTGGCCAATGACCTGGGGCGACTCGCCTTTCGGATGGGCATGAAGCCCGAGGCGGAAAAGCTCTTCCGCCACTTCCTGGCCGCCCGGCCCAACCACCCCGAGGGGGCCAACAACCTCGCCTGCGCCATCCGCGACCAGGACCGGGCCGAGGAAGCCATCGAGATCCTTCGTCCGGCCATCGAGGCCAATCCCACCGCCGCCATGCCCTGGAACACCCTAGGCACCATCGTCACCGAACAGGGCGAACTGACCGCGGCGCACACCTTCTTTGACGAGGCGCTGCGACTGCAGCCCAACTTCCCCAAGGCGCAATACAACCGGGCCAATGTGCGCCTGTCGCTTGGCATGGCGCAGGACGCCCTCGCCGACTGTGATACCGCCCTGGCCGGGACGCTCGCCGAGGACGAGCGGCAGATGATGCGGCTCTCAAGGGCCACCATTCTGATGGAGCTTGGGCGCACCGCTGAAGGCTGGGATGACTACGAGGCCCGCCTGCACCCGCAGTTCGCTGATTGCACGCAGTTTCAGGCGCCTGGCGCTCCATGGACTGCCGACACCGACCTCTCGGGGCGATCGCTCCTGGTGTTCGGCGAGCAGGGCCTTGGCGATGAGGTGATGTTCGCCAACCTGCTGCCGGACGTCATAGAGGCGCTTGGTCCAGACGGCCGTCTGATCCTTGCGGTCGAACCCCGGCTTGTCCCGTTGTTTCAACGCAGCTTTCCGACCGCGCAGATCGGCGCTCACGCCACCTATGCGGTCGGCGGGCGCACCGTGCGGGTGGCGCCGTTTCTGGCTGAGGACGCGGTGGTGGATCATTGGGCGCCCCTGGGCTCCCTGCTCCGTCGCTTCCGTCGGAGCGTGAGCGCCTTTCCGGCAAGGACGGGCTACCTCACCCCCGCGCCGGAGCGGATCGCCCACTGGCGTGAGGTGCTCCAGCAGGCGCCAGCTGGCCTGAAGGTGGGTCTGCTCTGGAAGAGCGGACTGATGAACGGCGCCCGACGTCGCTATTTCTCCGCCTTCGAGGCCTGGGCCGATGTGCTGGCGGCGCCAGGCGTCAGTTTTATCAACCTGCAGTATGGCGACTGCGCCGCTGAGCTTGAACAAGCCCGGCGCGAGATGGGGATCGAGATCTGGACGCCCCCCGGAATCGATCTGAAGCAGGATCTCGACGATATCGCCGCCCTGACCTGCGCCCTGGATCTGGTGGTCGGATTTCCCAACGCCACGGTGAACCTGGCCGGAGCCTGCGGGGCCAGCGCCTGGATCACCTCGGCGCCCGGCGCCTGGCCCAGGCTGGGAAGCGACCATTATCCCTGGTACCCCCAGATGCGGGTATTCACCGCCAGCGCTCTGGGCGAATGGGGCCCGATGCTGTCAGAGATGGCCGACGCCCTCGCCCAGCCGGGTGGTCCTCAACTCCGCCGGTTTTAGCCTCCCGAGGGCGCCCCGCAGCTTAGACGGCGCGACGGCTCAGATGCTCAAGCCGCTTGAATGTCCCGCGCCGCCCTTTAGGTTGGCGTCAGTTGAAACATTTGTTCGAACGCGGGCCGCATTGAACCCGCGGACATTGGGAGCTCATATGGCCGAGCGTTTCGAAGGCACAGACGATTACGTCGCCACCGAGGATCTGAAGGTCGCCGTCAACGCGGCCGTCGCGCTGGAACGTCCCCTGCTGATCAAGGGCGAGCCCGGCACCGGCAAGACCGTGCTGGCCTATGAGATCGCCAAGGCGCTCGACGCCGAATTGATCACCTGGCACATCAAGTCGACGACCAAGGCTCACCAGGGCCTGTACGAGTACGACGCCGTCACTCGCCTGCGCGACAGCCAGCTGGGCGATGAGCGGGTCAAGGACGTCAAGAACTACATCAAGAAGGGCAAGCTCTGGGAAGCCTTCGACGCCCCCAAGCGCCCCGTCCTGCTGATCGACGAGATCGACAAGGCCGACATCGAGTTCCCCAACGACCTCCTGCAGGAGCTCGATCGGATGGAATTCTACGTCTACGAGACCAATGAGACGATCAAGGCGGCGATCCGCCCGATCGTGATCATCACCTCGAACAACGAGAAGGAACTGCCGGACGCCTTCCTGCGCCGCTGCTTCTTCCACTACATCCGCTTCCCCGACGCCGACACGATGAACCAGATCGTCGAGGTCCATTATCCCGGGATCAAGCAGAAGCTGGTCGCTGAGGCGCTGCGCATCTTCTACGACATGCGCAAGGTGCCGGGCCTGAAGAAGAAGCCGTCGACCTCGGAGCTGCTCGACTGGCTGAAGCTGCTGATGGTCGAAGACATCGACGCCGAAGCGCTCAAGGAACGCGATCCCACCAAGCTGATCCCGCCGCTGCATGGCGCCCTGCTGAAGAACGAGCAGGACGTGCATCTGTTCGAACGCCTGGCCTTCCTGGCGCGGCGTGAGGGCGCGGGCTCGCGTCCGGGCCAATAGGTCTAGCTTACCGCGATTTCACTCGACCTGCCGGTCGCTCCCGTACACCGTCACGACCATGGCGTACGGGAGCTTCCGCATGAAAACCTTGCTTATGGCCGGCGCGGTGAGCGCGCTCATCACCCTGGCGGGCTGCGCTCAGCAGCCTCGGGACTCGGCGGCCCTGAGCGGCCGGCTCGACTGCCCCGAAACCAAGGGGCAGCTGACCCGTGTCAGTCAGGCGCAGGATGGCCAGTCCTGCCGATACAGAACCCGCGACGGCGCCGATGTGGAGCTGCGGCTCGTCCCCGTCGAGGGCGGACCGAAGGCGACCCTGGCGCGACTGGAGGCAGAACTCGACAGCCTCAGCCCGCCTGAAGAGGCGGCGGCCGAAGTCGCCGCTGACTCAGAGCCCGCGGGAGACACCGCTGCCCTGGCCGCCAGCACGGTCGCCCAGGCTGAAGCGGACGCGGCCGAAGGCGATAGCGCCCAGGTAAGCATGCCGGGCGGCAAGATCGACGCCAGCGATGAGTCGGTCAGTATCGCCCTGCCCGGCCTGAAAATCGACGCCGGCGAGGACGAGGCCAAGGTCAAGATCGGCCCCATCAACATCGACGCCGCCGACGACGGCGCCACGGTGCGCATCTATCGGGAGGTGCGGCTGCGCGGCGAGTCCCTGTCGCGCGAACGGCGGGGAATCCGCGCCACATACATTCTCGCCGGCGGGCGGCAACCGGGCGGCATGACCTATGTAGGCCTCGAGGCGGGCGGTCCGAAGACCGGTCCGCTGGTTGTCGCCATCGTTTCAGCCGCGAGCGAAGGTGAGGAGGCTGAGATCCTCGAGGACATCCAGGATCTCGTTCGCGAGAACGGCGGGGTCTGAGGGGCCCCGCCACGCAGGCCTCAGGCGGCGACGACTTCCATCACCTTGTAGGTCAGGGGCCTGCCGTCTTCATCGGTGACGGTGACGTACTCGCCCAGCGCAAAGCGATGCTCGCCCAGGCGATGCACCGGCTCATCATCCTCGGTGTCCCCGGCGTCGTAGTCGAAGAACCAGTGCTTGCCTCGCCGCGCCAGTCGACCATCGGCCGGATCTTCATCGGGCGCAAAGCGGCGAACGACGCACTGGGCCTTCTGCTCGGCGTAAGCGGCCTCATCCAGAAAGCCATCGGCGGTCAGCGGCGCGGTCAGCGCGTAGCCGCGATGATCGTCGCCCCCGGCGAACTCCGTGCCGGGATTGCGGGCGAGCCGCATGACGATGCGTGAAAGGGTCATGATCGACCTCGTACTAATGGGACAGGAACAGGGACGGCGAGTCCGCCGCCAGCAGCGAGCGGGTGGTGCCGCCAAAGATGAACTCTTGCAGCCGCGGATGGCCGAAGGCGCCGGCCACCAGGATGTCGGCGCCCGCCTTTTGGGCGGCGTACAGCAGCATCGGGGCGGCCTCGCCGGAGTCAGGCAGCATCTCAAACTCGGCGCTCACCCCGCGCGCGGCGTAGTAGGCCTGGAGACGCGCAGGATCCAACGCGCGGGTTGTCGCGCGCGGCGCCGTGAGGATTACGACCTTGCTGGCCTTCTGGAGCAGGGGCACGGCCTGCCGCGCGGCGCGCGAGGCCTCCTTGCCGCCATCCCAGGCGACGGCGACGACGCCGCCGATCCTGAGGCCAGGACGTGCAATGAGGACGGGCCGCTGCTCGTCGGCCAGAACCTCCTGAAAGGCTTCCGCCAGAGGGCCACGGCCACGGCCCGGCTCGTCAGAGAAGATCACCACGTCCGACAGTCGGCTCTCGGCCGACAGGTTCGCCCAGACCGGGGTCTGCAGCGCGAGGAAGGACTTGGCCTCATAGGCGAGGGCGGCGACGGAGGCGCGGGCCTTCTTTTCCCCCACGGCGGCGGCTTCCTTGAGGGATTCCAGCGCGGTGGCCTGCACCCCGCCCATGAAGCCCTCACCCATCCAGGGCATGACATCGGCCACATCCGCCGGGGTGTAGACCCCTGCCAGTTCCGCGCCGAAGGCTGCGGCGACGTGGGCCCCAGCCTCGAGCACGACCTGATCTCCTTCGCCGCCTGACAGCGGCGCCATGATTTTCGCCCAGCTCATTTGCGTCCCTCTTCCACTAGCGCCGATGATGCGTCTGGCGTTCGAACCGTGCATTGATCTTTGCCAATCTCGCGGCGGTCGTGCGCCTTGACCGTAGCACTGTGGAAGGAACGCCTTGATGAGGAAAGGGCTGCGTCGAAAGCCCCCGGAGCCGCGGGCCTGGCAGAGGATGCTGTCGGGGCGTCGCCTGGACCTGCTCGACCCCTCCCCCATGGATATCGAGGTTGAGGATATCGCCCACGGCCTGGCGCGGGTCGCCCGCTGGAACGGCCAGACGATTGGCGAGCACGCCTTCTCCGTGGCGCAGCACTCGATCATCGTCGAGGAGATCGTCGCCCACCTGCAGCCTGACATCGAGCCACGCTGGCGCCTCGCCGCCCTGCTGCATGACGCCGCCGAATATGTGATCGGCGACATGATCTCGCCGTTCAAACAGGCGCTGGGCCTGGACTATAAGGTCTTCGAGGAGCGTCTGGAGACCGCCATCCACGTCCGGTTCGGCCTGCCGGCCAAGTCCCCGGCCTGGGTCAAGACGCTGATCAAGCGGGCCGACCACGCCTGCGCCTATTTCGAGGCGACCCAGTTGGCGGGCTTTGCGCCCCATGAGGCCCTGGAGTTCTTCGGCGCGCCGCCTCAGGACTACGCCCTGCGGATCGAACCCCAGACAGCGTCTGTCGCGCAGGCGCGCTATGTTCAGCGCTATCATGTGCTGTCAGAGGCCGCGGGATTCGCCCCGGCCGATGCGGCCTTCGACACGGAGTAGCCAGACATGACGATGATCGTCTGCGGCCTGGCCGATCTGCCCGGGGTGATATCGGCCCGACGCCCGTCCCATGTGGTGACCCTGCTGGACCCCACGACCTTGATCCCCACGCCGGCTGGCATAGCCCCGGAGCGGCACCTGCAACTGGGGGTCAATGACATCGCTCAGCCCATGGAGGGCATGACGGCGCCACAGGAAGATCTGGTCACCCGCCTGCTGGACTTCGCCAGCTCCTGGGATGAAACCGCGCCCATGGTCGTGCACTGCTGGGCTGGCGTCAGCCGGTCCACCGCCAGCGCCTTCACCCTGGCCTGCGCCCGCAGCCCCGATGCTGACGAAGCGCAGATCGCCTGGACTCTGCGCAGCCTCGCCCCGCACGCCTACCCCAATCGACGAATCGTCGCCCTGGCCGACGACATGCTGGGCCGTGGCGGGCGCATGGTCGACGCCATCACCGCGATCGGGGGCAATGGTTATGTGAGCCTCGGCGCGCCCTTCGACTTCGCCGCCCGCCACTGATGGCCAAGGGCCCGCCCCCAACGCCGGTCGTCATCGGCCTGTCGGCGGTCGTGGTGGCCGTACGCGACGCCGAGGCCATGGTGCTGACGGTCCAGCCCCGCGGCCTGCAGGATGACGCGAGCGCCGAGCCGGCCGGCCTGCCGTTCGGCCCGTTCGATCCCGATGGCCACCGGACCTTCGAACTCGCCCTGCGCGCCTTCGTGACAGCTCAGACCCGGTTCGATCTCGGCTATGTGGAGCAGCTCTACACCTTTGGCGACCGCGGCCGTGACGCGCCGCTGGCCGATATGGGGGCCGGCGCCGAGAGCGCCCCTGGCGCGCCCCCCAGCCGGGTGATCTCGGTGGGATATCTGGCGCTGACACCCAAGGCCGTGGACACGGAGGCGCCCGACACCGCCTGGGCCCCGTGGACGCGGTTCTTCCCCTGGGAGGACTGGCGCCAGGGGCGGCCCGCCGCGGCCGTCCTGATCGAGGACGCCCTGCGCCGTTGGGCCGACCGGGCGCCGCCAGCCCAGCGGGACCTGCGCCTGGCCCGCGCCCGGCTGGCCTTCGCCCTGGACGGCGCGCCGTGGAACGAGGAACGGGTGCTGGAGCGCTACGAGTTGCTCTATGGGGCAGGCCTGGCGCCGGAAGCAGCCCGGGACCGGGGCGAGGCCTCGGGCGAGCGTTCCGAGGCGCTAAAGGCCGCACTCGGCGCGCCGATGATCTCCGACCACCGCCGCATCCTGGCCACCGCGCTCAGCCGACTGCGGGGCAAGATCAAGTACCGGCCAGTGGTGTTTGAGCTGATGCCCGAGGCCTTCACCCTGCTGGCCCTCCAGCGGGCGGTGGAGGCCATCGCCGGTGCGCCGTTGCACAAGCAGAATTTCCGCCGCGCCCTCGAGCGTGGGGAACTGGTGGAAGGTCTAGGGCGGATCGACGCCGATACGGGCGGGCGACCGGCTGAACTCTTCCGCTTCAGGCGGGAGAGCCTGAATGCGCGTCCGGTGTCGGGGCTATCGCTTCCGCTGCTGCGGGACTGAGGCCCTCGGCCCCCTGCCCCGCGGCCCAGCGGGCGCGAATCTGGTGAGAGGTCTCTCGGGACCCGTCGGGGCTCCAGCCCGGTGGGCCGAACACATAGAGGGCCGCCTCCCGCAGGGATCTGGCGCGTAGCAGGTCACGCCCGATGGCCGCCCACTCATGGAAGGCGACACGGATAGGATTGAAAGTCGCCAGGTTCTTCACCACCCCATAGCGGCAGGGCTCCGCCTCCAGCTCGCTCTGGAAGGTGCCGAACATGCGGTCCCAGATGATCAGGATCCCCGCATAGTTGCGATCCAGATAGCGGGGATTGCGCGCGTGGTGGACCCGATGATGGGAGGGTGTGTTGAACACCGCCTCGAACCACCGCGGCATCCGCCCGATCGCCTCGGTGTGAATCCAGAACTGGTAGACCAGGCTGATCCCCTTCTGGATCGCCACCATGGCCGGCGGGAATCCGATCAGGGACAGGGGCAGCCAGAGCAACCAGGTGCCCGCCACGCCGCCCGTCCAGGTCTGCCGCAAGGCGGTGGACAGATTGTAGTGCTGCGAGGTGTGGTGATTGACGTGGCTGGCCCACCAGAACCGTCGCTCGTGCGACAGGCGGTGGAACCAGTAGTAGGTCTTGTCCTCCAGCAGGAAGATCAGCACCCAGGCCCAGATGGCGGTCATGGGGATGTCGAACAGCCGGTGCTGATAGACCCACAGGCTTGCGGCGAAAATGACGCCGGCGGTGGCGAGACCCGCCACCGAGCTGCCCAGGCCCATGGCCAGCGAGGTGAAGGTGTCCTTGGGCTCATAGCGGGCCCGCGCCCAGCCCAGGCGGCCGAGCAGCAGCTCCAGGACGATGGCCAGGATGAAGAAGGGGACGGCCAGGCCGACCGGGTCGATATCGTCCATCAGGCGGCCAGGTCCTTGGGCGGCCAGTTGTCGAAGGCCAGCACAGCCCGGGGCGCGGCCACTTCGTCCAGGTGGATATCCAGCAGGCCATTGCGGAACATGGCCGACGAGGCCTGACACCAGGACAGCCGGCGGGCCGCATAACCATCGCCCACCTGGATCAGCACCAGGGCGCAGGCCCCGGACCTGGCCAGGGCGCCACGGCCCTCACGGGCGATCCAGAGCTGGTCAACCTGCCGGTCGGGAAAATCCTCAGCCAGAAGGTCGCGGGCGCGGGCCTCGTCGAGCCCTGGCGAGGGCCGCCCGATCCGCGCCCAGGCCGCAAGACCCACAAGCACGGCGACGGCGGCCATCGAGCCAGTAAATTGTATCAGGAACGCCTTGTCCACAGCGCTTTCCTCCCCTTGAGGGCACGGTCCCCCGGCGCGGCGGCGTGGTCAAGCAAAACGGCGCGCCCCTCGCGGGACGCGCCGTCGCATCAGATCCGTCAGATGGATCGCGGAAGCTTAGAACTTCCGGACGTAGCCCACGGCCCAGACGTCGGCCGAACCACCGTCGTCCTGGAACTCCTGGCGGGTGTAGTCCGCCCGGAAGCCGTTGTTGGCGTCGATGAAGTAGCGGCCGCCGACGCCATAGTTCCAGCTTTCGCCATCGGCCTTGGCGCTGATGCCCGCGGCGGAGGCTTCGACTTCCGTGGTGCCGTAGCCCACTCGCGCGAACAGGTCGGCGCTCGGGTTGATGGGCAAGAAGCCGACGCCATAGATGGCCGCGCTGTGGTTGAGCTCCACGTCGACCGGCGAGGCCCCGATGCTGACCGGCGGACGATAGGTGTCGTCCTTCACGCCGAGGGCGAGTTCGCCTTCAACGCCGAAATAGGGGGTGAGCTTGGCGCCCACGCGGCCCTGGATGGCGCCCAGGTCGAAATCGCCGGCGTCGGCATGGGCAAAACCCACCGAGCCGTAGACTTCCGGGGCCGACATGGACTGAGCCTGAACGGCGGCGGGGACAGCGGCCAGCACGGCGACAGCAGCGGCGGCGGTGATGAGAGACTTCATAACAGGTACTCCGACTTGAGGATCTGTGTCCTCGAACCGGGCCTCAATCGCCCCCAATCAGGGCGGCTTCTTGTCCGCAGGCAGACAATTGCAGGGCGGCCACAGCGTGTGATAATTCCGCCACATCACCCCTCCCCTGCAATTTTCCGATGCTGTGCTATCTAAGGGCCGCAAGCCCGGAAGAGGCTGCCATCGGAGAAGCGAACTTGCGTCACGCCGTCATCGCCGCCACCGGCCTCTACACCCCGCCCCACACGCTGACCAATGCGGAGCTGGTGGCCACGTTCAACGCCTATGTGGAGCGTTTCAACGCCCGCCACGCCGATGCGATCGCCGCGGGCGAGGTCGAGGCCCTGACCCCCTCTTCGGAGCCCTTCATCGAAAAGGCGTCGGGCATCAAGTCGCGCTATGTGATCGACAAATCCGGCCTGATCGATCCCGACGTCATGCGTCCGGTGATCCCTGAGCGGTCCAACGAGGAGATCTCGGTCCTGGCCGAGATCGCCGTGGCCGCCGCCCGCCAGGCCATCGAGGCCTGGGGCAAGCCGGTCAGCGAGATCGGCGCGGTGATCTGCGCGGCGTCGAACATGCAGCGGGCTTATCCGGCCATGGCCATCGAAGTGCAGCAGGCGCTCGGCATCGACGGCTTCGCCTTCGACATGAATGTCGCCTGCTCCTCGGCCACCTTCGGCATCAAGACCGCGGCGGACTATATCGCCACGGGGTCGGCCAAGGCGGTGCTGATGGTCAATCCCGAGATCACCTCGGGCCACCTGAACTTCTGCGACCGCGACAGCCACTTCATCTTCGGTGATGTGGCCACCGCCGTGATCGTCGAGGCCGCCGACGACGCGACGCCGGGCCAGGGCTGGGACATCATCGGCACGCGGCTAAAGACGGTCTTCTCCAACAACATCCGCAACAATTTCGGCTTCCTGAACCGGGCCGCCCCTGAAGGCGTCGGCGCCAAGGACAAGCTCTTCGTTCAGGAGGGCCGCAAGGTCTTCCGCGAGGTGGTGCCCATGGTCTCGGAAATGATCGTCGACCACGCCGGCGACCTGGGCCTCGACCCCACAGCGCTGAAGCGCATGTGGCTGCATCAGGCCAATATCAACATGAACGACATGATCGGCCGCAAGGTGCTGGGCCGCGATCCCTCGCCGGAGGAGAACGTGATCATCCTGGATGAGTACGCCAACACCTCCTCGGCCGGCTCGATCATCGCCTTCCACAAGGCCAATGACGGATTCGCGGCCGGCGAACTGGGTCTGATCTGCTCGTTCGGGGCCGGCTATTCGGCCGGCACGGTGTTCGTCCGCAAGCGCTGAGCCAGATCAGCGGCCCTGAAGAGAAAAGGCCCCGCCGGTTGATCCGGCGGGGCCTTTGTCATTCTACCGATCCTTCTCGCGCTCGCCGATGGCCGACTGGGCCGCGGCCAGGCGGGCGATCGGCACCCGGTAGGGCGAGCAGCTCACATAGTCGAGGCCGACCCGCTCGCAGAAGTCGATGGAGGCCGGGTCGCCCCCATGTTCGCCACAGATGCCGAGCTTGATCTCCGGCCGCTGGGCGCGTCCGCGTTCGGTGGCGATGCGGATCAGGTCGCCGACGCCTTCCTGGTCGAGGCTGACAAAGGGGTCCTTTTCGAAGATGCCCTTGTCCATATAGGCCGCCAGGAAGCGCCCAGAGTCGTCGCGGCTGATGCCGAAGGTGGTCTGGGTCAGGTCGTTGGTGCCGAAGGAGAAGAACTCTGCGTTCTCCGCAAGGTCGGCAGCGCGGATGGCCGCCCGGGGCAGCTCGACCATCGTGCCCACCAGATAGGGGAAGTCCAGCTTGCGCTCAGCCAGCACCTGCTTGGCCACCCGGTCGGTGAGCTGGCGCAGGAACTTCATCTCTTCGCCCTTGGCCACCAAGGGGTGCATGATCTCCGGGCACGGCGGGGTCTTGCCGCTCTCGGCGATCTCGCAAGCGGCCTCGAAGATGGCCCGGACCTGCATCTCATAGATTTCAGGATAGGAGACGCCGAGGCGGCAGCCGCGGTGGCCGAGCATCGGATTGGTCTCGTGCAACTCCTTCACCCGCCGCTCCAGCACCGCCAGCTCAAGGCCCGCGCTGTTGGCCAGGGCCTTCAGGTCCTCCTCGGTGTGGGGCAGGAACTCGTGCAGGGGCGGGTCCAGCAGGCGGATGGTGACCGGCAACCCCTCCATGATGGTGAACAGCTCGACGAAGTCGGCCCGCTGCATGGGCAGGATCTTGGCCAGGGCCGTGCGGCGGCCCTTTTCGTCCGAGGCCAGGATCATTTCGCGCACGGCGGCGATGCGGTCTTCCTCGAAGAACATGTGCTCGGTGCGGCACAGACCAATGCCCTCGGCCCCGAACTGGCGGGCGGTGCGCGCGTCCAGGGGGGTCTCGGCGTTGGCCCGGACCTTCAGCCGGCGCAGGGCGTCGGCCCAGACCATCAAGGTGGCGAAGTCGCCGGTGAGCTCGGGCTCGATCATCTTCACCGCCCCGGCCAGCACCTCGCCGGTGGAGCCGTCGACGGTGATGATCTCGCCGGCCTTGAAGGTCCGGCCACGGACGCGGAACTCGCCGGCCTTGGCATGGATCTGAACCTCGCCGGCGCCAGAGACGCAGGGGCGCCCCATGCCCCGTGCGACCACCGCGGCGTGGCTGGTCATGCCGCCGCGGGCGGTCAGGATGGCCTTGGCCGCATGCATGCCGTGAATGTCTTCGGGGCTGGTCTCGTCGCGGACCAGGATCACCGACTCATGGATGGCGGCCAGGCGCTCGGCCTCGTCGGCGTCAAAGACGATCTTGCCGGTGGCCGCGCCGGGCGAGGCGGGGAGGCCCTGGGCGATCACATCGCGCTCGCTGGCGGGATCGATGGTGGGATGGAGCAGCTGGTCCAGCGAGGCCGGCTCGACCCGCATGATCGCCTCTTCCTGGGTGATCACGCCTTGGGCGGCCAGATCGACGGCGATCTTGAGGGCGGCCTTGGCGGTGCGCTTGCCGTTGCGCGTCTGCAGCATATAGAGCCGGCCCTGTTCGACCGTGAACTCGATGTCCTGCATGTCGCGATAGTGGCTCTCCAGCCGCTCGACGGCGGCCTTGAACTGTTCGAAGACCGCCGGGAGGGCTTCCTCCATGGAGGGCTGCTTGTCCCCCATCTCCTCGCGGGCGATCTTGGTCAGGGCCTGGGGCGTGCGGATGCCGGCCACCACGTCCTCGCCCTGGGCGTTGATCAGGAACTCCCCATAGAGACGGGCTTCGCCGGTGGACGGGTTGCGGGTGAAGGCCACGCCGGTGGCCGAGGTCTCGCCCATATTGCCGAAGACCATCGACTGGATGTTCACCGCCGTGCCCCAGCTCTCGGGGATGTCGTGCATGCGGCGATAGAATTTGGCCCGGTCGTTCATCCAGCTGGCGAAGACGGCGCCCACCGCGCCCCACAGCTGCTCCTGCGGATCCTGCGGGAACTCCGAACCGAGATCAGCGGCGACGGCCTTCTTGTAGTCGGCGACCACCTTCTCCCAGTCCTCGGCCGAGAGCGCGGTGTCGACGGTGACGTCGAGACGTTCCTTATGCTCGTCGAGGATCTCCTCGAACATGTGGTGATCCAGGTCGAGGACCACGTTCGAGTACATCTGGATGAAGCGGCGATAGGAATCGAAGGCGAACCGGCGATCCCCCGACAGCTTGGCCAGGCCCTCGACGGTCTGGTCGTTCAGGCCCAGGTTCAGCACCGTGTCCATCATGCCCGGCATCGAAGCCCGGGCGCCGGAGCGCACGGACACCAGCAAGGGGTTGGCGGCGTCGCCGAAGCGCTTTCCGGTCAGCTGCTCGACCCGACCCAGCGCCTCGGTGACCTGCGCCTTCATCTCGTCGGGATAGCGCTGCTCATTGGCGTAATAGTGGGTGCAGCACTCGGTGGTGATGGTGAAGCCAGGCGGCACCGGCAGGCCCAGGGACGACATCTCGGCCAGGTTGGCGCCCTTGCCCCCCAGCAGGTTCTTCATCGAGGAGTCCCCGTCGGCCGCGCCGCCACCGAAGGCGTAGACCCAGCGCGTCTTGGTCAGGCTCGTCATCGTCCCACTCATCCCGTCACTTGGCTGAAGTCCGCCACGCGCCCCATGGCGTCGCGGACCTGGCTCAGAAGCCGCAGGCGGTTGTCCCGTTCTGCGGGGTCTTCAGCATTCACCAGCACTTGCTCGAAAAAGGCGTCCACAGGACCGCGCAGCCCAGACAGGGCCTGCATGGCGGCCACGAAGTCCTCGGCCGCCAGGGCCTGGGCCACCTGCGGCTCCACCCCGGCCAGAGCCTGCACCAGGGCAAGCTCCGCCGCGGGCGCACCCGCCATGGCCACCGCAGGGCCAGAAGGCATGGCGCCCTTCTTTTCCTCGGCCTTGAGGATATTGGTCGCCCGCTTGTAGCCGGCCAGCAGGTTGGTTCCATCCTCGGTGGTCAGGAAGCCGTCCAGGGCCTCGACCCGGGCGACGATCCGCACGAGGTCGTCGTCGCCGAGGGCGAAGACCGCGTCCACCAGATCATGCCGCTTGCCCTGGTCACGCAGCAGGACCTTCAGGCGGTCGGCGAAAAAGGCCACCAGGTCGTCGCCAGCGAGCTCTCGCAAGGGCAGGCGGATGCCGCCTTCCAGCACGATCCGGATGACGCCCAGCGCTGAGCGCCGCAGCGCGTAGGGATCGCGCGAGCCGGTCGGCTTTTCGTCGATGCCGAAGAAGCCCGTTAGGCTGTCGAGCTTGTCGGCCAGGGCGAGCGCGGCGCCCACGGGTCCGGCCGGCACGGCGTCGCTGGGGCCCTGCGGCTTGTAGTGGTCGCGAATTGCGGCGGCCACATCGGCCGGCAGCCCCTCGGCCTGGGCGTAGTAGCCGCCCATCAGGCCCTGCAGCTCAGGAAACTCCCCGACCATGCCGGTGACCAGGTCGGCCTTGGCCAGGCGGGCCGCCTGGGCCGCGGCGTCGGGGTCGGCGCCGACCCGGGGGGCGAGGCTACGGGCGAGGTCGGTGATGCGGGCCACCCGGTCGGACATGGTGCCCAGCTTGGCGTGGAAGGTGACGCCCTCCAGCTTCTCCAGCCGGTCTTCCAGCCGCAGCTTGCGGTCCTCGTCCCAGAAGAAGCGGGCGTCCGACAGGCGGGCCGACAGCACCTTGGCGTTGCCCGCGGCGATGGCTGCGCCGCCATCGGCGGCCTGGATATTGGCCACGGTGATGAAGTGGGGCGCGAGCCCTCCGGTCGCCGGGTCGCGCACGGCGAAATACTTCTGGTGCGTGCGCATGGAGGTGCGGATCACCTCCGGCGGCAGGTCGAGGAAGTCCGGGTCCATGTCGCCGAGCACGGGCGTCGGCCATTCGGCGAGGCCCGCGACTTCGTTCAGCAGACCCTCGTCCTCCACGAGCTCCAGATTGCGGGCGAAGCAGAGGGTGCGGGCGGCGTCGAGGATGCGCGCCTTGCGCTCTTCGACATCCAGCACCACGAAGTGGGCCGCCAGGCCGTCGCGATAGGTGTCGAAGTCCTTCACGCGAAAGGGCTGGGCCTTGCCCATGAAGCGATGGCCCTCGGTGACGTCGCCGCTCTCGATCCCGTCGATGGAGACCGGCACGACCGTCCCGTCGAACAGGCAGACGATCCGCTTCAGCGGCCGGACCCAGCGCAGGGTCCCCCGCCCCCAGGTCATGGACTTGGGCCAGGGGAAGCTCCGCACGATGGCCTCGACCATCTCGGCGACGATCTCCGGCGTCGGCCGCCCCTTGCGTTCGATCCTGGCGAACCAGACCCCGTCCTGCTCGACCAGCTGGTCCATCGTCAGGCCGGTGGACCGCAGGAAGCCCTCCATGGCCTTTTCCGGCGAGCCGACCCGGGGGCCTTTGCGCTCTTCGGTGCGATCGGCCTGGGCTTCGGGCAGGCCCTCGATCACCAGGGTCAGGCGACGGGGGCCAGCAAAGGCGGTCATGGCCTCGGGCAGGAAGCCCTGCTCGGCCAGGCGCTCGCGGGCCATCCGCTCCAGGTCGCGGGCGGCCTGAACCTGCATGCGCGCAGGAATCTCTTCGGAGAAGAGTTCAAGAAGGAGTTGGGGCATGACTTAGGCGTTGCCCCCTTCATTGGCCACCCAGGCCTCGGCGCACATCTTGGTCAGGTCGCGGATGCGGCCGATATAACTCTGGCGCTCGGCCACCGCGATGGCGCCGCGGGCGTCCATCAGGTTGAACAGGTGGCTGGCCTTGAGCACGTGGTCATAGGCCGGCAGGACGATGGCCTGGCCCTGCGGCCCCTTCATCGCCAGCAGGCGCGGGACCTGGATCTCCATGTCCTCGAACTGGCGCTTGAGGGTGGCCACGTCATAGCCGTCGAAATTGGCCGTCGACTGCTGGCGCTCATTCTCCAGGAACACCTCGCCATAGGTCATGGGCGCAGGTCCGTCCGGATCATTGAAGGCCAGATCGGTGAAATGGTCGACGCCCTGCAGATACATGGCCAGCCGCTCCAGCCCGTAGGTGAGCTCGCCGGCCACCGGCCAGACGTCCACGCCCCCCACCTGCTGGAAGTAGGTGTACTGGGTGACCTCCATACCATCGCACCAGACTTCCCAGCCCAGACCCCAGGCGCCCACGGTGGGATTCTCCCAGTCGTCCTCGACGAAACGGATGTCGTGCAGGCGGGTGTCGAGGCCGATGGCCTCCAGGCTGCCCAGGTAGAGATCCTGCAGGTCGTCCGGGTTCGGCTTCAGGATCACCTGATACTGATAGTAGTGCTGCAGCCGGTTGGGATTCTCCCCATAGCGGCCGTCCGCCGGGCGGCGGGAGGGCTGCACATAGGCCGCCCGCCAAGGCTTGGGGCCGAGCGCGCGCAGCACCGTGGCCGGGTGAAGCGTGCCCGCTCCCACCTCGACGTCGTGCGGCTGCAGGATCACGCAACCCTGGCGGCTCCAATAGTCATGGAGTTTCAGGATCAGGCCCTGAAACGAGAGCGGTTTTTCTGAGGACATCTGGGCTGATTTGCAGGCGCAAAAAAAGTCGGCGGACCATAGGGCCCGCCGACCTGTGCATCAAGCGCGCGGCGAAGATCAGTTGCCGGCGGGCTCAGTCATCTTGCCAGCCCGCGACTGGGGCTCGCCATACTTGGCCCGGTTTTCCGCCGTGTCCGGGATCGGACCGTTGGTCATCACCTGGGCGCCGGTCGTGCTGGAGGCCATGGCCCCCATGGAGCCGGCCGACTGGGCCTGGGTAGTCATCTGGCCCTGTCCGCTCGCGCTCATGCCGGTATCGGCCGACATGTCGCTGTTCATGGAGGCGCTGCTTTGCATGGCGCCCTGCGCGTTGACTGCGTCATCCTCCATGGCGGTGGAGCCCGTGACCTGGCCCCCCGGCATGTTGGTGCGACCGGCGTCGGCGCCCGTGGGACGGGTGGAGTCGACCGACGGCAGGCCGGTGCTGGACCGGGTATGATCGGCTGGGCCGCTGACGGCGCCTGCAGCCTGACCGGACATATCGCTGGTCATGCCGCCCGAGGCGGTCTGGGCGTGGGCGGCGGACGCCATGAGAAGGGCGGCCGCCGAGGTCGAAAGAACAAGCTTGAGGTTCATTGCTGGTTTCCTTGGGTTTGGTCGTACCGCAGGTCCCCCCAGCGCCCTGCCATCGGCTTAGTTGCCTTCAGCGTCGGTGCGTTTACCGGCGTTGGAAAGCGGCGCGCCATAGGCGGCGCGGTTTTCCGGAGTGTCCGGAATGGGTTGCATCTGGGTGGCCGACACGCGGGCGGAGGTGTCGCTGTCCGCGCCCGTGGGGGCCATCTCTGGCGACGCTTCGGTCGTCGCCCCCGACTCAGCCTGAGCCGGAGCGGCCATGGCGTCGGAAGCGTCGGAGCCAGCCGCCGCCGAGGCGCCAGCTGCAGGCATGCCGCCTGGCATTAGCACCTTGTCGACCACGTGGATCACGCCGTTGTCGGCGTTGATGTCAGCCTGGGTGATGCGGGCCTCGCCGATCATCCAGGTCTCCTCGACGCCATCCACCTGGATCGCGTCACCGGCCACGGTGGGCACCGGGCCCCGCGAGTTGTCGATCTTGGCGCCGTCAAGCCGGGCGTTGACCACGTGATAGGTGAGCAGCTTCTGCAGTTCGGCCCTGTTCTCCTCGGCCATCAGCCGGTCGAGTTCGCCGGCGGGCAGAGCGGAGAACGCCGCGTCGGTCGGGGCGAAGACCGTGAGATTCGGGGTCGTCTTCAGCAGCTGCACGAGGTTGGTCGCCTCAAGGGCCTTGATCAGGGTCGTGAACTGGCCCGACGCCTGAACCGTCTCGACGATATCGCCAGCCGGCGACACCTGTGCGCCCGTGCGCGCCTCGGCGCCCGCCTGGGCGGCGGGGACCCCGGCCGACGGCGTGGAAGGCGCAGGGTCAGCGGTCTGGGCGTGAGCGGCGCCGGCCACGAGGGCGGCGATGGCGGTGGCGGACATAAGGCGGGTCAGACGCATGGTCATCCTCTCGACTGTGGGTCGCGACCCGGAGGCTTGGGTCACGGTCGGGAGAACTACGCGGGGGCGCCGCATCGGTTGCCGGTGATCACGGGTTCGTGATGACTTCCGCCACCTTGCTCACCGGCTAACCCCGCGGTGGACCGAGCGCACGGCCGAATGCCCAGCAACCACGCAAAGGCTCTCATTCGGCGCCCTAAAAATAGGCGCCGGGTGGCTTTCCTTAACCGGGGGTGACCGGAGCCGCCCGCCCTCCCCTCCCCGCCGATAGCGTCACAGTCGCCGTCAACCGACACCGTCGGAATGGGGCCATGGGGCTTGGTGACGGCTCGAACCATAAAGGGGACGCGCGGCGTAAAGCCCGTGCGGTAGCGAGCGGATGAAACTGATCATTGCGATCGTCAAACCCTTCAAGCTGGACGACGTGCGCGAAGCGCTCGTTTCGGCCGGTGTTGAAGGCCTGACGGTCTCCGAAGTCAAAGGCTACGGCCGGCAAAAGGGACAGACCGAAATCTACCGGGGGGCGGAGTACCAGGTGAACTTCGTGCCCAAGGTCAAGCTGGAGGCCGTCGTCGATGATGCGGCCGCAGCCAAGGCCGTCGAGGCCATCAAGGCCGCAGCGGCCACCGGCAAGATCGGCGACGGGAAGATCTTCGTCGTCAACGTCGAGGACGCGGTGCGTATCCGCACCGGTGAGACCGGGGCCGCCGCCCTTTAAGGGCGCAACTGAACGGGACAAGGGGATAGCCACAATGATGTCGTTGAAATTCAAGGGGCTGGCGGGCCTGATGCTCGCCGCCGCAATTGTCGGGGCGCCTGTCGCCTCGGCCTGGGCGCAAGAGGCTCCGCCGCCGGCTGAGGCCGCCGTCGAAGCTCCCGCCGAAGAGGCTGCGCCTGTCGCGGAAGCCGCACCGGTCGAGGAGGCCCCGGTTGAAGAGGCCGCCGCCGAGGAGGCCGCGCCGACCAACCTCTACGCCCACCAGGTGCCCCTGGAACTGAACGAAGCCTCGACGGGCTGGATTCTGGTGTCCACCTGCCTGGTCCTGCTGATGACCATTCCGGGCCTGGCCCTCTTCTATGGCGGCATGGTGCGGCATAAGAACGTCATCAACACCGTGGCGACCAGCTTCGCCATCACCGCCCTGGTGACGGTCCTCTGGATGGCGGTCGGCTACAGCCTCGCCTTCGGCACCAACGCCGATGAAGGTCTCAACGCCTATATCGGCAGCTTCGACGCCGTGTTCCTGGGCGGCGTGACGGTCGAGACGGCCCACGCCCTGACCTCGGGCCTGCCGGAGTTCCTCTGGATCATGTTCCAGCTGACCTTCGCCATCATCACCCCGGCCCTGATCGCCGGCGCGTTCGCCGAGCGGATGAAGTTCTCGGCCATGCTGCTGTTCATGGGTCTGTGGTCGATCTTCGTCTACGCCCCGGTCTGCCATTGGGTCTGGGGCGGCGGCTTCCTCGGCGGCGCGGGCGTGCTCGACTTCGCTGGCGGCACCGTGGTGCACATCAACGCCGGCGTCGCCGGTCTGGTCTGCGCCATCGTTCTGGGCAAGCGCAAGGGCTACGGCGTCGACAACATGGCCCCCAACAACCTCGTCTACACCATGATCGGCGCGAGCCTTCTGTGGGTGGGCTGGTTCGGCTTCAACGCCGGCTCGGAGTGGGCTGCTGACGGCCTCGCCGCCGCGGCCATGATGAACACCCAAGTCGCCGCCGCTGGCGCGGCCCTGACCTGGATGATCATCGAGTGGGTCGAGCGCAAGAAGCCCGGCATGCTGGGTCTGGCCTCGGGCGCCATCGCCGGCCTCGTGGCCGTCACCCCGGCCGCTGGCTTCGTCAACCCGCAAGGCGCGCTGATCATCGGCATCGTCGGCGGCGCGGCGGCCTATGTGGGCGCGGTGTGGCTGAAGAAGCTGCTGAAGTACGACGACAGCCTCGACGCCTTCGGCGTGCACGGGATCGCGGGCATCGCCGGCGCCCTGCTCACCGGCGCCCTGGCCGACCCGGCCATCAACGGCCTCGGCGAAGGCGCCAGCGTGATCACCCAGGGCTATGGCATCATCGCCACCATCGCCTGGTCGGCCGTCGTCACCTTCATCATCCTGATGATCTGCAAGTTCACGGTCGGACTGCGGGCGTCGGAGGAAGAGGAAGTCGAAGGTCTGGACCTTTCCCAGCACGGGGAAGCCATCCACAGCTGATCAGGCGCTCTCGCCCGATCACGGAACGGGGGTCCTTCGGGGCCCCCGTTTTCGTTTGGGGCGAGACCTGGACATGCGCAGCGCCCCGGAAGGCGCACAGCGTTCAGATCGACGGAAAGGGAGTCAGGCCAGATCGGGCCAGGGGCCGCCCAGACGGCAGCGACGCACCCACCAGTCTGGACGCATGCGCTCCAGTCCCTCAGCCAGCTGTTCGGCCTCGATATCGCTGGCGCACAGGGCGAAGCAGGTGGCTCCAGAGCCCGACATCTGGGCGACCAGGGTCTCCGGCTCTCCACGCAGGGCGTTCAGCACGTCCCCGATTTCAGGCGCGATCTGGACGGCGACGGCTTCAAGGTCATTGCGCAGCAGGCTGATCCAGCCCGCGACCTCTTCCACCGTCTCAAAGGCTTTGGGCATAGGCGGCGGGGTCACATCACCGAAGGCGCCCAGGGCGTCGAACCGGCTATAGACCGCGCCGGTCGGCGAGGCGACCCGGGGATTCACCAGAACCGCCGGCATCACGGGCAGGTCCGGCGCCCGGCTCAGGCGCTCTCCCCGCCCCTCAGCCAGGACCGGCGCGCCCCAGAGGCAGGCTGCGCCATCTGCGCCCAGGCTTGCGGCCAGATCTTGCAGCCGCTCATCAGACATGTCCGGCGCCCAGGCGGCCCGCAGCAGGCGCAAGGCCGCCCCCGCATCGCTGGAACCGCCCCCCAGGCCAGCCGCCACGGGCAACTGCTTGTCCAGGGCCAGCATCACGGGCGACCGCGGCCCCCGCACCGCCTGGAGCATCGCCAGGGCCGCCCTCTGGACGAGGTTGTCGCCCTGCCCGGCGAGGTCTCGGGCGAAGGGCCCGGTCAGGGTGAAATCCAGGGCCTCAGCCGGCGCCAGGGAGACACGGTCTCCGACATCGGCGAAGACCATCAGGGAGCAGAGCGGGTGATAGCCGTCGGCGCCCGGCGCCCCGACGTGCAGAAACAGATTCACCTTGGCGGGGGCGAAGGCCTGACTGAGCACGGCCAGACCTAACGGACGACGGGGTCGGACGCGGGCTCAGTGGCCGCCTGGGCTGTAGCTGCGGCTGCGCCTGGACCGGTCCCCGACGCAAGCTTGGCTTCGGCGTCGGCGCGGATGCGGACGTCCGGCTCCAGGGTGAGCACCCGGCGCCATTGGAACACCGCCTCGTCCCGGCGGCCCACCTGCCAGTAGGCATCGCCCAGGTGATTGTTGATCTCCGGATCGCCGGCCTCCAGGCCGACCGCCTCCTCCAGGATCTCTGCCGCCTTTTCGTACTGGCCCAGGCGGTAGTAGCCCCAGCCGAGACTGTCGATCATGGCGCCCGACCGGGGGTTGGCGTCCACGGCGGACTGGACCATGGCCAGCGCCTCTTCCAACCGCTCGCCACGATCGATCCAGCCATAGGCGAGATAGTTCAGAATGTCGGGCTCATCGGGATTGAGCGCCAGGGCGGCCGTCAGGTCCGCCTCTGCGCGATCCCAGTCGCCCATGCGCTCGTAGGCCGCGCCACGGGCGAACAGCAGCCGCCAGTCGGGTTCGGGGCTGAAGTCCACCAACTGGTTCAGCGGTGCGATAGCGGCTTCATAGCGCTCGTTGGTGCGCAGCAGGTCGGCGAGGGTCAGCAGCGCCGTGGGATCGCCCCCCTCCGCGGCCCGCGCGGCGGTGTCGAGGGCGGCTTCGATCTCACCTGCGCCCTGCAGGCTCCAGGCCAGCTTGCTCTGAGCAGCGGCGTAGTCGGGGTGGTCCTTCGGCACGCGGCCATAGGCGGCCCGTGCGGCCTCGACATCGCCCGCGGCCCCCATCAGGTCGCCGACCATCATCCAGGCGTCCATGCGCTCAGGATCCAGACGCAGAGCCAGGCGCACATAGGCCAGGGCGAACTGGCTCTGCCGGGCGGCCAGCATGGCTGCGGCCGGGGTCAGAATGGCCTGGGCCGCCCCCTGGCGCACGGTGGGCGGCGGCGGCGCGGCCCGACGCGCCAGGGCGCGCTCCCGGGCCAGGGACAGCGCCACGTCGCGGCGATAGGTCGACAGCGCCCGGTCGTAGAGCGCCACCGCATCGGCGCGGCGGCCACGCCGCTCCAGGAACTCGCCATAGGCAATGACCAGCATGGGCGGGGCGTCAGGCCCCTCGGTCAGGGCCTTGAAGTCGGTCTCAGCCTCGTCATAGCGGCGCACCCGCTCATACTGGTGCGCCTGTCCGAGCATGCCGAAATACTCCACCAGCTTGTCGCCGGGTACGTCGGGACGCCGGGTGGCCAGGTCCATGTCACCGGCCTGGGCGGCCGCCCAGGGGGTCAGCAGGGCGGCGGCCGTGCGATGGGGAAAGCCGATCTCTTCGGAGGTCAGAAGCCCATAGGCGGCGTCGCCGCGACCAGCGGCCAGGGCGTCAACGGCCAGGACCAGCCGGCCAAGGCGTTTCGCGCCCTCAGAAGCCTCATCGCCCACCGGCGCCATGGCCGCGGCCTTTTCGATCTCCCCGCTCAGCACTGCGGCCGTGAAGGCCCGCTCTGAGATGAGCCCTGGGGTCTCGTCGCTGCGGGTGGCGCGTTCGAAGTACTCGGCCGCCTGACGGCTTTCGCCGTCATTGAGCGCCGCTTGCCCCGCCAGGAAAAGGCCGTAGGGAGACCGCGCCTCCAACCCCCAGTGTGAAGCCGGAGGGCTGGCGCAGGCGGCCAGAAGCAGAACAGGGACCGTCACGGTCAGAGAACGAAGGCGCATCCCCGCAGGGTTTCCTTTTCCGGCCCCCGCCGCAAGCGCGACGGCGGCTCACATATTGGGATAGTTCGGCCCGTCCCCGCCCTGAGGCGTGGTCCACACGATGTTCTGCGACGGATCCTTGATGTCGCAGGTCTTGCAGTGGACGCAGTTCTGGAAGTTGATCTGGAACTTCGGGTTCTGACCCGCCTCGTCGTAGAGGACCTCATACACGCCCGCCGGACAATACAGCCGGGCCGGTTCGCCGAACTTGGGCAGGTTGACCGAGATCGGGATCGAGGGGTCCTTCAGCCGCAGGTGGGCGGGCTGGTTTTCGTCGTGGTTGGTGGCCGACAGGAAGACCGAAGACAGCTTGTCGAAGCTGATCTCATTGTCGGGTTTCGGATAGACGATCGGCTTGTAGTCCTTGGCCAGGCCCGTGGATTCCGCGTCGGTCTTGCCGTGCTTCATGGTGCCGAACACCGAGAAGCCTCCGGTCAGGTTGCTGATCGTCATGTCCATGCCGCTCAGCAGGGTGCCGAGCGCGGTGCCGTACTTGGAGATGATCGGCTTGGCGTTGCGGACGATCTTGAGTTCCTTGTAGACCCAGGACGCCTTGTAGGCGGCTTCGTACTCGGCGAGCTCGTCGCCCTGACGGCCATTCTGGATCGCGGCGAAGGCGGCTTCGGCGGCCAGCATGCCGGTCTTCATGGCGTTATGGCTGCCCTTGATCCGGGGCACGTTGACGAAGCCGGCCGAGCAGCCGACCAGGACGCCGCCCGGGAAGAACAGCTTGGGCACCGACTGGAGGCCGCCCTCGGTGATGGCGCGGGCGCCATAGGCGATACGCTTACCGCCTTCGAGGTGCGGACGGACCGCCGGGTGCTGCTTGAACCGCTGGAACTCGTCGAAGGGCGACAGCCAGGGGTTCTTGTAGTTCAGGTGCACCACGAAGCCGATGGCGACGTAGTTGTCCCCGAAGTGGTACATGAAGCTGCCGCCGCCGGTCTTGTTGTCCAGCGGCCAGCCCAGGGTGTGCTGCACCAGACCCGGCTGGAACTTGTCGTCGGGAACCTGCCACAGCTCCTTCAGGCCGATGCCGAACTTCTGGGGCTCGCTGTTCTCGGCCAGGCCGAACTTGCCGATCAGCTGCTTGGCCAGCGATCCGCGCACGCCCTCGCCGATGAAGGTGTATTTGGCCAGCAGCTCGACGCCCGGCTGATAGTCGGGGCCCTTGTTCCCGTCCTTGTCGATGCCGAACACGCCGGCCACCACGCCCTTGACCGCGCCGTTCTCGTCGAACAGCACCTCTGAGGCGGCCATGCCAGGATAGATTTCGACGCCGAGCGCTTCGGCCTGCTGGCCGAGCCACCGGGCCACGTTCGCCAGGGAGGCGATGTAGTTGCCGTGGTTCAGCATAAACTTCGGCATGGGCAGCCAGGTGATGTCCAGCTCGCCCTGGGGACCCAGATAGATGAACTTGTCCTTCTTGACCGGCGTCTCCAAGGGCGCGCCCTGGTCCTTCCAGTCGGGGATCAGCTCATTGAGCGCGATGGGATCGATGACCGCGCCCGACAGGATATGGGCGCCGACCTCGGAGCCCTTCTCCAGAACCGCGACGCTGATCTCGGTCCCGGCGTCGGCGGCCAGCTGCTTCAGACGGATGGCGGCCGACAGTCCCGCGGGTCCGGCGCCCACGATGACGACGTCGTATTCCATGGCTTCGCGTTCGACGTCTTCGCTCATGATCCCCTCGGAACTCCATTATGTGACGGTCAGGGCCCCTCACCCTCGCCGACAGCGTTGATCCTTTGGCCGTCTTATCGGAAGGTCGCCCCTACGCGGTCAAGGACAAACCCCGCGAAACTCAAGGATTTCGACCCACCAGTATGGACCAGTCCGTCCCGCCCGCCCCCGAAATCCTGGCCCATAGCCTGCTCGCCTTCTGGGCCGACGCCGGCGTGGACTGCCTCTATCAGGACGAGCCGACCGACCGCATCGCCGCGGGGTTGAGCCCCCCGCCCCGCCGCGTCGAACTTGCGCCCACGCCGCTTCGGGCCGCCGCATCGTCGGGCGGCCCCGCCGCCGACGCCGTAGCCCAGGCCCGCCAGCTGGCGTCCCAGGCCCAGGACCTTGAGGCCCTGGCCCAGGCGATCGCCGGATTCGAGGGCTGCCCCCTACGCTATGAGGGCGCCGCCACGCGCGCGGTGTTCAGCCGCGGCCCGGCGGACGCCCCGGTCATGATCATCGGCGAAGGCCCTGGCGGCGACGAGGATGCCCGGGGCGAGCCCTTTGTCGGCCGGGCCGGCCAGTTGCTCGACCGGATGCTGGCCGCAGCCGGCCTCACCGACCGGGTGTTCATCACCAACACTGTCTTCTGGCGCCCGCCGGGTAACCGCACGCCGTCGGCCGCTGAACAGTCTGTGTGCGCGCCCTTTGTCGAACGGGCGATCGCCCTGGTTCAGCCGAAGATGCTGCTTCTGGTGGGGGGCGCTTCGGCCAAGTCCATGCTGAAACGCGACGAGGGCATTCTGGCCATGCGCGGGCGCTGGTTCGAATGGCGGGCGGAGGATGACAGCCTGGAACTGCCTGCCATGCCGACGCTTCACCCGGCGTTTCTGCTTCGTCAGCCGGCAGCCAAGAAGAAAGCGTGGAGTGATCTCGTGTCTCTGGTGCAGAGGCTTGATCGCCCGGAGCGTCCCCACTAGACCGGGGGCTGAGCTTCGAGAAAAGGGCCACGGAACCGCTGCGGCATGTCGGCGGACGTGGAAGGTCGCATGACGACATCGACGCGAAGGCAGGTCTTCGGCCTGGGTCTGGGCGCTGTGAGCGCGGCTGTGACGGCGGGCGCCGCCACCCGCGCCTGGGCTGCGCCCCAGGTTCTGAACCCTTGGGATATCGCCCGTTACCGGGCCGCCTTCGCCGCGGTCGACCGCGGCGACTTCATCGACGCCCAGATGCATATGGTGGAGCTGAAGGACCGCAGCCTGGCTGGGCATATCGCGCTGCGCCAGCTGATGCACCCCACGGCCCACACCTCCTCCTACCAGGAACTCAGCAGCTGGCTGGCCGCCCATGCGGACCTTCCCGGCGCCGAACGGGTCTACGCCCTGGCGCTCAAGCGCCGGCCGCAGGGCGCGGCCGCGCCGCGCACGCCCGCGGTCACCGGGCTTGACTGGGGCCGCGTGGAGACCGCAGCTCAGCGAGTCGGCGGCCGGTTGAATTCCGACAAGGGCCGCGCCGCTCGCCAGGCCTTTTATGGCGGCGACATCACCCGGGCCTTCGATCTCGCCGGCGAGTCCGGTGAGCGTTGGATCGCCGGCATGGCCGCCTATCGCATGGGCCGTTTCGAAGAGGCCGAGGGCTTCTTCAGCGCCGTGGCGCGCGATCCCGAGGAGGGCGAGTGGCTGCAGGCAGGGGCCGGCTTCTGGGCCGCCCGCGCCGCGGGCCGGGACGAGGACGCCGATCGCGCCGCCGCCCACCTCCGGGTCGCGGCCCGTCATCCCCAGACCTTCTACGGCATGATCGCCGACCGGCGTCTGGCCCTCACCGGTGACGCCCCCGTTCGACTGTCGCAGGACACGTCCCGGGCGCAGTTGTTCCGCGCCAGCGGCAGAGGCGCCGACAGTATCGACATTGTCCGCTTCGCCAAATCCGACCCGCGCGCCCACCGGGCTGTGGCGCTTTCACAACTGGGCCTGACCTTGGAGGCCGGCTTGGAGCTTCGCGCCGGGCTGATGCTGGCCAAGTCCGAGACCGAGCGCAGTCGCTGGACGACGCTCGCCCTGGCCCTGAATGCGCCCCTGACGTCCCAGGCCGACACCTCCCGCGGCCGTGTGCGGGCGACCTTTGCCTATCCGACCCCCGCCCTGGAGCCCAAGTGGGGCTTCACCATCGACCGGGCCCTGGTCTACGCCATCGTCCATCAGGAAAGCCGGTTCAATCCTGCAGCGGTCTCTCCGGCCGGCGCCGTGGGCCTGATGCAGCTCATGCCCGAGGCCGCCGCCCGCGCGGCTGGCGACGACAAGCTGCGCAGCGACATGTCGCCCCTGTTCGACCCGGCCTTCAATCTGCGGGTCGGCCAGGACTATCTGACCTGGCTGATGGAGCGTGGCGTCGGCTACGACCTGCTGCAGGTGGTGGCCGCCTACAACGGCGGCCCCGGCACGCTTCAGAAGACCGTGGCCATGGTCGGCGAGCAGGCCGACAGCCTGCTGGTTATCGAGTGCCTGCCCTCGGTGGAGACCCGCAACTATGTGGAAAAGGTGGTCGCCGCCTATTGGGCCTATCGCGACCATTTCGGCGAAACCTCGCGCACCCTGGACGCGGCGGCCCGCGGCGCCCGGATCATCGACGCCCGGCTCGATTTCGATGGGGCGATGAAGTTCTAGCCCGGATTTGAGGGCCGTCGAATCAGGTCCTAGGCGAGGCGCACTGCGGTGCGGCCGAACTGGGCGCGGAGCACCTTCAGGTCTCCCTGGGTCCCCCCGAAGTCCCGGGTCCGGATCAGCAAGCCCGCATCACGAGTCTGGCGACGCCCGGCGAACCACCCCGTCTTCAGCGGCGGCAGGAGGAGCGCCGGCCGGGTCGCCCGCGAACTGTGATCGGCGACGATCTCGATCCAGCGACTGGGAAACCGCATTTCCGGCGTGACGATCAGCAGCCAGTTGCCCTTGGCGACCGCCGCCGCCGCGGCGATCGACCCACGCAACAGGGTCGCGCCGGCGTCCTCACACAGGGCGATGGTGGCTTCGTCCGCATCCCCGTCGGCGACGATGACCTCACGCACCAGCCCATCTACGGCGGCGGGGACCAGGGCGGCGAGCAGACCGGCCAGGGGCTCGGCGGAATCACGAGCGGGCACGATGACAGTGATCATGGCGCCAAAGGGACGGGTTCGACGATCCGGTCAAGAGTGTTCTTGTTATGTTCTTGCGTCGCGGTTAGATTGTGGGTGTGGTCACCTTCACCCAGCAGATCCGCGGCCGCGGCGCGCGCACCAACGCCAGCAGCCGGTTTGACAGCCGGAAGCTGGAGGCGTTCGACGACGGCTGGACCCTGGACGACGAGGCGCCCACTCAACTCCAGACCCGACTCCTGCCGGACAAGGCCAGGACCATCATCGCCCGCAACACCAGTCCAGATGTCGGTTTCGATCGCTCGATCAATCCCTACCGGGGCTGCGAGCATGGCTGCATCTATTGCTACGCCAGACCCGCCCACGCCTTTCTCGGTCTGTCACCGGGACTGGATTTCGAAAGCCGGCTGTTCTTCAAGCCCGACGCGGCGACCCTGCTCGAAAGGGAGCTGTCTGCGCAGCGGTATGTTCCGAAGGTCATTCACATCGGCGGCGACACCGATCCCTATCAACCCATTGAACGCCAGCAACGGGTGACCCGCCAGGTGCTGGAGGTGCTGCAGCGCTTCAGCCATCCGTTCACCATCATCACCAAGTCGGCCCTGATCCTGCGGGACACCGACATCCTGGGCGACATGGCCGCCCGCGGCCTGACCCGCGTCGCCATCTCGATCACCACCCTTGATCGCAAGCTCGCCCGCAGCATGGAGCCGCGCGCCGCCACCCCTGAGCGGCGCCTCGCCGCCGTGGAGGGCCTGGCTCGGGCCGGCGTGCCGGTGGTGGTCATGTTCGCCCCGGCCATTCCCAGTCTCAACGATCACGAGATGGAGGCGGTGCTGGAGCGCAGCGCCGCGGCGGGGGCGGTGGGGTCCGGCTATGTGGCGCTCCGCCTGCCCCTGGAAATCAGCGAGCTCTTCCAGGAGTGGCTGGCCACCGATCATCCCGACCGGGCCAGCCGGGTCATGTCCCTGGTCCGTCAGATGCGCGGGGGCAAGGACTATGACGCGACGTTCGGCGCCCGCATGAAAGGCCAGGGTCCCGTGGCCCAGATGATGGGCCAGAGGTTCCGGGCCGCGCGACGGCGCTATGGCCTCGACCGCCCCCTCCCCGATCTGGACCTCTCGGCCTTCAAGGTCCCGCCGCGGCCCGGCGACCAGGTCGATCTGTTCGGGTAGATTGAGGGGGGGCTGGGCTTGGCGAGCTGGCTCTCGGGAGAAATGGGGTTCAGTCGAGCCCCGCCACTCCCCGCACAAGTTTCAGGTGGTGATAGTCATAGGAGAAGTCCGCAGAGGGGGATGCGGCCTGCATCTTGATCTCGCCCGAGCCGCCCTCAGGGAGAGCAAAGGTCACAAAGGCGTCCTCAAAATTTGGATCGGGAAAACGGGAGCGGAAAGTCTCACCGCCCCAGTGCTCCAGCGGTCCCGCCATGCCGGGCGTCATGGTGAAATCGATTTCAAGTCCACCACCGGCCTCCCTGATATGGACCTCGCCGTACCATGGATCTCGATAACGACCGACATAGGCAGAAAGGGGGTGAGCCGTAGCCACCGATGTCCGGTCAATTGTCACCCCCGTCGACGGGGCTCGCGCCGGACGCCGGAGGAGTGACTCCGCCAACCAATCCACGTCGGCTACGCCGATCAGGGCATCAAGAATCTCGTTTCGAACGGCGCGGCCAAAGGCGCCCTCCTCAGCATTCGCGAAAATCGCAACCCCAGCCTTCAGTGACGGCAACAGCGCGACCATGGACAGGGTGCCCGGCGTATAGCCTCCGTGCCAAACCATGCGGCGGCCGCGGTAGTCCGAAACCTGCCAGCCTAAAGCATAGGTATCGAAGTTGGGTCGATCAGGGCGCTCTGCCGATGGTCCGTCTTGAACCCGGATAATGGTGCCAGGCCGCCACATGGCTTGGCCCTGCTCAACCGACCAGAGACGCCCACCCTCGGGAAGAGCGCCGCCGGCCAGTTGGATCTGCATCCAGCGCGCAATGTCCCGGACGCTGAGCGACAGACCCCCAGAGGCCACATCGGCGTCGGGCGCCTGCTGAGCGCGCGCCAGAGGCTGTATGGCGCCTTCGCCACGCACCGCTCCGCCAAGCCGAGCGTGGGGCCAGGCGAAGTTGCCTGTCACGGCGCGGGAAGGAAGCGCCACGGCATCCTTGAACCCGGCTGGCGCAAACAGCCGTTCAGCGATGGTCTGTTCCAGGGGTTGACCTCGCACGGCGGCGACAACCTCGCCCGCAGCGATATAGAGGACGTTGTCGTAGGCGAACCCGCTTCGGAACGGTCGAGTGAGAGGCAGGTGCCTCAGGCCGGCGACGATCTGCGCCCGGGTGTGCAACGTATAGGGCCAGACCATCAGATCGCCCGCGCCAAGGTCCAGCCCGGAATTGTGCAGCAACAGGTCCCGCACCGTGATGGCCTCCGACACCTGGGGGTCGGCCAAAGCGAACTCCGGAAGGTGGCGACGGACCGGATCATCCCAGCCCAACGCGCCTTCATCGATCAACAGAGCGAGACTGGCTGCGGTGAAGCTCTTTGAAACCGACGCGATGGAAAAGAGGGTGTTCGCCTCGACGGGGTCCGGCGCCCCCAGCTTTCGGACTCCCCAACCTTGCGCGAGCAAAATGTCGTCCCCCCGGACGACCGCCACCGCGGCTCCCGGTTGCTCTGTCGCCCCCATGGCCCGATCGACCGCCTTCTTCAGCCTCTCCATTAGCGCCGAATTTGCGGGAGGCTCAGTTGCGGCCCGGGCAAGACCCGGCACGCCAAGGCCTATGGCACCAGCCAGGGCGCCGCGACGGGTGGGATGACTCAGCCAAGACATGCAAAGCTCCGGTTATGCTTGGCCGCAAATGGGCCCCGGTGCAGGCATGATCTCAAGTTAAGCTTGAGTAACTTCGGGTGTTTGCGGCGTCAGCGCGGGCCGTCGGATGTAAGTGGCGCTTTGCTCTAGCGGGAAAAGACGCCCACCAGCTCCACGTGGGGCGACCACAGGAACTGATCGACGGGCAGGACGCGCTCCAGGCGGAAACCCGCATCGATCAGGGTCCGCGCGTCCCGGGCGAATGTCGCCGGGGCGCAGGACACGCCGATGACGCGACTGACCTTGGAGCGCGCGATCTCACCGGCCTGCTCAGCGGCGCCGGCCCGGGGCGGGTCGAACAGCACCAGGTCGAGCTTCTTCATTTCCTGGGCCAGGAGAGGCCGTCGCGCCAGATCACGGGCTTCGGCGGTGACGCCCTTCAGACCTGGGGCGTTCGCCACGGCGGCGTTCAAGGCGGCGATCGCCGGAGCGGCCCCATCGGCGGCATAGACCGGCGCCACGCCTGCCAAGGCGAAGGTGAAGGTGCCCACGCCGCAGAACAGGTCAGCGATCCGATCAGCGCCGGCGGCGGCCTCGACGACGAAGTCGACCATGGCGCTCTCCGCGGCGGGCACCGCCTGCAGGAAGGCGCCCGGCGGGAGATCGACCCGCACACCGCTCAGCCGCACTCCCGGGACGGCCTGGTCCATGTAAGCGATCTCGCCGTCCATGGAGACCCGCGCGAACCCGCCGGCGGCGGCCTGCTCGGCCAGGCGCATGCGGGCGTCGGCCGACAGCCCGCCACTCTTGCGCTCGACGCCGGTGATGTCGATGTCCAGCCCATCATCAGTCAGGGTGACGTGCAGAGTCGGCGCAGACTTGGGATGTTCAAAGAGCGGGGCGGCCAGGCGGCGCATGGCCGGCAGGGCGGCCGTGATCTTGGGATCGGAAATCGGGCAGACATTGATGTCCACAAGATCCCACGAATTGCGGATCTTGTAGCCCAGCCGCGCCTCGTCCTTGCGTCCCTGGCGGGCGTGCAGCGCCGCCCGGCGGCGGCTGAAAGGGGGCGAGGCGAAGATCGGCAGGACCTCGGTCTCGATATGCTGGCGGGCCAGCGTGCCGATCATCCGGTCACGCTTCCAGGCCAGATAGGGGTCCATGCCCCAGTGCTGCAGGGCGCAGCCGCCGCACTGGCCGAAATGCGGACAGGGCGGCTCGACCCGCTCAGGGCTCGCCTCAACAATCTCCAGGGTCTTGCGACGCTCGCCAGTTCCAGCCACCCGCACCCGTTCGCCCGGCAGGGTGAAGCTGGCGAAGATCGGCCCCGGCGCCATGCCATCGCCCTCCCCGCCCATCTCGGTGATGGTGACCACGGACTCCGGGGCGGGGCCGGATGGCGGGCGGGTCGAGGTGCGGCGGATAGGTTTGGAACTTCGCATCCCCAGGGCCATTTCACATTTCGACGCCGGACGCCACGACTGGCGCGTCTCAGGCCACATGAACGAAGATGAACGACCCGCTCAACGGCCGTTCAGATAAGCGCCGCCATATTCAGGATCGACAAGGACGACCTTCGACCTCGTCCACGATTTCCGCTCAAGGGAGAGCTTCGATGTCCACCCGTTCCACCATCGCCAAGGGCGCCGTCGCCGCGGTTGCGGGCGTCGCCACTCTCGCCGCCGCCGCCGTGGCCCCCACTGCGGCCTCGGCCCAGTCCTACGGCTATTACGGCCAGACCCAGGGCAACACCTATTACGATCCCTGCCGCCGGGATCAGACCAACCGCAGCACGGCGGGCGCCCTGATCGGCGGCGCCCTGGGCGCGGTGATCGGCTCAAACGCCGCGGCCGGCGGCGTGCGCACCGAAGGCGCGCTGCTGGGCGGCGCCCTCGGGGCTGCGGCCGGCGCGGCGGTCGGCAACCGGGCTGCGGCCTGCGCGCCGGGCTATGACAACCGCACGACCCAGAACAGCTATTACGGGAACGGCGGCTATTACGACCAGAACCGCTATGGCCAGGGCTACGGCCAATCCTATGGCCAGCCGCAATACCAGGGCGGCTACTATCAGAGCGGGGCGGCCCCCGGCTATTACGGTTCCTCCTACGACAGCAACCGCTATGGCTACACGTCCTCGAGCTCGGCCTACGGCCAGGCCTATGACCGCTACGGCCGCACCTACTCAGTGGCTCAGCGGCCTGGCGCCGACGGCTGCAGCATCGCCGAAAGCCCGATCTACATGCCCGACGGCTCGACGCAAAAGCGCTTCGTCCGGGTCTGCCGTGATAATTCGGGTCGCTATCAGGTCGTCGACTAGACCTGATCCTTGCTACGAATTGGCCGTCCACCTTCGGGTGGACGGCCTTTTTCATGGGGGGTCAGACGCGTTTCGTGGCCCAGACGAGGTGCTCGACATTGCCGTCGCCGCCGGTGATCGGGCTAGGGGCTGAATGGTTCACCGCCCAGCCTGAGCTGGTCAGAAAAGCCTTGGCGTCATCGAGCGCGCGCGTGCGGGCCGCCTCGTCCTTGACCACGCCCCCCTTCCCGACCAGAGCCGGGCCGACCTCGAACTGCGGCTTGACCAGCACCACAAGGTCCGCCCCCGGCGCCGCCAAGGCCAAGGCCATGGGCAGGGCCTTGGTCAGGCTGATGAAGCTGACATCGCAGACGATGAGATCCGGGGCGAATCCCAGCCGGGCGGCGTCCAGATCCCGGGCGTCGGTGGCTTCAAGACTATGAACCCGCGGGTCGCCAGCGACCTTTGGATGCAACTGACCGCGCCCGACATCCACGGCGCAGACACGGGCGGCCCCTCGGTGGAGGCACACCTCAGTGAAGCCGCCGGTTGAAGCGCCCACATCCAGGACCGACCGCCCCTCGACGGTGATCGGCCAGAGCTCCAGGGCGTGGGCGAGCTTGAGGGCTGCGCGCCCGACCCAGGGATGGGCCGGCTCGGCGGTGATCTCGCTCAAGTCATCAAGAAGATCGGACGGGCGAGCGACCGCCGTCCCGCCGGCCAGGACCCGGCCCGCCTCGATGGCGGCCCGGGCCTTGGCGCGGCTGTCGAACAGGCCACGCTCGACCAGCAGCAGGTCGGCGCGCTTGCGGCCCATAGGTCAGGCGTCAGCCTTGTCCTCGAACAGCTTCTTGAGCTCGTTCTTGAGGATCTTGCCGTTGGCGTTGCGCGGCAGGGTCTCGTGCCAGAACTTCACCGCGATCGGCACCTTGAAGGCCGCCAGGTGCTCGGCCACGTGAGCCCGCAGCTCCTGCTCGGTCACCTCGGCGCCGGGCTTCAGCGTGACCACGGCGGCCGGCTCTTCACCCAGAGTGCGGTGGGGCACGCCGACGATGGCGGCGTCCATGATCGCCGGATGGTCATAGAGGACGTTCTCGACCTCGACGCAGTAGATGTTCTCGCCGCCGCGGATCAGCATGTCCTTGGCCCGGTCGATGATGAAGCAGAAGCCCTCCTCATCCAGCCGCGCCAGGTCGCCGGTGCGCACCCAGCCGTCCACGAAGGTCTGGGCGGTGGCCTCGGGCTTGTTCCAATAGCCCTTCACCACCATCGGCCCCTTGGCCCACAGTTCGCCTACTGCGCCGATGGGTAGCTCGGTCACGCCATCAGCCGGATCGACGATCTTCAGCTCGGCCACCGGGGCGGCCGGACCGCAGCTGTCGGGGCGGTGGGTATAGTCCTCGGCCCCATTGCTGGTGACGGTGGCGCAGGTCTCGGTCATGCCCCAGCCCTGGCCAGGCTGTGACTTGGGGAAGGTCTCGCTGAGCCGGCGAACCAGTTCGGGCGCAGAGGGCGCGCCGCCATAGGCCACGGATTCCAGCGACGACAGGTCGTAGTTGGCCCGGGCCGGATGCTCGATCAGCTGCCAGGCGATGGTCGGCACGCCGCCGGCCGACTGGATCTTCTCACGCTCGATCAGCTCAAAGGCGCGGACCGCGTCCCACTTGTGCATCATCACCAGCTTGGCGCCGGCGAACAGGCTGGGGTTCAGAACGGCGAAGCAGCCGGTGACGTGGAAGAAGGGGACCGAAATCAGGGACGAACGCTGCGGGCCGTCGGGATCCGGCGCCGGCGGCATTTCGCCACGGCGGAGGAAGCGCCGGGCCCCGGCGCAGGCCGCGGTCAGGATGTTGGAGTTCACGCCTCTGTGGGTGCCGAGCGCGCCCTTGGGCTTACCCGTGGTGCCCGAGGTGTAAAAGATGGTCGCGTCATCGTCCTGGTCGATGGCGACGTCGGGCAGCGCGATGTCGGGCAGGCCGCTCCAGCTGTTGGCCTCGCCCAGGATGTCTTCAAGCTTGCTCACATCGGGGTGAGCGATCTCGTCGGACTCCCGCGACACATAGACCCGCACGAGGTCAGGGCAGTTGGGAAGGTGCTCGGTCAGGCGCTCATAGCGCTCAGCATCGAGGACGACGATCTTGGCCCCGGAATCGGTCAGGCCGTATTCCAGCTCCGGCCCGGTCCACCAGGCGTTCAGCGGCGTGACGATGGCGCCCAGGGAGGCGCCGGCATAGAAGGCCACAACCCACTCGGGCAGGTTGCGCATGACGATGGCGACGCGGTCGCCCTTGGTCACGCCGCGGGCGGCGAATTCCTTGGCGAGATTGGCCACAGCCCGGTGAAAGGCCTCAAACGAGACCCGCTCATCCTCATAGACCAGGAAGATTCGCTCCCCATGGGCGCGGCCGGCCTCGACCACTGAGCGCAAGGAGGGCGGCGAATTCTTCCAGGACTTCATGGTCACCCCGCGGACGGTGACCTCTTCCATCTCGAACGGAACGCCGGGCGCAGTCAGCAGGGCGTGGGCGTCGGCGATGGACATGGCAGGCCAGCCGGGAGGCAGAGCGGCCTCGGTCATGAGCGTTCTCCTAATGCTGCGCAGGGGTCAGACAGCCCCCGCATCTTCCTGGGTGAACAAGCATAACCTGAGACCGGTGGCAAACATGTGTTCGCATGGGTCGCACTCAACCTGCGGCGGCGGGCCGCACCCTTGAGAAGGATGTCCTTAAGGACCGACCGCTCAGGTACGAGGCCAACCTAGGAGCGCGCCCCATGGACTCCCCCATCGCCGCACGCCTCACGGCCCTGCGGCGGCTGAACATTCTGGAGACCGAGCCGGAGTCCTCCTTCGACTCGCTCGTCAGCCTCGCCGCGCAGATCTTCGCCGCGCCCTTCAGCGCCTTCTCGCTCCTCGATGGCGAGCGCCAGTGGTTCAAGGCCAGGGTTGGTATCGAGCCGGCGGAGACGCCCATCGACATCTCCTTCTGCACACACGCCCTGGCTTCGGGTGAGCCGGTCTACGAGATTCTGGACGCCGCCGCTGATCACCGGTTCGACGCCAATCCCCTTGTCTGGGGCGAGACCCGACTGCGTTACTATGCGGGCGCCGCCATCCACAGCCCGACAGGTGAGCCGATCGGGACCCTGTGCGTCCTCGATAGCGTGCCGCGCGGCCCGATGACCGCCCTGGCGCGAAGCCAGATGCGAAGCCTGGCCGATGCGATTGAGGATGCGCTTCGCCTGCGGGCCGAGCTCGAACTGCGCCGGGAGACCGAGGCCCGTCTGTCGCAGAGCGAGGCCAGCTACCGGATGCTGGCCAACCATTGCCACGACATCCTGGTGCGAACTGACCGCTACGGGACGATCTCCTACGCCTCGCCCTCAAGCCAGATCCTGGGCTATTCGCCCGATGAGGTGCTCGGCAAGAGCGTCGTCGACTTCGTCTCCGAGGACCATCGTGCAGACGTTCTGGCGGGTCTGGCCAACCTGTTCGATCCGACCTCGCCCCGATTTGCCCCTGACTCCCCCCGAGAGGTGATGCAGCGCCCCTATCCGGCCCAGACCCGGTCGGGTGAAACCCTCTGGCTCGAGGGCGCTTCGACTGTGGTGCTTGACGCGGCCGGCCAGCCCTCCGAGCTGATCAGCGTTTACCGCGATGTCACCGCCCAGCGCGCGCTTCAGCAGAGGCTGGAAGCGGCCGTGGAAGCCAAAGCCGCCTTCCTGGCCAATATGAGCCATGAGCTGCGCACCCCGCTGACCAGCATTCTCGGCTTCACCGCCCTGTTGCAGCAGGCCAATCTGCCGGCGCCGGCAGAGAGCCATGTCCGCCGCATCGCCATCGCTGGCGACGCCCTGCTGGCGCTGATCAACGACATACTGGATGTCTCCAAGCTGGAGGCGGGCCAGATCGAACTTGAGCTGGAGCCGGCCGAGATCCCCGCTCTGGTTGAGGAGGTGCGGGACATTCTCTCCGTCCAGGCCTCCGTGAAGGGGGTCAGCCTGCAAGTCATCAATGATCTGCCCCGCTCAAGACGCCAGGTCGACAGTCTGAGGCTTCGCCAGATTCTTCTGAACCTGGTGGGCAACGCCGTGAAGTTCACCGATCGCGGCGCGGTCCGGGTGCACTTTTCGGAGGTTGGAGAGGCTGGCGAACGGCTCCGGATCAAGGTGATCGACAGCGGCCCTGGCCTGTCAGAAGCCCATCGCAAGCGTCTGTTCCAACGGTTCGTCCAGGGGGACTCCAGCGTGACGCGGCGGCACGGCGGCTCCGGGCTCGGCCTGGCGATCTGCCGCGAGCTGGTGGAGCTCATGGAGGGCCAGATCGGCGCCGAAAGTCGCGATCAGCCTGGGGCCTGCTTCTGGGTGGAGATCCCGGCGCCGGCCGTTTGCCCAGCCGAGGCGAGGATCGCCGACGCGGGCCCCGAAGGCGAGGCGCGCGCGCTGACGGGCCGGGTGCTCATTGTCGATGACCATCCCATCAATCGCGAGCTGGTCCGCCTGTTCCTCGCCGGTCCAGGCGTGATCACCGCCGAGGCCGAGAACGGGCGAGCCGCCATCGACCGGGCCAGCGCCGAGCGCTTTGATCTGATCCTGATGGATGTGAACATGCCGGTGATGGACGGCCTCGCGGCCGCCAGCGCCATCCGCGCCAGCTGCCCCCTGAACGCCGAGACCCCGATCGTCGCCCTGACGGCGCAGACCGGCGCCGAGATCGAGCAGAAGTGCTTCGACGCCGGCATGGACGCGGTCCTGGCCAAGCCGATCGCGCAGCAGGACCTGCTGGCGCTGGCCGCCCAGGCGATGACCCCCGACGCCCGGGAGGCCGCGGCCTGAAGCGTCAGCCGACGCCGGACAGGCGCTGGAGGGCGGCCTCAAGCTTGGCCTTCGCGGCCTCCGCCTCGGCCATGCGTTCACGGTTCTCCTCGACGACCTCCTCCGGCGCGCGGGCGACAAAGTCGGCGTTGGCAAGCTTCTTGGCCGTCCGGTCCACGTCCGAGGTCAGAGTGGCGATTTCCTTGGAAAGCCGGGCCCGCTCCGCCGCCAGATCGATGAAGGCCGCCACCGGCAGGGCCAGTGTCGCGCCGTCCACGACGAACGGAATGGCTCCGTCCGGGGCGCGCTCCACCATCTGAACGCTGGCCACCCGCAGGGTCTGACAGATCACCGGGGCCGAGCGTTGCAGAATGTCCCGCTGGGTCGGGCTGGCCTCGATGACCAGCAGGTCCGGCCGGGCGCCGGGGGGCACGTTGAGTTCAGCGCGGACCGACCGGCCCTCGCTGACCGCAGCGATGATCAGGCTGATTTCAGCCTCCGCCGCCTTGTCGATCAGGTCCTCGCCAAGTTCGGGCCAGGGCGCGGTCATCAGGAAGCCGTTGTGCCCGCGCTTGGCGCCCTCGCCCGCCGTCTGCGCCCAGAGCTCTTCGGTGAGGAAGGGCATGATCGGATGCAGCAGGGCCAGGATGACGTCCAGGATCCAGGCCGCCGTAGCCTGGGTTTCGGCCTTGGCGGCGGCGTCCTCGCCGTTCAGCAGCGGCTTGGCGAGCTCCACATACCAGTCGCAATAGACGTTCCAGATGAACCGATAGAGGATGCCCGCGGCCTCATCAAAGCCGCAGCCATCCAGGGCCTTGGTCACCGCCTGGCTGGTGCGGGCCGCCTCGCCGACGATCCAGCGGTTGAGCGGAACCTGCAGCGCCGAGGGGTCGAACTCTTCGGCCCGGGCGCAGCCGTTCATCTGGCAGAAGCGTGTGGCGTTCCACAGCTTGGTGCCGAAATTCCGATAGCCTTCAATGCGTTGGCGAGACAGCTTGATGTCCCGGGCCTGGCCCGACATGGCCGTCAGCGTGAAGCGCAGGGCGTCGGCGCCGAATTCGTCCACCAGCTCCAGCGGGTCCAGGACATTGCCCTTGGACTTGGACATCTTCTTGCCCTCGGCGTCGCGGACCAGGGCGTTGATGAAGACCCGCTTGAAGGGGACCTCGCCAGTGAAGTGGATGCCCTGCATCATCATCCGGGCGACCCAGAAGAAGATGATATCGAAGCCGGTGATCAGGGTGTGAGTGGGATAGAAGCGCGCCAGGTCGCTGGTCTTCTCCGGCCAGCCCATGGTCGAAAAGGGCCAGAGGCCTGAGGAGAACCAGGTGTCGAGGACGTCCTCGTCCTGCTTCAGGGACTCATCGCGGCCATAATGCTCGCGGGCGGCGGCCTTGGCCTCATCTTCCGTCTCGGCCACGAAAGCCTTGCCGTCCGGGCCGTACCACGCGGGAATCCGATGACCCCACCAGAGCTGGCGCGAAATGCACCAGGGCTGGATGTTCCGCATCCATTCGAAATAGGTCTTGTCCCAGTTACGGGGCTCGAAGACCGTGCGCCCCTCCTCCACCGCCTTGATGGCGGGGCCGGCAAGGGTCTTGGCGTCAACGTACCACTGGTCGGTCAGATAGGGCTCGACCACCACGCCGGAGCGGTCCCCGTGCGGGACCACATGGCGGGTCTTCTCGATCTCGCGCAGGAGGCCGAGGGCCTCGAATTCTTCGACGACCTTTTTGCGGGCGGCGAACCGGTCCATGCCGCGATAGGCCTCCGGCGCGTTCTCGTTGATCCGCGCATAGTCGTCGAAGACGTTGATGACCGGCAGGTTGTGGCGCTTGCCCACCATGAAGTCGTTGAAGTCGTGGGCCGGTGTGATCTTCACCGCGCCCGAGCCCTTTTCCGGGTCCGGATATTCGTCGGCGATGATCGGGATCGGCCGGTTCATGATCGGCAGCCGTACGGCCTTGCCGACCAGATGCTTGTAGCGCTCGTCGTCGGGATGGACCGCCACGGCGGTGTCGCCCAGCATGGTCTCTGGCCGGGTGGTGGCCACGACAATCTCGCCGGACCCGTCCTCCAGCGGATAAGCGAAGTGCCAATAGGCGCCGTCGACCTCGCGCTGCTCGACCTCGATGTCCGAGATCGCGGTCTGGAAATGGGGATCCCAGTTCACCAGCCGCTTGTCGCGATAGATCAGCCCTTCCTTGTGTAGTTGGACGAACACCTTGCGCACGGCGTCCGACAGGCCCTCGTCCAGGGTGAACCGCTCGCGGCTCCAGTCACACGAGGCGCCCAGGCGGCGCAGCTGGTTGACGATCGTCCCGCCCGACTTTGCCTTCCACTCCCAGATCTTCTCGACGAAGGCCTCGCGGCCCATCTCGCGGCGGCCGATATTGCCAGCCTCCGCCAGCTGGCGCTCGACGATGTTCTGGGTGGCGATGCCCGCATGGTCGGTGCCCGGCAGCCATAGCGCCGCCTTGCCACGCATCCGCTCGAACCGGATCAGCACGTCCTGCAGCGTATTGTTCAGCGCATGGCCAATGTGCAGGGAGCCGGTCACGTTCGGCGGCGGGATGACGATGGAGAACGGCTCGGCGTTCGGATCGTCGGAGGGGGCGAAGGCGCCCGACTGCTCCCAGGCCTGATACAGGCGGGGCTCGGCGGTCTTGGGATCGAAGGTCTTTTCAAGCATGGCGGATCAGGGGGTCCATACAGGCCCTCGCACTTGCGCGAAAGCCGGATGCTGCGCCGAAACGAACGAACCCGCCCTGGCGGGGCGGGTTCGGCGACTCACACGCCCAGAAGGGCGCGAGAGGCAGAAATTCTAGCGTACGCGCCCGCGGGCGATGCGCTCGACCTCTTCGCGGACCGAGGCCTCGACGATCTGCGGGAGGTTGTCGTCCAGCCACTGCTTCAGCAGCGGTCGAAGCATTTCGCGGACCACGTCTTCCAGAGTGCGGTCGGTGTGCGGCATGCCGATCGCGGCTGACAGTTGGCCAAAGGCCGAGGCCGCAGCCGTGGCGGCCGTCTGGCTCAACAGCCCCTCATCCTCGCTCGGCCCTCGGATGGGCTCGTAGCTGGAAGGCGGCGGCGAATAGACAGCTGACTCAGGCTCCGATGAAGCCGGCGCCGAAGTGGGGCTGTAGACGTCCAGGTCGCCGACCTGATCGACCCGCTCGGTGAGTTCGAGGGCGTCGTCTTCCGGCTCGGGCTCTGGCGCGGGCGCCTCATAGGCGGGCGCGGGTTCCGGCTCGGGCTCCGGCTCATAGCTCGCCACCGGCTCAGGCGCGGCGGGCTCCGCCGGCACCTCTTCGGCCTTCGCCTCGTCCGCAGGCGCGTCGTCCTCCGAAATGATGCGGCGAATGGAGGCGAGAATCTCCTCCATCGTCGGTTCTTGGGAGGTCTGATCGGACATGGGGCGCGCCGTTTTGAATGCGGTAGGGAATCCGTGCGCCAGCCTAGGCGCGATGGAACGATCCTGCAATTTCAGCTTTGCGACGCAAGACCGATAAGGCCGCCGTGCGCGCCTATTGTGACGCGCCGGCCGTGCTCATGGGCGCGTCCCGCGCCAGTTGCTGGGGTTGCGGCGTGAACACCGAGTCGACGATGGCGATCGGCTCTTCCCATGGGGTCCAGCCCCAGGTGTAGCGCAGGCCCCGGGAATTGGCGGTGGCGTCGTAGATATCGAGCTCGGGCGCGAGATTGGCCGCGTCCAGGCGTCCGACCGCCGACAGGACGGAGGCGGAGGCGACATACTCGTCACGGCGGGCCGAGATCTGGGCCAGTTCGGCCGCGCGCAGTTCCTGTTCGGCGTTCAGCACGTCGATGGTGGTGCGCAGGCCCACCTGCTGCTCCTGGCGGACGCCCTCGGCCGCGATGCGGGCGGCGCGGACCTGGACGTCGGTCGATCCGATATTGGCCCGGGCGGCCAGAAGCTGGCTCCAGGCCTGGGTGACATTCTGCAAGGCGTTGCGGCGCGCCTGTTCCACAGACAGCTCGCTGGCGTTTTCCCGCTCGCGCGCCGCCCGGACACGGGAGTTGTTCAGGCCGCCGGTGAAGATTGGCACGGTCAGGGTGGCCCGCCCGGTGACGTTGCGGGAATAGTCTGAGGGCTCGAAGGGATCGGCCAGGCCGCTCCAGCCGACGCTGCCTGTCAGCGACAGGTTCGGCATGCGCTCGGCCCGGGCGGCGGCCACACGGGCGCCGGCGGCCTGGGCGTTGTAGCGCGCCTGGCGAAGCTGCGGATTGTTCCGTTCCGCCGCCTCATAGGCCTGATCCACCGTGGCGGGCAGCACCGCGGTGAGCGGCGGCTCGGGCGCCAGATCGCCGGGATTCTGGCCAACGATGGCGGCATAGCTCGCCCGGCTGATCGCCAGCTGGGCTTCGGCGGAGCGCATCTGCGCCTCGGCGGCCGCCAGACGGGCCTGGGCCTGGGCCACGTCGGTGCGGGTGATCTCGCCGACCTCGAACCGGGCGTCGGTCTCTTCCAGCTGCCGGGTCAGCACCTGAACATTGTCCTGGCGGATACGCAGGGCTTCCTGGTCGCGGCGGACATCCACATAGGCGACGATCACGCCACCCAGGACCTCGGCCTCGATCCGCCGGAGGTTTTCCTGGCCGGCGAACACGTCGGCCTGGGCGGCGGACACCGCAGCGCCCACACGACCGCCGGTCCAGACCGGCTGGGTCAGGTTGAGGCCCGCAGTCCCGGAGTTGCCCTCGTCGATCCCGCCGACTGAGGTTTCGGGGACGCCGTCGCCATTCAGATCGACCAGCTGCCGCGGCGTACGGGTCTCGGTGTACTGGCCCGACGCTGAGGCGCTGAGCGAAGGACGCCAGCCCGACCTCGCCTGCACGATGCTCTCGTCGAGCGCCCGAAGTGAGGCGCGCTGGGCCTGCAAGGTAGGATTGGTCTCGTAGGCCAGCGCGATAGCATCGGCCAGGGACTCGGCGGACGCGGGTCCTCCAAACGACAGGCCCGCACTGAATACGGCGGCCAGCAAGGCTCCGCGACGGCTGATGAACATGCGTAGTCCCCGACTCAGGTCCCGATGGGACCCCGATTAAGGTAGTGTATCTCTGCGACCTATATGGCCCGCGGTTTTCAACTCGGCCAGGGGTCGCAACCTTAAGCTTTTTTCACGCGTGGCTTTCGCACGTGTTTCAGCACGCCTCAGAAAGCAAATCCTTGCTCAGGCTCAAAACCGCCGAGGTAGCTGGGGGTCGCATCGAAGATTTCCCGCCGGGCGAGGCCCGTGGGGCTCTGGGTGTAGACCACCGCCTTGCCCACCGGGCCCATACGTTCGATCACCGCCAGCCGGCCGCCAGGCGCCAGCGCCGCGGTCCAGGCGTCGGGAGCGCGGACCACAGCGCCCTCGCAGATGATGACGTCATAGGCGCCAGCCTTTGGCGAAGACAGGTCGTCCCCGTCCAGACGTTCGACGCTCAGGCCGGCGTGCTCGAGCACGGCCGCGCCATAGGGGGCGGCGATGGCCAGGCCCTTCTGGCCCGGCGCGATGGCCAGGGCGTGCAGCAGCTTGGCCACGTCCCGCGGCGCCAGAAGCGCGCGACCCGGGCCGTAGGGGACCTCGGCGTCCGCATAGGCCAGAAAAGCCCTGCCCGGCGGCAGCAGGGATTCCCGGGGAATGACCCGCATGGCGTCCTGAACCCGGAGATCGGTCACGTCATTGGTGCGGACCTGACTGTCGACCATGTTCAGGCGGGCGGCGGAGAAGTCGACCATGTGACCTCGGGGGCGTGCAGGTGAAGCGCGCTTATAGGTCCGGCCCGGACCGGAGCGCAATCACCCGCTGCAAGAGAGATTGCCGCGGGCGGGCGGTTCTGTTAGCGATCCGCCTCCGCTGAAGACGACGGACTCGAAAGGGTGCGTCGGGCGCCGGATGGCCTGGTGGCGGAGTGGTTACGCAGCGGACTGCAAATCCGTGCACCCCGGTTCGATTCCGGGCCAGGCCTCCAAACCTTCCCCCCATGCAGCGCCGCCCTGGCCCTGAAACGAATCGCCAGACGCGAGTCTGCGCCCCCTGAAGCCAGGCCTCAGGAGACGCAGAACACATCGCGACGTGGGCGGGTCTAGACGCCCTTGTTGGGGTTGATCAGGTACTTCTCGCCGGTGGCGCGACGGTTGTAGGCCGCCAGGATGTCCGGCTGCAGGGCTTCGGCCAGGGAGATCTCGGCCGTGTAGTGGCTGGCGAAGGTGGTCTTCAGTTCCGAGGCCACACGCTGGCGCAGGGCCTGGGCGGCGTCGGCGCCGATCTTCATCAGGAACGGCGTCAGCAGCCAGCCGCCCACGCCCCAGGACATGCCAAAGCCCCGGTTCAGTTCGGTGGGCCGGGTATCCAGGCCGCCATAGATGTAGGCCTGCTTGTAGGTGGTGGAGCCGTAGCGGCTGTACTCGGTGGCCTTGCGGTTGGCCGCCACTTCCATGGCGGTCAGAATCTGGCCGACCAGGCGGCCGCCGCCGATGGCGTCGAAGGCGAGCGTCGCGCCGGTCGTCACCAGGGCTTCGGTGAGCTCCTCGGTGAAGTTGGGCGAGGTGCTGTCCAGGACGTGAACCGCCCCCTGCCCCTTCAACAGGGCCGCCTGCTCGGCGCTGCGGACGATATTCACCAGAGCCACGCCGTCCTTCAGGCACAGGCGGTTGAGCATCTGGCCAAGGTTGGAGGCCGCGGCGGTGTGGACCAGGGCGGTGTGGCCTTCCCGGCGCATGGTCTCGACCATGCCCAGCGCCGTCAGCGGATTGACGAAGCAGGAGGCGCCTTCGGCCGGGGTCACATCGTCGGGCAGCAGGAGCGCGTCGGCCGCCCGCACGGTGCGGTACTGGGCGTACATCGCGCCGCCCAGGATTGCGACGGTCTTGCCGACCAGGCCTTCGGCGCCTTCGCCCGCGGCCACGACGACGCCTGCGCCCTCATTGCCCACCGGCATGGAGTCATCCACCCGCGCGGCGATGGCCTTCATATAGGCCGGCGGAATGGGCGCAGTGATCACCGGGCTGTCGGCTGTGCCGCTGGCCTTGGCCTGGCTCATGTCGGCGGCGCTGACCAGGAGCCCCAGGTCCGAAGGATTGATCGGCGAACCTTCCACGCGCACCAGGATCTCGCCGGGGCCGGGGGGCTGGACGGGGACCCGGGCCAGGGACAGTTCCAGCTCGCCGCTGGCCTTCACCAGGGATCGCAGTTGAAGGCCGGTCGTCTGCATGTCGAAGCTCATCTGGGGTCTCCCAAGACTTTCAAGGTGTTGTCGGATCTGGATGAAAGGGCGCCTGAGCGCCCCTAGTCGGCGATGTGAATGAGCATCTTGCCGTTGTTGGCCCCGGAGAACAGGCCGATGAGGCCTTCCGGCGCCCGCTCGAAGCCCTGCAGGATGGTCTCCTGGTATTTGACGCGACCATCCTTCAGCCAGCCAGTCATGTCGGCCAGGAAGGCGGCGTTCAGGTGGCCAAAGTCGCTGGCCACGAAGCCTTCCATGCGGATGCGGCCATAGATCAGGCTGAACAGGTTCTTCACCCCCTCGCCGCCGCCGTTGTAGGTCGAGATCATGCCGCAGACGGGGATGCGGCCGCGGACGTTCATGCGCGGCAGGGCGGCGTCCAGATGCCCGCCGCCCACATTCTCGAAGTAGACGTCGATCCCCTTGGGCGTAGCGTCCTTCAGGGCCTGGGCCAGATCCTGGGTCTTGTAGTTGATCACGGCGTCCAGGCCGACCTCGTCCTGCAGCCAGGCGACCTTGTCGTCAGCGCCGGTGGAGCCCACCACGTAGCAGCCCTTGATCTTGGCGATCTGGGCGGCGACCGAACCGACGGCCCCGGCGGCCGTCGAGATGAACACCTGCTCGCCATCCTTCAGCGCGCCGGTCTCCAGCAGGCCGCCATAGGCGGTGATGCCAGTGGCGCCGAGGGCGTGCATATAGACGCTGAGCGGAAGCTCAGGATCGCGCTTGAGGACCGACAGCCCCTTGCCGTCCGAGACGAACCGCTCCTGGAAGCCGGCTCCGTGCCGCACCAGCTCGCCGACGGCGAAGCGGTCATTGTTTGACTGAACCACCCGCCCAATCCCGCCGCCCAGCAGGGGCGCGCCGAGCGGCTGATCGGCGTCCAGGCGCGGCCGCATATAGGGATCCACCGACATCATCAGGGCCTCGACCTGCACCTGCCCCTCCCCGGCGTCGGCGACGGGAGCCTCCGCCAGAGCGAAGTCGTCGAGGGTGGGTACGCCGTTGGGGCGGCGGACGAGATGGATCTGGCGGGCGAGGGTCATGGGAAACGGTCCTTGCGCAGGCGCGGCCTGAGGCGTGATCGACACGCCCGAGCCGGAAAAATGACCAAATGAGTCTATACGGTCATTTGGTGCAGTCACCCGCTTGCTGTCAATCGCAGCAGGCGCCAAACAGGGACCATGTCCGACCCCACCCCCGAGGCGCACGACGCCGCCGAGGCCCGCGGCAAGACCGCCGCCATCCTGGACGCGGCCCAGGAGCTGTTCGCCGCCTTCGGTTTCCGTCGCACGGCGATGGACGACATCGCCCGGGCGGCCGGCGTGGCGAAGGGCACCCTCTATCTCTATTTCGACGGCAAGGAGGCGGTGTTCCGGGCCATGCACGCCCGGACCCTGGCCGAGGCGAGCTGCCGTTGCGACCATGCCGAGGCCGCCGACCTGCCCTTCGCCGAGCGCCTTTACCTGCTGCTCGACGCCCAGTGCGGCAAGGCTCATGAGCGCTATGCGCGATCCGCCCATCTTCTGGAGTTGGACGACACGCGCACCCGCATCGGCGCCGACCTCGGGCGGGCGGCGGACGCGGCCTATGCGGAGCGGCTGTTGCGCGTGTTCCGTGCCGCGAACACGGCCGGAGAGATCGATCTGGAAGCCGCAGGCCTCAGCGCCCAGGCGGTGGTCGAGACGCTGCTCGCCGCCACCCGGGGTGCCAAGCAGGGGCCTGAGGGCCCGCTGGAACTGGCCGCATATAGGGGTCGGCTGCGCCAGATCGCCGATCTGGCCGCCGCGGCCGTCAGACCGCGGCGGCCATGACCTGATCTACCAGGCGGCGCGGTAGAGGGCTTCGATGGCCTGGGCGTCGACCGGCCTGGCGTTGCTTAGATTCACCCCATCGGCCATGGCGTCGCCCACCAGCAGCGGCAGAAGTTCATCCGTCCCGCCCAGATCGCGGATCGAGCGGGTGATGCCGATGTCCTCGCGCAGGGCCACGACCGCTTCGATGGCCGCCCGGGCCTGATCCTCGACGGACGCGCCCGGCTTGGCCGCCCCCATGGCTTCCGCCACCTGAGCGTACTTGGCCGCGCAGACCTCGAGATTGTAGGCCATGACGTGGGGCAGCATGGTCGCCAGGGTCTGGCCGTGGGCGGCGTTCAGCCGGGCCGAGAGGGCGTGGCCGGTGCCATGGGCGGCGCCCAGGCCCGAGACGTTGAAGGCGATGGCCGCCATGCTGGACGCCATCAGCATCTGAGAGCGGGCTTCCAGGTCCGATCCATTCTCGACCGCCGTGCGGACATACTTGGCCACCAGCTCGATGGCGCCGAGCGCCACGGCGTCCGAATAGGGGGTGGTGCGCGCCGAGGTGAAGGCCTCGATGGCGTGGGTCAGAACGTCGAAGCCGCAGGTGGCGGTGGGGTATTTCGGCAGGCCGAGCGTCAGCTTCGGATCCAGCACAGAGACCACCGGCACGATGCTCGGATGCATGACGTAGGTCTTGCGGCCAAGCGCGGTGTTGGTGATCACACAGGCCGAATTGGTTTCCGATCCGGTGCCCGCCGTGGTGGCCACCGCGATCACCGGAACCCCAGGCTCCTTGCGGCCGCGGGTCTGCAGATCGGTGACCTTGTCGCCATTGGTCGCCAGAAGCGCGATGGCCTTGCCGCAGTCCATGGACGACCCGCCACCCAGGGCGATGACCACCGCGTCGCCAAGTGCGCGCAGCCGCAGGGCGCCGGCCTCGACATTCTCGTCGGTGGGATTGGCGGCCACGCCGTCAAACACCTCCACCTGAACGCCGTCAGCGGCCAGCTTCTCCAGCAGGGCCGTGGCCGCGCCGCTGGCCATCAGCCCCTTGTCGGTGACGATCAGGGCCGAGCCCCGGCCCAGCGCCTTCACATGGCTGGCGAGGTCCAGGCTGGAATCCGCCCCGAAGACGAGGGTCGGCAGGGGGCGGATCTGGAACGTCTGGTTGGCAAGCATGGAGTCTCCCCGAAAATATCTTGAATCAATTCATGAAGGCGGCCGTCGCGCGAGCGGCGCGACCGGGCGGCTGTCGCACCCCGGGCGAATGCCAGAGGCATGGCTATGGCGCCAAGGGGATTCCGACAGCGCCGGAGGCTCAGTTTTCCCTGAGGCTTGATCCGTCCATCAGCTAAAGGACCGGGCAGCCACGAGAGGGACCATATGACGGCGCAGGGCGACGACTTCGTTTACGACGAGACCACTGGCGAATGGGTGAGCGCCAGCGAGGCTGCGGCGAATGCTCAGGCCGCCGAACAGGTGGAGGTTCGCGACGCCATGGGGACCCTGCTGGCCGATGGGGACAGCGTGACCCTGGTCAAGGATCTGAAGGTCAAGGGCGCCGGGCAGACCCTCAAGCGCGGGACGGTGATCAAGTCGATCCGTCTCACCGGCGACTCCCAGGAGATCGACTGCCGCTATGAGGGGATCAAGGGCCTGGTGCTGCGCGCGGAGTTCGTCCGCAAGGCCTGACATCGAGGCTCCCGCGCCGATGGCGCAGGAGCCCTGACGGGGTGGACTATTCGGTTTCGGCCCAGGTCCGGCCGCTGGCGCGGTCGTAGGAGATCGCCACGCTCGAGATGGTGCACAGGTCCAGGCGCGACCAGACGGCCTCTTCGCCATCGTCATAGACAACCTTGAGGTCGAAGTTGCACTCGCCTTCGGCGGCGTCGAACACGATGTCGACGGCCTCGCCGTCCGACAGGACGTCGGCGCCCATGACGTCTTCTTCCCAGTCATCCGAGCGGCTGGGCGCCACATAAACCTGCTCGATGGTGTAGCCCGTGGCGTTGGTCAGGGTGAAATCCTGATCTCCAGCCATGGCCGGCGCGGCGGCCAGAACGAACAGGGCCGTCAGGCCCGCGGCAAGCGTCTTCATTGGGGGTCACTCTGTTTGAACCAAGCTTGAGCGTTAGCACCCAAGCCGTTCAGGGAACAGAGCTTTTCAAGCGCCCAAGAACCGCTCAGCGGACAGCCAGAACCTCGACCTCGGCCCCGTTGACGAGGGCCACTTCCCCGACCGTCTTCCCGAGCAGAGCACGGGCGATGGGCGAGACATAGGAAATGCTCCCCTGCCCTGGCTGGGCCTCGTCCTCACCGACGATTCGGAAGGTCTGACGGCGGCCATCCTCGCGCTCGAGATCCACCGTCCGGCCGAACTGAACCTTGTCGGGTTCGGCTTCCGGCTCGGTCAGCTGGGCGGTGGCCCGGCGAGCCGACCAGTAGCGCAAGTCGCGCGTGGCGCGGGCCATGGCGGTGCGGTCAGCGCTCACCCCGCCCTGTTGCTGGGCCGCGCCATAGGCGGCGCGGGCCAGGGCCAGTTCCGCCTCGATGGCCGCGAGGCCAGATGCGGTGACCAGATTCGGATGGGGGGAGACGGGACGATCCGGCAGGTCGGCGGCCTGGGATTCGTAGTCTTCCTCACGGGTGAAGGCGACGCTCATCGGGGGAATCTAAGGACTCCGCCCCCAACATGCAAAAGGACGCCGCTCAGGGCTGAAGCCGCCGGCGCCAGGCGCGCACCACCAGGAACATGATCAGGGTCAGGATCAGGGCCAGGGCGACGGCTCCCCAGGCGCTGGGATCGCCGGTGCGCAGGGCCTCGATCGCCGCAGCCCCGCCGAACACCATCAACGCCATCTTCGGAAGACTGCCCACCCCAGCCCCGGCGATGAACGGCCAGTAGCCCATAGGCGTGGCGCCGGCGGCGATATTGACCATGACCGACGGCACCGTGGGCGCCAGGCGGATACCAGCGCTGACCCAGAACCCACGCTTGGCCAGCCCCATCATCAGGGCGGCGATGGACTTGGACTGGTGCTGCAGAAGAAGCCGCGCGCCGAACCTGCGCCCCACGAGGAAACCCAGGCTGCAGGCGATCATCTTGCCGATCCAGCTGTAGGCGAAACCGGCCCAGGGACCGAAGACCAGCACCAGGGCGGTGATCAACACGAACTGCGGCGCCCCGAGACTGGCCAGGGCCGCAAAGGTCAGGACGCCGAGCAGCGGCGCCTGCGGGCCATCGCCCAGGGCGTCTACCGTGCGGGCCAGGCTCTGCGCGTCGCCCAGAGGCAGGAGTGGAGCGGCGAACCCCAAAAGGGTCACCAGGGACAGGATCCCAACGGCGATCAGCGCCCCGCGGCGCCCCGTCGCCGGCTCCGGAGGTGGATCAGGGGGCGACAGCTGGCGGTCCGCCGGCTGGGGCGACGACATAGAGGGTCAGGGCGAGATCCTCCCCGTCGGAATAGTTCTGACCAGCCACCTGACCGGTGGTCCGGGTCGACAACCCCAGCGCCGTAGCCTGGCGCAGGAAGGCGTCCTGCTGGGCCGCGCCGATCACGGCGACGCCGCAGTCCTGCGCCTGGGCCAGCGCCTCGGCGGCGACCTCCGGTGTCGCAGTCAGGTTGGTCGCCCGCGGACCATTGAGGAAGACCAGGCTGGGCTCATGGTAGGGCGCGCTGATGATCTGCGGCTGAGCGCAGGCCGGAACCGCCGCCCGGGCGGCCTTGGCGATCTGCGGGCTGAGCCACAGGGCCTCCAGGCGCGGCAGTCCAAGCCCATAGGTGTTGAGGGAGACCACGGCTGCGGCCACTGCGGCGGCCAGCACCGCCTGATCTGGTCGCCCGGCGAACACCCGCCAGGTCATGACGGCGACTGCAGCCAGGGCGGCGACGGCCAGCCCGATGGCGACGGGGTCCAGTCGCGCCTCATAGATCCAGAAGCCCACGGGAGCCAAAAGACTCACCGTCAGGCTCACAGCCAGCCAGAGCAGCAGGAACAGGCCAAACAGCACCTTGAGCCACCGCGTGGTCGCCTGAGGCTGGGCGCTGGTCGCCGCGAGCGCCGTCAGGACGGCGATGGCTGGAAAGACCGGCAGGACATAGTGGGGCAGCTTGGTGGAGACGAATTCGAACACCAGCCAGGCCGGAATGATCCAGCAGATCAGGAAGCGGATTTCGGGTCTCGCCCGCTCGCGCCAGGCGAACGGGACCGCCAGGGCCGCCAGCAGGGCGCCTGGCCAGAAGGTCAGGGCGAAGCCCATCAGGTGATAGCCCACCGGCCCGCCGTGGGACTGCTGGCCGGTGCCCACCTTGTGCAGCAGGTTGTCGCCGATGGCGACGCGGAAGAAGTCTCCATCCGTCGCCAGCCCGATGGCCACATACCAGGGCGCGGCGATCAGGAGGGCGAGCGGCAGGCCCCAGAGCGGCTGCAGCGGCGCCAGGCGCGCAAGGCTCCGGTCCCACAGCGCCAGGGCCAGGGCGCTAAGGCCCACCACCAGCAGGATGATCGGCCCCTTCAACATGCCGCCAACCCCGAGCGCGATCCAGAAGATCAGCGCCGGCCAGCGGCTGCGCGCGGCGCCGGTATAGACCCGCATGAAGGCGAACTGGGCGATGGTCACCGCCGCCAGCAGTGAGGCGTCGGTCTTGGCGATCCGCGCCTCGAACCCCAGTGACATGCACGAGGCCAGCAGCAGGCCGGCCAGCAGACCAGTCCAGGAGCCGAACCACAGGCTGGTCATCACCCCGGTCACCAGGACCGCGGCCAGGGCCGCCGTCAGGGACGGCAGGCGGAAGGCCCAAATCTCGCGGCTGCCTGGATCGGTGAAGGTCGCCGCGCTCAGAGCCTGCAGCCAATAGACGCCGGCCGGCTGCAGGTAGCGGGGCTGTTCCTGGAAGCGGATATCGACGAAGTCGCCCGTGGCCAGCATCTGGGTCGTGGCGACCGCATAGCGCGACTCGTCGCGGTCCACCGGCGGAAGGCCCGTGAGGCCGGGCGCCAGGATGACCAGGGCCGCGACCAGCAGCAGCAGCGCGCCCTTCAGGCTGAGGCGCTGGTCGCCCAGCAGGCTCACGGCCGGCGCTCCGCCACGTCCGGCGCGCGGATACGGCTCTTCAGCCAGATCACGCCGAGCAGGTCGCCGACCCCGACCAGGGCCCGGCCGAGATTGGTGTATTTCGACACCCCATGCAGCCGCGCATGGTGGGTCACCGGATGATTGATCAGGGGATGGCCATAGGCCTGGAACAGGGCCGGCAGGAAGCGGTGCATGCCCTCGAAACAGGGCAGTTTCAGAAAGTCTTCCCGGGCGAAGAGCTTCACGCCGCAACCGGTGTCCGGGCAGTGGTCATTGAGGACCCGGGCGCGAAAGCCGTTGGCCAGTCGCGTGGCCACCAGGCGCGGCCACGGATCGTCCCGACGCACCCGCACGCCGGCCACCAGCGGCCGCCGGCCTTCGGCGGCCAGGGCCAGGGCCAGCATGTCGCCCAAGTCGCCTGGCGTGTTCTGACCATCGCCGTCCAGGGTGCCCACCCACGGCGCCCGGGCGGCCATCACCCCGGTGCGCACGGCCTGGGATTTTCCGCAGCAACGATCATGGGAGACCAGTCGGACCTGCGGATGGCGGGCGGCGAGATCCAGGATCACCTGGGCGGTGCCGTCGGTGGAGCCGTCATCAACGAAGACGATCTCGAAGGGCCCGACCCCGGCCAGCTGGCTGAGGCAGTCGGCGGTGACGGCGGCCACGTTTTCGGCCTCGTTGAGAACGGCGATGACCAGGGAGAGACCTGGCTCGGCATCCGGCGTGACTGGGGGCTCCACGCCACCTCCTCAGTTGTTCGAAGCCGCGCGTCTCAGCCGCGGGCGCATGCTGGCTGGCGCCTGGCCGCCAAGCCCCGTTGGCGGAACCGCCTAGGCTCCCTGTCGATTCGTCATAACCCCCGCCGGGCGGGCTGGAAACAGATTCCCTGCGCTGAGAGCCGGTCCGCCCGTTGACAGAGGCAGGGCTGCAGACGCCCGGGTGAAGCAGGCCATCTGGGTCGGCGCGCCAAATCGGGGGTGGCTCCAGCCGATCTCGCTCCACGCCGCCGTATAGCCATTGCGCAGCGCCACACCCTCGGCCCAGGCGGCGAACCGCGCCCTCGGCCATTCGAACCGGTGGTCGGGATGACGTTTCCGCCCCGGCGCCAGGCCCAGCAAGCCGTTGCTCTCTACGTTCGGCGTGGTGATCACCACCAGGCCAGGGCGGGCGACGGCGAAGATCGCCCGCTCCACCTGCGACAACCGGTCGGGCTCCACATGCTCCACGGTCTCCAGCAAGACGGCCGCGTCCAGGCCAGAGAGACCAGGATTGGCCTCTGCGAACGAGCCGTGGATAAGGCGCAGCCGACCGCCGGCCAGGTCGGACGCCAGGCGGCTGCGAAGGCGCTCCAGGGCCGCCGCCGACTGCTCGACGCCGATCAGCGACTCGAACTGAGGCTCAGCCATCAGCCGCTCCAGCAGGGCGCCGGAGCCGCAGCCAAGGTCGCACACCGTCCGCACGCCCCGCTCCAGCAACAGGGCCACCACGGTCTCCAGCCGCTCCCGGTGCAGCGGACTGACCTGTGAGGCGTCCGGCGCGATCACGCCGCCCAGCCGCGATAGATGGTGCAGGTCTCCTCAGCGTCCCGCAGTGGATTGTCGAAGGGCACGACCTCGGCGTCCACCCGGTGGAAGACCGCGGCCATGCGCGCCAGGAAATCCTGGTCCGGCGCGGCGTCCGACCACAGGCCAAACACACCCTGAGGATGGAGCCAGGCCATCAGGCTGCGAAGCCCGGCCTCGGTGTAGAGGTCCCCATTGGCCGCGTTGAGCCAGGCCTCTGTCGAGTGATCAATGTCCACCGCGATCACATGAAACCGTCCAGGCTGCGGCGCCGCGCCGGTTCGGACCATGTTGAAGAAGTCGCCCTCCTCCAGCTGGCAGCGGGGATCGCCGGACAGGCGTGGCCCCAGGTCCACGAGGCCGTCCCGATGCCAGCCGATCACCTCGGGCAGCACGTCGACAACCCGAAGACTGCGCACCTCATCGTGGTCCAGCGCGGCGGCAGCGGTGTAGCCGAGCCCCAGCCCGCCGACCAGAACGTCCAGGGGACCGGCCGGCGCCGCCGCCACAGACAGATGCGCCAGCGCCCGCTCCCCGGCCGTGAACAGGCTCGACATCAGGAAGTCCTCCCCGAGCTTGACCTCGAGCACGTCCAGGTCGAGGGCCAGCATCCGCCGCCGGCGCAGGCTCAGCGCGCCCAGGGGGGTGACATGGTAGGCGAGTTCGGCGAACGGGCTCATGGGGTCGATTCCGGTACAGGCTGGGCCGCAGACCCAAGATGCGGGGCCTGAGGCATGAAAATCCGCAAGGTTTGCCCTGAGGATGTGCGGTTTCCGCCAATTCCCTGACCAATCGCGAAGGAATCGCCCACTGACGTCAATCACCTGTCGTCAGACGCGGTGTTTCTTTGTAACATTTCGCCAGTCCGTTGGGAGAATGATCATGCGCGTCGCCATCCTGCTTGGAACCGTCCTGGCCCTTGGCGCTGGCGCAGCCCAGGCCTGCGATCAGCATGGCGCCGACTACAGCCCCATGTCGGCCTATTTCAGCTATCGGGACATGAGCCCTGATGAGCGGCGAAACGCCGACGCCGCCGCCCGGGACGCCATGCGCGAAAAGGACATCATGGCCGGCCGCGCCGCCCTGATCAGCCGCTTCGCCATCAAGGTCGAGCCGGGTCCGGACGAGCGCCAGGTGGCGGAGGCCAGCCGCCGCCAGGTCGTCGCTGCGCGCTAGACTTCACTGTCCGCCTGCTTTTCGCTTCAGTTCTCAGGACACTCCGCGCCGATCGCATGACGACGCCCGACGAACCCTTGATCGAGGTCCAAGACCTCCGCCATGAGATCGCCGGGCGCTGCGTGATGGCCGCTCCAGCCTTCACCGCCGCCAAGGGCCAGCACACCCTGTTGCTGGGCCCCTCTGGCAGCGGAAAGACCACCCTGATCAATGTGATCACTGGCCTGATCACCCCGACCTCAGGCGAGGTGCGGATCGCCGGACAGGTCATGTCGGCCCTGCCCGCCGCCCAGAGGGACCAGCTGCGCCGCCGCACCGTAGGCGTCGTCTTCCAGACTCTTCGGCTGATCGGCGCCCTCAGCGTCCGTCAGAATCTGGCCCTGGCCCAGCGCCTGGCCCTGGGCGAGAACGAGCCGGCCGCCATCGAGGCCCTGATCGCCCAGGTGGGCCTGACCCACCGGGCCGACGCCCGCCCCCGGGAACTGAGCCAGGGGGAAGGCCAACGGGCGGCCATCGCCCGGGCGCTCTGCGCCAAGCCGGCCATCGTGGTCGCCGACGAGCCGACTTCGGCCCTGGACGACGCCAACGCCGTGGCCATGTCCGACCTCCTGCTGGCCACGGCCGAGGCCACGGGCGCCACCTTGCTGATCGCCACCCATGACAACCGACTGCGGGCGAGATTCGATCGCACCCTGACGCTGGCGCCGCCGCGGGTGGCCGCATGACCCTGGCCGGCCTGTCCCTCGCCTATCTCAAGGACCGGGCGCTCAACACGGCGCTGAACATCCTGCTCCTGACGCTGAGCGTGGCCACCCTGGTGATCCTGGTGCTGTTCTCCAGCCAGCTCGCCGAGCGGTTCGAACGGGACGCCCAGGGGATCGATCTCGTGGTGGGGGCCAAGGGCTCGCCCCTGCAGTTGATCCTGTCGAGCATCTATCAGGTGGACGTCCCCACCGGGAACATTCCCCTGGCGACGGTCGACCTGCTCCGGGCCGATCCGACGGTGGCCGAGGTGATCCCGCTGGCGCTCGGCGACAGTTTCCGCGGTTACCGGATCGTCGGAACCGAACCGGCTTACGTGGAGAATTTCGGCGGCGTTCTGGCCCAGGGACAGATGTTCGCCGCTGACTATCAGGCGGTGATCGGCGCCCAGGTGGCCCGCGAGACGGGCGCGGGGCTCGGCCAGAAGTTCGTGGGCTCCCACGGCCTGTCCGGCGACGGTCACGACCATGAAGAGACACCCTTCGAGGTGGTCGGCATCCTGGCCCCCACCGGCACGGTGCTCGACCGACTGATCGTCACCCCGGTGGGCAGTATCTGGGCCGCCCACGGCTTTGAAGCCCCGCCCGCCGAGGGCTCGACTGACGACCACGACGGTCATGACCATGACGGCGACGGCCAGCAGGATCATGCGGCTCACGACCACGAGCCTGATGACCATGCACCCGTGGAGACTGAGCACGCCGCCCACGCCGGCGGCGGGGACCTGGAAGTCACGGCGCTGCTGATCAAGTACCGCTCATCCATGGCCGCGGTCCGCCTGCCCAACTTCATCAATAAGCAGACCGAACTGCAGGCCGCCGCGCCAGCGGTGGAGATGACCCGGCTCCTGTCCCTGCTGGGGGTGGGAATCGACGCCGTGCGAGCCTTCGCCATCCTGCTGATGGCCACCAGCGGTCTCTCGATTTTCGTGGCGCTCTATTCGGCCCTGCGTCAGCGCGAGGGCGACATGGCCATGCTACGGGTCATGGGCGCACGCCCAGGCGCCATCTTCGGACATATCATCCTGGAAGGCGTGCTGCTGGCCGCGGCCGGCGCCCTGCTGGGCGTGGCGGTCGGTCATGCGGTGGTCGCCGCCTCGGCCGCGAGTTTCCCGCAGCTTCGGGACATGGGCCTCACCGCCGCCCGCTTCGAGCCTGCAGAATTGATGATCGTCATGGCCGCGATCGGCATGGGCGCTCTTGCAGCGCTCATTCCGGCCCTCAAAGTCTTTCGGGTCGATATCGCCAAGACCCTCGCCGACACCCGCTAAGGAGTAACGTCATGTTCGTCCGGCTCATGCTGGCCCTGACCCTGGTGGTCGCCGCCACGCCCGCGGGCGCTGCGCTGCAGTCGCGCCCCGCCGCCCCGACCGAAAGTGTCTGGAAGCCGGCCGCCACGCCACCGGGCGGCGTCTCCTGGGCGTTGCTGGAGTCGACGAAGGAGATCACCCGCACCGATACCCGCGGCTATCTCCTGTCCAAGCCCGACTTCCCCCCCGGCGTCCTGGCGCTGAAGGGCAAGAAGGTGAAGGTGTCGGGCTATATGATGCCCCTGCAGAACGGCAAGACCCAGACGCACTTCGTCCTGCTGGCCTACCCGCCAGACTGCCCGTTCCACCTCAATCCCAGTCCCATGCAGTTCATCGAGGTCAAGACCGACAAGGGCGTCGTCTTCGACTATGGGGTGAAGACCATTGAGGGCGTGCTGGAGCTGAGCGGCCAGGACGAAGGTGGCGTCTTCTACAAGATCAATTCCGGCCGGGCCCTCTGAACGACGGCGCCTATTGCAGGGCTTCCAGGAAGGCGGGGCGCAGGGTGATCGTCAGGTCGCTCGGGCGCGCCCCGGCCTCGAAGGTCGCGAAGGGATAGAGCGAGGCGAGCTGGCGGACTGTTTTGTCCTTCGGCGGGTCGATGGCCAGCAGGGCGCTCAGGCGACGGCCGAGGCGTCCATATTCCAGCCAGAAGGCTGTCTCGGTCAGGCCGCAGGACCTGGCGAGATCTCCCGCATTGGCCCGGGCGCCCGGGCGCTGGGAGTGGGCGTGCAGGGTGTTGTCGAGACGGGACTCCATCACCAGAGGCGTAGCGTCGAGGGCCTCGCGATACTCATCCACGCTGGGCAGGCCGTGCTCGTCGCGCTGGGCGACGAAGGCGTCTCGGCGGATATCGAGCCGGGCGATCATCACGGCGAGCGCCTGTTCGACGGAATCTTCGGTCAGCTGATCCAGCTTGCGCATCCCCACATAGGCGATCGCCTCACCGACCTCGCCGCGGGGCCCGGCCAGAATGCGGTAGCAGCCATGGGTCACGTCCATCTTGCCGGACGGGGTGGGGGTAATCTCAGTCTTGCTCACTTGAACTCGCGTTCCTCTCACTCCGCGCAGGCCGCGGCGCCGCCCATGGCGCGCAGGTGAAGCAGGGACGCTGGGCGATCCGGAATGCCGGCGCCCGGACCATGTCCGCCCCGCCAGCAGCGGACGCGGGCGCGTGGCCGCCGCTGGCGCAGAGTCCGCCGACCAAGTCCGCGGAACGCCAGTTCGGGCGCGCAGCCAAGGCGATCACACCCATCGGGACCACTATAGGTCACGCCCGGGCCCCATTGTAAGCGTTTCCCGACGATTCCGCCGCGGCGGGGCCGATCGGCTCGCACGCGGCGGTCATCCCTGCACGGTTCATCCCCCCGAACATCGGGCAACAGCACAGGCGCCGCATGTCCCCTTGGCCAGATCGCCGGATCATCGAGCTCTTCCAGGTCACCCATCCTATCCTGCAGGCTCCCATGGCCGGGGCCTCGGGGGTCGACCTGGCTCTGACCGTCAGCCGGGCCGGCGGCCTGGGCGCCCTGCCCTGCGCCTTGCTGACGCCGGACGCTGTCCTGCAACAGGCGGCCGAGTATCGGGCGGGAACCGCAGGGCCCCTGAACCTGAACTTCTTCTGCCACCGGTCGAGCGAGCCCGAGGAGGCTGTGCTGGCGACGTGGCGCCAACGCCTGACGCCCTACTATCTGGAGCTCGGCCTCGATCCCCTTGCGCCAGCGCCGGCGGCCGGACGAGCGCCCTTCGACGCCGCCTTCTGCGCGGTCGTCGAGCAGGTCCGACCAGAAGTGGTCAGTTTCCACTTCGGCCTGCCGGAACCGGCCTTGCTTGAGCGGGTGAAGGCGACCGGCGCCCGGATCGTCAGCTCGGCCACGACGGTGGCCGAGGCGATCTGGTTGTCCGACCGCGGTTGCGACGCCGTGATCGCCATGGGCTATGAGGCGGGCGGCCATCGCGGCGCCTTCCTCACCGGAGACATGAGCGCTCAGCCTGGCCTCATGGCCCTGCTGCCTCAGATCGTCGATGCGGTGGACATTCCCGTGATCGCGGCGGGCGGGATCGCTGACGGCCGGGGGATCGCCGCAGCCTTCGCCCTGGGCGCCGCCGCCGTTCAGATCGGCACGGCCTATCTGCCCTGCCCCCAGTCTCTGATCCCGCAATTCCACCGCGACGCGCTGGCCACGGCCCGCGACGACGGGACTGCTGTGACCAATCTGTTCACCGGCCGGCCGGCCCGGGGCATCATCAACCGCCTGATGGCCGAGATCGGTCCGCTGTCGGCCGATGCGCCGCCCTTCCCGCACGCGGCCGCCGCCCTGGGCTCGCTGAGGGCGGCGTCCTCGACCCCGGAAGATTTCACCCCGCTCTGGGCCGGTCAGGCCGCAGCCCTGGCGACGCCCATGGACGCCGAAGACCTCACCCTTCAGCTGGCGCGGGAAGGCCTGGCCTGCCTGGCGCGCCTCAGCGGAAGGCCTGGCCCGGGCGGATCCCCAGCTTCTTGAACACCAAGGCCGCCGGGCAGAATCCGGTGAAGGCCGCCTGGATCATGTTGGCGCCGGCGAAGGCGCTGAGCAGCATCCACCAGGGGCTGACAAGGTGGGCCAGGGCGACGCCGGCCAGGACGACAAGGCCGGCGAAGACGAAGACGGCGCGATCAAGGGTCATGGGGTTTTGTCCTTCGTTCGGCGGGGGCGCTAGGCCTCAGCCAGGGCCTGGGACACCCAGGCGGTGATCTGATCGGTGGTCATGGCGCCCGCCCGGCGGGCAACCTCGCGGCCATCCTTCAGCAGGATCAGGGCTGGAATGCCGGAGACCCCGAGCGACGCGCTGGCGTCGGGCGCCTCGTCGGCGTTGAGCTTCAGCAGCCGCACATTCGGCTCCAGCCGCGCAGCGGCGGCGGAAAAGTGCGGCGCCATCGACCGGCAGGGTCCGCACCAGGGCGCCCAGACATCCAGCAGGACAGCCACCCCCTGATTGGCCCGGCGGTGAGTCTGAAGCCCGGCGGCGTCGACCTCGGTGGGCTGACCCTGAAACAGCCGCACGCCGCAGCGGCCGCACTTGGCGGCGCCGGCGTCACGGTCAGCAGGAATGCGATTGGCCGCCGCACAGGCGGGGCAGACGATCTGGCGCATGGTCAGGCCTTCAGCTTACGGGCCCCGATCAGATCAAGGGCGAGCTTCTCATAGAACGGCGTGGCCTCGCCTCGCCGGATCTTCGAGATGAAGTACTTCTCGAACCCGATCTTCGCCAGATGGACCCAGCGCCCCTCGGCGGCCCAGTTCAGGTTACGCGGCGGGATCTGCGGCTGGGCGATGAAGGCCACGCCGCTGTCGCCGAAATCGGCCAGGCAGATAGCGTTCCACGTCGCCTCGCGGCTCGGCGCCTCGCCGGCCAGCAGCGCCTTCAGGTTCTCGGCGATGGCGGTGACCATGCTCTCGATCATGAAGCCGGTCTTGGGCACGCCCACCGGCACCGGGGTCTTGCCCATGGGCGGGATCGCCACGCAGACGCCGAGGGAGAAGACATTGGGATAGGTCGGGTTGCGCTGATGCCTGTCGGCCAGGATGAAGCCCCTGGGATTGGTGAGCCCCTCGATCCCCATGACGGCGGGCACACCGCGGAAGGCCGGCAGCATCATGGAATAGGCGAAGGGCAGGTCGTGCGTCGCCTTGACCGAGCCGTCCTCGGCGATCTCCTCCACCGCCATCAGGCCCTCGCTGACCTTGGCCACCTTGGCGTTGGTGATGAACTTGATGTGCCTCTGGCGCATCTCGCTCTCCAGCAGGCCCTTGGTGTCGCCCACCCCGTCCAGCCCCAGATGACCCACATAGGGCTCGGCCGTGACGAAAGTCATTGGAACCTGGTCGCGGATCTTGCGACGCCGCAGCTCGGTGTCGAGGATCATGGCGAATTCATAGGCCGGGCCGTAGCAGGAGGCGCCCTGCACCGCGCCCACCACGATGGGGCCGGGTTTGCGGGCGAAGGCTTCAAAGGCCTCGGCGGCCCGCTCGGCGTGGTCCACATGACAGACCGACTGGGTGAACCCCTCGGGGCCAAGCCCCTCGATCTCGTCAAACGCCAGCTCCGGCCCTGTGGCGATCACCAGATAGTCGTAGAAGAGGCTCTCACCATCCCCCAGCTCCAGCCGGTTCTCCTGCGGATGCACACGTCGGGCGCCCACGCCGGTATAGCCGATCTTCTTCTTCGCCATGATCGGCGGCAGGTGGACTTCGATAGCCTCACGGTCGCGCCATCCGACCGCCACCCAAGGGTTGGAGGGCACGAAGTGGAAGGTGTCCCCCTGGGACACCACCACGACCTCGGCCTTTGATCCGACGGCTTCCTTGATCTCGAAGGCGGCGACTGATCCGCCGAGACCGGCGCCCAGGATGGCGATGACTGGCTTTTTCATCAGATAACCCTGATCTCTTTCCAGGCCCTGACATTGATCACGGTCAAGGCGGCGTTCGTCCCCAGGCCCCAGGTTTCGATCTCGCTTGAATGGGCCGGTGAAACCCTTATATGCGTATTTGCGCATATACAATGGTTTTCACGATTGGCCGGAGAGATCCACGCATGACCACGCCCCTCGACCTCACCCCCTCTGACGTTCACGACCGGCTTGTCGCCCGTCAGATCGTCCTGATCGATGTCCGGGAGCCGGCGGAGTACGCGTCCGAGCGCATTCACGGGGCGCTGAATGCTCCCCTCTCCACCTTCGACCCCGACACCCTGCCGGCCGGCGGCCCTCGGGCCATCGTCCTGCAATGCGGGTCAGGCAAGCGGTCGGCCATGGCCATGGACCTCTGCCGCAAGGCCGGGGTCGAGGTGGCCGGCCACCTGGACGGCGGCATCGCCGCCTGGCGCTCCGCCGATCTGCCGGTGGTCCGCATCGACCCGGCCACCGGCGCCGTCCGCGACGCCCGCTAGAGACGACGGAAGAAACGCCCATGCGCCCCCTGCTGACCGCGAGCCTGCTGGCCCTGACCCTGGGGGCCGCCGCCTGTTCGGAAAACGCCGCGCCCCCGCCCCCGCCGCCGGCGTCGGCTGAGGGCGCGCGGCTGACCCTTCGCCTTCAGCCGGTGGACGATCTGAAGCCGGTGGCCGCCAGCGTGGTCACCCGCGACATGGCGCAGGCCCGGGCGCGGATCGGCGGCACCCTGACCGAGCTCAGGGTGCGCGAGGGCGACGAGGTGCGCAAAGGCCAGCTGATTGGGAGGGTGTCTGATCAGCGCCTGACTCTCGAGACCACCGGCTATGAGGCCCAGGCCGCCGCGGCAGCGGCTGAATCCGCCCGCGCCGCGGCTGAGCTGACGCGGGTGCAGGTGCTTTATGACAAGGGCTTCTACGCCAAGGCGCGGTTGGAACAGGCGCAGGCCGCCGCTCGCGCCGCCGAGGGCATGGCCGCCGCCGCCCGCGCCCAGCGGGCCGCCAGCGCCGAGATGGGCTCCCAGGGCGCGATTCTTGCCCCCTCCTCCGGCCGGGTGGTGATGGCTGATGTCCCCGCCGGCTCCGTCGTGGCGGGCGGACAGTCGGTGGCGACGATCACCTCAGGCGAGCCCCTCCTGCGGCTGGAGCTGCCCGAAGGCCAGGCCCGCGCTCTCAAGGTCGGCGACCAGGCGCCCGTCTCGGCCAGCGATCTCCCGGGCGTCGCAGCCTATGGAACCGTGATCCAGATCTATCCCTCGGTCACCGGCGGCCAGGTGACCGCCGACCTGCGGGTTGATGGCCTGCGCGCCGACCTCATCGGCCAGCGGGTCCGGGTGCAGGTGAAGGTCGGAGAGCGCCAGGCCCTGGTGGTCCCGGCGGCCTATGTGGCCACCCGGTTCGGCCTGGACTTCGTCCGCATCCTGGGACCCGACGGCGCCGCGCGCGAGGTGGCGGTGCAGGCCGCCCCGGCGCCGACGCCGGGTCATACTGAAATCCTGTCGGGCGCCCGCGCCGGCGATGTCCTGATCGCGCCTGTCGCCGGAGCGGCCCAATGAACCTGGGCATATCGGGCCGCCTGACCCAGGCGACCATTCACTCCCCCCTGACGCCGCTGGCCCTGCTGGCGGCCATCGCCGTGGGGCTGATGGCGCTGATGTCCATCCCCCGGGAGGAGGAGCCGCAGATCAGCGTGCCCATGGTCGACATCATGGTCGCCACGCCGGGTTTGCGCGCCGCCGACGGCGCCGAGCTGGTGGCCAAACCTCTGGAGACCATCGTCAAGTCCATCGACGCGGTGGACCACGTCTACACCCAGGTGCAGGACGATCAGGTGCTGGTCACCGCCCGTTTCGATGTGGGCGAGGATCCGGAGGACGCCGCGGTGCGGGTCCATGAGAAGGTCCGCGCCAATTACGACCAGATCCCGGTAGGGATCCCCGAACCGATGATCGTCACCCGGGGCATCAATGATGTGCCGGCCGTGGTGCTGACCCTGACGCCGACGCCGGAGATGGCCGACCGCTGGTCCGACCAGGCCCTGTACGACATCGCGGTCAAGCTGCGCACAGAGGTGGCCAAGGTTGAGGACGTCGGCCTGACCTTCATCGTCGGCGGCCGCCCTGATGAGGTCCGCATCGAACCCGATCCCGAGCGCCTGGCCCTGCGCGGCGTGCCCCTGGGCGGGGTGATCGAGGCCGTACGCCAGGCCAATCGCAGCTTCCCGGCCGGCGCCATCCGCCAGGATGGCCAGGCCGTCGACGTGGCCGCAGGCCGGACGCTGGCCAGCGCCCAGGAGGTCGGCCTGCTCAGCGTCGCCTCGATCAGGGGCGAGCCGGTCTATGTCCGGGATGTGGCTACCGTGATCCAGGCGCCGCGGGAGGATCAGGCCAGGGTCTGGCGTCACAGCCGCACCGCCGAAGGCTGGACCCAGGCGCCGGCCGTCAGCCTGGCGATCGCCAAGCGCCAGGGCGCCAACGCCGTGGTGGTTTCAGAGCACATCCTGGAGCGGGTGGAGACCCTGAAGGGCAGCCTGATCCCCGAGGGTCTGGAGGTCGCCGTCAGCCGCGACTACGGCGAGAGCGCCAACGAAAAGGCCAATGAGCTGCTCTTCCACCTGGGCCTGGCCACCGTCTCCATCGTCATCCTGATCGGCCTGGCCATCGGCTGGCGGGAAGCCGGCGTCACAGCCGTGGTCATCCCCACGACCATTCTGCTGACCCTCTTCGCGTCGAACCTGATGGGCTACACCATCAACCGGGTCAGCCTGTTCGCCCTGATCTTCTCCATCGGCATCCTGGTGGACGACGCCATCGTCATGATCGAGAATATCGCCCGGCACTGGGCGATGAAGGATGGGCGCAGTCCCACCCAGGCGGCTATCGAGGCCGTGGCCGAGGTGGGCAATCCCACCGTGGTCGCGACCCTGACCGTGGTGGCGGCCCTGCTGCCCATGCTGTTCGTCTCCGGCCTGATGGGCCCCTACATGGCCCCGATCCCGGTCAACGCCTCGGCGGCCATGGTCTTCTCCTTCTTCGTCGCCGTGGTCATCGCGCCGTGGCTGATGGTCCGCTTCGCCCGTCAGACCCTGGCCGACGGCCATGGACATGGGCACGATGAAAGCGGCGGTCGGCTGGGCGGCGCCTATCGCGCCCTGGCCAGCCGGGTGATCGCCACCCGCCGCAGCGCCTGGATCTTTCTGGGCGCGGTGGGCCTGGCCACGCTGCTGTCCATGAGCATGTTCGCCACCAAGACGGTGACGGTGAAACTGCTGCCCTTCGACAACAAGTCGGAACTCCAGGTGGTCCTCGACCTGCCTGAAGGCGCCAGCCTGGAAACCACCGAACGCACCCTGGCCGGGGCCGCCGAGATCGCCCGGACGATCCCCGAGGTGATCGCGATCGAGGCCTATGCGGGCACGGCCTCACCGTTCAACTTCAACGGCCTCGTCCGGCACTACTTCCTGCGTGAGCGGCCCGAGATGGGCGATCTGTCCATAACCCTGTCTCACAAAGGCGATCGCAAGCGCGCCTCCCACGCCATCGCGCTCGATCTGCGGAAACGCCTGGGGCACCTGCCCCTTCCTGAAGGCGGGTCGATCAAGGTGGTCGAGGCGCCGCCTGGACCGCCGGTGATGGCCACCCTGCTGGCGGAAATCTATGGTCCCGACGCCGAGACCCGCCGCGCCGTGGCCGCCGAGGTGAAAACCCTCTTCCAGGCGATCCCCTACATTGTCGACGTGGACGACTCCTATGGGCAACCGCGCCCCCGCCTGCGCCTGACGCCCACCCGCGAGACCGTCGAGCACCTGGGCGTCTCTGAAGGCGAGGTGTTGGATTCCATCGGCGCGGTCTTTGGCGGCGGTCCCATCGGCTACGCCCACCGGGGCGAGGGCCGGACGCCTCTGGAGATTTCCGTCCGCCTGCCCCAGGCCGACCGCACCTGGGGCGAGCGCCTCGCCGCCACCCCGGTGGCGGTGTCGCAGACGGCCGATGGACGGCGGCTGGTTGAGCTGGGCGAGGTGGTCGATGCGGTGTCTGAACCTGGTTCGCACATGATCTATCGCCGCGACGGCCTGGACGCCGAGATGGTCACCGCCGAACTGGCCGGCCAATACGAGGCGCCGATTTACGGCATGCTCGCCGTGGGCGACGCCATCGAGGGCCACGACTGGGGCGACCTGCCCAAGCCCACCGTCCGCCTGAACGGCCAGCCCAGCGATGAGCGCACGCCGACCCTGCTCTGGGACGGCGAGTGGGAGATCACCTGGGTCACCTTCCGTGACATGGGGGCGGCCTTCGCCGTGGCGATCCTGGGCATCTATGTGCTGGTGGTGGCGCAGTTCAAAAGTTTCCGCCTGCCCCTGGTGATCCTGACGCCGATCCCGCTCACCCTGGTGGGCATCGTCATCGGCCACATCATCTTTGGCGCGCCGTTCTCGGCCACCTCGATGATCGGCTTCATCGCGCTGGCCGGCATCATCGTGCGGAACTCCATCCTGCTGGTGGACTTCATCCGGCACGCCCAGACCGGCGACCGACCCTTGCGAGACGTGCTGCTGGAGGCGGGCGCGATACGGTTCAAGCCGATCGTGCTGACCGCGGCCGCCGCCATGATCGGCGCGGCGGTGATCCTGTTCGACCCCATCTTCCAGGGCCTCGCCATCTCCCTTCTGTTCGGCCTCGCCTCTTCGACCTTGCTGACCGTGCTGGTCATCCCGGCCATCTATGTGGTTTTGAGGGATGACGGCCGCCCAGCCACCCGGCCTGGCGCCGCCAAGACCGTCTGACCGATTCTGGACCTATGAGCATGAACAAGGCCCCCATGACCGCCGCCGCCCAGATGCCCGACCCGGCAGAACTGGCGGCGCTCGAGGCCAGCGCCGCGGCGGCCGCACGGCTGATGAAGCTGATGTCCAGCGAGCAGCGGCTGATCATCCTGTGCCGGCTGGGCGACGGCGAATGCTCTGTCGGCGATCTGGCGCAACACGTGGGCCTGGCCCAGTCGGCGGCCTCTCAGCACTTGGCCAAGCTGCGCGCCGAAGGGGTGGTGGGCACCCGCCGGGAGGGTCAGACCATCTATTATCGCCTGACCGACCCGGCCGCGGCCCGGGTGATCGACACCCTGTGCGACATCTATCGCGGCAAGCCGGCGAGCTGAGCGGTCAGCCCGGCTTGCAGGCCACCAGGTCGATCAGGGCTGACTGGCCCGAATGGCCGGCGCCTTCCTCGATCGCCGCATCATAGGCGACGAGCTCCAGGATTTCGAAGTCGGCGAAGGCCTCGCGCAGCATCTGCTCGGTATAGAGGTTCTCCGGCGTCCGGGGGCCGCCGGTGCCATAGGCGATCTGCTCGGGCCGGTAGCCCTCCAGCAGGAGCAGGCCGCCGGGTTTGAGCGCCCGCTTCATGTTCTCGAAGATCTCGGTCCGCAATTCAGGCCCAGCGAACTGGATGAAGATGGCCGCCACGATATCGAACCGCCCCTGCGGCCAGTCCCAGGCGGCCAGGTCGACCTGTTGCAGGTCGAGGCTCACCCCGCGGGCCGCCGCCAGTCGGGCCGCCTTGGCCTGCGCCACTGATGAGCCGTCGACGGAGAGGACCGAAAGCCCCTGCTCCGCCAGCCAGACGCCGTTGCGCCCTTCACCGTCGGCGACAGCCAGGGCGGTCTGCCCTGGCGCCAGCCGATGGACCTGGCGGGCCAGGAAGGCGTTGGGCGCCTCGCCGAACAGATAGGTCTCGCCCTGGTAGCGTTCGTCCCAGAAACTCATCCGACAATCCCCTGCAAGGCCACATAGGCCGCCACGATCAGAACAAACCCGGCGAACAGCCGGCGCGCCAGCAGGGCGCGACTGGCCAGGAGGTTCGCGGCCCGCAGACCCGCCCATCCCCCGGCCAGACCGCCAGCGATGAACAGCCCCGCCACCGGCCAGATCACCAGTCCAGAAAGCGCATAGTTGGCCGAGGTCGCCGCGCCGAACAGGCTGACCGACAACAGGGATGAAGCCGCAGCATTGGCCAGCGTCATGCCGCTGGCCGCCATCAGCCCCGGCACGATCAGAAAACCGCCGCCGATCCCGAAGAAGCCGGCGGCGAACCCTGTCGCCAGGCCGATGGGCGCCAGTCGCAGCGTCATGGCCCAGGAGATATGCGTCAGCGGATCCCCGGCGTCCTTGGGCTTTCGCATCATCGACAGGGCGATGGCCGCCATGGCGGCGGCGAACAGCACGAGCAGTTGCTGGCCATCCACCTGCTTGGCGAGGCTCGAACCGCCCAGGGCGCCGGCGAGGCCCGCTGCGGCGAAGACGCTGGCGCAGGGCCACTTCACCCGACCCTTCCGCGCGTGGCCGACCAGGTTGATCGCTGCGTTCACCGCCACGGCCGCCGCCGACGTGCCAATGGCCATGTGCGGGTCGGTGACTCCCACGACATAGAGCAGGGCTGGAGTGGCCAGCACAGAGCCGCCGCCGCCAAACACGGCAAGCAGCAGGCCGACCACCGCGCCGCTCATCACCGCGGCGATCATGGCTGTGGTTGTAAGGTCCATGGACGGGCTCCTGCCTAGGTCATAGTCGCATTTGCTATATTAGCAATGGTGCATATATAGGGAGGCGAAAGGAGGACCCAATGTCCGTTCAGCAGATGAGCTTCTTCCACGAGGCGACGTCGACCGTCACCTACCTGGTCTGGGACGAAGCGACCGGCGAGGCCGCCGTCATCGACCCGGTCCTCGACTACGAACCCAAGGGCGCGAAGGTCTCTCGCGAACAGATGTCCGAAATCCTGCGGGCGATCGAGGCCCGCGGCCTGAAGCTGATCTACATCCTGGAGACCCATGCCCACGCCGACCATCTATCGGCCGCCGCGCGCCTGCGACAGGCGACCGGCGCCCAGGTGGTGATCGGCGCTCATATCACCGCCGTGCAGGACTATTTCGGCAAGGTCTTCGGCGCGGACGACGTCACCACCGACGGCGCGTCCTTCGACCGCCTGGTGCGCGAGGGCGACACCCTCAAGCTTGGGGACACCGAGATCAGCGTGCTGCATACGCCTGGCCACACGCCGGCCTGCGTGACCTATCTGATCGATGGCGCGGCCTATGTGGGCGACACCCTGTTCATGCCCGACTACGGCACGGCGCGGGCCGACTTCCCCGGCGGTGACGCCGCGACCCTCTATCGGTCGATCCAGAAGATCCTCGCCCTGCCGCCCGAAACCAAGATCTATGTCGGCCACGACTACCTGACCGAGGATCGCAAGACCCACGCCTGGGAGACCACCGTGGCGGCCCAGCAGGCGGAAAATATCCACCTGCGCGGTGGGGTGAGCGAGGCCGACTTCGTGGCCCGTCGGGAGGCCCGGGACGCCACCCTGCCCCCGCCGACCCTGATCCTGCCGTCCTTGCAGGTGAACATCCGCGCCGGCGCCCTGCCGCCGGCCGAGCGGGACGGTCGCGTCTATCTCCGCCTGCCCGTGACCGAGATCTGAAAGCCCCTACGCGAACCGCGAGCCTGCGCCGGCGCAGGTTCGCGCCCGCAGGTTGCGAATGACGATTGGCGGCGGGGGCGGAATGGTGTTCTAGACTCCTATGCCCTTCCCTCAGGACCGCTATCTCTTGCTGGACGTGGTCGGCGTCGACATGGCCCTGCCCATGGGCGCCGTAGCCGAAATCCTGCCCGTGACCCGGTTTGAGCGTCAGGCCCCCTGGCCCAAGGTGCTGGCCGGTTTCATGAACCGCCAAGGCCGGCCCCTGGCGGTGATCGACCTGGCCCGCCTGCTGGACCCGACGCGGCCGCCGGCCAGCCCCGAGCTCTACAGCCACGTGGTGCGGCTGAGCGCCCCGCACGGCGGCGGCGATCTGGCCCTCCTGGCAGACCGGGTGAAGGACGCTGAGGCCGAGGCCGAGGACTTCACGCCGGTATCGGACTCGGTCAGCGCCAATGGCGCGGTGATCGGCAATCTGCTGATCCTTGGCCGCCTGGTCGCCCTGCTGGACGTGGATCGTCTGCTGCTGCTGGAGGAACAGGCCCGAGTCGCGGAAATCGCCGAGACCCTGCGCGCGAGGCTTGAGGCCTCCGGGGATGGCGCCCCCTGAGCCCCGCCGTGCCGGTGTTCGCCCCTGGCCACCCCTTCTGGCGACTGAAGGCCGAGGTCATCGCCCGGACCGGTCATTTCTATTACGCCGACAAGGACGACGTCCTGTGGGAACGGGTCCGCCGACGCCTGGCGGCCGTACGCCTCGAGGACCTTGAGGCCTATGTCCGCCTGCTCGACGATCCTCAGGCCGGGCCGGCCGAATGGCGACGGCTGGAGGGGGAAATCACGGTCGGAGAGACCTATTTCCTGCGCTATGTGGAGCAATTTACGGCTCTAAAGTCGCATATTCTCCCCGAATTGATCGCCCGCCACGCCCATTCGAAGAGGCTGCGGATCTGGAGCGCCGGCTGCGCCACGGGGGCCGAACCCTATTCGGTGGCCATCCTTCTGGCGGAACTTCTGGGGGATCAGATCGCCGACTGGCGGCTCACCATCCTGGGCACCGACATCAACGAAGCCGCGCTGGAGGCGGCCCGCACGGCGAGCTTCGGCGCCTGGGCGCTGCGATCCCTGTCGGCCGAGCAGCGGAGCGCCTGGTTCACCCACGAGGGTCGTAGCTGGCGGCTGCGACCGCGGTTCCGCAGCCTGGTCCGGTTCCAGTACGGCAACCTGCTGGACCTGTTGGGACCGGCGGCGCCGCTGGACCTGACGGACTTCGACCTGATCCTGTGCCGAAACGTCCTGATCTACTTCCATCCAGAGGCCATGAACGCCGTCGTCGGCGCTCTGGCCCAGCGCCTGGGTGAGGCGGGGTGGCTGCTGGTGGGGCATGCCGAGCCCAATCCCGGGTTCGAAGCCCATGTGCGGACCATCACCCTGCCGGGCGCCGTGGCATACCGTCGGCGGGCCCCCGGGGACGAGCCGCCCGCCGCGCCGGCGGCCAGCTGGACGCCGCCGCCCAGTGTCGTGACTGAGTCTCCGCCCCCACCTCAGGCCTTGCCGCCGGCGCCGGCGCCGGCTCCGACGCCGAGGCCCGTCGATCCACCGCGCGCACAGGTCTCCGAGGCCAGGACGGCGCCGCTGGCCGACATCCGCATCCTGGCCAACCTTGGACGTTTCGCGGAGGCCGAAGCGCTGTGCCAGGAGGCCCTGGCGGAGACCTCATCCGAGCCGGCGACCTACTTCTATCTGGGTCTCATCTCTCAGGCTCAGGGACGACTGAGTGAAGCCGAAGACGCCCTTCGCCGGGCGGTCTATCTGGATGGAACCTTCCTCATGGCCCAGTATCATCTGGGGCTGGTGCGGCTCGAACGCGGTGATCAGGAAGCCGGCCGTCGCGCCCTGGCGGCGGTCGCCCGTCTGGCCGCGAGCTTGAGCCCGGCCTCACCCCTGTGCGAAGGGGATGGGCTGAGAGCCGGCGACCTGCGCGAACTCGCCAGGTTGCAGCTTGAGAAGGACGGGAGGGGGCGCCGATGAGCCAGAGCACGTCAAAGACCGCTCGCCCCCGAGGCGAGCGGCCGGTTCAGACCGCAGAGTCCCCGCGGACCCGACAGATCCTGGACGACCGGGCGCGCCGGCTGGCGGCGCCCGAAGCCATCGCGTCCGACGTCTCGGTGACGGACGCCATGAGGGTCCTGCTCTGCCCCATGGGCGGAAACCTCTACGGCCTTCCTATGGCCGATGTCGCCAGCCTGCGGCCCCTAGAGCGGCTCGGTCGAACCGGAGTGGCCGGCGCCGGCGCCGTCATGGGACTGGTGGCCGATAACGGTCGCGTTCGCCAGGTGCTCGATCTGGGCGTCCTGCTGGGCGCCCCGCCGCCGCGGGAGGCGGGTGGTTATCTCGTCATGCTGAACGGCCGGCGCGACATCGCCCTGCGACTGTCCGAACGCCCTCAGTCCGCTCTGGTGCGACCTGATCTCGACCACCCGCAGCACGCCGTCGTGGTGAGCGCGGGGGACGACAACGCCAAGACCCTCGTCATCCTTTCCGTCCCCGCCTTGCTGGCTGGCGACGCGCCTGTGGGAGCCTGACCCGTGAGTATCGCCAACCGAATCCTGCTCGGCTTCATCGCCGTCATCGTCCTGGTGATCGCCCTGGGCGCCCTGGGCCTGTCGCAGATCGGCGAGGTCCGGTCGGAAACCTCCCGCATCGTCACGCGAGACCTGGCCTTTGTCCGGCAGCTCACAGACGTCCAGACCGCACAGCACCAACTCGAGGCGGCCACCGAGGCCGACTTCGCCGACCACGCCATGGGCGTGATGGGGCCCACCGCGGATGGCGCCTCGGCAGACTGGCGCCGCGCGGAAGCCACGGCGATCCAGAGCCTGGATCAGGCCATCACCCAGGCGACCAACTATCAGGAGTCCGCCATCACCAGCGATCGGGCCAAGGCGTGGGGCGAGATCAGCCAGTCCCTGACCCGCGCCCGTGCGATCCTGACCGACCTGCGCCAGCGTGACCTGATCGCCTTCCAGGCCATGGCCCGGGGGGACATGGCCGCAGGTCAAAGCCAGCGGGAAGGTCTTCTGGGCCCCCGGGCGGCCTTCCAGCAGGAGATGGCCCGCGCCAGCGCCTCTCTCGATCAGGCGATTGAGCTGGGCCAGCGGCGCGTCGATACGGTGTACCAGCAGAGCCGCCTCTACAATCTGATCGGGCTGGTCCTGGCGGTGGGCATCGCCATGGCCGTGGCCTATCTGATCCGCAAGTCGATCATCACCCCCCTGAACAGCTTCATGGCCTTCGTCGAGCGGGTCGGCCAGGGCGACCTGACCCGGCACACCGAGCTGACCAGCGCCGACGAGATCGGCCGGCTCGGCGCCACCCTCAACGTCATGGTCGACGGCTTGCGCGACCTCGCCCGCCAGAACCGGGAAGCCACCGAGAATCTGAACGCCGCCACCGCCGAGATCCGCGCCTCGTCCCAGGAGCAGGCCGCCAGCGTCGAGGAACAGCTGGCCGCGGTGCAGGAGACCGCCGCCACGGTCGACGAGATCACCCATTCCGGCGCCCAGATCGGCAAGCGCGCCCAGGAGGTGATCGCCTCGGCCCAGGCCACCGCCCAGACCAGCAACGAGGGCCTGCGCGCCGTCGACGAGACCGCCCGGGCCATGGATTCCATTCGCGACCAGGCCGAGGCCGTGGCCGAGAACATCGTGGCCCTGAGCGAGAAGACCCAGGCCATCGGCGACATCATCTCGACGGTCAACGATATCTCCGAGCGTTCGCACCTGCTGGCGCTCAACGCCGCCATCGAGGCCGCCGCCGCCGGCGAGAACGGACGCAGCTTCGCCGTTGTGGCTTCCGAAATGAAGCTGCTGGCCGACCAGGCCAAGGACGCCACCAATCAGGTCCGCTCGATTCTCGGCGACATCCAGCGGGGGATCAATTCCTCGGTCATGCTCACCGAAGAGGCCGTCAAACGGGTGGCCGCGGGCAAGGAGCGCACCGACACCACCCAACGCACCATCACCGAAATCACCGGCCGGGTTCAGGAAAGCGTCCAGACCTTCCAGCAGATCGTCGCCTCCACCAATCAGCAGCAGCTGGGGATCGAACAGGTCATGGGCGCCCTGCAGAATATCCGGCAGGCCAGTCAGCAGACCGCCGTCGGCACCCGCCAGCTGGAGGAAGCCGCCGGCAACCTCGCGAGCCTCTCCCAGCAGCTGCTGGGACTGGCCGAACGCTACCGGGTCTGATCGCCCGCCGTGCCCGACCTCCGCGCCCAGCTCCTGGCGGCCTTCGACATTGAACACCGCGAGCACCTGGAATCGGTGCGCCGGTCCCTGGCCGAGCCGGGCGAGGCGGATCTGCGCGAGGTGTTCCGCCGCCTGCACAGTCTGAAGGGCGCCGCCCGGGCGGTGGATCTGGAAGTCGTCGAGCATCTGGCGCACCGGCTGGAGGAACGGCTGGACCAGGTGATCGACGACGGCGCGGGCCTGGACGCCGCCACGGTCGATCTCATCCATCTGGGCCTGGACGCCATCGAAGCTCAGGCGGCCGCGCAGCGGGACGGCGCCCCCCTGCCCGACGCCAGCCGGGCGCTGCAGGCGCTTGGCGCGCAGGTCGCCCCGCCTGCGCCGGTCAAGCCGAGCGGGCCGGTTGAGCAGGTTGAGCCGCCGACCTCCTCCTCGTCGGACCGCTCGCCCGAATATGTGCGGGTCGACGCCGAACTTGGCGAGCGCCTGAACGAGGCGCTGCACCACCTGTCCAGCGAGGTTCAGAACGAGGCCGCCCAGGTGGAGCTCACCCAGCGCCTGCGACGTGAAGCCGACCAGCTGGAACGCCTGTGGCGCGACATGCGCGCCCGCGGCGGCGGCGAAGGTCGGTCATCCAACAGGGCGGTCGCCTTTGAACATGCCCTGCAGGCCCTGACCCGGGATCTGGGCGAACTCGCCCGGCGTCAGTCGCGGGCCAACTGGGCCGTGGGCGAAAGCCTCGCGGTGTTGCGCGAACAGATCGACGAGATCGCGCTGGCGCCGGCCGAGAGTCTGCTGGGCGATCTCGGGCGCATGGTCAGGGATATAGGTCGCGACCAGGGCCTTGAGGTGGAAGTGCGCACCGAAGGTCTGGAGGTCCGCGCCGAGCGCCGCGTACTGCAAGCCTTGCGCGAGCCGATCATCCACCTGCTGCGCAACGCTGTCAGCCATGGGGCGGAGACCCCGGAGGCGCGCAAGGCGGCCGGCAAGTCCGATCGGTTGCACGTCACCCTGCAGGCCAGGGCTCGGGGTGGACGTCTGGAGGTCCGGATCGCCGATGACGGACCGGGCCCCGACCTCGCCCGGATCGAGGCCGCCGCCATCGCCCGCGGCCTCTTGTCCCCCAGCGAAGGCTCCCGACGCCCTGACGAGATACTCGCCCTGGCGTTCGAGCCCGGGGTTTCGGCGGCCAAGTCGGTGGATCGCCTGTCAGGCCGCGGCATGGGCCTGTCGGCGGTGGGGCAATCCCTCGCCGCCCTGGGCGGCTCGGCCCGGCTGCGGGCCCGGACTCCCTTCGGGGCCGAGGTCATCCTTTCGGCCCCTTTGTCGGCGGCCCGGCAGACCCTGGTGGCCGTAGAGGCCGGCGGCGCACTGTTTGGCGTCCCCAGTTTCGCTGTCCGCTCCCTGTTGCGTCTGCGAAGCGGTGAGCTGGAAATCGTCGAAGGCGTGCCTAGCGCCCGGATACAAATCGACGGGTCGGACATTGTCACGCCCGTGATCCCCTTGAACGCCCTCCTGAACGACGCCGCGCTTGAGCCGCCGGCGCCCGGCGCCTCAGCGCCGATGGTCCTCATTCACCGTGGGGAACGGCACCTGTTGCTCGCCGTCGACGAGATCGTCGATGTGCGTGAGCTCACCGTTCAGGACCTGGATGACAGCCGTATCGCGCCGGGCCTGACCCTGGGGGCGGCGATCCTGGATGAGGACCGACCCTTGCTGGTCCTCAATCCGGAAGCGCTGATCGACCGCTGGCTGAGAAACGCGCGGCGGCTATCAGCTTCGGCGCTGGGGCTCGCGCCCAAGGAAACCGAAGCCCGGCAGGTCCGGACCGTTCTGGTGGTGGACGACTCCATCACCACCCGCACCCTCGAGAAGAGCATTCTGGAAGCCCAGGGCTATCGCGTCCTGCTGGCGGTGGACGGGGTGGACGCCCTGAACACCCTGCGCTCCTCCGACACCGTGATCGATCTGGTGGTCGCCGACATCGAAATGCCGCGCATGGACGGCTTCTCCCTGCTCCAGGCGATCAAGGCCGACGCCGGGCTGGCGCGCCTGCCGGTCATCCTGATGACCTCCCGCGACGACGAGGCCGATGTGCGCCGGGGGCTGGACCTGGGCGCCGAGGCCTACATCACCAAGCAGAAGTTCGACCAACGGGAACTGCTGGCCACCATCGGGCGCATCCTGTGAACCAAGGCCGCGCCCCCGTCCGCGTGATGATCGTCGAGGACTCCCTCGTCGTTCGCCAGCTGCTCACTCACATCATCGGCCGGGACCCAAGGTTTGTCGTCGCGGCCGCCGTCGCCTCGGCCGAAGAGGCCCTGGCGGAGATTCCGCGGGTCCGCCCGGACGTCATCTCCATGGACATCCGGCTGCCGGGCATGGATGGCCTGGAGGCCACGGCCCGGATCATGGCTGACAACCCCACGCCGATTGTGGTCATCGCTGATGCGGTGGAAGACGCCTCCCTGCGCATTTCCATGAACGCCTTGCGGGCCGGGGCGCTGACCGTGGTGGAGAAGCCCGCGGGTCCCAGCAACGCCAGCTACGAGCGCCTAGCCGAGACCATCTGCACCCAGCTGTTCATCATGAGCAGCGTCCCGGTCATCCGCCGCCGCAGCATCGGCGCGCCGCGGGATGAGCGACCCGAGGTCCGGCCGACCGTACCGGGCGCCTTCGAGCGCCTGGACTTCCTGGCGCTGGCGGCGTCGACCGGCGGTCCGCCCGCCCTGGCCAAGGTGCTGGGCGCCCTGCCCTCGAACTTCCCCGCGCCCGTCCTGCTGGTCCAGCATATGGGCGCGGCCTTCATGGAAGGGTTCGCCAAGTGGTTGGATGGCCTTTGCGCCATGCCGGTGGTCCTGGCGCAGGACGGGGTGCTGGCTGAGCCCAGCTGCGTCTATGTGGCGCCTGGGGATTGCCATCTCGCGATCCGCAGCTCCGGCGTCATGCGCGTCACCCGTGACCCGCCCGTGGGCGGCCAACGCCCCTCGGCCAACGTCTTGTTCGGAGCCCTGGCCGAGGCGGTCCCGACCCGCACGGTCGCCGCCCTGCTGACCGGGATGGGAGACGACGGGGCTCAGGGGATGTCCCGCCTGAGCCAGGGGGGCGCACACACCATCGCCGAGCACGCCAGCACCGCAGTGGTGAACGGCATGCCGGCCGCCGCCGTGCGCCTGCGCGCCGCCCGGGATATCCTGCCTCTGGACCTGATCGGGCCTCGCATCCTCCAGCTGTCCAGCAAGGGCCGTCCATGACCCCCCATGCGCACGCCAAGGTTCTGGTGGTGGAGGATTCGGAGACCCAGGCCCTGGCCCTGCGCGGCCGCCTGGAGGCCGAGGGCTATACGGTGCAGACCGTCACCAGCGCCGAGGCCGCCCTGGAAAAGCTGAACGGCCCCCTGCCTGATCTGGTCGTGGCTGACTTCCACCTGCCCGGCATGGATGGACGCGAGCTGTCGCGGCAACTGCGGCTAAACCGCCGGACCCGCACCCTGCCCCTGTTGATGCTGACCAGCGCCCGGGAGCAGGACCTGGAGCGCCAGGGACTGGAAAGCGGCGCGGACGCCTATGTCTCCAAGTCCGCCGACATCGACGTCATGCTTGCGCGATTGCGGGCCCTGCTACGCCGCGGCCGGGTGGCCGGCGCCGACAGCGCCGCCGACGCGGGCTTCCGTCCGGCCCGGGTGATGGTGGTCCATGACAGCGCCACGCAAAGGGTGCGGCTGGGCGCCATTCTCGCCCAGGTCGGCTATGAGGTGAGGGAGGCGCCGGATGCGGCGACCGCCCTGGCCGGGGCCAATGACCAGATCGACTGCATCGTCATGCCCGCCGCTGGCGCCACCCTCGACGGCCTCGATCTCTGCCGCCGGCTCGACCGTCAGCGCGAGCGGATGTCCCTGCCCTTCCAGATCGTCGTCATCGGACCCGGCGCCGGAGATTCCCACGCCCTGGCCGCGGCCTTCGACGCCGGCGCCGACGACGTCACCGCCAGCACCGATGAGGACGAGGTCCTGCGCATGCGGGTGCGCGCCCTGGTGCGGCGCAGACTGCTGGCCGAAGAGACGCGGCGCTCCGAGGAGGCTGACGCCCGGGCCGCAGCGGCGGACGAGCTGTCCCGCGCCAACGCCGAACTGGAGGCCGCCAACCAGCAGCTGCGTCAGGCCCAGGCCCAGCTGGTCCAGTCCGCCAAGATGGCCTCCCTGGGGGAGCTGGTCGCCGGCATCGCCCACGAGATCAACAATCCCCTGGCCTTCATTCTGGGCCACCAGAACACGGTCGAGCGGCTGGCGCAGCAGTTGGCGGAGGCGCCGGACGGGTCCGATCCCGCAGCCCTGGCCAAGATGACCGACCGGCTCGGCGCCATGCGCATGGGCCTGCAGCGCATCCAGAGCCTGGTGATGAATCTGCGGAAATTCTCCCGCCTGGACGAAGCCGACAGCCAGCATCTGGACGTGCCCGACGCCATCGAGACCGTGCTGGCTCTGCTGGGGCCCAAGATGGGCGCCATTGAGGTTCGCCGGGACCTGCGGGCGAGGCCACAGCTCACCGCCTCACCGGCTCTATTGAACCAGGTGGTCATGAACATCCTGTCCAATGCCGCCGACGCCCTGGGCGGGAAAGGCCTGATCGAGATTTCCACCCAGGAGCGTGACGGCCGCTACCGAATAGAGATCAATGATTCCGGTCCCGGCGTGCCGGAAGATGTCCGCGACCGCATCTTCGAGCCCTTCTTCACCACCAAGCCAGTGGGGGATGGCACGGGCCTGGGCCTGGCCATTGCCTATGCCGTCGTCCGCGCCCACAAAGGCGAGATCACGGTGGACAGCGGGCCCCTCGGCGGCGCGCGCTTTGTGATCGAGTTGCCCGTGGACGCCCAGGCATGACCGCCCTCTCTCCAAGGCCGCTGATCCTTCTCGTCGACGACGAGCCGGACATCCTGGTGGCGCTCGAAGACCTGTTCGAGGACAGCTTCCGGGTGCTCGCCGCCCATGGGGGCGCCGAGGCGCTCGAGGTCCTGGCCCGCGAGCCGGACGTGGCGGTGATCATCTCCGACCAGCGGATGCCGGAAATGACCGGCGACGTGTTTCTCAGCCGGGCGCGGGACGTTTCGGAGGCCGAGGCCATTCTGCTGACCGGCTATGCCGATCTCAGCTCCGTCACCGCCGCGCTCAACAAGGGCGGCATCGTCGGTTACGCCGCCAAGCCCTGGGACCCGGAGGCCTTGCGGTCGATGGTCATGGCCGCCGCCGAGCGCCACCATCTGCGGCGGGCCTTGAATGAGGAGCGCTCCCTGCTCCGCGGGCTCATGGCCCACCTGCCGGCCGCGGTCGCGGTCAAGGATCGCGAAGGCCGCTTTGTGCGGATCAATGAACGCAAGGCCCTGGCCTTGGGTCTGGGCTCGGAGACAGGTGTCGGCCGGACCGAGTCCGAGCTCGGCGGCCTTGGCCGGCCTGACGCCGAGGCTAAGGCCCTGGCCCAGGGCGAGACGGTCGAGGTTCTGGACGAACGGGAGACCGAGGTCGGCACCCAGTGGCTGGAGACGGCCATCGTTCCGGTCCATGACCCCGCTGGCGAAGTGCGCCACCTGGTGGTCGTCGAGCGGGACGTCACCGACGAAAAGCTCGCCGAAATGCACCTGCGGCAGGCCGACAAGCTGCGCGCGCTTGGCACCTTGGCCGGGGGCGTGGCGCACGACTTCAACAACCTGCTGACCGCCATCATCGGGAGTCTCGAACTCGCCACCCGCCGCCTGGGCGATGAGGCGGCCGTGCGGCGCTATCTGGATAACGCCACCATGGCAGCCCAGAAGGGCGCGACCCTGACTCAGCGCCTGCTCGGCTTCAGCCGACAGACCGAGAGCCGTGGGGCTGAGGTGGTGGACCTCGCCGACATCCTCTCAGAGACCAAGGATCTGGTCGAACGGACCCTGGGCGGGGGGGCCAGGATCAGCTGGAATCTGGCCGCTGGCCTGTGGCGCTCGGCCATCGAGCCCGACCAGTTCGAACTGGCGATACTCAACCTGGCGGTCAACGCCCGCGACGCCATGCCCGACGGCGGCCGAATCACCATCTCCGCATGGAACCAGACGCTGACCGCGCCCGAACCCCAGCTGGATCTGGCGGTCGGCGACTATGCGGTGATTTCCGTGCACGACACCGGCGCAGGCATGACGCCTGAGGTGCTGGCCCGCGTCCTCGAGCCCTTCTTCACGACCAAGCCCGTGGGCAAGGGCACCGGTCTTGGCCTGCCCATGGCCTATGGCTTCGCGCAGCGCTCCGGCGGCGCCCTGGAAATCTGCAGTGAGCCGGGCCAGGGAACCGAGGTGAAGATCTATCTGCCCCGGGCGGTCGTCGAAACCACCGAGGCGGCCCCGCCCCTCGAAGAGAACAGGCCTGATCAGAACGGGTCAGGACGGCGCATCCTGGTGGTCGATGACGAGGCCCCCGTGCGTGCGGTGACCGCGGGCTTCCTGCGCGACTGCGGCCACGAGGTCGTCGAGGCGGACGGCGCAGACGCCGCACTGCGTCTGCTGCGGGAGGGCGGCCCGTTTGACCTGGCCCTGGTGGACTTCGCCATGCCCGGCGTAAACGGCGTCGAGTTCGCCAATCGGGCGCGGGCGGATGGGTCGGACTTGCCGATCATTCTCATCACCGGCTATTTCGACGTTGAGGTGCCCGGCGACATCGCCCTGGTGCACAAGCCGTTCAGCAACGCCACCTTGCAGGCGGCGCTCACCCGGGCCTGGTCTCAGTAGATCCCCATCGCCAATCCGGCCGCCAGCGCCGCGCCGAGCTCGCCGCACCGCGCCAGTTCGGCCGGCGCGATCTGTTTCGCCGCCAGGATCGCCTCAGGCGTCTGGGCGTGGGTGCAGACGATGATCGGATCAGCCACGGCTTTCAACCGCCAGCCCGTCGCGATCCGAGTCATCTGGCGGACCGCATTTTCCCCGTCGCTGCCGGCGCAGACCATCAGGGCGTAGGGACGACCTTCGATGCGCCCCAGGACGGGATAGTAGGCGCGGTCGAAGAAGGCCTTCATCTCACCGGAGATCGCCGCCAGGTTCTCCGGACAGACGAACAGGTAGCCGTCCGCCTCAAGAAGGTCGTCCGGCCCGGCCTCTGTCGCCTCAAGGATCTGAACCCGCGCCTCACCCCCGTCACGGGCGGCGGCCTCGGCGGCATGGGCCATCTGGCGCGAACCGCCGGTGCGCGAGTGATAGACGATCAGCAGCGACTTCATGGGGGCAGCATAGGCGACATCGCCCTGGTCAGACAGGCTGGCGAGCCGCCGCCCTCCAAGCTGACCCAGCTTGGCCGGTGAATATTTCCCCGGGCCACGTCAGGGCCGGAACCCGGCGGGTGGTCTGCGACTTTCTCCCACCAACAGGAGATTTCCATGGCCATGATCCAAGGCTTGGGCCTGAAAAGCGCCCCCGCAGCCGGTTTTTCGGACCCCAACAGCCTCCATCGGGGACTGGCGCGGTGGAACCGCAGCCGGCTTTCGCCACAGGTCCCGCGCAACGACTGGCGGCTGGAGCTGAACCGCGACCTGCGGATGCAGCAGAAGGAGGGCGAGTTCATCGAGGCCTTCCGCGCCCGCATTCAGGACGAGATCGCACAGGTTCCGACCGATCCCGATGGCTTTATCGCCTGGTTCGAGGGGCTGAAGGACAACGGCCCGGGCCAGTGGGACCCTCTGTTCGACTGGATCGCCACTGAGGCCGACCTGGAACAGATCTCCTGGTTTCTCACCCAAGAAGCCGCGGGCGAAGCCGGGTTCGACGACCTGGTCGCTCTGACCCAGGTCAAGCTCCCGGCGCGGCCCAAGCTGGAGCTGGCTCGCAACTATTGGGACGAGATGGGCCGCGGGAATATGGGCGGCATGCATGGGCCCATGCTGGACATGACCGTTCAGGGCCTGGAGCTCGCCCCGACCATCGAGGGCACGCTCTGGCAGTCCCTGGCGCTCGCCAACACTATGACCGCCTTCGCCGCCACCCGACGATATGCCTATCACTCGGTGGGCGCCCTGGGCGTCGTGGAGCTGACCGCCCCGACCCGCGTGGCGTCCGTGGCCGCAGGCCTGAAGCGCCTGGGCGTGGCCCCCAAGCTGCGCAAGTACTTCGATCTGCATGCCGTTCTGGACGTCGAGCATTCCAAGGCCTGGAACGCCGAAGCGCTCATGCCCCTGGCCCAGGACCATCCGGAAGTGCTGCCGGCCATAGCCGAAGGCGCGATCATGCGTCTGCTGTGCGGGGAGCAGTGCTTCGAGGCCTATCGCGCCTTCCTGTGGGCGGGCGCCCGCACCGGTCAGACCGTTCTCCTGAAGGAATCGGCCTGACCAAGCGCAGCTGGGGGTCAGTCCCCCTTCGAGGACTTGCGGTAATCGAGCGGCGGCGCCCGGTCCCCGACCATGGCCTCATAGGTGAAGTCCGCGCCGCGTCGCTCGAGCAATTCGGCGGTGGCGGTTTCGATCAGGGCCGGCTCGCGCAACAGGCGGGCCCCGGCCAGGGCCAGGGTCTTGGCCGCGACCTCGGCCCCTTTTGAGCCAATGCTCGTTCCGCCGGCGGCGACAGCCTGCCAGCTGTGGGCGGCCGTGCCAGGCACCCAGGTCACCGCGCCCATGCCCGCGGTCGGCGTCACCCAGCTCACATCGGCCACGTCGGTTGAGCCGCCGCCGCCGCCGCCGATGGAATAGGGCCTGATTTCGCTGGCCGGGGTGGGCTTGCGACCGGCCGGCAGTTGCTGGCTCATGGCCTCAGCGAAGGCCTTCTCCTCGTCGTTCCAGACCGGCGGACCGACCTCGCGCAGCGCCTGGTCCATGACCTGGCCCAGGGTGTCGTTCACCAGCATGTTGTAGACGCCCCCGGTCTGCTCGAATCTCACCGTGGTTTCGGTGGCCAGCGCCGCGCCTTCAGCGGCCTTCTGCATCCGGGCGAAGACGTCGCGGACGATCTGAGGATCGGTGTGGCGCACGTAGTAATAGACCTCGGCCTTGTCCGGCACGACGTTCGGGGCGGCGCCGCCATCGGTCACGACATAGTGGATGCGCGTCCCGTCCGGGATGTGCTCTCGCAGATAGTTCACCGCCACGTTCATGATCTCGACCCCGTCCAGAGCCGAGCGGCCGCGGAAGGGCGCGGCGGACGCGTGGGCCGAGGCTCCGGCGAAACGGAACTTGCCGGAGATATTGGCCAGCGAGACGCTCTGAGCAGCGCTGTTACCGTCGCTGGGATGCCAGTGGAGGGTCGCGTCCACGTCGGAGAACAGGCCCTCGCGGACCATATAGACCTTGCCCGAGCCCCCCTCCTCGGCCGGTGTGCCATAGACGCGGATCTCGCCAGCCACATTGTTGGCCTTCATCCACGCGGCCAGGCTTTGAGCGGCCGCCACGGAGGCGGCGCCGAACAGGTGGTGCCCACACGCGTGGCCCGCGATCTGGCCGGCGATCGGGGCCGGCTCGGGCTTGGCCTCCTGGGCGAGGCCAGGCAAGGCGTCGTACTCAGCCAGGATGGCGATCACCGGACCCTCGCCGTTCTTGAAGCTGGCGACAAAGGCCGTGGGCATGCCGGCCACCCCGGCCTGCACCGAAAATCCCGCCTTGCGCAGTTCAGACTGCAGCAGGGCCGAACTCTTGGTCTCCTGATAGCCGACCTCGGCGAACTCCCAAATCTGGTGGGCCACGTCGGCCATCCGCGGCGCGCCCTTCTCGACGCTGGCGATCAGGGTCTGCTTGTCCTGGGGAGTCACCTGCGCGCTGGCCGGGGAACCGGACAGGATCAGGGTCAGGCTGGCGGCGCCCATCAGGGCGATCTTGAAGGCGGCGCGGCGCATGGGCGAACTCCGGAAGACTGGGATACCAAGGGGCGGCAAGCCCCGCTGACCCGACATCCTCTGCCGATGGCGGGCCGATGCAAGTCGGCGCGGGCGACCCGAAGACCGCCCGCGCCCTCAACCTAGAAGGTCTTACGCACGCTCACATACCAATAGCGGCTGTAGGGCGTGTAGAGCTCGCCCAGATAGCCGTCCGAGGCCAGCGGGGGCTTCTCGTCGGTCAGGTTGCGAACACCCAGGCGCAGGCGAGTGTCGGCCGCCATGCCGTCGGTGAACTCGTACTGGCCGTAGAGATTGGCGGTCAGCTGGCTGTCGACGATCCACGGATCGCCCGCCGCGTCGATCAGCCCGAAGTCCTGAACATCGCCCACATACTGGGTGAAGGCGCCCAGGGTGAACTGCTCGTAGCGCCAGGTGGCCGAAGCCGACCACTTCCACTCCGGCCGGCCTTCGTCGCGGATCAGGTCCCCGCCGCCGGCGATATTGACGCCGGGATTGATGGCGCCGGCCGCCTGGGCGTCCAGCAGCTCCTGAATGGCCGGGGACGGCTGGCGGTAGAACTTCATCAGATGGGCGGCATTAAAGCTGGCCGAGAAGTCGCCGAACCGCGTGCCATTCAGGCTCCAGGCCACGCCGATGTCGAGGCCGCGAGCCTCCTGCGGCAGGAGGTTCTGGTACTGGTCGTTGACGAACAGCACCTGACCCACCGGCGTCAGGTTGGTGCCGGCGAAGGCCGCCACGTCATCGGCGGTCGGCGCCGCGCGGATCACGTCGGGATTGCTGGTTCCCTGGGTGCGCAGCAGGTAGTCGAGGATAAGCGCGTTGCCCTCGCCGAACAGGCCGACAATGCCCTCCTGCTTCACCCGCCAGTAGTCGACCGTGAAGATGAAGTCGCCGACTGCGGGGGGCAGGAACTGGGGTTCGAAGACGACCCCCGCCCCCCAGGTCTCGGACTCTTCGGGCTTCAGGTCCTGGTTGCCAGCCCGCTGCGCGGTGGTGGCGCCCGCTCGCGAACAGGCCGCGAAGCTGGCGATGCGTCCGGCCCGCAGGTCGGCCTCGCAGCGGATGAAGTCGGTGCGGGTGTTGGAGCGGGTCACCAGGGTGGCGTTCACCTGCTCCAGGTTCGGGGCCTTGAAGCCCTGGGCCCAGGAGCCGCGGAAGCGCAGCCCATCGACCACGTCCCAGGCCACGGCGACCTTGGGCTTGGCGACCGAGCCGGCGTCGCTGAAGTCTTCGAAGCGGCCCGCCAGCTGCATCTCCACGCTCTGGACCAGCGGGATGTTCATCTCCGGCGAGATCACCGGCACGGCGAACTCGATGAAGCCCGAGGCGACGGTGCGCGAACCGCTGGTGTCCGGCGACGGGCTGGTGCCGATCAGGTCGCCCGTATAGGCCGTCCCGGTCACCGCATCGGTGAAGTTGATCGTGCCGTCCACGCGGCCGTCACGGTCGTCCTTCTGCGTCTCGCGCCGATACTCCAGGCCAAGCGCCATGCCGACATCGCCGCCCGGCAAGGTGAAAATGTCCGGCCGAGAGATCTTGAAATCCGCCAGGGCCAGCGAGCTGGTGTTGCGGCGGACCGTCTTGATCCGGATGGCGTCCAGGGCCGCCTGGCTGCTCAGCGCATTATCGGCCAGGCTGGTGGTCTGCAGGTTGGCCCCGTTGAAGGGGTTGTAGGCGTCTGGGGTCGACAGGGAGAGCTGGCGCTGAAGCAGGGTGGCGCTTATGCCGTCCGAGACGTCCTCGACCTCGGCCTTGGAATAGAGGATCGCCCCTTCCCAGTTGAAGCCGAAGCGCTCGCCGCGCAGCCCGGCCAGGGCCCGCCACTGGGAGTTCTCCACATCGACCGAAGTCGGCCCGGCGTCCGAGAAGTTGTAGGTGCGGATGGTGACGTCGCGGCCAGCGGCCGGGGCGTCGATGCCCGAAAGGCGGTTCGGATTGACCGTCCCATTGGCGAAGGTCGTGGGGCCGAACGGGTTGTAGTAGCTCGAGGCCGGCATGGTGATCGGCATCGAAGACAGGGTGCCGGTGGAGGTCTGCAGGCTCTTGGTGGTGGCGGTGTAGTAGCCGAGCTCGCCAAAACCCGTGATCTCGTCGGTCAGGTCGTAGTTGCCGGTGAGGAACAGGTTCACCCGCTCCACCTCGGGGATCACCGTGGTGTTGTAGGCCGCCGGCGAGTCGAAGCGCAGGTCGCGGTCGGCGCCGGCCGTGGCGATGGCGCCGTCATCCAGGCAGAGCCCGCCGCTGGTGGGCGTCGCGCAGCCGGTGAAGGTGGTCGGCTGGACGTGGAAGAAGCCCGCCGTCGAGGTCACCAGGGCGCCGTTGCGCCGCACTGGCCCGCTGGCCTGGAAATAGCCCCATGGGGTCACGGTGCTGCGGGCGTCCAGGGAGGTGGCGCCGTCAAAGCGGGTGCCGGCGAACAGCGGCCGGCGGTCCAGGGAGGCGGTGTAGTCCTGGTCCAGGGCGTCCAGGGCCGTGCGGTCGGTATAGCTGGCGAAGACCGTGACATTGCCGCGGTCAAAATTGCGGCCGAACAGGGCCGACAGGTCGGTCTGGCGCAGACCCGTGCCCTCGGCGCCGCCGTACTGGGCGTCCAGGGTCAGGCCATCATAGTCGGTGCGCAGCACGGTGTTGACCACGCCGGCCACCGCGTCCGAGCCGTAGAGCGCCGCCGCACCGTCGCGCAGCACTTCCAGGCGCTGCAGGCCGTTCACCGGGATGGCGTTGGTGTTGTAGGTCAGGACCGGAACGAGGTTCTCGTCGGCGCGGCTGGAGGGGTGGGTCACTACCCGGCGGCCATTCAACAGGACCAGGGTGTTGCCGACGCCCAGATTACGCAGGTTCACCGAGCCCACATCGCCGCGGGCGCTGTTGCTGGAATTGGGCAGGTAGCTGGAATTGAAGCTCACATCGCCCATCTGCGGGATGGAGCGGAACAGTTCATCCCCCGACGCGGCGGCCACGGATTGAAGCTCATCCTGGCCGAGCACGGTGACGGGTACGGCGTCCGTAATCCGCGAGCCCTGCACCTGCGATCCGACGACGATGATCTCGTCCACCGTGGTCTCGGCGGTCTGGGCGAAGGCTCCGCCGGCGCCGAGCGCGCAGAGCATGGTCGTCCCGAGCAGACCGCGCCGCCCCCAGTTGGTGATGTTCATACTGATCCCCTTATGACCTGATCTGGGGACCGACGTTTTCCCGGTTCTCCAGATCCTCTCGGCCGAATAGACGGCAGGCCCAGTGTAGCGGCGTTATACGGTCCCGGCCGACACACTTTCGCCACACCGCCGCAAAAATGGGCAAACCTCGCCCATTTTCGCAGCATTTCGTTCGATTTGGGGTGAAATTCGCCGATCGACGCTCAGTGATCAGCGATCAGTAGAAGCGGACGTCGTCGACCTCCAGCCAAAGGGTCTCCCCGGCTGCACGCCCGCCGCCGAACTGGACCTCCAGCAGATCGCTGGCCGTCCATGGCGTCTCGGCCCGCCGCCAGCCCGGCGCAGGCCGCAGGTCCGAGAACGGCACGGTGTAGCTGGTCCACTCCGGCCCGGCCTCAACCTCGGTCTGCCACCAGCCGCCGACGGTGCGAATCATCACCCGGTAGGCGCCGCCATCTCCACGCAGACCAAACGCCAGGCCCTTGAAGGCGCGCGCGTCCACCGGCTGGACCGACCCGCGGCTGAGCGGGAGGATGACGCCGGTATGGGGGTCCTCCTTGACCGACATGCGCGCCGCCAGCCGCAGGGCGTTGTCGCCGGCCGCCTCAGGGGCGACGAGGCTGATGAGCACGCTGCGGTCCATGCCGCCGTCGGTGTCCTGCACCCGCAGGGCGCCGGCGGCGGTGCGCCCCGGCGCGCCTTCGAAGTCGTCGATCAGAGCCTGAGCCGGCGCGGGCGCCATGGTCATCTGGCTGTTGGCCGCCGGCAGGACCACCCCGGGGCCCACCACCTGACGGCCGTCGATGAAGACCCGCTCGGTCTTGCGGACGTCGGAGATATTGCTCCAGGGCGCGCCGTCGATCAGCACCAGGTCGGCGCGCTTGCCGACCTCGATGGTGCCGCGATCGTCCAGAACACCCATGGCGCGGGCGCTGTTTGCGGTGGCCACCATCAGCGCCTCCACCGGCGTGAAACCAGCCTGAACCAGCAGCTCCATCTCATGCAGGGTCGCGACCCCATGCGGCGTGCCGGGCATCCCGGCGTCAGTGCCGAGCGCCACCAGGACGCCCGCGTCATGCAGCGCCTTCACATTGCGCAGGGCATACTGGAACTTGGCGTTGGACTGGACGAAGCGCGGATTGTTCAGGTCGTCGGGCGGGGACTGGCCAGGCTTGACCGGCTCGTAGACCGCAAGTGTCGGGGCATAGGCCGTGCCTGACGCCTTCATCAGGTCGATGACCTCCTGGTCCACCAGCATGTCCTGCAGACTGTGGACGATGATATCCACCCCGGCCCGGGCCGCGACCTTGCCGCGTGCGACCGTCACGGTGTGGGTGACGACCTTCAGGTCATTCTTGTGCGCCTCATCCACCAGGGCGCTGAGCGTGCCCACATCCATCGAGGTGTTGTCGGCCGAGAGGCCGTAGCGCCACCCGTCGGCGAAGGCCTTGATGAGGTCCGGCTCATAGGGGACCAGCCGGCGGACCTCGTGACGGGCGCCGTCTGGGGTGTTGACCCACTTGGTGGTGGTCGTGTCGCCCCAGTCCGCGCCGTGGCCGCCCGGCGTGCTCATCCGCGCCGTCAGGTTCACATGCGGCGAGGCCAGCTGCGACAGCCAGCGACGCCGGGGCTCGTAGGATTCCGGCGGCTGGTGGAAGTCATTCACCGTGGTGACGCCGGCCTGCACATAGGCGGTGGCGATGGCTGGCGTCTGATAGGGCGCGCCGTTGGGCGTCCAATGGGTGTGGACGTCAAAGAAGCCCGGCGTCAGGGCCTTGCCGCGGGCGTCGATGGTGACCGCGCCGACCGGGACGGTCAGGCCAACGCCCACGGCGGCGATCCGGCCATCCTGGATCAGCACATCGGCCGTGCGAGGCGCCGCGCCTGTGGCGTCAAAGATGGTGGCCCCGACAATGGCGACGGTCTCAGCTTTCGCCGGGGCGCTGGCTGCGCCGCTCGCCAGGGTGAGGCCGACGGCGGCTAAGGCCAGAGACTTGAAGATGGGTTGGATGGTCACGAACGCGCCCCGCACACTTGGTCGCCGCCTGCGATGCGGCGCCTGTCGCTTAACCCAGGGCCAGGACTGAATCCAGAAACGGCGGCGTGACGGCGGATTTCCCGCCCTTACGCCGCCGAAAGCAGCAGCTGTCAGTGCGCCAGCAGCACGGGGACCGGCGGCGCCTCCAGCATGCTGCGTGTGGCGCCCCCCAGGACGAACTCCCGGGCCCGGGAATGACCAAAGGCCCCCATGACCAGGAGGTCGGCCTCCGTCCGCAGGGCGACATGGTCGAGGACCGAGCCGATCTTCGCGCCGGCGGAATCGAACTCCATGGCCTCGGCTGTGACCCCGTAACGGGCGAGGTGGCGCAGCAGATCCTGCGGGGCGCCCGAGCTGGCGGTCGCCTTCTCGTTCAGGACCGTCAGGACAACCACCTTGCGGGCGGAGGTCAGGGCGGGAAGCGCCGCGGCGACGGCGGCGGCCGCCGAACGGCTCGCATCCCACGCCACCACCACGGTCCCGAGCCCTCTCTGGGCTGGCCGTGCGTCGTTGGGCCGGTAGATCACCACCGGTCGGCCGGAGGCGAAGATCATCGCTTCCGCCACCCCCTGAGGGGCCGCCGACTCTCGGCCATACGGAATGACGCAAAGGTCACGGGTCCGAGCCAGCCGGGCGGTGAGCTCCGGGATTTCGAAGACTTCGGCCTCGGGCGACAGCCGGCCGCCAAACACGCCGAGCTCAGTGGCCCGGCGTTCAAACTGGTCGAGCAGGTGCGCGGCGTTCTGGCGGCTGCGCCCCTCCTCGGCCCTGGCCATGTCGCCAAGGTTCAGAGCGAAATCGGCGAGGCGGTTGGTTTTCAGCGGGATCGACACCTGAGGGACGAGAGCGGTGACCTGGTCCCCAAGCGCGGCGCACAGGCTGAGGCCCTGCTCCAGGGCCAGATCGGACGTCGGGTCGGGATAGGACTCAAGATGGAGAAGGATGTCTTTGAAAGGCATGAGGGATCTCCATTCATAGCAAGGGGGCGCCTGCCCTCGTGACCGCTGGGATCATAGAGGACAGGCGCGGACTTTGGTGGGGCCGCGGCGAGCGTGCTCGCTCAGGATTTCTTGCGGCGTTCGGCCACCAACAGGCTGATCAGCAGGGCGGCGGCGGTCAGGGCGGCCCCGGCCGAGACGAGAGGGTGTTCCTTCACCTCCTGCACAGCCTTGTCGGCCATGGCCTTGGCAGGCTTGGCCTTTTCCGACAGGGCGTCGGCGGCCTTGCGGACGGCTACGGCCGCCTTGGCGATCGCTTCTTCGCTCTCCTCCGACAGGCTTTCAGCCGCCGATCGCAGGGCGCGGGCGACGTCCTCGAGGGTCTCGTCGATGTTCTCCCGCAGATCTTTGACGTCTTCGCGGAGGTCTTTGCTGATGGATTTCGACATGGGGGCGGCTCCTTGGGGTTGCGCACCCCATCTGGCGCCCCTTCGCCGAGCGACGCCTTGAGGCGTATCAAACGCCCAGCAGGCCGCCCCAGGCTCAGGCTTGAGCCAGATCAAGGAGGCCCTCCCCGGGCAGGCGCATCAGGCGGCCACGGTCATACCGTCAATAAGGGGATAGTCATGAAAACCACCGCCGCCGTTCTCGCCGCGGGCCTCGCCCTCACCCTCGCCGGCGCCGCCCAGGCCCAGGAGTTCCAGCCCAAGGCCGCCGGGACCACGATGCTCAATGTCCGGGTGACCTCGGTCGATCCGGAAGCCGGCGACCCCATCACCACCCTGGCCGGCGCCGCGACGGGCCTACGCGCCGAGGTCAACGCCGATGTGATGCCGACCATCGGTCTAAGCTATTTCTTCACCGACAATGTCGCTGTCGAAGTGATCGCCGGCACGACCAAGCACACGGTCACCGCCAAGGGTCCGGCCACCGATGTGAAGGTCAAGGAGACCTGGGTCCTCCCCCCGGTGGTCTCCCTGCAATATCACTTCGCGCCGACCGCCAAGGTCAGCCCCTATGTGGGCGCAGGCGTGAACTACATGATCTTCTACAACGGCTCCGATAAGAACAACTTCGACCTCGACATCGACAACGGCTTCGGCTTCGCGCTGCAGGCCGGCGTGGACGTGGCCGTCAGCGGCCCCTGGAGCGCCAATCTCGACGTGAAGAAGGTGTTCTTCGAAACCGACGCCACCGACAACCGCAACGGCGTGAAGTCCACGGTGAAGCTGGACCCGTGGGTCGTCTCGGCGGGCTTTGGCTACAAGTTCTAAGCCGCGCGACACACGCAGACTGAAGGAGAGGCCCCGGCTTAGTCGCCGGGGCCTTTTTCGCTTTCAGGCGTCCTGTAGCAGCGCCCGGGCGGCGCGGGCGATGACGATCTGTTCGTCGGTGGGCAGGACGAGCGCCTGGAGTTGACTGGCCGGGGTGGTGATGATCTCGGCGCCTGCCCGGTTGGCCTCGGCGTCGAGATCAGCGCCCAGCCAGGCGCAGGCCTGCAGGACCCGGGCGCGGATTTCTGCGGCGTTTTCCCCCACACCGGCGGTGAAGACCAGGCGGTCGACACCGCCCAGGGCGGCGGCTAGCCCGCCGATCTCCCGCGACAGCCGATAGACGAACAGGTCCAGCGCCTCCCGCGCCTCTGGACGGTCGCTGGCCAACAGGACGCGGACGTCGCCGCTCTCCCCCGACACGCCGAGCAGGCCTGACCGGCGATAGAGCAGGTCGGTGAGGTCGGCGACCGACATGCCCCGATCCTCCATCAGATAAAGCAGGACGCCTGGGTCCAGAGCGCCGGACCGGGTGGCCATGGGCGGGCCATCCAGGGCCGAGAAGCCCATGGTGGTGGCCAGGCTCTCACCATCGGCCAGGGCGCAGAGGGACACCCCGCTGCCCAGGTGGGCGACGATCACCCGCCCGCCGCAGGAGGGGCCGAACCGGTCCCGAAGCTCGCCGGCGATGAAGTCGTAGGACAGGCCGTGGAAGCCATAGGCCAGGACGCCCCCCTCGGTGAGGTCCCGCGGCAGGGCGTAGAGCCGCGCGAGCCGCGGCTGACCGGCGTGGAAGGCGGTGTCGAAGCAACCGACCTGGACCGCGCCTGGAAACCGATCCTGCGCGGCGCGCACCGCGGCCAGGTTGAAGGGCTGGTGCAGGGGCGCCAGGGGCGAGAGCGCTTCCAGGCGGCGGAGGGTCTCAGCCTCAAGGCGGACCGGGGCGTCGAACGCCAGGCCTCCATGAACGATGCGGTGACCGATCGCGGCCGGCCCGCTCACCCCGCCCTCCCCGGCCAGCCAGTCAAGCGTGCGCGCCAGGGCCTCGTCCAAGGCGCCGGCCGCCTTCGGCCACTCGGCCTCCGCCAGGGTCGCGCCTTCGGCGTCGCGCACCCGGAACTGAGGTCGGTCGGGCAAGCCGGAGACCGCGCCGGTCATCCCAAGGCTCAGCCCCTCGCCAACGCTGTCATAGACCGCGAACTTCAGGCTGGAGGAGCCGGCGTTGAGGACCAGGATCTGCATCGCGCGCCCCGGCTCTAGTGGGACTGAGGCTTCAGACGTTCAGCCTTGGCCACCAGCAGGGCGACGGCGCAGGAGGCCAGGCGCGACAGCACCCCGTCGGAGCGACTGGTGAGCATGATTGGCGTGCGCGCGCCCATGACGATCCCGGCCGATTGCGCGCGGGCCAGATAGAAGAGCTGCTTGGCCAGCATGTTGCCGGACTCAATGTCCGGCACCAGCAGGATGTCGGCGTCCCCAGCCACCTCGGAGACGATGTGCTTCTGCTCGGCGGCCTCGCGGGAGATGGCGTTGTCGAAGGCGAGCGGGCCATCGAGCAGGCCGCCGACGATCTGTCCGCGGTCGGCCATCTTGCAGAGGGCCGCCGCGTCCAGGGTGGCGATCATCTTCGGATTGACCGTCTCCACCGCCGCCAGGATGGCGACCTTGGGCCGCGCGACCCCCATGGCCCGGGCGCAGTCGATGGCGTTCTGGACAATGTCGCGCTTGGTGGCCAGGTCCGGGGCGATGTTGATCGCTGCATCGGTGACCAGCAGCGGCTTGGGATAGGTCGGCACGTCGAGGATGAAGACGTGGCTCATCCGCCGTTCGGTGCGCAGGCCGCAATCCTTGGCGACCACCGCCTCCAGCAGCTCGTCGGTGTGGAGCGCGCCCTTCATCACCGCCTCGGCCTCGCCCCGTCCGGCGAGCTGACAGGCCAGGGCCGCGGCGGCATGGCTGTGAGGCGCATCGCGGAGCTCAAAGCCGCTGATGTCCAGACCGGCGGCGTCGGCGGTGGCCCGAATCCGCGCCTCAGGTCCAACCAGGATAGGAACGATCAGCCCACGAGCGGCGGCCTCGACCGCGCCCCCGAGAGACAGGTCATCGACCGGGTGAACCACGACGGTCCGCACGGGGTCAGGCCGGTCCGCCAGGGCCAGCAGGCGCTCAAGTTGCGAGCCTGGGACGCTGTCGGTCGAGGTCGGCTGGGTCAAGGCAGGCTCCATCTGAGGCGGGGCGTCAGGGTGTCACGGTCGAGGGCCGCCGCCCACCCCGGGTCATTCCTTAGATGGGGTGTCCTGATAGCCAAGGTCCTGCAAGTCGGCGTCATTCAGGCGTTCGGACTCCAGAGCGGCGGGGTCGTCGCGGTCCGAGTCGGGCGCCGCGGCCATGTCACCAGCATCTAGCAGCGGGGCCTCATCCTCACCGATGCCCGGGCCGCCGCCGTCCTGAGCCGCGTCAAACACCGGACGGTCGCCATCACGGGCCAGACCATCCTGCTCATCGCGGCCGAGCGCGACGATCTCGCCATCGTCGAGATCCTCGGCGAACTGCGCTTCGTCATCGTCGGCGTCGCCCACCGCTGAGGTCTCGTCGCGGACCTGGACCATCTCCTCGAAGGTGCGCATTTCGGCCGGCGGAACGTCGTCGCCAGCGCCGACGGTGTTGTCCTCGTCAAAGACCTCGGCCTGATCCTGCGGTTCGAAGTCGGGCTGCTCGGGTGCGGGGGGCATGGGCTCTCCAATGGCTGGTGCGTTCATCACAGAACACCTGGGCGCCATCCCCGTTCGATCCGGCCGCACAATTTGTGCCGCAGCCCTCTGTCACGAACCGAACCGGCCGTGATGCGTTGGCTTTGCTGAACCCGTTTCTGAAAGAGGTGTTGCATGGACAGGTCCGCCCTGCGCCGCGACTTCGTCACGCGGCCGATCTATCACATGGCCAAGGGTGTCCTGCCCGAGATGTCCGACACCGAGGCCGAGGCCATCGCCGCGGGAGACGTCTGGTGGGACGCGGCCCTGTTCTCCGGCGATCCAGACTGGCAGGCCATGCTGGACATTCCCGCCGCCAAGCTGACCGAGGCCGAAGGGGCCTTCATCGATGGCCCCGTCGATCAGCTGTGCGCCATGCTGGACGACTGGAAGATCAACTGGGAGGACCGCGACCTTCCGCCGGAGGCCTGGGAGTTCATCAAGCGCGAGCGCTTCTTCGGGATGATCATTCCCGAGGAATATGGCGGGCTGGGCTTCAGCCCCTACGCCCATTCCGAAGTGGTGCGGAAGATCTCCACCCGCTCGGTGGCCGCCGCCGTGACGGTGATGGTGCCCAACTCGCTTGGCCCCGGCGAACTGCTGATGAAGTTCGGCACGGACGATCAGAAGTCCTACTGGCTGCCGCGCCTGGCCGATGGCCGCGACATTCCCGCCTTTGGTCTGACCAGCTCTGAGGCCGGCTCCGACGCCACGGCCATGACTGACACCGGCGTGGTCTGCGAAGGCGAGTACAAGGGCCAGAAGGTGCTGGGCCTCAGGCTGAACTGGGCCAAGCGCTACATTACCCTGGGCCCCATCGCGACCGTTCTGGGGCTGGCCGTGAAGGTCAAAGATCCCGACGGCCTGCTGGGCGGTGAAGAGGACCTGGGCATCACGGTCATCCTGGCGCCCACCGATACCCCAGGCATCGAGATCGGCCGCCGGCACATTCCGGCCATGCAGGCCTTCCAGAACGGCCCCAATTCGGGCCACGACGTCTTCCTGCCCATGGATGCGATCCTTGGCGGCCAGGACCAGATCGGCAAGGGCTGGATGATGTTGAACGCGGCGCTCGCCGCCGGCCGCGGCATCTCCCTGCCCTCCCTGTCGGCCGCCGGCGCCGCCATGGCGGCGCGCACCACGGGCGCCTATTCCCGCGTCCGCACCCAGTTCCGCATTCCCATCGGCGAGTTCGAAGGGGTGCAGGAACGCCTGGGGCGCATTGCGGCGAACGCCTATCTGCTGGACGCCGCCCGCCGCTTCACCTGCGCCGGCTTGGCGCTCGGCCACCACCCGTCGGTGGTCTCGGCGATCATGAAGAACAGCGCCACCGAACGGATGCGGATCAGCGCCAATGACGCCATGGATGTCCATGCCGGCAAGGCGGTGATCGATGGACCAAAGAACTATCTGGGGACCTTCTACCGCTCGGTGCCAGTCGGCATCACCGTGGAAGGCGCCAATATCCTCACCCGCAGTCTGATCGTCTTCGGCCAGGGCGCCATCCGCGCCCACCCCTTCATCCTCAAGGAGATGGAGGCCCTGGCCGACGAGGATACGCAGCGCGGCCTCGCGGCGTTTGACGTCACCGTCTGGGCTCACGCCGGCCACATCCTGCGCACCGCCAAGAACGCCGTCATCCGCTCCTGGAGCGACGGCCTGATCGGGCCTGCGCCTGAGACCGGCCCCGCCAAGCGCTACTACCGCAAGCTCAGCCGCTATGCGGCGGGGTTTGCGCTGGCCTCCGACGCCGCCCTTCTCAGCATGGGCGGCTCGTTGAAGCGCAAGGAGATGCTGTCGGCCCGCTTCGGCGACATCCTGGCCGAACTCTACCTGCTCAGCGCGACCCTGAAGCGCTGGGAGGAAGACGGCCGCCAGGAGGCGGACCTGCCGCTGGTCGAGTGGATCATGCAGGACGGCTTCCTGACCATCGAGCGCCGGCTGAAGGAGATTCTCGACAACTTCCCCAACCAGCCCCTGGCCTGGCTTCTGGGCCTGTTCGTCCTGCCCTTCGGCGTGATCCGCCGGGGACCGAGCGACCGGGTCACCCGCGCCTGCGCCCGCCTGATCCTGGAGCCGTCAGCCACCCGCGACCGCCTCACCGACGGGGTCTATCTGGGCGTTGGCGATGACGCTGTGGCCGAACTGGAGCGCGCCCTGGATCTGGTGGTCTCCACCGAACCGATCCGCGACCGCATGAAGAAGCTGCGGGTCCGCGACCCGGACGCCGCCCTCGACCAGGGCCTGATCAGCCGCGAGGACCACGACCGGCTGGCCGAGGTCGCCATCGCCGTGGCCAAGGTCGTGGCCGTCGACGACTTCTCGCCCGAGGAAATCACCGGCAAGGCCACGCCGGCCGAACAACGCCATGTCGAGGCCGCCGAATGAGCCGGCCGGTCTATATCGTCGACGGCGCCCGCACCCCCTTCATCAAGGCCCGCGGGCGGCCCGGCCCCTTCACGCCGGTGGATCTGGCCGTCCAGTGTGGGCGACCGCTGTTGCTGCGGCAGCCCTTCGCGCCGACCGCCTTTGATCAGGTGATCCTGGGCTGCGTGAACGTGGTGGCCGACGAGATGAACCCGGCCCGGGTGGCGGCCCTGCGTCTAGGGATGGGCGAGGCCATGGTGGCCTTCACCGTGCAGATCAACTGCGGCTCGGGCATGCAGTCCATCGACACCGCCTTTCGCTACATCCAGCAGGGGACCGCCGACCTGATCCTGGCGGGCGGCGCAGAATCCCTGAGCCACGCGCCCCTGGTGCTGAGCCATGACGCCACCGAATGGTTCGCCGAGCTGAACGGCGCCCGCAATCCGATGGCGAGGGCCAAGGCGGCCATGGGTTTCCGGCCTGACTTCCTCAGTCCCGTCATCGGCCTGGAGCGCGGCCTGACCGACCCGATCACCGACCTCAATATGGGCCAGACCGCCGAGGTGCTGGCCCAGATGTTCGACATCTCCCGCCATGACGCCGACGTCTACGCCTCCGAGAGCCAGCTCCGCTCGGCCCGCGCCCACACCGAGGGCTGGTTCAAGGGCGAGCTGGAGCCCGCTTTCGCACCGGACGGCGAACTCTATGACCGCGACGACGGGGTGCGGCCGGACTCCAGCCCCGACAAGCTGGCCATGCTGAAGCCGGCCTTCGAACCGCCCTTCGGCAAGGTGACCGCGGGCAACAGTTCGCAGATCACCGACGGCGCGACGTGGGTGGTCCTGGCCTCGGAAGCCGCGGTCAAGGAACACGGCCTGGAGCCCCTGGCCGAGATCGTCGACAGCCGCTGGGCCGCGCTGGACCCGAAAATCATGGGGCTTGGCCCCGTGATGTCGGCCACCGAACTGCTGCGCGCCCACGACATGACCCTTTCGGACGTGCCGATCTGGGAGATCAACGAGGCGTTCGCCGCCCAGGTCCTGGCCTGTCTGGCGGCCTGGCAGGACGATGGCTTCCGCCGCCAGGTGCTCGGCCTGGAGGGCGACTTCGGCCAGATCGACCGGGAGCGGCTGAACGTCGATGGCGGCGCCATCGGCATGGGCCATCCAGTGGGCGCCAGCGGCGCGCGGATCGTCCTGCACCTGGCCAACGCCATGAAGCGCCTGTCCCAGCCCCGCGGCGTCGCCACCGAGTGCATCGGCGGCGGCCAGGGCGGCGCCATGCTCATCCAAGCGGTCTGAAGGAGACATCGATGACGGACACCGCCTGGAAGACCCTCGAGCCGCGGCTGATGGAGCTTGGCCCCGACACCGGCGCGCCCGGACCCTGGAAGGCCTGGCGGCTGACCCGCGACGCGGACGGGATCGACTGGCTGATCGCCGACCAGCCCGGCGCCAGCGCCAACACCGTGTCCGAGGAGGTCCTGGAAGAGCTCGACCAGATCCTGGCCCAGGTGGAGCAGGACGCCCCCAAGGCCCTGGTGATCCGCTCGGCCAAGGCCGGCGGCTTCTTCGCCGGCGCCGATGTGAAAGCCTTTGTCGGCGCCCGCGACGCCGGTGAGGTCGAGCAACGCATGACCCGCGCCCATGAGGTGGTCGATCGGCTGGCCAAACTCAGCACGCCGACGGTGGCGGTGATCCACGGCTACGCCCTGGGCGGCGGGCTGGAGATCGCGCTGGCCTGCGATCACCGCATCCTGGTGGGCGATGAGGCCCGCCTCGGCTTTCCGGAGGTGCAACTTGGCCTCCATCCCGGCCTGGGAGGCACGGCCCGCCTCCTGGACCTGATCGACCCGCTGGACGCCATGCAGATGATGCTGACCGGGAAGGCCAAGCGCCCGGGCGAGGCCAAGGCCCTCGGCCTGGCCGACGCCGTGACCGAGGAACGCCATGTGCGCGCCGCCATCGCTGCGGTCGCCCGGGGCGAGTTCCGCTCCTCCAAGCCCGGCCGCCTGGGCCGGCTGCGCCACCAGGTCACCGAACGCATCCTGCACGCCGACATTCCGCGCCGCGCCGCGGCCGATCGCATGCGCAGCCAGGCCGCCAAACAGGCGCCGGCCGAGCACTATCCCGCGCCGAGCGCCCTTGTGGACCTGTGGGAACGTCACGGCGATGACCTGAAGGCCCTGCGCAAGGCCGAGATCGCCTCCTTCGCCAAGCTCATGACGACCGACGCCGCTCAGAATCTGATCCGCGTCTTCTTCCTGCGGGAAAAGATGAAACGGCTGACCGAGGTGGCGGCGCAACCGCCGCGCCACCTGCACGTCATCGGCGCCGGCGCCATGGGGGGCGACATCGCCGCCTGGGCGGCCTGGCACGGGATCAAGGTCACCCTGGCCGACCTGAAGCCGGAGATCATCGCCCAGGCCGTCGGCCGGGCCGCAGCCCTCTATCCGAAGCTCGGCCACGACAGCGGCAAGACCCGTGACGCCCTGGACCGCCTGATCCCCGATCCGGACGGCCAAGGCGTTCGTCACGCCGATCTGATCATCGAGGCGGCCCCGGAAAAGCTTGAACTGAAGAAGAAAATCTATGCCGACCTCGAGCCGCGCATGAAGTCCGGCGCGGTGCTGGCGACCAACACCTCGTCGATCCGGCTGGAGGACCTGGCGCAGGGGCTTTCGCGGCCCGAGCGACTGATCGGCATCCACTTCTTCAATCCCGTTTCGCGGATGCAGCTGGTGGAGATCGTCACCCATGAGGGCGTGGCCACCGACACCATCAATCTGGCCAAGGCCTTCCTGGGCGCCATCGACCGCCTGCCGGCGCCGGTGCGCAGCGCGCCGGGCTTCCTCGTGAACCGGGCGCTGACCCCCTACATGCTCGAAGCCATGGTGATGATGCAGGAGGGCGTTTCCCCCGAAACCATCGACGCCGCAGCCGAGACCTTCGGCATGCCGGTGGGGCCGGCCGAACTGGCCGATCAGGTGGGTCTGGATGTGGGCATCGCCGTGGCCGACAGCCTCAAGGCCGGGCTCGAAAAGCCCCTGCCCGTGCCGCCGGACACCCTGCGGGCCAAGGTCACGGCCGGCGAGCTCGGCCGCAAGACCGGCAAGGGCATCTATGCCTGGAAGGGCGGCGAGCCACAGAAGGCCAAGTCCTTCGCCAAGCCCACCCAGGAGATGACCGACCGCCTGATCCTGCCGATGATCGACGCCTGCCTCGAATGCCTCCGCAAGGGCGTGGTGGAGGACGAGGACGTGGTTGACGGCGCGATGATCTTCGGCGCCGGCTTCGCCCCCTTCCGTGGCGGGCCGATCCACTATGCCCGTGCGGCCGGGGCGCAGAAGCTTAAGACCCGCATGGAGGAGCTCGCCGCCATCCATGGCGAGCGCTTCCGTCCCGATCAGGGCTGGGATCGCCTGACGTGAGTTCTTCGATGCTGCGGATGACCCAGGCCGACGATGTCGCCAAGGCCATCATCGAACGGCTGGACGGCAAGGTGGTGCTGGGCCTGCCCCTTGGTCTCGGCAAGGCCAACCATATCGCCAACGCCCTCTATGCCCGGGCCGCCACTGACCGCTCCATCTCCCTGCGGATCTTCACCGCGCTCACCCTGACGCCGCCCGAGCCCGGAAGCCTGCTGGAGAAGCGCTTCATGGGGCCGATCCTGGAGCGGACCTTGGGCGGTTATCCCGAGCTCGCCTACGCCCAGGCCCAGCGCCGCGGTGGCCTGCCGCCCAATATCGAGGTGGACGAGTTCTTCCTGCAGGCCGGCATGTGGCTGAACGATCCCGAGGTGCAGCAGAACTACATCAGCGCCAACTACACCCACGCCAGCCGCTACATTCTGGATCGCGGATGCAACGTGGTCGCCCAGCTGGTGGCCAAGGGCGAGCGCGAGGGCGCAGAGAGCTACAGCCTATCCTGCAACACCGACCTGACCCTGGAACTGCTCAAGGCCAAGGCCGAGGGGCGGACCGACCTCATCCTGGTGGGCCAGGTCAACGCCGAGCTGCCCTACATGCCCGGTCCCGCCGAACTGCCGCCCGAGGCCTTCGCCATGATGCTGGAGAGCCCGGAGGTGGAGTTTCCCCTGCCCGGACCGCCCAAGCAGCCCGTCAGCCTGACCCACTACGCCATGGGCTTCCACGTGGCGAGCCTGATCCCCGACGGCGGCACCCTGGAAATCGGCATCGGCTCCATGGGCCATGCGGTGGCCCACGCGCTCATCCTACGCCACCGGCAGCCGGCAAGGTTCGCGGAGATCCTCAAGGCGCTGGCCCCGCACGACGACGAGCTGGAACGTCACACCGCCCCCTTCGAGGAGGGGATTTATGCGGCCACCGAAATGTTCGTGGACGCCTTTCTCGAGCTCTACCGCGCCGGCGTCCTGAAGCGGGAGGTGGACGGCGCTGTGCTGGACGCCGCCTTCTTCCTGGCGCCGCGGGACTTCTACGCCGCCCTGCGCGACATGCCGCTGGAGGAGCGGGCCAAGTTCCGGATGACCGATGTGGGCTTCGTCAATGAGCTGCATGGCGCGGACTTCGAAAAGCGGGTGGCCGACCGCAAGGGCGCGCGCTTCGTCAACAACGCCATGATCGCCACCCTGCTGGGCGCGGTGGCCTCCGACGCCCTGGAGGATGGCCGCGTGGTGAGCGGGGTTGGCGGCCAGTACAACTTCGTCGCCCAGGCCTTCGCCCTGCCCGACGCGCGGTCGATTATGACCCTGCCCGCCAGCCGCCAGGCCAGCGACGGGCCGGAGTCCAACATCCGCTGGTCCTATGGTCACACCACCATTCCCCGCCACCTGCGCGACATGGTGGTGACCGAGTACGGCGTCGCTGATCTGCGCGGCGCCCGGGACAGCGAAGTGATCGCCCGCATGCTGGAGGTGGCCGACGCCGCCTTCCACGAGGATCTGGCGGGACAGGCCAAGGCGGCGGGCAAGCTGCCGGCCAGCCACCAGATCGCCGACTTCGCCGCCGACAACACCGCCGAGGCCCTGGGCGAGCGACTTGCGCCCTTCCGAAAGGCCGGCGACCTGCCCTCCTTCCCGTTCGGTACGGAAATGACCGAGGTGGAACAGGCCCTGGCGCCGGCCCTGCAGAAGATCAAGTCGGCGGCCGCCGCCAAGACCGAGATCGCCGCCCTGGCCCTGCGCGGGGTGACCGCCGGGCGACCTGACGAACGGGTGCGCGACGCCCTGGCGCGGCTGGGTCTCGATCAGCCCAAGGGCGTGGCGGAGCGGCTCTATGCCCGGCTGGTGCGCGGCGCGATGGCTGAGCCCTAAGCTTCGCCACGGCCCCAGCCTTGCAAAGCTCGGTTCAAATCGTACCGAGAAGGGACGCCGCCATGTTCGAGAAAGCCAACAAGACCCCCGCTCGGCCCCAGGCCGAGGAGACCCCGATGGTCCGCAACGCTGCGGCGGCGCCGTCCGCGGCGCCCAAGCCCAAGGCGCCGTCCCTGATCGGTCCGGGCCTTTGTATTCAAGGGAATATCGCCGGCGAAGCCGAGGTCCAGATCGATGGACTGGTCCGCGGCGATGTGCGCGTCGGCAAGCTCAGCCTGGGCCCCCAGGGCCGGATTGAGGGCTCCGTCGTCGCCGTGGTCGCCGAAATCCGCGGCCAGATCAAAGGGCCGATGAAGGCGCGCCAAGTGCGCCTCTATGGCACAGCCCATGTGGAAGGCGACATCGCCCACGAGCAGCTGGCCATGGAGACCGGCGCGGTGTTCGAAGGTCGCAGCGTCCGGCTGCCGAAGCCTGAAGCCGATGCGCCAGCCGCCGCGCCTGCGCCGCCCGCCGTTTCCAGCGCGGCCTGAGGGCTCAGGGCGCCGGCGTCGAAGCCGTCTCCGGGGTGATTTCGGCGAAGGCTGCGCCCTCCGCCCCCGCAACGCGACCCGCCTCGAACAGGCGGCGCATGGAGTCCAGATCGAACGCCAGGCTGTCGGCCCCCAGGGCCGTCGGGATGGCGGCGTAGCGCAGTCGCGCGTCGTTGCGGTTGGCGAAGGCCACGGCGGCGATCAGATGCGCCCGGAGGTCCGATTTGGACAGAGTGTCAAAGCTGCGCATCAGGATCGGCAGGGTCGCCCCCTTGGTGAGCGACCGCCTGGGCTCAATCTCGCCGTTGATGATCACATAGAGGTCGCGCGGGCGCATGATGCCCTCAGGCGTCCACAGCGTCAGGGTCGCCGGACCCAGGACGAACGGCGTGCTGACGCCGCCGTCCACATGCATCTCGGCCACACCCACTCCGGTCTCGTCCAGTTGCATCATCACCGGCGGGAAGACTCCCGGAATGCTGGCCGAGGCCACCAGGACGTTGCGGAACAGGGCCACCGCCGTGGCTTCCTGCCCCGGCGCCTGTCCGGCCATGGCGATCGCGCCCATGTCCCACAGAATGGTGGCCTGAGCGTCCAGATTGGTGGTCGCCACCAATAGCCGGCGACCGCGACGGTGCTCGGCGGCGATTGCCCGCAACAGCGCGGGGTCAACATACTTTCCCACCAGGGCGCGCAGGGACCGGTCGCTGTACAGGCTTGGACGCGACAGCGCCCCCCAGCCGCCGGAGGTCAGGCGCGAGACGTCCTCATCACGATAGGCCGCGGTGAGGCTTTCGTCCCAGGTCGGTCCCAGAAAGGCGAAGGGTGAGATCAGGGCGCCCGTGCTCACCCCCGTCACCAGATCGAAAACCGGTCGGTCCCCCGCTTGCGTCCACCCGACCAGGACGCCCGCCCCATAGGCGCCGTTGGCGCCGCCGCCCGAGACCGCCAGGGCGGTGATCCCGTCGGCCCCAAGGGCTTCACGCTCGACCTGCCAGGCGCTCAGGAACGCCCGGCCCGCCGCCTCGTCATTGGCCGCGAAACGGAAGGGGTCGAGCACGGCGTGGGCCGGGGCCTGAGCCCGCGCCAGCTCGACATCCGGGCGCGAGATCGAGCCGCATCCAGCGACAGCCAGAGACAGAGCAACCGTCAGGACGGCCATCAGCCGGCCGCGCGGGTCATTGAGGCTCAGGCGCATCTGCATGGGACTCCAGTGGCTCAGCCTGACGCATCTGTCGAGGCCGGACCACGCCCGGCGCACCGCGCCGAGAGCCGCTCCACCAGGAACCGGGCGAGGACCTCCACCCGCGCCGGCCGCGGACCACCCGGGGGCATCACCAGATGGAGCGCGACCGGCGGAGGGCTCCACTCAGGGAGCACCGCCTCCAGTCGCCCGGCCGAGAGGCTCTCGCCGACAATGAAGTCAGGTTGGACGGCGAGGCCAAGCCCCGCCTCCAGGGCGGGCAGCAGGGCTTCGGCGTTGTTGGCTCGCAAGGGGCCGGAGGGACGGACCGACGCCTCTTCGCCGGCTGAGTTGACGAACCGCCAAGTCTCCGGCGTGGGCAGATAGGCGTAGCCGAGGCAGGCATGTTCAGCCAGATGGGCCGGATGGGTCGGACGCCCCCGGGCGGCGAGATAGGCCGGGGACGCCACCACATGACGCGCGACAGGCCCGATCCGGCGGGCGACGAGGGATGAGTCTGGCAAGGCGGCGATCCGAAGCGCCATGTCGAACCCCATGCCGACAAGATCGATGGTCTCGTCGCTCATATGCAGGTCCACTGACACTTCGGGATGGGCGGCGAGGAAGTCCGGCAGCAGGGGGGCCACCTCCAGCAGGCCGAAGGACATGGGCGAGGCCAGACGCACAAGTCCGCGGGGCTGGGCGGACTGGGCCAGGATGGAGTCCTCGGCCGCTTCGCCGTCATTCAGCAGCTGCGCGGCTGGCCCGGCCAACCGAAGGCCCGCCTCCGTCAGGGCGAGGCGCCTAGAGGTGCGGTTGAAAAGTCGCGCGCCGAGCCTCGCCTCAAGCCGGGTCACGGCCTTGGAGACCGTCGCCTTGGACAGGGCCAGCTCATCGGCGGCGGCGGAGAAGGACTTTAGCTCCACCACCTTGGCGAAGATCGCCATGGCCTCCAGGTCCGGCAACTTGGGCATTTTGGAAACAGTATCTTTCAGTAGTTTCTATTTATATCGCGATCATCAGCCCTATCTTGGTCTCAGGCAAGAGCGCCCCATCGGGCGCGGAGGTTTCGAGATGATCGAACGCAGAGGTTTCGACGGACTGGGCGGCGCCGACCATGGTTGGCTGAAGGCGCGCCACCACTTCTCCTTCGCCAACTATTACGATCCCAAGCGCATGGGCTGGGGCCCGATCCGCGTGTGGAACGACGACGAGATCGCGCCCAACTCCGGCTTTCCGCCCCACCCCCACGCCGACATGGAGATCATCACCTATGTCCGTGACGGGGCGATCACCCACCAGGACAGCCTGGGCAACAAAGGTCGCACCGAGGCCGGCGACGTCCAGGTGATGAGCGCAGGCTCCGGCATCCGCCATGCGGAGTACAATCTGGAAAGCGACACCACCCGCATCTTCCAGATCTGGATCGAACCGGCCCGCACCGGCGGCGCGCCCGCCTGGGGCGCCAAGCCCTTTCCGAAGGGCGACCGGTCAGGACGGTTCGTGACCCTGGCCAGCGGCTTCGAGGACGACGCCGACGCTCTGCCGATCCGCACCCCGGCCCGGGTGCTGGGCGCCACTCTGAAGGCGGGCGAGACCACCGAGCACGTCCTGGACGCCGCGCGCCACGCCTATCTGGTGCCGGCCAAGGGCCGGGTGGAGGTCAACGGCGTAACCCTTGAGGCGCGCGACGGGGCGGCCATCACCGGCGAGACGTCCCTGACCATCACCGCCCTGGAAGACTCCGAACTCGTCCTGGTGGACGCGGCCTGAGAGCCGCGTCCCCTCCCCCCTATTTTCCATTTTGCAGGAGAGCGACATGACCAAGGTTCTGGTCCTTTACTATTCGGCCTATGGCCATATCGAAACCATGGCCAAGGCTGTGGCCGAAGGCGCCCGGGAGACCGGCGTCCAGGTCGACATCAAGCGGGTCCCGGACCTCGTGCCTGAAGAGGTCGCCAAGGCCGCCCACTACAAGCTGGATCAGGAGGCGCCTGTGGCCTCCATCCAGGATCTGGCCGAATATGACGCCATCATCGTCGGCGTCGGCACCCGCTTTGGCCGCATGGCCTCGCAGATGGCCAATTTCCTGGACCAGGCCGGCGGCCTGTGGGCAAGCGGCGCCCTGAACGGCAAGGTCGGCGGCGCCTTCACCGCCACGGCCACCCAGCATGGCGGCCAGGAGACCACGCTCTTCTCGCTGATCACCAACCTGATGCACTTTGGCCTCGTGGTGGTCGGCATGGACTATGGCTATCAGGCCCAGATGCGCCTGGACGAAGTGACCGGCGGCAGCCCCTATGGCGCCACGACGATCACCGGCGGGGACGGTTCGCGCCAGCCCAGCCAGACCGAACTGGACGGCGCCCGCTATCAGGGCCGCCGGATCGCCGAGGTGGCCAAGAAGCTGCACGGTTAGGTTGGTCGGCGCACTTGTCCCCTCGGGATGAGTGCGCCACGCCACCCTGTCTAACCAACAAGTCGCGGCCTCAACATCGAGACATCACCAAACCCACGAATGGATGACACCCACCTAGCCTAGTCGAGGCCCCCGTCCGCTGATCACAGCAACAAGGGGGACGGACCATGTCATCCAACCATCTGCGCCACACCGCGCGTCTGGCCGGCGCTCGCAAGCGCCGCGCTCTGCTGGCCGTCACGGCCTCTCTGCCCATTCTCGCCGCCGCCGCCGCGCCCGCCCTGGCCCAGGACGCCGAAGTTTCGGAGGTGGTGGTCACCGCCTCGCCGATCCGCGAGTCCATTGAAGCGTCCCTGGAAATCCAGAAGGCGTCGGACAACATCGTCAACGTCATCGCCGCCGACACCATCGGCCGCTTCCCCGACGCCACCGCCGCCGGCGCGCTCGCCCGTCTGCCCGGCGTCGGCGTTCAGCGTGACCAGGGTCAGGAGCGCTATATCCAGATCCGCGGCGCGCCGACCCGCTGGACCACTATGGCGCTGGACGGCGTCAACCTGATCGGCGCCGAAGACCGCATCTTCCGCTTCGACTCCGTGCCGGCCGCGCAGATCAGCCAGGTCGTGCTGAACAAGACCCTGCTGCCGAACATGCCGGCCGAGGCCCTGGCCGGCCGGGTGAACATCGAGACCTTCTCACCCCTGTCCCTGCCGGGCTTCCACGGGTCGTTCGACCTAGGCGGCGGCTTCGTCGACATGGGCGACGGGCCGGTGAAGCAGTATTCCGGCCGTCTGTCCTGGTCCAACGGGACCTGGGGCGCCAGCCTGATCGGCTCGCACTATTCCTTCGAACAGCACACCGACAACTCGGAGCCCCGCTTCGACACGGTCGGCCTCTCGTCGCAGCGTTTCACCAAGTATGTGATCGAACGGGTCACGGAGTCCTATTCGGGCAAGATCGAATACGCGCCGAATGACGACCACTATCTGTCGTTGACGCACCTCGTTACCGAGTTTGAAGACTTCGAAGAACGCAACTGGTACGTTTTCACCTACGCCAACGCCTTTTCGGGCACGCGGAACTTTGAGACGGCCGATCTGATCGGCGTGCCGATGACCGCGTCCTTCGCCAATGGCATCTATACCAACGGCGTGAACTTCAGCGTTCTGCACGGCGACCATCGGGTCAAGAACTGGGACCTGAGCTGGGACCTGGCCTACGCCACCACCGAGTTCAACACCTTCTACCCGTCCGTCGGACAGCAGACGTCCACCTCCACCTCGCGGCCGTCGATCGCCAACACCGCATTCCTTCCGTCGATGACCGTGAAGGTCAACGCCACCGGCAACGGCATCCCGTTGCACACCCTCTACGACACGGTGCTGGTCAATGGTCAGCCGGCCCGCGGCGCCCAGCGCACCTCGCTTAACCAACTCACCCTGCCGGAATCCTTCGCCACGGAGTCCACCGGCCGGCTTGAAACCGAGGCAGTGACCCTGAAGTTCGACGGCAGCCGCGACTGGGACAGCTTCGGCGCCCAGGCCACCTTCAGCGCCGGTTTCCAGTATGATGATCGGGCCCAGGAGAACGACGTCACCGCCCTGGTTCGTCCTGACGGGACCGTGGCCACCGGCAACCGCACCGGGTTCCCGCTGGAGACCAACGGCGCCCTCCTGGGCATGCCCTGGGATATGAAGGCGCTGTTCGGCTCCACCGTCTGGGATCAGGACATGGACCGCGGCTTCACCGCCGTTCACATCGACACCGCACGCATGCGCGATGGCGTCCTGGCCCTGATGGCCGCCGCCCGGGCCGCCAATGCGGCGGGAACGGGCAACTTCGCCGTCTATGACATCGACAAGCGGGCCACCAACGCCGTCGATGAGAAGGTCGCGTCGGGCTATGTGATGAACCGCTGGAAGTGGGATCGCCACACCCTCACCGCTGGCGTGCGCGTCGAGCGCACGGAGATCAACTCCGAGGGTCTCGCCAATGTGGCCGGCGCGCTGGTTCCGCTGAGCTTCTCGTCAGAAGAGACCAATGTCTTCCCGAGCCTGCACTACGGCTTCGACTATTCGGACACGCTGAAGCTCCGGGCGGCCTTCATCACCGGTTCGGCCCGTCCGAGCCTGGAGGACATGCGCGCCACAGTGACCGTGAACGACACTGCCGAGACCATCAGTGGCGGCAACCCCTTCGTCACCCCGGAGAAGGCCTACGGCGTCGATCTGTCGGCCGAATGGTACTTCGCCCCCGCAGCCCTGCTGGCGGCCAGCTTCTTCCACCGGGAGGTCGACAATGTCCTGTTCGACGCCTCGCGGATCGTGGGCGACGACAGCTACGACTTCGGTGGGGTCGATCGCAGCGCCTACACCCTGTCTTCGATCCAGAACGGCCGCAGCGGCCATCTGACCGGCCTGGAGTTCGTCTACACCCAGCCCTGGACCTTCCTGCCGGGCTGGCTGTCGGGCTTCGGCTTCCAGGGCAGCGTGTCCTTCACCAAGGGCGAGTTCGAGACCCCGACCGGCGAGACGGTGGAGTTCCCTGGCACATCGGATCGCATCACTGGCGCGACCCTCTTCTATGAGAAGTATGGCCTGTCCTCGCGCCTGAGCTGGCAGCACCGCACCGACTGGCTGGACGAAGTCTTCCCCTCGGGCTCTTCGGCCAACTCGAACCTCTACTGGGGCGACAGCCAGCGCCTGGACTTCTCCGCCCGCTATCAGGTCAACGAGACCTTCTCGGTCTTCCTGGACGCCAACAACCTCACCAATGAAGAGGGTGTTCGCTACCAGGGTCGCGAAGATCGTCCTTACGAAATCGAGGGCTTCGGCCGGAAATACCTGCTGGGCGTCCGCGCCTCCTTCTAGATCCCCGTTCCAGGCTGACCGCGCGCAGGCGCGGTCAGCTGTCGGGCTGACCTTCAGGCGCCTCGGCCAAGCCGGGGCGCCTTTTCTGTTCACTCTTGGACGTTCAGGTGGATGAGGTCAGGTCGGCGACGACTGCGGCGTGATCTGACGGATACCAGCCCTCGGCGTCGGGCCGGTCGAGGGCGCGGAAGCGGCGCACGATCTTCCAGTCTGCGGGTTGCAGGAGGGCCAGGTGGTCGATCGCGGCGACTGGCGAGGGTCCGCCATCAGCCCGCTCCCCTTGCAGGGTGGCGGCCGCGTGGTGATCGAGCGCCGCGGCGATCGACGCGAGCTCCGGCGCATGGGCCGCGGCGTTAAGGTCGCCAGCAACCAGCAGGCTGCAACCTGGTTGAGCGGCGTCAGAGATCGCCTGGACAAGTTGAGCCTGCCGCAGGTCAGCGGCCTGCGGCCCCCTCAGGTGCGTCAGATGCAGGTTCAGCACCCTGAGGCCAGGGGCGACATCGGCCCATTGGCCAATCCGCTCGCCATCGGTCGGATCAGACGGCAGGGCGATCCGCCCCGTGGTCAGGGGAGGCTCGCGACAGAGCATGGCCAGGCCCGAGGCGCTGTCGACGATCTCCCCCTGATGTCGCCGCAGCTTTCGCCGGGCCGGCGCCGACAGAGCCACCAGTCCCAGCGCCTCCGACAGATGGGCCGCAGTGTCCCAGCCTTGCGCCTGGAAGCACTCCTGAAGGCAGACCACGTCAGGCTCCAGCTCGCCCAGGCCCTCGGCCATCAGGGCGAGCCTCCGCGCATACTGACCCTCGTTCTTCCAGGTGTTGAGGGTGACGATACGCATGGGCCTCACGCGGCGCGGGCGCCCTTCGTCCAGACTCCGCGCACCAGGGGCAGATCCCCGGCCAGCCGCACCCGCAACAGATCCGCCCGCTGACCGGCGGCGATCTCACCGCGATCTGCGAGCCCGACCGCCCGCGCCGGCGCTGCGGTGACCAGGGCCACGGCCTGGGCGAGGCTCCAGCTGAAGGGCGGCCGGGTCATGGCGAAGGCGCACTCCACAAGGCTGCGCGGCACATAGTCTGAGGCGAAGGCGTCCAGCAGGTCGGCCTCGGCGAGCTCGGCGGCGGGGACATTGCCGGAATAGGAGCCGCCGCGGATCAGGTTCGGCCCGCCCATGACCACCACCATGCCGCGTTCCCGCGCCCGGCGGGCGGCTTCAGCGGTGACGGGGAATTCCGCTACGGTGGCCCCAAGATTGGCGGCTTCGTCGATGTGCTCGATGCTCTCGTCGTCATGGCTGGCCAGGGGGATCTGACGATCGGTGGCCATCTGCGCCACATGGCGGCGGTTGGCGTCGGCGTTGCGGGCCTGGCGCTCTCGCACCTGAGCCAGGCGATCGAAGGCGGCGGCCTCGCTCATGCCGCCGGCCTGCCAGTTGGCCAGGTGCTTCTCAAGATTGCGGTACTGACGCTGGCCAGGCGTGTGGTCCATCAGCGAGAAGAGAGACGTCATCGGATGGTCGGCCATGGCGTCGAGACGCCCCCGCAGGTCGTCCGCCGTGGTCTCGCATCGCCAGTGGATCTTGTGATCGGCCCGGAGCATCCCCTGGCCCTGGGCGCCATGGAGGCCTTCCACCAGGCGCTTCAGGTTATCGGTGTTGCGGGCCGCCGAAGGATTGAACGAGCCCAGGGTCAGGGAGTTCAACACCGTCGTCACCCCTACCGACAGGCCGCAGCCGTCGTGAGTCACCGCCGCCGAGACCGGGTTCCAGTCGATATTGGGCCGGGGGAAGTAGTGCTTCTCGAGGCTGTCCGTGTGCAGGTCGACGACGCCCGGCATCAGGACGTCGCCTTCGAAGTCCTCCCCCACTGCGCCCGCGCCGCGGTCCACCTGGGCGATGACCCCGCCACGCACCAGGACCGATCCGATGAAGTCTTCGTCGCCCGTAACCACGCGCGCGTTTCTAAACGCCAGTTCCACGCTCAATCTCCTGGAAAACTAAGTCAATTCAGTCCCGCTCGGGGTCCTGAAAAACGATCTCGATCTCGGCGGTGGAGCGCGACTCCCCGAACTCCAGCGGGCGTCCCAGACCATCCACATTCAGGTACCGGCGGATCAGCAGCGGCACATGGCGGGGCACGTGCAGCTGCTCGGCCTCCTGCGGGGTCGGCAGGCGTGCGGAGATGGAGGTCTTGCGCCGGGTGTAGTCGGGCACGCCGCTGTCGCGCAGGGTCTGAGTGATGGTGCCGCGGACCTTGTACATCTCGATGAAGGTCGGGAACCGCTCGAAGCTGAAGTGGTGAAGACCCAGCGCTGTCGGCTCACCGTCAACGAAGCGGCGCCGCTCCATGAAGATCACCGGCGCCCCGATCTTGAGACCCAGGGCCTCGGCCACTGCACTGACCGCCGGGCGGACTTCCAGCTTGATGATCTGAGTGGTGGGCTCGGCGCCGCTTTTCAGCACCGCCTCGGTGAACCGCGGCCGCTTCTGCAGGCGTGCCGGGCGTGATGGGCGGCGCACGAAGCTGCCCCGCCCCTGGGTCGACTCCACAATCCCCTTTTCCTGCAGGTCCGACAGGGCGCGGCGCACCGTATGGCGATTGACCATGAACTGGCGCGAAAGCTCATGTTCGGTCGGTAACTTGTCACCGGGCGTCAGTTCTCTCGACCGGATCTGCTGTTCCAGCGACTGGGCGATCTCTCGCCACAACGGCATTCCACCTGACATTCCACCACCTCGTGATCAGTCTACGTCGGATGTCCTAGACAAGTTTTACTACTGTAAAATAAGTTTCATACTTGGCTTGTTGTCGCCTATTGGGCTTTCGAATACCCAATGCATAGGACGAATACAACATTTTACTTACTTGTCGAGGTGACGCATGCCGGTTGACCCGGTCAACAACGCGGCGGGCAATGAGCGCCGCCAATGGTTGTCCATCCTGGCCAAGGCTCAGCCCGGTGAGGTGAGCGCAGCCTGGGACGACCTTTCAAATCCCCCGGCCTATTCGGCCCTGCGGGCGCCCGAGACAGGTCTGGTCCTGGTGCGCGGTCGCATGGGCGGCGCCGGCGACGCCTTCAATGTGGGCGAAATGACCGTCACCCGTGCGGCCGTGCGGCTTGAGAGCGGTGAGACGGGGATCGGCTACGTCGCCGGCCGCGATCGTCGCCACGCCGAGCTGGCGGCCGCCGTCGACGCCATGATGCAGGCGCCGGCGCTTCGGCCCGCCGTCGAGGGCGCCGTGGTCGCCAGACTGGCCCGCGCCCAGGCTGAGCGTCGTGACACCGCCGCCCGAAAGGCCGCGGCCACCAAGGTCGACTTCTTCACCATGGTCCGCACCCGAGGCCCCCAATGAGCGTCGCAACCCTCGATCTCAGCCGCATCGCCCCGGCCTTCGCCGACCCCGTCCGCGAGAGCCAGGCGGTGTTCCGCGAGGTGATGGAATGCATGGCCCGCCCCGGGCGCATCACCCGCTTCGAGCGCGCGCCTCAGGCTCCGACCGGCCTCAGCAAGGCCGCCGGCGCCGTGGCGCTCACCCTCTTTGACTTCGAGACCCTGGTCTGGCTCGACCCGGCCCTGGCCGATTCCGAAGCGGAGGCCTGGCTGCGCTTCCACTGTGGCTGTCCGCTGACGCGGAACGCTCAAGAGGCCGCCTTCGCCATCGTCACCGACATGGCCAAGGCCCCAAGTCTGGCCGCCTTCAACCAGGGCGACGCCAAATACCCCGACCGGTCCACGACGGTGATCCTGCAGATTGCGTCCCTCGAGGGCGGACCCGTGGTGACCCTCAGCGGTCCGGGCATCCAGACCACCACCGACATCGCGCCCCAGGGACTGCCCCAGGACTTCTGGACGCAGATCGAGACCAATCAGGCGCAGTTCCAGTTCGGCGTCGACGTTCTGCTGGTCTCAGGCGACCAGCTGCTCGCCCTGCCGCGCACCACAACCGCTCAGATCAAGGGAGGCTGACATGGCCTATGTTTCCGTCAAAGGCGGCGAGAAGGCGATCACCCACGCCCACCAGTGGCTGGCCGAGGACCGCCGTGGCGATCCGGGCGTCAGCGAGCTGGAAGTGGCGCAGGTTCGCGAGCAGCTCTCGCTGGCCGTCGATCGGGTGATGAGCGAAGGCTCCTGCTACGACCGCGACCTGGCTGCGCTGGCGGTCAAGCAGGCCCGGGGCGACCTGCCCGAGGCCATCTTCCTGCTGCGGGCCTATCGCACCACCCTGCCCCGCTTCGGCGCCTCCCTGCCCGTGGAGACCGAAGCCATGGCGGTGCGCCGCCGCGTCTCGGCCGCCTTCAAGGACATTCCCGGCGGCCAGGTGCTTGGCCCCACCTTCGACTACACCCACCGCCTGCTCGACTTCGCCCTGGCGGCGGAAGGCGGTGTCGTCCCTGAGCCCGCGCCCCAGGCCGAAGAGCCCCAGGCCTATCCCATGCCCAACATCGCCTCGGTGTTCCGCCATGAGGATCTGCTGGAGCATGACGTCCGCACCGACGAAGCGCCCGAGCCCTACGACCTGACCCGCCAGCCGATGAAGTTCCCCGCCGATCGCGACCAGCGCCTGCAGGCCCTGGCCCGCGGCGACGAGGGCTTCCTGCTCAGCCTGGCCTATTCCTCGCAGCGCGGCTGGGGCTCAACCCACCCCCTCTGCGGCGAGATCCGCATGGGCGAAGTGGCCGTCGAGTTCGTCCCCGACGAGCTCGGCTTCGCCATCGAGATCGGCGAAATCACCCTGACGGAATGCACCATGCTGTCGGGCTTCGCCGGCTCCGCCGAGCGCCCGCCGCAATACACCCGCGGCTACGGCCTGACCTTCGGTCATTGCGAGCGGAAGGCCATGAGCATGGCCATCGTCGACCGCGCCCTGCGTCATCGTGAAGTGGGCGAGCAGGCAGACGCCCCGGTGCAGGACGAGGAATTCGTCCTCTACCACTCCGACAATGTGGAGGCCTCGGGCTTCGTGCAGCATCTGAAGCTGCCCCACTACGTCGACTTCCAGGCCGACCTGCAACTGATCCGCCGGCTCCGCAAGGAGCACTTCGAGCGCCGCGCCGCCCTGAAGGAAGCCGCAGAATGAGCACCCCAGTTCCGGCTCGCGCCAATGCGCCCGAGCGCTATTACAACTACGCCTATCTCGACGAGCAGACGAAGCGGATGATCCGCCGCTCGATCCTTAAGGCCCTGGCCATCCCCGGATACCAGGTGCCCTTCGGCTCGCGGGAAATGCCCGTGCCCTACGGCTGGGGCACCGGCGGCATCCAGCTGACCGCGGCGATCATCGGCCCCGACGATGTCTACAAGTGCATCGACCAGGGCGCCGACGACACCACCAACGCCGTCTCCATCCGCCGGTTCTTCGCCAATGTGGCCGACGTAGCCACCACCGAGGACACTGGTGAGGCGACCATCATCCAGACCCGCCACCGGATCCCGGAAAAGCCCCTCAAGCAGGGCCAGGTCCTGGTCTACCAGGTGCCGCAGCCGGAGCCCCTGCGCGGCCTGGAGGCCCGGGAGACCGAAACCCGCGCCATGCATGCCTACGAGGAGTACGGCCTGCAGTACGTCTCGCTCTACGAGAACGTCTCGGCCTATGGGCGCATCGCCGCCACCGCCGGCTATCCGGTGATGGTGGAGGAGCGCTACCTCATGTCGCCCTCGCCCATCCCCAAGTTCGACAATCCGAAAATGGCCCAGAACGAGGCGGTCATGCTGTTCGGCGCCGGCCGCGAAAAGCGGATCTACGCCGTGCCGCCCTTCACCCGCGTCCGCAGCCTGGATTTCGAGGACTATCCGTTCGAGACCCAAACCTGGGAAGAGACCTGCGCCCTGTGCGGGGCCGAGGACTCCTATCTCGACGAGGTCATCCTCGATGACGCCGGCGACAAGATGTTCGTCTGCTCCGACAGCCACCACTGCGCCGAACGCCGCGAGGCTGGCCATGTCGGCCCCATGGCCGGCCACACCCTGGATCAGGACGCCGCCCTGAAGGAGCCCGCCCAATGAACGCCATCCCTGGCAGAATAGCGCCAGCGCCGCTGCTCAGCGTCGAGGGCCTGACCAAATGGTACGGCCATGTCCTGGGCTGCCGTGACGTGGCCTTCGACCTGCGTCCGGGCGAGGTGCTCGGCATCGTCGGCGAGAGCGGATCGGGCAAGACCACCCTGCTCAACTGCATCTCCGGCAAGCTGACGCCGACCTCGGGCGAGGTCCGCTTCGACACCCGCCGCTTTGGCCTGACCGACATCTATGGCCTGTCCGAGCCCGACCGGCGCCGGATGCAGCGGGAAGAATGGGGCTTCGTGCACCAGAACCCCCGCGACGGCCTGCGCATGCGGGTCTCCGGCGGGGCCAATGTGGCCGAGCCGCTGATGAATCTGGGCGGCCGCCACTATGGCAATATGCGCCAGGCCACTATCGACTGGCTGGACCGGGTAGAGCTCGACACCCGCCGCATCGACGACAAGCCGCGCAACTTCTCCGGCGGCATGCAGCAGCGCATCCAGGTGGCCCGCAACCTGATCCATGGCCCGCGCCTGGTGTTCATGGATGAGCCCACCGGCGGCCTCGACGTCTCGGTGCAGGCCCGCCTGCTCGACCTGCTCCGCGAACTGGTCCGGGACCTGGGCCTGGCGGTGATCATCGTCACCCACGACATGGCCGTGGCCCGGCTGATGGCCGACCGCCTGATGGTCATGAAGGGCGGCGAGGTGGTGGAAACCGGGCTCACCGACCAGGTGCTGGACGATCCCCAGCATCCCTACACCCAGCTCCTCGTCTCCTCCGTCCTGCAGATCTAGAGCCATGACCGACAAACCCCTGATCATCGTCGAAGACCTGGCCAAGACCTTCGTTCTGCACAACGCGGAATCGGCCACCATCCCGGTCTTCCAGGACCTCACCCTGCAGGTCGCCGCCGGCGAATGCGTGGTGCTGGCCGGAGAGTCCGGCGTCGGCAAGTCCACCCTCATGCGCTCCATCTTCGGCAACTACCTGCCGACGCAAGGAGCGGTGAAGGTCTGGCACGACGGCGCCTATGTGGACATCACCAAGGCCAATCCCCACGAGGTGCTGGAGGTTCGTCGTCGAACCCTGGGCTACGTCTCCCAGTTCCTGCGGGTCATCCCCCGGGTGCCGACCCTGCAGCTGGTGATGGAGCCCCTGCTGGAAAACGGCGTCCCGTTCGAAGAGGCCAAGGACCGGGCCAGCGAACTGCTGTCGGCGCTCCGCCTGCCCCAGGCCCACTGGGACCTGCCGCCGGCCACCTTCTCCGGCGGCGAGCAGCAGCGGGTGAATATCGCCCGCAGCTTCATCCGCAAGTATCCGGTCCTGTTATTGGACGAGCCCACCGCCTCCCTGGATGCGGAGAACCGGGCCATCGTCGTGCGGCTGATCAACGAGGCCCTTGAGGAAGGCGCCGCCATGATCGGCATCTTCCACGATCTCGATGTTCGCGACGCCGTGGCCAGCCGGCTCTTTGAGGTGTCCCAGTTCAAGGCGGCCGCCTGACCATGACCGAGACCCGCATCTTCTCCGACCAGGTGATCACGCCCACGGGCCAGATCGCCGCCGAACTGGTTCTCCGCGACGGCGTCATCGCCGCCGTGGAGGCCCGGGCCTCCGCGCCGGCCAGCGCGCTGGACTGGACCGGCAATGTGCTGGTCGCGGGCCTGGTCGATATCCACACCGACAACCTGGAAAAGCACTACCAGCCCCGCCCCGGCGCCCTGTGGGACGCCTATGGCGCGGCGCTGGCTCATGACGGCCAGTGCGTCACCGCCGGGATCACCACCGTGCTGGACTCGCTCAGCCTGCACGGCCGCAAGGACGGCCTGGACCGCAAGGACGCGCTGGGTCCCATGATCGGCGGCATGGACCAGGCGCAGATCGACGGCGCCCTGCGCGCCGATCACCTGCTGCACCTGCGCTGCGAGGTCACCAATCCTGAGCTGCTCACCCTGCTGGAGCCGCACGCCGACAATCCACGGCTGAAGCTGCTGTCGGTCATGGACCACACGCCGGGGCAGCGGCAGACCGCCAATGTGGAGCGCCTCCAGGCGCGCATGGTGGCGGCCGGGCGCAGCGCTGACGAGATCGAAGAGATCATGGCCCGCCGTCATGCCGGCCGCGATCCCGGCGTCGCCTATGACAACCGCCGCAAGGTGGTGGCGTTTGCCCGGGAGTACGGCTTGCCGCTCGCCGCCCATGACGACGAGACGCTGGAGCATGTGGAAGAGGCCCATGACGACGGCTGCGTCATCGCGGAGTTTCCCGTCACCCTGACCGCGGCCCAAAGGGCGCGGGAGCTGGGCATGTTCGTGGCCATGGGGGCGCCGAACTTCGTGCGCGGCGGCTCGCATTCGGGCAATCTGTCGGCCCGTGAGAGCGCCCAGGCTGGCGTGCTCGACATCCTCGCCTCGGACTATGTGCCCCTCTCCATGCTGCGCTCCGCCTTCATGCTGATCGACGATATGGGCTGGACCCCGCAGGACGCCATGGCCACGGTCAGCTCTGCCCCGGCCCGCAGCCTGGGCCTCAATGACCGGGGCGAGATCGTCGCGGGGCAGCGGGCTGATCTGGTTCGGGTCTCCCGGCGCAGCCAGGGCTGGCCCGTACCGGTCGAGGTCTGGCGTCAGGGCGTCCGCGTGGCATGAGCCCCCGCTACGCCGTCTATTACGCCCCTGATCCGCAGGGCGACCTCTGGGACCTGGCCTGCGCCTGGCTCGGTCGCGATCCGCACCGCAAGGTCGATTGCGTCCGGCCAGCCACGCCTGCGCTGGCCGACCTGGACCTGGACGCGCTGACCGCCAGCCCCCGGGGCTATGGCTTCCACGCCACCCTGAAGGCGCCGTTCGAGCTGGCGGACGGCGCCAGCGAGCGGGACCTGTTAGACTTCGCCGAGGGCTTCGCCAGCCGCCGAACCGCCTTCGAGGCTTCGATCTCCCCCCAGGCGCTGGGGCGTTTCCTGGCCTTCCGACTCAACGATCCCTGCCCGGCCATGGACGCCCTGGCCGAGGCCTGCGTGCGGGACTTCGATCCCTTCCGCGCGCCCCTGTCGGAGGCCGATATCGCCCGCCGGCGCAAGGCGGGCCTGTCGCCGGCCCAGGACGCCCGGATGCTGGACTGGGGCTATCCTTACATCTTCGACGACTTCCGGTTCCATATGACGCTGACCAGCGGGATCGCCGATGACGCCGTGCGCGCCCGGGTGCTGGAGACCCTCTCTCAGCTCTTCGCCTATGTGACCGGTCCGCACCGCTTTGACAGCGTGGCCATCTACCGCCAGGCCGACCGCGACGCGCCCTTCGAGGTCATGTCTCGGTTCAGTTTCGCAGCCTAGAACTTCTCGCCGCGCATGACTTCCACGTCTGAGACCGCCACCACGCCTGGATAGTCGGCGAAGAAGTCGGCCAGGCGGGCCAGGACCCGGTCCGCCACCTCGGTGGTCACCAGAGCGAAGATCAGCCGCTTTTCCTGACCCGGCGTGAAGTCGCCGCTGCGCCATTCCCCGCTGTCGCCGGCCCCGGCCAGGCTGGGCAGGACGGTCCAGCCTCGCACGCCCGCCTCGGCGAGGAAGGTCTCGACCCGACGCAGCACCGGCGCCTCGACGATGATCTCCAGCTTCTTGCGCTTGGACAGTTGCATGGATCTCACCCGATGAGGGCGGCGGTGGCCGCCGTGTAGAGGGGAATGCCGAAGACCAGATTGAACGGGAAGGTCACGGCGAGCGACAGGGTCAGATAGACTCCCGGATCAGCGTCCGGCAGGGCGATCCGCATGGCCGCCGGCACGGCGATATAGGAGGCGCTGGCCGCCAGTATGGCCAGGACCGCCGCATTGCCGGGCGACAGGCCCAGCGCCAGGGATAGGCCGAGCGACAGCATCGAAGACAACAGCGGCATGCAGATCGCAAAGGCGATCAGCGGCAGGGTCAGGGACCGGGCTGCGCTCAGCCGCCGCGCCGCCACCAGGCCCATATCCAGCAGGAAGAGCACCAGCACCCCCTGGAAGACGGGGCCGACAAAGACCTCCATCTTGCTCATGCCCGCGTCGCCGCTGAGCAGGCCGACCAGGAAGGCGCCGATCAGAAGAACCACGGACCCGTTCAGCGCGACTTCGCGGAACAGCTCGCCGCGCAGCCCCTGGCGACCGGCCGCCCCGCCGCCGGCCAAGATCAGGGCCGAAAGGATGGCCGGGGTTTCCATCAAGGCGACCACCGCGACCATATAGCCGCCAAACGGAACGCCGCTGACCCGCAGGAATTCCGTGCCTGCGACAAAGGTGACGATGGAGACCGAGCCATAGTGGGCCGCCGTCGCCGCCGCCGTGGTCCGGTCCAGCCGGCTGATCACCTTCAGGACGCCGAAGGCGATGATGGGGATGCCGAAACTCAGGGTCAGGCCGACGCCAGCGGCCTTGAGGAAGTCCGGGCTGAGCCCTGCCCGCGCGGCTTCGACGCCGCCCTTGAAGCCGATGGACAGCATCAGCACCAGGGCCAGGGTCTTGGCCGCACCCTCCGGCACGGCCAGGTCGGACTTGAACCAGCCGGCCCCGAAGCCCAGCAAGAAGAACAGGATCGCCGGGGTCAGCAGATTGGTCAGAGCCAGTTGCAGCGAGTCGACCACGAGCGGCTCCTAGACACAGGGGGGCTTAAGGGCCGGCCCTCTTAACAGCTCGCCGCAGCCGCTCCAGGTTTAACCCTCAATCATTATGGCTCTTATCATAGCCATGACGCCCGCTTCTCGTGACCCGTCGTTGCGCAGCGTGATCACGTCGTCACCCGCGACCCCGTAGGCCTGGGCGCGGGCGATGCGGTCGGCGATCTCGGCCTCGGACTCCCGGCCGCGGCCGCGCAAGCGCGCGGCCAGCTGCTCAGGGTCGGCGCTCACGGAGACGATACGCACAGCCCCCAGGCGCCGCCGGGCCTCGTCGATCACGCCGCGGGACACATTGACGACCACCCTGCGCCCGGCGGCCAGATCCTGCAGGATGTCCGCGGGCACGCCGTAGCAGAGCCCATGGGCGCGCCAGGACAAGACATAGTCGCCGGCCGCCTCGCGACTCTGAAACTCCGCTTCGCTCACCGGCCGATGATCCTCGCCGCCGGCCTCGGCGGGACGGGTGATGTCGCGGCGCACAAACACCACTTCACGATTGTCGGCCAGGGTCGCCCGGGCGCCGTCGATCAAGGTGTCCTTGCCGACTCCGGAGGGGCCGACCACCAGGACCAGCAGCCCGCCCTCAGGCGTATTTTTCGACGAAAGCGTCGGCGTCGAGGGCGCGGAAGTCGTCGAGGGCGTCGGCGAGGCGTTCATGGTCCCAGTCCCACCAGGCGATCGCAAGAAGGCCGTCCTGCACCGCCTTGGGGAAGCGCTCGCGGATCGGCTTGGACGGCACCCCGCCCACAATGGTGAAGGGGGCCACATCCTTGGACACCACCGCGCCCGCGCCGACAACTGCGCCGGTGCCCACGGTGACGCCAGGCAGCACGGTCACCCCGTGGCCCAGCCACACGTCGTGGCCCAGGGTCACGGTGTGCGAGCGGCGCCACTCGAAGAAGTCCTGGTCGTCCTCGTCCCCCAGCTCATAGGAGATGGCGCGATAGCTGAAGTGATGCTGGGCGGCCTTCCAGGTCGGATGGTTGCCGGGATTGATCCGGACATCCCGGGCGATGGAGCAGAACTTGCCGATCTCGGCATAGGCCGAGCTGGAATCGTTCACGATATAGCTGAAGGCCCCCATGGCGGTTTCCGACAGGCTGGTGCGCGCGCCGACCCGGCACCAGGGACCAAGGATACTGTCATGCACCTGGGCCTCGCGGTTGATCGCCGGTTCGGGGCCGCGGACCTTCTCGGCGGCGTCCGTCGGTGGAACATAGCGCTCGAAATAGCGATAGCCCGGCGCCAGGGGCCGGTCGGCAAGCTTCAGACCCATCAGGCGGCGGCCACGGCCTGGGTGGCGAAGGCGCGGCCGGCGCGGCCGGTGCGGACCCCATAGATCCTGTCCACCACATCGGGCGTCAGGCCCGCGGGCGGGCCGTCATAGATGATCTTGCCCTTGGACATGCCGATCACCCGGGTGCAGTAGCGCCGCGCAATATCCAGACTGTGGAGATTGACGATGACGGGAATGCCCCGCTCGCGGCACACGTCCTCCAGCGCCTCCATCACCACCTCGGCGTTGATGGGATCAAGCGAAGCCACCGGCTCGTCGGCCAGCAGCATGTCAGGCTCCTGCAGCATGGCGCGCGCGATGGCCACCCGCTGCTGCTGTCCGCCCGACAGGGTCGCGGCCCGCTGTAGAGCGACCTGAGCCATGTCCAGGCGATCGAGCTCGAGGATGGCGCGGGCGCGATCCTCGGCGGGGAAGATCTTGAGCAGGGAGGTGGCGGTCGGTCGCTCGGCCAGAACGCCCACCAGGACATTGGTGATCACGTCCAGCCGTGGGCAGAGATTGAACTGCTGGAAGATCATGGCGCAGCGGCGGCGCCACTGACGCAGCGGCTTGCCCTTCAGCTTGCCCACATCCTCCCCGTCCCAGAGAATCTGGCCCGAGGTCGGGTCGGCCAGGCGGTTGATCATGCGCAACAGGGTGGATTTCCCGGCGCCTGAGCGCCCGATCACCCCGATAAACTCGCCGCGGTCGCACTTGAAGGACACGCCGTCGACAGCGCTGACCTCCCCGAACCGCTTGGTCACGTTGCGCAGCTCCAGCATCCTGCCTCCAGGGTTCGGCGGTAAGCTCTTGATCCGTCACAGACTAGGGCGGCCCGGTGACCCCGGCGTGACGGCCCGCGAGAGGCTCAGGCCCACCAAGGGGGGATTTGTCGGCTGGGCCGTGGCGGGGTGTCTCGCGCCCGTCACCGCCTTGACCTAGGTGTGGCCGCGCGGAGGCGACCACATGGCGAATTTCCTGGTGATCGGCGCCCTGGCCCTGGACCGCCCGGTCTGGCTTGAGGGCGGGCTGGAGCGTGGCGGTCGGATGGCCGGCCGCAGCCTAGAGGGACGTCTCGCCGCCCGCCTTGGCGGCGGCGGCGCCAATGCCGGCGTCGCCCTGACCAAGGCCGGCCACCACGTCAATCTCGCCAGCCTCGTCGCCTCGGACGACGGCGGCGATCAGTCGATCACCCTGGCGGAGGCCGCCGGGCTGGACACCACGCTGGTGGGACGCCGCCCGGGCGAGAGCCGCACCACCCTGATCCTGATTGAGCCGGATGGGGAGCGGCTGGTCCTGGGACTCGACCTGGATCGCGCGAGGCTGGTGCTTCCGCCCCTGCCCTCGCCTGCAGATCACCCGGCGATTCAGCCGGATGGCGTCTATGTTCGCGCCGCGTTTCCGGGGGCGGACGCCTGGGCCGCCTCAGCCCGCGGTCCCGTGGTCGTCCACTGGCCCGGGCCGGCCTATGCAGGCCCCGCCGATGTGGTGGTCTGCTCGGGCGACGACCTTCACCCCGATGTCCTGGCCGATCCGTTCAGCGCGGCCCGCCTGGTCTTTGGCCCCCGCCTGTCAGCCATCGTCGTCACCCGTGGGGCGGACGGCGCCTGCGCGCATACAGCCGATGGCCAGATCATGGCGCGCGGGCCCTCCGTCCAGGTCGTTGATTCCACAGGCGCAGGCGACGTGTTCGCCGCCGGACTGCTGGAGGCGCTCAGCGCTGGCGCAGGCCTGGAGGCGGCTCTTCAGCACGCCTGCGCCTGGGGCGCGACCACGGTGGGGCTGCCGAGTTCGGCCCCGCTGGACGCGCCGGCTGGGGCCTATCGCCCGTTCGCCCCCTAGGCCAGCCGGTTGCGCAACGCCCGGGACAGGGTGTCCAGGCAGGCCACGGCGACCATGTAGAGCAGGATGATGAAGGCTACTTCGTCGAAGGCGAAGATGCGAATGCGCTCATCCAGCTCAAAGCCGATGCCGCCGGCCCCGACGATCCCGAGAACCCCGGCATTGCGGAAATTGCCCTCCAGGAAGAACAGGGTCTGGCTGGTGGCGACGGGGGCGAATTGCGGGGCAAGGCCAAAGCGCATCACAGCCAGGGGCGAGGCGCCCGCAGAGCGAACCCCCTCGATCGGCTTGGGATCACTGTTTTCCAGGGCCTCGGAGAACAACTTGGCAAGGTTGGGAATGTCGGCCAGCGCCAGGGCCACGACCCCGGCGAAGGGGCCCAGGCCAAAGGCCGAGACCAGGATAAGGGCCCAGACCAGGGCCGGCACCCCACGGAAGATGTCGAGGAACCGTCGGAAGGCGAAGTGCAGGGCCGGGTTCGCCACGACGGTCTTGGCGCCGATCACCCCCAGCGGCAGGGCCACCACTGCGGCGATCACCGTGCCGGCGAAGGCCATGGCCAAGGTCTCGGCCAGGGCCTTGAGGATCCGCACCGACTGCCCGCCGGACGACGGCGGGACCATCTCGCCCAGGAACCGGCCGAGCTTGCCAAAGCCGGTCATCAGGGCGCCGGGCGCCAGTTCCAGGTCGATGGCCATGCCCACCAGGGCGGCCAGGGCGAGGATCAGCAGGACCAAGTCGCGCGCCCGGCGGGTCCAGGGCGCGCGCAGGGCGTCCGGCGCGATGGCCAGGGCCTGGTCATAGGCTTGCCGAGGCATCAGGCCTTCTCCAGACCGATGAGGCGGTGACGCACGGCCTCGGAGAACAAGTCGATCAGGAAGATCATGGCGATGATGATCAGCAGGATCGCCAGATAGGTGTCGAATTCCGTGTAGGTGATGGCCCGCTGCAGCTCCAGGCCGATGCCGCCAGCCCCCACGATGCCAAGGGCTGCGGCGCCGGCCAGGTTCCCCTCCAGACGGATCAGGGCGTAGGAGGCGTAGTTGGGCAGCACCTGGGGCATTACGCCGTAACGGATCTTCTTCAGGGGGCCGGCGCCGGCGGCCTGCAGGGCCTCTAGCTGACGCGGGTCGATCTCTTCATTGATCTCGGCGAACAGCTTGCCGAGACCGCCGAGGGTCGAGATGGTCAGGGTGAGCACGCCGGCCAGGGGTCCGACCCCAAAGGCCGCCACCAGGATCAGCGCCATGATCAGGTCCGGCAGGGTCCGGATCGCTTCCAGGATGCGTCGCACCACAAACCGCACCGGCGCGAAGGGCATCAGGTTCTGGGCGGTCAGGAATGAGGCGCCCAGGGCCAGGACCGATCCGAGGGCGGTGGCCAGGATCGCCATCTCCACGGTCTGCCAGGCCGCACGCAGCCAGATGGGCAGGGCGTAGAACCACGAATGCAGGGAGCCGCGGGTCTGGCGGTCTTCGAGCAGCAGCTCAGGTTTCAGGCCTGGATTCATCCGCTGCAGGAAGTCGGCCATACGCCCCAGGGGATCGCCGCCGATGTCGGAGCCGAAGAACTGGCTGCGTTGAAACGACACCAGCAGCAGGACCGTGAAAATCGCCAGGCCAAGGGCCGCCTGGGTCCGCTGCCGGATCAGCATCCGGCGGCGATCACGTTCGAAGGTCTCGACGGCGGTGGTCATGATCCGACCGTCGGGCCCTGGGCGAGCAGAGCCTTGGCTTCGGTCGGCTCGAACTCCGCAGCCCCAGCGCCGGCCGCCCAGGCGAAGGCCTGCGGCGCCTCGTTGTGCATGGCCACATGGATGCCGATCAGACGGAAGCGACGGTCATCGCTCATATCGGTGCGGATGGCCCACGCCGCCTTGGCCACCGGGCGCTGGCGCCAGACGACCCGCAGGTCCTCGCACAGATCCTCACCAGGCTGATCGCCACGGCAGAGTTTCTGCCAGGCGCCGGCATGCAACACCAGGGCCTGGGCCTGACCGGCGCGCAGGCGGGTCGCGGCGTCCTCGTGATCCCGGGCCACGATCTGGGTCCCGAAGAAGGCGTCGGCCGCCCCATAGTCGGCCAGGGCGCGGCGCGGAACGTCCAGATTGGCCTTCTGTGGGCCTGCGAAAACCAGGCTCGCGCCTGCAAGGTCGCTCAGGCTCTGGGCCGAGGCGGCGCGCGGGACGGCCACCACCACCGGCAGACGGTTCAGGTCCCCGGTCGCGCGCGTCGTCAGGATGCTGCGGGTCTCACCGGAGACGGGTCCGAAGGCCGCGCCGTCAAGACGGGCGAGATCGACCGCGCCGCTGGCCAGGGCCTGGGCTGCGCCGGCGGCGTCCGCCACCGGACAGCTCAGCACATCGGTTTCCAGGCGTTGCGCCAGGAGTTCGACATAGGCCCGCTGCGCGGCGGGAAGGTTGGCCGCAGGCGGCGCACAGGGCCCGGTCTGTCCAGTGATCTCGGCGATCCGCAGCGGCAGGACGGGCGCCTGGGCCTGGGCGGCGCTGAGCAGCACCGCGCCGGCGGCGAGAAGCAGGCGTTTCATTGGCGCTCTCCGGCGCGACGGGCGGCGATGTCGTCGGCGCGCAGCTTGATGATCGGGGCGTAGTGTTCGCGGGTGACCGCCGTGTAGGCCGCCCCGTCGGGCTGGCCGATGTCGCGCCAGACGTCGGGATCGTCATAGGGCAAGGCCGCCATGGCGCCGCGCACCGCGTCGATGAAGGGCTGGGGACGGTCGGTGCGCACGACGACGGCGCTGTTGGGGATGGGACCCGCCGTCCAGATGATCCGGAAATCATCCAGCTCCACCACTCCGCGGCGGGCCATGGTGTAGTGGGCGCCCGTGGTGAAGCCGTGCTCGGGATCGCCGCCGCCAGCCTGGATGATCGTGGCGTCGAACTGGCCATTATCCAGGGCCATCACCGCCTGGGTATGACCGCCCGCGAAGCTCGACTTCCCGAAAAAGGTGTCCGGGTCGATTCCTTGTTCGCGCATCACGGCGCGGGGAAACAGGTAACCGGAGGTGGAGTTGAAATCGACGTAGCCGAGGGTCTTGCCCTTCAGGTCCTGGATCGTGCGGTAGGGGCTCTCAGCCATGACCAGCAGACCGGAATAGTAGCCGGTGTCGCCCTCGGCCTGACGGACGGTGAGGATGGGCTGGGCCAGTTCGCCGATCTGGGCGTCGACATTGGCGTAGCCGCCGCCCGCCATGGTAGCGATGTCGACCTGACCGCTGGAAAGCGCCTGAATCGTGCCGTTGTAGTCCGACGACTCGTAGAGCTTCACGGGCAGGCCCGTCGCCTTGCCGATATAGGTTTTGTAGGCCGTCAGGCGTCGGGTGATCATGGGGTCGTCTTCGGACCCCCGGACCGCCATGCGGACCTCCCGCATCTCGCTCTGCCAGGCGCCGTCGGGCGCCTTCGCCTCCCCGCCGCAACCTGCAAGGCCAAGGCCGATCGCCGCCAGGATCACACCTGATCGTCGCCGCATGGGGAACCTCTACACTGTCATGTCCCGGCGTCGCCAAACGCCCGCCGCCGGGCCGGAGGTTTCGCATCTGGACGTGAAGCCGTGGTGACACCTGGCGCGGGCGACAGGCCAATGGCCGCCGCACTTGTCGGGCCCAGCGTCCAGCGGAGCGCGCGGCGGTCAGGCGCGCCGCCGGCGCCAAGACGGCTCGGAGACCGCCCGGAGACGGCGCGGTCCTAGGTGGGGAAAGTCAGCCGCACCTGGGCGCCTGCCCCCGGCGGGAAGTCCAGCTGGCCGCCCAATTGGCCCGCCAGGCTGTGCATGATGCCAAAGCCCAGGCTGAGCCGGCCATCGAGGCCGGGACTGGCCGCGGGAAAGCCTGGACCATCGTCGGCGATCAACAGAACGGCCTGCGCCTCGCCCGCTGGCAGAAGGGTCACATTGATGCGGCCAGCGGTCCGGCCATCAAAGGCGTGCTTCAGGGAATTGGTCACCACCTCGGCCACCAGCAGGAACAGGGTCACCAGTCGGGTGGTGTCGAGATCCACGCCTTCGGCCTTGACGTCGCAGACGACGTCGCCCCCGCCGGCGGCCTGCACCAGGTCATCACACAGCTCCCGCAGCGACGCGGCGACGCTCAGCTCCAGGGTGGCCGGATCGTAAAGCCGACGGTGAATCTGGGCCATGGTGACCAGGCGCTCGCGGGCCTCATCAAGGGCCTCGGCGGCCTGGGGACTGTCGATGGTCCGCTTCTTGATCTGCAGCAGGGCCGCCACAAAGGTCATGTTGTTGGCCACACGGTGCTGCAGCTCCTGGAACATCACCCTCTGACGTTCATAGAGCTGCGCCGTCAGGGCCTGCTCCCGCTCCAGATCATGCAGGGCGCGGCGCATGAGCTCGATCACCGCGATGTCCACGGCCACCACGAAGATGAAAAAGACCAGGGTCAGAGCGCTGGCCGGCGAGAGGCTGAAACCGATGGGGGGGATGAAGAACCACCAGGCCGCCAGGCCCGACAGGACCGCGCACAGGATGCCTGGCCACATGCCGGCCAGGAAGGCGGTCAGAATCACCGCCGGGAAGAAGGTCAGATAGGGGAAACCTGGCGGCAGCACGCCGTCGAGGGCCCAGCGGACATAGAATCCCAGGGCAGCGGTCACCACCGCCAGACCGCAGGCCAGAAAAGGATTCTGCTGGAAGAGCCGCATGGGGTCTGTGTCGTCCTCCCGTCCCTGTCCCGGGCTGGGCCGGGACGTGGGACGCGCACCCGAAGACCGCCTTCGGATCAACAGCTTCCACACATCCGCAGCCGCTGAGCCGGTCGGGGCGACAACGGCTGTAAGGCCTGCTGGAAAGCTTGTCTATCCGCTCGCCGACACACCCGAGAGCCCGGCGCCGCGGCCCAGATCGTTAACCTCGCCTTAACCATAAAAGACCAAGCTTTCCTGGTCTTCCTTGAAGACACCCCACCATCACCAACCTTCTCAAGCCCGGCTCCGGCCGGGCTCTTTTTTTGACTTCGGCTGTGGATAGGGGCGCACCGGAGGCTTGCACCGTCCGTCCGCCCGGCGTATAGCCGCCGCCCTACGGTGCTGATCCCCGATAGCTCAGTTGGTAGAGCAGTCGGCTGTTAACCGACTTGTCGCAGGTTCGAGTCCTGCTCGGGGAGCCACCGTCCTTCGTCCGCCGCCTTAGCGGCGGACGACCATCACCTCACCTCTCTGACTACCACTGCCCGACATTGGGCATGGACGACCACGGCTCGGCGGGCGGAAGGGCTGCGCCGGCCTGCAAAAGCTCCACCGAAATGCCATCGGGCGAACGCACGAACGCCATGTGCCCGTCCCGCGGCGGCCGGCTGATCACCACGCCCCCATCCATCAGACGCTGGCAGGCGGCATAGATGTCATCCACGGCATAGGCCAGGTGACCGAAATTGCGCCCGCCCTGGTAGTCCTCCGGATCCCAGTTGTAGGTAAGCTCCACCATCGGCGCCTTGCGGGCCCGCGCCGCCTCCTCGTCCCCAGGCGCGCAGAGGAAAACCAGGGTGAACCGTCCGCCCGCGTTCTCGACTCGCGAGACCTCCACCAGGCCGAGTTTTGCGCAATAGAAGTCCAGGGAGGCGTCGAGATCGCGCACGCGGACCATGGTGTGAAGATATCTCATCAGGGGTTCCGTCTTCTGTTCAGCAGGGGTAGCGCCTCGACCGGCGCCTCCAGGGATCGCGTCATTCTATGCCCTGAACTGCGGTTCGTCAGGCACAGTCCACACCCAGAACGTATCCTGTCTGCGAATTCATTTGCACGCCCGCGACGCCCGCCGCACAACGGCGCGAAATCCCAAAGAACGTGGGAATGCGGCCTCTGCGGGCCTTTGCGCCGCCGGGGGCTGGGGGAAATTACGGCATGCGTCTCAAGGCGTCTCACATCTTCATCCTCGCCGTCTTCGGCGTGCTGGTGGTCTATTTCGTGGCCATGTCCCTGCTGGGCGGAGACAGCGCGCCGGCCGAGACACCGAAGACGGCTGACCAGCCTCCCCAGGTTCAGGTCACGGTGACCCCAGAGGTCAACCGGCCCTATGTCGTAACCTTGCGGGGGCGCACCGAGGCGGCGCGCAGCGTCGTCGTTCGCGCCGAGACCTCTGGCGTGGTGGCCTCGACCCCGGCCCGGGAAGGCGGCTTTGTCCAGAAGGGCGCGGTGCTCTGCCGTCTTTCGGTGGACGCTCGCCAGGCGGCCCTGGACCAGGCCCGCGCGGCCCTGCGCTCGCGGGAGTTGCAGCGGCGGGCCTCGGCCTCGCTGGCGGAAAAGGGGTACCGGTCGGAGACCCAGGTGCTGCAGGATCAGGCCAATCTGGACGCGGCCGCCGCGGCGGTGCGGCAGGCCGAAATCGCCCTGGAGCAGGTCAATATCCGCGCGCCCTTCGCCGGTGTTTTCGACAATCGCGACGCCGAGGTCGGGACCTACCTCTCGCCGGGCCAGCCCTGCGGCACCCTGATTGAGCTGAACCCCATCCTCATCGTCGGCAATGTGCCCGAGACCCAGGCTGGCCGGATCCGCAGCGGCGAGCCCGCCACCGCCACCCTGGTGTCGGGTGAGACCCTGTCCGGTCAGGTCCGCTTCGTGGGCCGGGAGGCCGATCCCCAGACCCGCACCTACCGGCTCGAAGTCGTCGCCAGCAACCCGCAGCAGGCCGTCCGCTCGGGCCTCTCAGCCGATGTCCGGATCACCACCGCCTCTGGACCGGCCCATCTGGTGCCCCCCTCGGCCATGGTGCTGGATGCTGAGGGCCGCCAGGGCGTGCGCCATGTGGGTCCCGGCGACGTTGTCGTCTTCACCGCGGTCCAGGTGACCGAGGAGAGCGCCGAGGGCGTCTGGGTGCGTGGCCTCACCGGCGAGGCGCGCGTCATTACGGTCGGCCAGTCCTATGTGGACCAGGGCCAGAAGGTTCGCGTGGCGCTGGCCCGCTAGGGCGCGTCGCACAGGAGGCTTGAGAGTATGATCGGTCCGCTGATCGACGGCGCCATCAAGCGGCGGAAGGTGGTGCTGGGCGTCACCCTGATCGCCAGCATCTTCGGCTTCTTCGGCTACCTCGCCATGCCCCGGGAGGCCAATCCCGACATCGACTTCCCGTTCGTCTCGGTGGTGGTCCCCTACCCCGGCGTGAGCCCGGAGGATTCAGAGCGCCTGCTGGTCAAGCCGCTCGAGGTGGAGCTTCAGTCCATTGAGGGCCTGAAGGAGATGAACTCCGCGGCGCGCCAGAGCATGGCGATCGTCAACCTGGAGTTCGAGGCCGACTTCGACAAGGACAAGGCCCTGGCCGAGGTCCGCGCCAAGGTCGACCTGGCCCGTGGGCGATTCCCGCCGGACGCCGAAGAACCGATCATCGAGGAAGCCAATTTCAGCGGCGAGCCGATTATCGGCATCGTGCTGTCTGGCGCCGCGCCTGAGCGCGAGCTCTACCGGATCGCCCGCTCCCTGCAGGATCGGCTTGAGGCCGCGCCTGGGGTGCTGGAGGTCCAGCTGAGCGGCGGCCGCGAGGAGATGCTCGAGGTCACGATCGATCCCCTGCGGATGGAGGCCTACAACGTCACCACTGGTGAGCTCGCCCAGGTCATCAGCCGCAACAACCAGCTGGTGCCGGCCGGCAACCTGCGGTCCGGCGGCAGCCAGTTCGCGGTGAAGGTCCCCGGCGTGGTCGAGGAGCCCTCCGACATCCTCAGCCTGCCCATCAAGAAGAGCGGCGACCGGGTCATTACGGTGGGTGACATCGGGGAGGTGCGGCGCACCTTCAAGGAGCCGAACTTCATCACCCGCTACAATGGCGAGCCGGCCATGTCGCTGGAGGTGGCCAAGCGCAGCGGCGCCAACATCCTCGACACTGTGGACGCCGTCCGCGCCGTGGTCGCCGACGAGGAGGCCCGCTGGCCCGACACGATCCGGGTGTCCTACACCTACGACCAGAGCGACTTCATCCACCGCACCCTGGTGGTGCTGGAGTCCGGCCTGCTGATCGCCACCATCCTGGTGATGATGATCATCGTCTACAGCCTGGGCATCCGGCAGGGACTGATGGTCGGCGCGGCGATCCCCGCCTGCTTCATGCTGGCCTTCCTGATGCTGAACGCCTCAGGGGTGACCCTCAACCAGATGGTGATGTTCGGCCTTGTCCTGGCTGTCGGCATCCTGGTGGACGGCGGCATCGTGGTGGTGGAGTACGCCGACCGGAAGATGGCCGAGGGGCTGCCAAAGGAGGAGGCCTTCGCCGCGGCTGGCAAGCGGATGTTCTTCCCGGTCCTGAACGGCACGCTCACAACGCTCTGCGCCTTCCTGCCGTTCATGTTCTGGAACTCGATCCCGGGCAAGTTCATGAGCTTCCTGCCCCTGACGCTCATGTACGTGCTGGGGGCCTCCATCTTCGTGGCCCTGATCTTCACGCCGGCGCTGGGCTCCATCTTCGGCCGCAAAGCCGCGGTGGATGAGGCGCATCTGGCGGAGATCGAAAAATCCGAGCGGGGTGATCCCCGGGAGATGTCGGGCTTCATGGGTTGGTATGCCCGGACGCTCTGGGCTCTGGGGGCCGCCCCCACCCGCACCTTCGCCGCCACCCTGCTCATCGTCGTGGCCATCGTCGGCTGGTTCGCCACCTCCACTCACCGGACCGAGTTCTTCCTGGAGGAGGATCCAGAATGGGCCCAGGTCTATGTGAAGGCTCGGGGAAACCTGTCGCCTGAGGCGCACGACGTGCTGGTCCGCCAGGTCGAGCAGCGGCTGCTGGGGGTGCCAGGCGTCGACTCCATCTACACCCGCTCAGGCGCCGCCAGTCCGGGCGGCGGCGGCGGCGGGCCGCCCAACGACACGGTGGGCCGGCTGCAGGTCGATCTTGTCGACTTCGAGGAGCGCGGCGAACTGGGCCTGCGCGGCGCCGATATCGTCAACGACATCCGCACCCGCCTGACCGATCTGCCTGGCGTACAGATCGAAGTCCGCGAACCCCAGGGCGGACCGCCCGTGGGCAAGGACGTCCAGGTCGAGCTGCGCAGTCAGAATCCCGAGGCGCTGAACGCCGCGGCCGATCTGATCCGTGCGCGGCTGGCCTCAGATCCAGACCTGTTCGAGCTGGAGGACAACCGCACCTCGCCAGGGATCGAGCTCAACCTGGCCGTCGACCGGCAGGCGGCCGGACGCTATGGCGTCGATGTGCTGTCGGTGGGCCAGGCGATCCAGTTCGTGACCACCGGCGTCCTGGTCGGGCGCTTCCGGCCGGACGACGCCGAAGATGAGCTCGACATCCGGGTGCGCTTCCCGGCCGACGCGCGCAACATGGCCGCCTTCGACGATCTGAAGATCTCCACCGCCTTGGGTCCGGTGCCGGCCAGCTATTTCATCCGCCAGGCGCCCGCCCAGCAGGTGACCACCATCCAGCGCCGCGACGGCCAGCGTCTGGTCATCGTCCAGGCCAATGCGATCGAAGGCGTCGCCGCCAACCAGAAGATCGCCGAGCTGCGCCCCTGGCTGGAGCAGGCCGAAATCAGCGATGACGTCCGCTGGAAGTTCACCGGCGCTGACGAGGAGGGCCAGGAGGCCGCGCAGTTCTTCGTGGTCGCCATGGCGGTCTCCCTGTTCCTGATGGGGGTGATCCTGCTGTGGCAGTTCAACAGCTTCTATGGCGTGGTGGTGACGCTCTCAGCGGTGGCCCTGTCGACCGTAGGTGTTCTGCTTGGGGTCCAGGTGAACTTCCTGGGCACGTTCAACTATGTGTCGGTGATCATGCTGGGCACAGGCATCGTCGCCCTGGCCGGCGTGGTGGTGGGCCACAACATCGTGCTGGTGGACACCTACTACCAGCTGCGCCGGGCCGGCTATCCCGCCGACGACGCCGCCGTCCGCGCCGCGACGCAGCGGTTCCGCCCCGTGATCCTCACCACGGTGGTGACGGTGGTGGGTCTGCTGCCGCTGATGTTCCAGCTCCACCCCAATTTCCGCGCCGGCCATATCGAGTACCGGGCGCCCGGGTCGGAGTGGTGGGTCCAGCTATCGGCCGCCGTAGTCTGGGGTCTGTCCTTCGCCACGCTTCTGACCCTGGTCCTGACCCCGGTCATGCTGGCCGCGCCCAAGGTCTATGGGGAGCGGCTGCGCCGGGCCGGTGGCTGGGGTCGTCAGAAACTCGGCCTGCGTCCCCGCAGACAGGTGACCGCCCCTGAGGAAGCCCTGCCCCGCGCGGCGGAGTAGCCTTATCAGCGCTGCCGGGTCTGGCGTCGCCACAGGGCGGCGTACTCCCCGGCGGCGGCGAGCAGTTCCTCATGGGTTCCTCGCTCGACCACACGGCCCCTGCGCAGAACGACGATCAGGTCGGCGTCGACGATGGTCGACAGGCGGTGCGCCACCACCAGGGTCGTCCGTCCCTGACGGACCTTGCGCAGGGTCGCCTGGATGGCTTCCTCCGTGCGCCCGTCCAGGGCGCTGGTGGCCTCGTCCAGGATCAGCAAGCGCGGATTGGCGAGCAAGGCGCGCGCAATGCCCACCCGCTGGCGCTCGCCCCCTGACAACTTCAGCCCCCGCTCGCCGACCCGGGTCTCAAGGCCGTCGGGCAGCGACTCGATGAAGGGCGCCAGCTCTGCGGCCTGGGCGACAGCCTCGATCTCGGCCAGGCTCGCCTGCGGGCGTCCAAAGGCGATGTTGGCCCGCAGGGTGTCGTTGAACAGGGCGACATCCTGCGGCACGAGCGCCACAGCCTGGCGCAGGGCCTCCTGCCGCACCTTACGCAGATCGAGCCCGTCCAGCAGGACCATGCCTTCTTGGGGATCGATCAGGCGCAAGGCCAGCCGCACGGCGGTGGTCTTGCCGGCCCCAGACGGTCCGACCAGGGCCACGGTCGATCCCGGCTCGGCGACAAAGCTCACATTCAGCAGGCCCTGGCTGCGGGCGTCGTGGCGAAAGCCCACGTCCCGGAACTCCAGTCGCGCACCATCCGGCGCCGCAGGCGGCAGAGCCTTGGCCTGGGGCGCATCCTGAATATCCGGGGTGCGGTCGGTCAGGGCGACCAGCTGCTCCATGTCGATGAAGGCCTGACGGATTTCCCGGTAGTTGAACCCCAGCATGTTCAGCGGGGCATAGATGCCGATGAGCAGCAGGATCGCCATGGTGACGTCGCCGATGCGCATGGTTCCGGCGGCCACCTCCAGTCCGGCCAGGACCGTCATCACCGCCAGCCCGACGTTCAGGATCACCGCCTGGGCGCCGTTCAGCAGGGAGAGCGAGGTGTTGGCCTTCACCGCGGCGCCCACATAGCGGTTCAACGCACCGCGATAGGTGTCCACCGCCCGGGTCTCCGCCCCGAAGGTCTTCACCGTCTCGAAGTTCATCAGAGCGTCCACTGACAGGCCTGCGGCGCTGGCGTCTGCCTCGTTGAGCTCCCGGCGATGGGACAACCGCCAGTCGGTGATCTTGAAGGTGACGACCGCATAGATCACCACCGTCAGGAACGCCGTCGCGGCGAAGCGCCAGTCCAGCCTGACAATCATCACCCCCATGGCCAGCAGCAGCTCGATCGCCGTGGGGCCGAGGTTGAACACCACGCTGCGGATCAGGAAGTCCGTGGACCTCGCGCCGCGCTCAATGATGCGGGCCAGAGTTCCGGTCTGCTTGCTCTGGTGAAAGTCCAGGGACAGGGAGACCGCATGGCCAAACCCCTCCACCGCCGCCCGGGCCATGGTGGCCTGAGAGACGACGGTGAAGACGGCGTCCCGGGCGAAGGGCGCGCAGGCCGACAGCAACCGCAACCCCGCGAAGGCGACGGCGAGGCTGACAAAGGTGGCGCCCACAACCACCAGGCCGCCCGCGACGGACAAGGTGTTGATCGCCTCCCCCAGCATGACCGGCGCCAGCACCGCGGCCACTTTTCCCACCAGCACCAGGATGACCGAGGCGATGAGCCGCAGCCGCAGCTGAGGCGCGCCAGAGCGCATGACCAAGGCCCCAAGGTCGGCCATGGCCGGCCAGAAGCGGAAGTCTCCCGCCGGCGCCAGATCGCCGCCGCCACGCCCTCGGGCCAGTCCAGGAGGATTCAAACGAGAGCTCCGATCAATCCAGCAACAGGGTCGATTGCAGACCGCCCCCGGGGGTCAGCCAGTCCACGCGCAGGCCATGGCGGGTGCGCACCGCGCGGATAGCCCCCTCCTCCGGAGCGTTGGCCGGGGTGGCGTCCACCTCGGCGCTGAGATCAAGGGACTCCCCCTGCACCCGGATCTGGTGGGGCCCTGGTGGCACGGGTGCGCCGAAGGGCAGACTGAAGCGGCCCTCCGCGTCAGCCCGCCCGCTGGTCGAAACCGTACGCCCGTCGATCCGCACCGACAGGATGGCCTCTGGAGGCGCCGCGCCGGAGATCACGGCGCCGCCTTCCTCGTCAAAGTCAAAGGCCGCGATGCCCTGCTCCGCCGCGCCCTGGACCACAACGGCCCCAGCGCCAGCCCGCAGGAGGACCAGTCGCCCGTCCGGCAGGACCAGCTGATAGCCCTCCGCCTGAACGGTGCGCTCGCCGATGAGCATCGACAGCCCAAAAATCCTGGGAGCGTCAATGGGGCCGAGGGGGATCGACCAGGCGCCTTGATCATCGGCTTCCGTGAGGCGGACCTCGCCCTCGGGCGTGGCCAGCCTGACCCGCGAACCGGGCGCCGCGACACCACTCAGCACAGGGCCCTCGGCGCTGGCCCGCAGGGCCCGGGCGCTCGGGGGCGCCAGATAGGAGCTCGGCGCCTCGGCCTCCCGATTCAGGGGCGAGCCCGCCCCCACCTGGCCCTCCCCGCAGGCGCTCAGCAGGACAAGGCTCGTCAGGGTGACGACCGGCCACGCCAGGAAGGTTTGCTTGAATCGCATCATGTCACACCCTAGCTAAGCGGATTCCCGGCTTGCCATGCGCGCCGGCAGCATTTTCCGGAGCCAACACCCTATGGGCGCTTCGCCCCCCAGCATCGAGTCTGTCTGTGTCTTCTGCGGATCGTCTGACGCAGCAGCCCCCGCCCTTTTGTCGGATGCGGCGGCGTTCGGCCGCGTCCTGGCCGCCGAGGGGCGGCGCCTGATCTATGGCGGCGGCGGGGTCGGCCTGATGGGCGCCTGCGCCAGGGCTGCGCACGAGGCCGGCGGCGACGTCCTGGGGATCATTCCGGAATTCCTGACCAGCCGGGAGCGCGCCCTCGACGTCGTCGAGACCATCGTCGTGCGCTCCATGCATGAGCGCAAACAGATCATGTTCGAGCGCTCCGATGGCTTTGTCGTTCTGCCGGGCGGCATTGGCACCCTGGAGGAGATCATCGAGCTCCTGTCCTGGCGCCGGCTCGACCTGCATCGCAAGCCCGTGGTCTTCTATAGCCCCGAAGGGTTCTGGGAGCCGCTGTTCAAGCTGCTGGAGCACACGGTGGCCGCTCAGCTCACCCCGCCCGACTTCATGGACAGCTGGGCGGTGGCGGGCGCTGTCGATGACATCCTGCCGCATCTCGACGGGCGTCTGGCCCAGGGAGATGTTGAAGCCGCCGCCCTGACCACGACCCGGGTGACCTGAGCCGGCGCCCCTTGGAGGGCGCCGCGGAGGCAGGCCATCAGTCGTCGCGGTGGACCCGCTCGCGGCGCTCATGGCGTTCCTGGGCCTCCAGGCTCAGGGTGGCGATCGGGCGCGCCTCGAGGCGCGCGATGCCGATCGGCTCGCCCGTCTCTTCGCAATAGCCGTAGCTGCCGTCTTCGATCCGCCGAAGGGCCTCATCGATCTTCGAGATCAGCTTGCGCTGGCGGTCGCGGGTGCGCAGCTCCAGCGCCCGGTCCGTGGCCGACCAAGCCCGATCAACGTCGTCGGGCAAGTTTTCGGTCTCATTCTGAAGATGCGAAAGGGTTTCCCGGCTCTCCCGGAAAATCTCTTCCTTCCAAGTCATGAGCTTCTGCCGGAAATACTCGACTTGGCGCTCATTCATGAACTCTTCGTCCTCAGACGGACGATAAGAACTCTCTAAAGCCATGACAGTGGCCGCCATAACGATACCTCACGCCCCTGGACAGTTCCCCGGAACTTGGGAGGCGGCTATATAGCAGAACTTCGGGGACATTCAACGCGACTCCCCTACCGTTGGTAGACCAGCGTTTCGGGCCATTTCGAGTTTGGCCAATTCCACCGCAGCCCGCGTCTCGATCTCGTTCAGAACGCCTTCCAGGTCGGCGTCCTCGGTGGACGCCCGCTCCTCCCGCACCGCCCGGGTGAGTCGCTCCAACTGGCCAAGCGACAGTTCCCCGCTCACCAGGGCGAGTTTCACCTCGTCAAGCACATCCAGAATGCGGCCAGCCCGACTGACCGCGCGGCGGCGACGCTCCAGCGGCCCGCCTGTCTCTTGCAGGGCGAGCAGCGCGCTCAAACCCGCGACCGAAGCCACTGGCCCCGTTGGGCCCGCCGCAGAGGGCGCAGCCGCCCCCGAAACGCTCGGCAGACGAAACCCCTCGCCGCCCGCAGCGCCCCTGGCGCGCCCTGCGCCCGAGGCTGGCCCCGCCGAACCCGAACCCGAAACTTTCATGCGTCCTGCTTCACCAACTGTACGCGCAACCCAGAGTCTCAGCTTCGCCGCTTAGGGTATGGTTAATGCCGGGCAAAATCTGCACCGGACGCTCGGCGCCGCGAACTGTCGAACGCCAGGCAATTGTTTTATATGACTTTTCGCTCGCCAGCGGCTGGCATGGGGCTCGCATGGCGCAGGGCTGATCCTCCTTTGTCCCGGCGAGCGTTCATGTTCCAGCCTCTTCGCCTCTTCAGCGCGGTCCTGATTTCGCTCAGCCTGGCGAGCAGCCCGGCCCTGGCCAGCTCGCGCATCAAGGACATCGTCGAGTTTGAGGGCGTCCGCGACAACATGCTGGTCGGCTACGGCATCGTGGTGGGCCTGAACGGCACAGGGGACTCGCTCCGCAACGCCCCCTTCACCCGTCAGAGCCTGGAGGCCATGCTGGAGCGGCTGGGGGTCAACACCCGGGACGCCAACCTCAACACCAAGAACGTCGCCGCCGTCATGGTGACGGCCAAGCTGCCGGCCTTCTCGGCGGCGGGCTCCCCCATCGACGCGACGGTCTCGGCCATGGGCGACGCCAAGAGCCTGCAGGGCGGCACACTGCTGGTGACCCCGCTGATGGGCGCCGACGGCGAAGCCTATGCGGTGGCGCAGGGCACGGTTCAGACCGGCTCGATTTCAGCTGGCGGGGCTTCGGGCTCTTCTGTCTCCAAGGGCGTGCCGACCGCGGGCCGTATCGCCGGCGGCGCCATCGTCGAGCGGGAGCTGGGCTTCCAGCTGGCCTCCATGGGCCAGATGCGCATGACCCTGCGCAACCCCGACTTCACCACCTCCCGGCGGATCGCCGAGGCGGTGAACCGCCAGTTCCCTGGCACGGCGCACGCCCAGAACCCCACCATCGTCGCGGTCCGCCCGCCGGCCGGTCATGACATGACCGCCTTTCTGGCGCAGATCGAGAATCTGTCGGTTCAGCCCGACAACGCCGCCAAGGTGGTGATCGACGAGGTCTCCGGCGTGATCGTGATGGGCGAGGCTGTTCGGGTCTCAACCGTGGCCATCGCCCAGGGCAACCTGACGATCCGGGTTCAGGAGTTCCCCGACGTTGTCCAACCGGCGCCCTTCAGCCAGGGCCAGACCGTCGTCGTCCCTCAGAGCGCCGTCGAGGTCGAGGAAGAGAAGGGCAAGCAGTTCCTCACCGTGCGCAACGGCGCCTCGCTGTCGGATCTGGTGGCGGGACTCAACGCCCTGGGCGTCACCCCGCGCGACATGATCTCCATCCTGCAGACCATCAAGGCCGCCGGCGCCCTGCAGGCCGACATCGAGGTGATGTGATGAGCGCCCTGTCCCCCATCTCCGCCATCGTTCCGGGCGCGGGCGCGACCGCCGGCGCCCAGAACACCGCCGAGCTCGCCAGGCGCGGCAAGATCGAGAAGACCGCCGAGGATTTCGAGGCGGCCTTCCTGTCGATCATGATGCAGCAGATGTTCACCGCCACCGAGGTCTCCGCCCCGTTCGGCGGCGGTCAGGCGGAGAACCAGTTCCGCTCCTTCCTCACCGAGGCCTTCGCCCGGGAGACCACCAAGAGCGGCGGGATCGGCCTGGCCGACACGGTCGCCCGCGAAATGTTGAAACTACAAGGCCTGGAGGAGTAGCCGCCATGGCGATCGCCGCAACCGATGCGCAGGACCGCGTGGAGCAGCTGAGCCTGCTGACCGAGCGCCTCACTGAACTGGTCGCCCTGAGCGCCCAGGCCTTCGAAGAAGGACGCCCGCACAAGGCGGCCGAGCAGCTGGATGAAACCACCCGGCTGGCCAATGTCTATCGCCATGAATCGGCCAGGGTCCGCGCTGATCCCAGTCTGGTGTCCGCCGCGCCGCTCGCCCAGCGCAGTCGCCTGATCCGCGCCACTGAAGCCTTTGACGCCGTGCTCGCCCGCCAGGGTCGGGCGATCGCCGCCGCCCGAACCGTCACCGAAGGCCTCGTCAAGGCCATAGCCGACGAGGTGGCCAGCCAGAGGGGCGAGGCGGCCGGCTATGGCCCCCGCTCCGGACAGGCCGCCAACAAGGCCGCTTCGGCCATCACCCTCAACCAGCGCGCTTGATCAATCAAACGCTTGTTTGACGGCTGGGTCTGCCGCTAAGCTCGCCTGGTCGCCGGGGGTTCCGGCGATCTACGTTCTCAGGGCGGGGTGAAATTCCCCACCGGCGGTAATGCCAGGCTCCAGGGTCTGGACGAGCCCGCGGGCGCCTGCCGGCCTCACCGCCGCCAGGGACGAGCAGACCCGGTGCGATCCCGGGGCCGACGGTTAGAGTCCGGTTATGAGAACCGTTGGGCGACACCTCGAGGGCGCGTGCGCCCGCATGGTCCGTCCAGCGCGCCCCTGAGTCGTGGTTCATCCACCCGTCAGGGAAACGACCATGACCCAAGCCGCCTTCGAACTTCCCACCGCCAACGGCGCCTTCCGCGCCGCCCGCATCGCCTTTGTGCAATCCCTCTGGCACCGGCATATCGTCGATCAGGCCCATACAGGCTTCATCGAGGCCATCGGCGAACGGGGCTTTGGCCCTGAGAGCATCGACCGTTTCGAGACCCCAGGCGCCTTCGAGATTCCGCTGCACGCCCAGAGCCTGGCCCGCACCGGTCGCTACGCCGCCGTCGTGGCGGCGGGCTTCGTGGTCGACGGCGGCGTCTACCGCCACGAGTTCGTCGCTCAGACGGTGATCGCCGCTCTGATGCAGGTGCAGTTGGCTACCGAGACTCCGATCTTCTCGGTGGTGCTCACGCCGCACCATTTCCATGAGCATCAGGTCCACCAGGACTTCTTCGGCGCACACTTCAGGATCAAGGGCCAGGAGGCGGCCGAGGCCTGCGCCGGGACGCTGGAAAGCCTTGCCCGGCTGGCGGCCGCCTGATGGTGGTCGCTCCAGACCAGCCGCCACCGGAAGGCTTCGCCCTTCACGGACGGACCAGTCCCCTCACCGACCCCTGGGCGCCGATCTATGCTCGTACGACACTGCAGGCGGTCATTCTCGGGCTCTGGGCCCGGGAGCCGCACTTGAACGGTCGCGGCTTCGTCCACGGGGGCCTGATCATGGCCCTGTGCGACAACGCCATGGGCCTGTCCTGCGTGCAGGCGGCCGGGGGCGAGGCCTCGATGCTGACGGTCAATATGACCGTCGACTTCCTGGAAGCCGCCCAGAACGGCCAATGGCTGACCTTCGAGACCGAGTTCGTTCGTCCTGGCGGCACGCTGGCCTTCGCCCAAGCCTTCGCCAGAGCCGATGGCGTTCCGTGCGCCCGCGCCAACGGGGTCTTCCGGATCGTTCGCCGGGAGGCCAGGCCCCCGCGGGACTAGCCTAACTGGATCTGCCGATCGACGCCGACTCCCGCCAGGAAGTCGGCGTCGTGGCTGACCAGCAGCAGCGCCCCGTCATAGGCGCCGAGCGCCGCCTCCACCGCCGCAAGCGAGTCCAGATCCAGGTGGTTGCTGGGTTCGTCCAGCACCAGGAACTGGGGCGGCGCAGGCCGCATCAGGACGCAGGCCAGGGCCGCGCGCAGGCGTTCCCCACCGCTCAGTTCGGCGACCCTTCGTTCAGCCGCCCGGTTGCGGAACAGGAACCGGGCCAGGGCCGCCTGAGCTGCGTTGCGGTCGGCCGTCGGGTTGAGCCGTTCATACGCCTCTAGCAGCGTCTCTTCCGGACGCAGCAGGCGCACCTGCTGGTCGAAGACGGCCGGGGGGACGCCTTGGCGCACCTCGCCGCAGTTTGGATCCTGCTGGCCGCTCAGCACGCGCAGAAGCGTGGACTTGCCCGACCCATTGGGGCCGCACAGGGCCAGGCGCTCCGGCCCGGTGATCTGCAGGTCAAGGCCGCTGATCAGCACCCGACCGTCGGGCGCACGAACCTCCAGCCCCTCGGCGCTCAGGACGCTCTTGCCGGCGGCGAGACCGCTTCCGGGCAGGTCAAAGCCGAGGCGGCGCGCGGCCTCGACTCTCGCCATGGCGGCCTCCAGGCGCGCGGCGGCGGCATCTGTGCGGCGTTCGGCCAGGCGGTCGAGACGGCCGGAGCTGTTCTGGGCGCGCTCGGCCTGGGCGCCGAGCAGGATCTTCGGCTCGCTGCGGCGGGCGGCGAAGCGCACGCCGGCGGCGTCCCGGCGGGCCTTGCGCTCACGGTCAGTCTGGATATCCCGCGCCGCCTGGGCAGCCGCCAGCTGGGCGGACTCCAGGTCGCGCTGCGCCGCGGCGGCCGCCTCCGCCTTGCGGGCGACGTAGAGGTCGTAGCCGCCGCCATAGAGCTGCGGCCCCAGACTCGATAGCTCCAGGATCTGATCCATCTTCCGCAGCAGGGCGCGGTCATGACTGATCGCCAGCACCCCGCCCCCGTGGGTCGCCACCGCCTCGGCGATGAGGGCGCGCCCCTCGATATCGAGGTCATTGGTGGGCTCATCCAGGATCAGGAGGTCCGGGGCCTGGACGAGCAAACCGGCCAAGGCCGCCCGGGTCGCCTCCCCACCGCTCAGGCTGGCGGCTTGACGCTCCAGGTCCAGGCCGCCCAGGCCAAGCCGGTCAAGGGTGGCGCCGAGCCGGGCCTCCAAGGTCCAGTCGGCGAGATCGAGGTCCTCGGCCACGCCCGTCCCTGCGGCGATGCGGGCGAGCCGCGCCAGGGGCTCGGCCAGTCCCAACAGGTCGACGACGTCTCCCTCGGGCGGTCCTGCCCTTTGACGCAGGACGCCAATACGGCCGCTGACGGTCACCGAGCCCGCCGCAGGGGCGGTTTCCCCCAGGATCAGGCGGACAAGGGTCGACTTGCCCGCGCCATTGGCGCCGACGAGGCCGGTGCGCTCAGGGCCGAGCGCGAGGGTGAGGTTTTCGAAGAGGAGGCGACCGTCAGGGGTTCTGGCGGTCAGACGATCCAGGGTGACGAAGGGCATGGGGCGCAGTCCGGGCGACGTTTGCGAGCAGGGCGAGGCAGATTGGCGTCGCGAGGCGCATGTCGGGGACTCCTTCGTCAGATGATCGCTAGATAGGCGATGGGTCGCTGAGGCGCAAATCTCCCCCGCCCTGGCCGCCGCGCCATTGCGCCGCTCTCTCGGCTGGCCCTAACTGCTGGCACAGCCATCCAAGGAGTTCCGCCCTGTGTCCCGTCGCGCCCTGATCGCCAGCCTCCTCGTCCTCGCCGCCGCCGGCGCCGCCCACGCCCAGACCCCGGCCCAGATGCATGAGCAGGCGATCGTCCTCGACACCCACTTCGACACCCCCGCCAACTTCTCGGCGAGCGGCTGGAGCATCATGGACCGCCACGACTTCGCGGTGGATGGCACCCAGGTGGACTATCCGCGCATGGTCGAAGGCGGCGTGGATGGCGGGGTCTTCGTCGTTTTCACCCCCCAGCGGGGGCGCGACGCCGTGGCCGACATGTGGTCGCGCGACCATGCCCTGACGCGAACCGCCGAAATCCTGCAGATGACCGCCCGCCACCAGGAGCACTTCGCGCTGGTGACCACCCCGGCGCAGGCCCGCGAGGCCCTGGCGGCGGGCAAGAAGTTCGTCTTCATCAGCCTGGAGAACGGCGCGCCGCTCGTCGGCGATCTGTCGCTGATGGAGACCTTCTACAAGCTCGGCGTTCGGATGATGGGCCCCGTCCACTTCGCCAACAACGACCTGGCCGACTCCTCCACCGATCCCAAGGGCCCCGAGTTCGGCGGCCTGAGCGACAAGGGGCGGGCCTTCGTGCGCCACGCCAACGACCTGGGGATCGTCATCGACCCGAGCCACGCCTCAGACCAGGCCCTGGACCAGATGCTGGATCTGTCGCGAGCGCCATTGATCCTGTCCCACTCCGGCGTGAAGGCTGTCTACGACCACCCGCGCAACATACCCGACGACCTGCTGCGCAAGCTGGCTGACAAGGGCGGCGTCATCCAGATCAACGCCTTCTCCGGTTACATGGTGGAGACCCCGCGCATCCCTGAGCGCAACGCCGCCCTGGCCGCTCTCACTCAGAAGTATGGCCCGCAGCGAGACGTGAAACCCGAACAGCGTGACGCCTATCTGGCGGAACGGGCCGCCATCGAGGCGCAATACCCCCTGCCCCGGGCCAATATGGACGACCTGATGAAGCACATCCTGCACGTGGTGCAGACCGTCGGCATCGACCACGTCGGCATCTCGGGCGACTTCGACGGCGGCGGCGGCATTGAGGGCTTCGAAGACGTGACCGCCTTCCCGGCCCTGACCGAACGTCTGGTCGCCGCAGGCTTCACACAGGCCGATCTGGACAAGTTCTGGGGCGGCAATGTTCTGCGGGTGATGGAGCAGGTTCAGGCCGCGGCGACCCGCTAGGCGAGACTTTGTTCCCCCCTTGTTCTCGTGTTATCTCTGAGTCCCGGCACTACATAGAAACCGGCCGCCTGGAACCCGGGCGGCCGGCAGGGCTTCCAGGACAATCATGGCCGATCAGCTGAACTTCATCCGCGTGCGCGGCGCGCGGGAGCACAACCTCAAGGACGTCAACGTCGACATTCCCCGGGGTGAGCTGGTGGTGCTCACGGGTCTGTCTGGATCGGGCAAGAGCTCTCTGGCCTTCGACACCATCTACGCCGAGGGTCAGCGCCGCTATGTGGAGAGCCTTTCGGCCTATGCCCGCCAGTTCCTGGAGCTGATGAGCAAGCCCGATGTGGACCTGATCGAGGGCCTCTCGCCGGCCATCTCCATCGAGCAGAAGACCACCAGCCGCAATCCCCGCTCCACCGTCGGCACGGTCACCGAGATCCACGACTACATGCGTCTGCTATGGGCGCGGGTGGGCGTGCCCTATTCGCCCGCCACCGGCCTGCCCATCGAGAGCCAGACCGTCAGCCAGATGGTCGACAAGCTGACCGCCCTGCCCGATGGCGAGCGGCTCTATCTGCTGGCGCCGGTGATCCGCGGCCGCAAGGGCGAGTACCGCAAGGAGATCGCCGAGTGGCAGCGGGCAGGCTTCCAGCGGCTGAAGATCGACGGGACCTTCTATCCCATTGAGGACGCTCCGGTTCTCGACAAGAAGTTCAAGCACGACATCGACATCGTCGTGGACCGACTGGTGACCCGGGGCGACCAGGAAAGCCGCTACGCCGACAGCCTGGAGACCGCCCTGCGGCTGGCTGACGGCATCGCCACGGCCGAATGGGCCGATGTGGCCGAGGGCGCGAGCGAGCCGCGCCAGATCATCTTCTCGGAGAAGTTCGCCTGTCCGGTCTCGGGCTTTTCGATCAGCGAGATCGAGCCGCGGCTGTTCTCGTTCAACAATCCCTTCGGCGCCTGCCCGGCCTGCGACGGCCTGGGCGCCAAGCTCGCCTTCGACGCCGACATGGTGATCCCGGACAAGGAAAAGTCCCTGCACAAGGGCGCCGTCGCCCCCTGGTCCAAGGGACCCTCGCCCCTTTACACCCAGACCCTGCAGGCGCTGGCCCGCCACTACGACTTCTCCATGGACGAGCCCTGGTGGAAGCTGCCGGACGCCGCCCGCGAGGTCATCCTGAATGGCACGAAGGGCACGAAAATCCACTTCGTCTATGACGACAACGCCCGCAAGTACGAGGTCAACAAGACCTTCGAAGGCGTGCTGCCGAACCTGGAGCGCCGCTGGCGCGAGACCGACTCCGCCTGGGTGCGCGAGGAGCTGGGCCGCTTCCAGTCGGAGACGCCCTGCGAGGTCTGCGAGGGCTATCGCCTGAAGCCCGAGGCCCTGGCGGTGAAGATCGACGGCCGGCACATCGGTGAGATCTCCCGCCTGTCGATCCAGCACGCTCGGGAGTGGTTCACCGCCCTGGAGCAGAGCCTCAGCGACAAGCAGATGGAGATCGCCCGGCGGATCCTGAAGGAGATCAATGACCGGCTGCGCTTCCTGGTGGATGTCGGCCTGAACTACCTGAACATGTCGCGAAATTCCGGCACCCTGTCCGGCGGCGAAAGCCAGCGCATTCGCCTGGCCAGCCAGATCGGCTCAGGCCTGACCGGCGTGCTGTACGTCCTGGACGAGCCGTCGATCGGCCTGCATCAGCGCGACAACACCCGCCTGCTCAACAGCCTGCGCGGCCTGCGCGACCTGGGCAATTCCGTGCTGGTGGTCGAGCACGACGAAGAGGCCATCATGACGGCCGACTATGTGATCGACATGGGCCCCGCCGCCGGCGTCCATGGCGGAACCATCGTCGCCGAGGGCACCCCTGAACAGGTGATCGCCAACCCCAAGAGCGTGACGGGCCAGTACCTGTCGGGGGCCCGCGAGATCGCCGTCCCGCGGGACCGCCGGCCCATTTCCAAGAAGAAGATGGTCCGCATCATCGGCGCCAGCGGCAACAATCTGAAGGACGTCACCGGGGAGATCCCCGTGGGCGTCTTCACCTGCATCACCGGCGTCTCCGGCGGCGGGAAATCCACCTTCACCATCGAGACCCTCTACAAGGCCGCGGCCCGTCGGCTGCACAATGCCAGCGACGCCCCAGCCCAGCACGAGCGGATCGAGGGGCTGGAGAATTTCGACAAGGTCATCGACATCGACCAGTCGCCCATCGGGCGCACTCCGCGGTCGAACCCGGCGACCTATACCGGCGCCTTCCAGCCCATCCGCGACTGGTACGCCGGCCTGCCCGAGGCCAAGGCCCGCGGCTATGGACCCGGGCGCTTCTCGTTCAACGTCAAGGGCGGCCGCTGTGAGGCTTGCCAGGGCGATGGCCTGATCAAGATCGAAATGCACTTCCTGCCCGACGTCTACGTCACGTGCGATGTGTGCAAGGGCAAGCGCTACAACCGCGAGACCCTGGATATCCAGTTCAAGGGCAAGTCCATCTCCGACGTCCTGGACATGACCGTCGAGGAGGCCGCCGACTTCTTCAAGGCCGTGCCGCCGGTGCGCGACAAGATGGAGACGCTCAAGCGGGTGGGCCTCAGCTACGTCAAGGTCGGCCAGCCGGCCACCACCCTGTCCGGCGGCGAGGCCCAGCGGGTGAAGCTGTCCAAGGAGCTGTCGCGGCGGGCCACGGGCCGCACCCTCTACATCCTGGACGAGCCCACCACCGGCCTGCACTTCGAGGACATCCAGAAGCTCCTGGAGGTGCTCCACGAACTGGTGGACCAGGGCAATACGGTGGTGGTCATCGAGCACAATCTCGACGTCATCAAGACCGCCGACTGGCTGCTGGACTTCGGTCCCGAGGGCGGCGACGGCGGCGGCGAGATCGTCGCGGTGGGTACCCCTGAGGCCGTGGCCGCCCAGCCCGCCAGCTGGACCGGCCGCTATCTCAAGGACGTGCTGGACCGCCACGAGCAACGGCGCCTGGCCAGCCGCAAGAGCGCCTGAGGTCGGGGGGCCCTCGCCATGACGCCGGAGCAGCAGTCCCTTCTGGATCAGCTTGTTGCGGCGCTCCGGCCTGACGGCCGCATCCTGTCGGCCTGGCTGACCGGCAGCCTGGGGGCTGGCCGGGGCGACGCCTGGAGCGATGTCGACATCACCCTGGTGGTGGCCGCCGACGACATGCCGGGCTTACTTGGCGACCTGATGTGCGCGGACGGCCCGCTGCCCGCCACAGTCCTGCGCCTTTCCCAGTTTGGCCGGCTGGTGAACGGGACCACGCCGGACCTCATGCGCTTTGATCTCGTGCTCACCACGCCGGACGAGTTCGCCCGCCAGGACCCTGCTGGCGTCAGGCTGCTGTTCGGGGACGCCGGCGAGGCGCCTCCGGAACGAGCCGCACGGCGCCAAGATCCGGCCGCTGTGGCACGCCGCATAGAGGGTCTGATCAGCGAGTTCCTCCGAATCCTCTCCCTCGCCCCGGTGGCGGTCGGCCGACGGGAGTGGGTGGTGATGCAGGACGGCGTCGGCCATCTGCGCCGGCTGCTGATCGAGGTGATGCTGGAGGAGAATGGCATAGGTCCCGCCGAGCGCGGCGGCGCCAAGAAGCTCTATCCCTTCCTGACCGCCGAGCAGATCGCCGAGCTCGAGGCCCTGGTCCCGCCCCGGGCGATCGAGGCCGAACTGCTGGCCGCAAATCGCGACCTGCGCGACCGTTTCCTGCCCCGCGCCCGCCGGGTCGCCCGCGCGATGGACGCGGTGTGGCCCACAGACTGGGAAGCGGCTGTCCTGTCCGGCCTCGCCCGCGACCTCCCGACGCTTGGCTGACCTTACGTCAGGGTTTCCGTAAACGCCTGTTCGAAATAGCCTCGCTTCATTCGTTTAAGCGATTTGGAGCTGACCCATGATCCTCTACGGCGCGCCCATGCCGGCGCCGAACCCCCGCCGCGTCCGCATTTTCCTCGCGGAAAAGGGCATCGACCTGCCGGAAACCACGGTCGACATGCGCAAGCGCGAGCACAAGTCGACCGACTACCGGGCCAAGAACTCACTCGGCCAGATCCCCACCCTGGAGCTGGACGACGGGGCGACCATCTCCGAGACCGTCGCCATCTGCCGCTACTTCGAAGAGACCAACCCCGAGCCGCCGCTGTTTGGCAGAACGGCCCTGGAAAAGGCCCATGTGGACATGTGGGTCCGCCGGGTGGAGTTCGTCCTGATGACGCCGGTGGGCAATTTCTGGCGCCACGCCCACCCCTACACCGCCGCCCTGCTGACCCAGTTCAAGGACTTTGGCGAGTCGAACCGAGAGGCCTATGGCAGCGCGCTGAAATGGCTGGACCGGGAGTTGGCCAGCCGCGACTTCATCGCGGGCCACGACTATACGATCGCCGACATCTGCGCCCTGTCGACCGTGGATTTCGCCACCTGGATCGGGCTGGAGATGAACCCCGAACACGCCAATCTGGCCGCCTGGCATCAGCGGGTCACCGCCCGCCCCAGCGCTCAGGCTTGAGGGTCCCTGGGTCAGACGAAGTCGTCTGACCCAACTCCCTGGTCTTCGACCCCCGCTGGCAGGAAGGTGAGGTAGGCCACCACCTGCGGGGTCAGCACCGCCGGGTAGAAGATGGCCGTCAGCCCGGCGTTAAAGATCAGATAGAGCAGGGTCTGCGCTGAGATGTAGGCGCCGAACGAGCTGAAGTCCGGCTGGAACACCTCGCCGACCTGATCCAGTCCACCGCCGGCGGCGACAGTGACGATACCCGCCAGGGCCGCGAAGATGACCATGGCCAGCAGGCTGACGACCAAGACGGTGACCAGGGCCAAAGCATAGGTCCCGAGCAGTCGCCAGAAGTGGCCGCGGGTCAGGGCCCAGGAGCCGAAGACCACGAGCCGGCGCTGATCGAAGGTCAGGACCGGCGCCAGGGACAGGCGCACCAGGACAAACAGCCAGAGGCCGGCGAAGAACAGCATCATGCCGCCCCCCACCATGGCCATGGCGCCCTGGCCGGCCATGGAGGCGACACCCGCCGCGATGGCCGCCACCAGGGACAGGGCCAGCACCCCGGCAATGGTCAGCAGGTAATAGATCACGGTCAGGATGATCAGGCGAACCTCATCAGCGCCGAACCGCAGGTGGCCGCTTGGGGCGGCTTCCTCGGGCCGAAGCTGCAGCCGGTAGACCGCCGCGGCCGCCACCGACATGACCACCAGGCCTATGGGCGCCAGGATCAGATAGGCCGGCGCGATGTCCCGCATGAAGACAGCCAGCTCCGCCGGGCTCATTTCGGCGGCGCTCTCGGGCTGCAGCACCGCGTCGCCGCCGAGCATGATCAGGGCCGTGGCGGTGACGAACGACACCAGAAGGTGAAAGATCGCCCAGATCAGCGTGACCCGGGGATACTCCCGGGTCAGTCGGAAACCCTCAAAAGCGGCGTCGCCCGGCGATAAGGTGGTCATCTCAGCTCCCCGATCCGCGCGCCAAAGGCTTGAAACGCCTGAAGTCGCCGACCATCGGCGGAGAAACTAGGCGCGCGCGCCGTCCGCCTGCAAGGGCCGGCTCGCGAAGTGTGCGGATCATTGCTATGGGGTCGGTCATGAGCCTCTCTCCTATCCATGTCATCGGCGGCGGCCTGGCCGGTTCCGAGGCCGCCTGGCAGATCGCCCAGGCCGGCGTTCCCGTAGTCCTGCACGAAATGCGCCCGGTGCGCGGCACAGACGCCCACCAGACCGACAAGCTGGCCGAACTGGTATGCTCCAACTCCTTCCGCGCCGACGACTGGGCCGGAAACGCCGTCGGCCTGCTCCACGCGGAGATGCGGCGGCTGGACTCGATCATCATGGCCTGCGGCGACGCCCATCAGGTGCCGGCGGGCGGCGCCCTGGCCGTGGACCGCGACGGGTTCGCCGACGCCGTGACGGCCAGGCTGCTGGCCCATCCCAACATCACCCTCGACCGGGGCGAAGTGGCCGGCCTGCCGCCTGAGGCGTGGGACAGCGTCATCATCGCCACCGGCCCGCTCACCTCGCCGGCCCTGTCGCAGGCCATCCTCGACCTCACCGGCGAGGGCCAGCTGTCCTTCTTCGACGCCATCGCGCCCATCGTGACGCTGGAGTCGGTGAACATGGACGTCTGCTGGCGCCAGTCTCGCTACGACAAGGTCGGACCTGGCGGCGACGCGGCGGCCTATATCAACTGCCCCATGGACAAGGAGCAGTACGAGGCCTTCATCGACGCCCTGCTGGCCGGGCCGAAATCGGAGTTCAAGGACTGGGAGCACGTCCCCTATTTCGACGGCTGCCTGCCCATCGAGGTCATGGCTGAGCGCGGGCGCGAAACCCTGCGCCACGGCCCCATGAAGCCTGTCGGCCTGACCAACGCCCACAAGCCGGACGAGAAGGCCTATGCGGTGGTCCAGCTGCGGCAGGACAACGCCCTGGGCACCCTTTGGAACATGGTCGGCTTCCAGACCAAGCTGAAGCACGGCGCCCAGACCGAGATCTTCCGGATGATCCCGGGGCTGGAGAAGGCCGTCTTCGCCCGCCTGGGCGGCCTCCACCGCAACACCTTCATCAACAGCCCCCGACTGCTGGATGGGACCCTGCGCCTGAAGGCGGCTCCGCGCCTGCGGTTCGCCGGTCAGGTGACCGGCGTCGAGGGCTATGTGGAAAGCGCCGCTGTCGGCCTGATGGCTGGTCGCATGGCCGCAGCCGAGCGCCTTGGCGCGCCCATCACCCCGCCGCCGCCGACCACGGCGCTCGGCGCCTTGATCGGCCACATCACCGGCGGACACCTGGATGGGGGCGCGGGCTCTTTCCAGCCGATGAACATCAATTACGGCCTGATCCCGCCCCTTGAGAGCCCCAAGCGTGACGCCGAGGGCCGTCGGCTGGGCGCCAAGGAACGGGGCCGCACGAAGAAGCGGATGGTGGGCGAGCGCGCCCTGACCGACCTGGACGCCTGGATCGGTCAACCGGCTCTGGCCGCCGAATAGGGCTCAGATCCGCCCAGTCAGGGCGGCCAGGGTGATCCGCCAGCGCTTGCCCACAGGCGAGGGTTCACGGCCCCGACCATAGACCCTGGCCAGAACGCCGTGGGCTCCAGCTGGGAATGCGGCCACCCCCAGGCCCTTGGCCTGCGCTCGCAGCGGCGCCATGTGCTCGGGCGATAGGGATGGCTCTCCGGCCAGACGGAGACGTCCCAGGGCCCACAACGCGCCGGCGGCCTCGGCCCGGTCGCCTTCCCCCGCTTCGGCAAGAATCAAGGCCGCGAGGCGCGCGGCCGCGCCGGCCGTCTCCCGCGCCAGCAGCACCGCCTCGGCGGCTTCCAGGGGTTCGGGATCAAGTTGCCGGTAGCGGGCGTCGATCATGGTCTCCAAAAGAGCCCGCGGCAGGCTGCGCCGGGCGATCACCTCAGCCAGGGCCACCGCTGTGGGATGACGGCGGACCGGGCCAGCGCCATAGGCCTCGTCCAGCACCTCCCGCCACCAGGCCAGGCGGATCTCGCCCAGCAAGGCGTTGGAGGCGACCTTCGGCGCGCGAGCCAGTTCGTGGTCGTAGGCATAGAGGACGATGACGTCGGCCCGGTCCTGGGCATCGGCGATCAGTCGGCTGGACAACCAGCGGTCGGGGTCCACCCGGGCGACCAGGGCGTCCAGATCATCGGCCGGCGGCGTGGCGTCTTCGTCCATGAGGTCCTGAAATGGAAAGGACCCGCCAGGGCGGCGGGTCCTGAATTCCGGTCGTCGTCGAGAGATCCTAGCCGAAGATGGTCTGGTTCATGGCCATGGTGACCAGCATCGGCAGGGACAGCAGCGTATTGGTGCGCGAGAACAGCATGGCCGTGCGGCCTGCCTTGGCCTTGGCCGCGTCATCGGCCTCGACCATGCCCAGCGCGATCTTTTGGTTCGGCCAGATGAACATCCAGACGTTCATGAACATGATCAGGGCCAGCCACATGCCCACACCGATGAAGGTGTGCTGGGCCGAAACGAAGCCGCCGACCGCGCCCAGGCTGAGGGCCTCGAGCAGGTAGCCGCGGGCCCAGGCGAGCGCGAGGCCCGTGACCACCGTGAACAGCGCCGCCCAGCGGAACCAGAAGAGAGCCTCAGGGGCGATGTACTTGCTGATCGCCGGCTTCAGCTCGGCCGGGATGTCCGGCATTTTGCGGATCTGGACGAAGTTGAAATAGTAGAGCAGCCCGATCCAGAGGATGCCGAGCACCACATGAGTCCAGCGCAGGATGGCCTGGACGAAAATCACGTCGGCCCCTCCATTATGGACCAGATAACCGACGATCATGATGACGGAGAGCAGGAAGCTCACAATCATCGTATTGCGGAAGTTGGACAGCAGACCCTGCATTGCGTTTTCCCCGTTTCTGGTTCCTGGCCTATAGCCGCGCTCGATGGGGCGCAAGTCGGCTTGAAGCCCCGCGGCGCAGCTGAGCCTTGGCCTAGCTCACACGGCGATGAGCGCACACGCAAGTCTGCGCCCCTGGGCGGTCAGGACATTGTACATGCGCGAGGCTGCGGCGGTGTCCATGTACTCCAGACCGATGCCGCCCTTCTGGAGCAGGTCCCGCAAGGGTCTTGGCGGCAGGCTGTTGACCCCACCTGTCCCCAGAAGCAGGAACTCCACCTCCCGCGCGCCTGCGGCGAACACCGGATAGAGAGAGTCAGGCGTGGCCTCATCCAGCCGGGTCACCGGCCAAGGCGCGGCCACGTCGGAGACGATCAGCAGCGAGCCCGGTCGCCAGACGCCAGACACCCGGAAGCCCCCGGGACCGAAGCTGTCCAGGCTGGGTGCGTTTCGCGCCACGTGTCTAGGCGCGCACCGGCAGGGGTTCGGCCTCTTCGTCGCCCCGCTTGACGCCCCACAGCAGGATCACCGGAGCCGCCACATAGATGGAGGAATAGGTGCCGATGACCACGCCGAAGATCATGATCACCGAGAAGGCGAACAGGGTCGGGCCGCCGAACAGGGCCAGGCCGGTCAAGGCCAGGATGGCGGTCAGGCCGGTGATGACGGTGCGCGACAGGGTCTCGTTGATGGTCAGGTCGATGACCTCGGCGAGCGGCATCTTCTTGAACTTCCGCAGGTTCTCACGCAGGCGGTCGAACACCACGACCGTGTCATTCATCGAGTAGCCGATAATGGTCAGGATCGCCGCAATGGTGGTCAGCGAGAATTCGAGGTCGAACAGGGCGATGAAGCCGAACGCCAGGATAACGTCGTGGAACAAGCCCACCACCGCGCCGATCCCGAACTGAAGTTCGAACCGGAACCAGATGTAGAGCATCATCAGGCCGATCGCGACGCCAAGCGCCAGCAGGCCGCTCTGGAAAAGCTCGCCCGACACCTTCGGGCCGACCACCTCGGTCTTGGCGAACACCACCTCGCCCAGGGCTCCGCTCAGGGCGGTTTTCACCTCGGCGATGGCCTGTTCGGAGCTCTCACCCTCGGGCGTCTGGAAGCGAACCAGGGCCGAGGTGGGCGCACCGAAGGCCTGAACCTGGACATCGCCCAGGTCCATATCGCCCAGTTCGCTGCGCACCGCGGCCAGGTCCACCGCCTTGGGCGCCGTGGAGATTTCCAGCAGGGTGCCGCCGGTGAAGTCGATGCCGCAGTTCAGGCCGCCGCAGGGCGGGGTCAGCGGATAGAGGGCGAGAAACAAGGACGCCACGGCCGCCAGCACGGAGGCGACGCCGGCATACTTGGCGAAGGCCACGAACCGGAAGTTGGTCTTGACGGGCAGAATCTTGATCAGGGGCCACATGGTTCGCAACCTCAAACGATCGGCAGGGTCTTGGGCCGGGCCGCTCGGAACCACAGGGCGAGAAGCACCTGGGTCACAAGCACCGCGGTGAAGACCGAGGTGAGGACGCCGATCGACAGTGTCCAGGCGAAGCCGCGGACCGGGCCCGAGCCGAACTGGAACATGATCAGGGCGGCCAGGATTGTGGTGACGTTGGCGTCGATGATGCTGCTCATCGCTTTGGAGAAGCCGGCGTCCATCGCCGCTATGGCCGTTCGCCCGGCCCTGATCTCGTCGCGCATCCGCTCATAGATCAGCACGTTGGCGTCAACCGCTACGGCGAGGGTCAGGATCAGGCCCGCAATGCCCGGCAGGGTCAGGGTCGCCTGGGTCAGCGACATGATGGCGAAGATCAGCAGGGCGTTGACCAGCAGGGCGACCACGGAAATGCCGCCGAACAGCCCGCCATAGGCCAGCACCATGAAGACCAGGATGGTGACAAAGGCGATGCCGGTGGAAATCTGGCCCGCGCGCACGGCGTCAGCGCCGAGTTCGGCGCCCACGGTCCGTTGTTCCTCAACGGTCAGCGGAGCCGGAAGGGCGCCGGCCCGAAGCAGGACCGCCAGGTCATTGGCGCTTTCAGGCGTGAAGCTGCCGCTGATCTGGCCGTTGCCGCCGGTGATGGCGCTACGGATCACCGGCGCGGAGATCACCTTGCCGTCCAGGACGATGGCGAAGCGCTGGCCGATGTTCTCGGCGGTCGCCTCGCCGAAGCGACGGGCGCCGATGCTGTTAAAGCGGAAATTGACCACCGCCTCGCCGGTCTGGGCGTCGAAGCCCTGACTGGCGTCGGTGAGCATCTCGCCGGAGACCAGGGCCCGGCGGCGAACGACGATGAAGGGCGTCAGGCCATCCTCGCTGGGCAGCACCTCCGACCCAGGCGGCGCGCGGCCCTCGGCGGCGGCGGCCATGTCGGCGCCTTCATCGACCATCTGGAAGGTCAGCTTGGCGGTCTGTCCGATGACATTCTTCAGCCGCTCAGGATCGCTCTCGCCGGGCGCCTGGACGACGATCCGGTCGACGCCCTGGCGAATGATGGTGGGCTCGCGAGTGCCCAGTTCGTCGATTCGGCGGCGGATGATTTCGATGGACTGCTCGACGGCCTTGGCCGCCTCAGCGTTCATGGCGTCCTCGACGAAGGCGATCCGGATGCCGGCCTCGCCCTCGTTGCGCACCGTGATGTCCCGACCGCCGGTCGTGCCGGCCAGCACCACGCCCAGGGTGTTGCGCAGGACCTGGACGGCGGCGTCGCGCTGCGCGGGATCGGTGGTCCTCAGGGTGATTTCGCCGCCCTGCTGGCGCAGTTCGGAGAAGGCGATCCCCTCGCCATTGAGGGTCACGCGGGTGTCTTCCAGCGTATTGACCAGTCGCTCGGCGCGCAGGGCCTCGGTGTCCACCTCCAGCAGGAGGTGGGAGCCGCCCTGGAGGTCGAGACCCAGGTTCAGCTGCTGCCGCGGGAAGAAGCCTGGCATGGATTCCAGGGTCTGCTGCGACAGCATGTTGGGCACGGAGAACAGAACGCCGAAAATCGCCGCCAGAACGACGGCGATAATCTTCCAGCGCGACAGGGTCATCATGAGGCGAGACCGCCCTTATATTAGCGCAGGATCAATCAGGACTTGGAATCGTTGGCAGGCGCCGGCTCACCGCGGACCCGGACCTCAGCGATCATGGTCCGGACGACCTTAACGGTCACGCCGGTGGCGATTTCAAGGCCGACTTCCTTGTCCTCGACCCGCACCACCTTGCCCAGCAGGCCGCTGGACAGGACGACGGAGTCGCCGCGCTTCAGATCGGCGACCATCTGCTGGTGCGCCTTCATCCGGCGCTGCTGCGGACGGATCATCAGGAAGTAGAACAGCACCACCAGCAGGATGAGCGGCAGGAACTGAAGGATCATATCCATCGGGCCCGCCGCGGCGGCGGCGCCGGCGGTCTGGGCGTAGGCGGGGGTGGCGAACATGGCCTCTCCGGCAGTAGGGCAAGGACCGGTGCGTCGGCCCCTCTCTCAGGTCGGCGGAAGCTATGCGCTGGCGCCCCCTTTTGCAATGCGAGCCCGGAGGCTAAGCAGCCAATCCATGGATCAAGACCTGCGCCCGCTCCTCGTCCGCATCGCTGAAGCTCTGGAAAGGCTGGCGCCGCAAGCCCGGCCCCTCCCCGATTTCTCGGCCGCCCGCCTCTTCCGCCATGATCCGGAGACCGGCGGTTTCCTTCCGGCGCCAGACTATCCCTTGAGCCTGGACGCCCTGGTGGGCATCGAGCGACAGAAGGCGAGGTTCCTGGAAAACCTCCAGCGCTTCGCAAAGGGCCTTCCCGCCAACCACGTCTTGCTGTGGGGCGTGCGCGGCACCGGCAAGAGCTCCATCGCCAAGGCCGCCTTCATGGCCGCCGCCGCCGATCATGCCGATCTGAAGCTGATTGAGGTGGACCGTGACCAGGTCACCGCCCTGCCCGGCCTGTTCGACGCCCTGCGAGATCGAGCGGAGCGCTTCGTGGTCCTGTGCGATGATCTGTCGTTCGAAGACGGGGCTGCGGCCGCCAAGGCTCTGAAGTCAGCCCTGGAGGGCGGCGTGTCCGGGCCGCCGGCCAATGTGCTGTTCGTGGCCACCTCAAACCGTCGTCACCTGATGCCCCGGGGCCACCAGGAAGACCGTGGCCTGATCGCCACGGCCGAGGACGCCGAGGAAGAGGTCAGCGTATCGGACCGGTTCGGCCTGTGGATCGGCTTCCCGCCCATGGACCAGCCCACCTATTTGCAGGCCGTGCGCGCCTATGCCGAGCGCCATGGCTTGAGCGACCCGGACCTGGACCGCCACGCCCTGCAATGGGCGCAGCTGCGCGGGGCGCGATCGGGCCGGGTGGCCTGGCAGTTCATCCGCGACCTGGCCGGCGCGCAGGGCAAGAGCCTGCCCCTCTGACGTAACGGGGACAGGCTCTGCTCGACGGTCTTACTGCGGCAGGACCAGCATCGGATCGATGGGCCGGGCGCGGTCCTGCGGCGTTGGCGCAAACCGGACCTCGAAGTGCAGCTGTGGCTCGCCCACCTCGCCCGTGGCGCCGGCCTGGCCGATCTGCTGACCCTGGGTGATCTTGTCCTGCATCTTCACGTCGATGCGGGCCAAGTGGCCATAGGCCGTGACCCAGCCATCGGCGTGCTTGATCAGCACCAGATTGCCGAACCCCGGAACCTGGTCGCCGGCATAGACCACGTCACCGGCCGCGGCGGCCCGGACGGTCTCGCCCGACCGCGCGCGGATATTGACGCCGTCATTGCGCTGACCTGTGCCCTTCGGACCGAAGGTCGACAGCATGTCCCCCCGTAGCGGCCAGATGAAACGGCCACGACCGAGCTGAGCCACTTGGGCGTCGGCCGGCGTGCGGGTGCTGGGGATGATCGGAGCCGGCTGAGCGGGAGCCGGCGTCGGTCGCGGCGCTGGCGCTGGCGCCGGCGCGGGCGCTGGCGGCCGGGCGGCCGGCGGCGGGGTCGTCACAGGCGGAGCGGCCGGGGCCGGGGCGCTTGGGGCCGGAGCCGCAGGGGCCGACCGGGTCACCGGCACCCGAACGGTGCTCGTGACCGGTCCGGTGTCGCGGAAGCCGTCGGGCAGCAGCAGCCGCTGGCCCGGACGGATCACGTCGTTCAGTTCCATGTCATTGGCGTCGGCGATGGCCAGTCCGTTGACGCTGAACCGCCGGGCGATGGCGAACAGGGTGTCGCCGCTGGCCACCACATAGGCCTTGGTCTTACTGGATGGGCCCTTCAGCACCTGACCTGGCTGGATCACATAGTTGGGCGCGCTCAGATTGTTGTCGGCGGCCAGCTGGTCGCGGGTGGTGGAGAGCTTACGGGCGATCCCATAGACCGTATCGCCGGCCGCCACCGTGTAGCTCTGCGGCGGACCATCGGCGTCCACCACCTGGCCCGTGGCCGTGGTGCGGGTGATGGTCTCGTATTCCTGCGCCGGAGGCGGCGGCGGCGGGGGCGGCGGAGGATAGGAATCGCCGGGGCGTGGCTGGGCCTGGGGCAAGGGATCCAGCGGCCGCGATTCGATCGGGCTGGTGGGCCGGGCGCTGGGCGGCGGAGTCGTTTCGCCAGGCGGCTGGGTCGCCGGCGGCGCCCCCTGCTGGTCGGGGCCCTGGCGAACCGGGAAGTTGGGCCGAACCTGCTCGACCCCCTCGCTCTGATAGGTGGTACAGGCCGAAAGCACGCTGCCGGCAAGCAGGACCAGAGCCGTACGGGAAAGGAAGTGCGTCATGGCCGCTCCATGGGACAGGTTCTGACTCAGTCGGGGTCTTGAGGTTAACGGTGGGTTAAGGCCGACACCCGGACCCTCCCACAACAGGCGCAAAAGCGCGTCGCTCAGAGTTCCCGGGCGACGCCGTCAAGCAGGGGCACAAAGCGAACCTCGCCCAGATCCTCCACGACGAAGCCGCCCTTTCCATCGCCGCAATAGCGTCTCAGGATCTGGACAGGGCCACGCCCAATGGGCGCGACCAGAATGCCGTTGGGCTTGAGCTGGGCCAACAGGGCCGCAGGCTCATCTGGGGCTGCGGCTGTGACCATAATGCGGTCGAAGGGCGCCTGTTCAGGCCATCCGAGGCCCCCGTCGCCGAACCGGGTGATCACATTGGTCAGGCCAAGCGCCTTGAACCGCGACTCAGCCTCGGCCAGCAGGGTGCGGTAGCGCTCCACCGTATAGACCAGCCGGGCCAGCCGCGAGAGGATCGCCGTCTGGTAGCCCGACCCCGTGCCGATCTCCAGCACCCGAGCCCGGGGCTCGATCTTCAGCGCCTGGGTCATCAGGCCGACGATGAAGGGCTGGCTGATGGTCTGGCCGCAGGCGATGGGCAGGGCCGAGTCCTCGAAGGCCCGCTCCTGGAACAGGTCCGGGGTGAACATCTGCCGCGGGGTGGCTTCGAGCGCCTGCAACACCTTGGGATCGCTGACGCCCTGTGAACGCAGGGCCAGCACCAGGCGGGCCAGGCGGGTCTCGGGGCTGTCGTCGGGATCCTGCGCCATGTCAGGCCTTCGGAGGCGCGCCACCCAGCACCCCACGCATCTTGAAGACGGTTTCGGCGTGGGTCAGGTCGATGTGCAGGGGCGTGACGGAGATCTTGCCCTCATAGATGGCCCGCAGGTCGGTCCCCTCCTCCGGCTGAGACCGCTCCTGACGGAAGCCCATCCAGTAATAGTCCCGGCCGCGCAGATCGCTGCGCCGCTCGGCATGGCGGACCTGCACGTCGCGGAAGCCCTGGCGGGTCACTTCCACCTCGGTGATCTCGCTGATCGGCCGATTGGGGAAGTTGAGGTTCATGACCACGTCCTTGGGCCAGCCGATCTCCAGCAGGCGCTTGATGATCCCCGGGGCGAAGACCTCGGCGGCCTCGAAGAAGGGCTCATGGGGCTTGGGTCCGCCTGTCTGGGACAGCGCGATGGCCGGAACGCCCATCGCCATGCCCTCGATGGCGCCGGCCACCGTGCCGGACATGGTCACGTCCTCGGCGATATTGGCGCCGCGATTGACGCCGGACAGGACGAGGTCGGGCTTCGCGCCCTTGATCAGCTCGCTCATGCCCAGCATCACGCAGTCGGTGGGCGTGCCGCTGACGGCGAAGCGCCGGTCATCCAGCTTCCGCACGCGAACCGGCTCCGACAGGGTCAGGGCCCGGGAGGCGCCGGACTGCTCGTACTCCGGGGCCACGATCCAGATGTCGTCCGACAGCTGCCGGGCGATCCGCTCCAGGGCTTCGAGACCCTCGGCATGGATGCCGTCGTCGTTGGTCAGCAACAGTCTCATGCGCCGGCCTCGATCCGGGTCAGCCCGCCCATATAAGGGTGCAGGGCCTGGGGAATGGCGATGGCGCCGTTTTCATCCTGATAGTTCTCGATGATCGCCACCAGGGTGCGGCCGACCGCCAGCCCCGAGCCGTTCAGGGTGTGGACGATGCGGGTCGCCTTTTCGCCGGCCGCCTTGGTCCGGGCGTTCATCCGCCGCCCCTGGAAGTCGCCGCAGTTGGAGCAGGAGCTGATCTCGCGGTAGCGCCCCTCCGACGGGATCCAGACCTCCAGGTCGTAGGTCTTGCGGGCCGAAAAGCCCATGTCTCCCGAGCAGAGCAGCATGGTGCGGAAGGGCAGCTCCAGCGCTTTCAGCACGGCTTCGGCGCAGCCGACCATCCGCTCGTGCTCCTTGTCCGACTGGTCGGGCGTGGTGATGGAGACCAGCTCCACCTTCTGGAACTGGTGCTGGCGGATCATGCCGCGGGTGTCGCGCCCCGAGGCCCCGGCCTCGGACCGGAAACAATGGGTCAACGCGGTCAGCCGCAGGGGCAGCTCTTCGGTAGGCGTGATCTGATCGCGCACCAGATTGGTCAGGGAAACCTCAGCGGTGGGGATCAGCCAACGGCCGTCTTCGGTGTGGAACAGGTCCTCGGCGAACTTTGGCAGCTGGCCGGTGCCGAACACCGCCTCGTCGCGCACCAGCAACGGCGGCGAAACCTCCAGATAGCCGTGCTCGCGGGTCTGCAGGTCGAGCATGAACTGGCCCAGCGCCCGCTCCAGCCGGGCGAGCTGGCCCTTCAGCACCACGAAACGCGAGCCGCTCATGCGGGCGGCGGCCTCGAAGTCCATCAGGCCGAGCGTCTCGCCCAGATCCACATGGTCCTTGGGCGAGGTGATGGCGAAGGGCTCGCCCCAGCGGCGGACCTCCTGGTTGTCATTCTCGTCGGCGCCGGGGGGCACGTCGGGGGCCGGCAGGTTGGGCAGGCCGGCCAGCAGGTCGCGAAGGGCCTCGCCCGTGTCGCGCTCCACGGCGCCCTGGCTTTCCAGTACGCCCTTTAGGGTCTCCACCTCAGCCATCAGGCGCGAGGCTTCAGCCTCGTCCTTGCGGCCCTTGGCCTGGCCGATCTGCTTGGACAGATCATTGCGGCGGCTCTGGGCCTCCTGCAGGGCGGTCTGGGCGGCCCGCAGGGTCGTGTCGAGCTCCAGCGCCTGGGCCGCGACTCCGGACCGACCCTTCGCGCTCCAGGCCTGTTCATAGAGGTCGGGATTGTCGCGAATGGCCTTGATGTCGTGCATGGGCGCGCCGGCGGTCTTTGGGGATTGAGCGGCCTTCTCTAGAGCGCGTCGGCCATGGGGCCAAGCCCCGCGCCGGGGCTGATCACACCTGAAAGGTCCTGATCTCGCCTAGACGGGAATGACGTCCTTGCCCTGGGCCTCATCGTCCCGCTGGCGGCGGCGCTCCATCAGCCGCACGCACCAGATGGAAATCTCGTAGAGCAGGATGATCGGGATGGCCAAGGACAGCTGGCTGATCGGATCTGGCGGCGTGACGATGGCCGCCACGATGAAGACCCCGAGGATGGCGTAACGCCGCCCCGTGCGCAGCATCTGGGCGTTCACGATGCCGGTGAGCGCCAGCAGGGTCAGCACCACCGGCAGCTGGAAGCAGAGGCCAAAGGCCAACAGCAGGGTGGTGACGAGGGTCAGATAGTCCGAGACCTTGGGCAGGAGCTCGACGGTGACCGCGGCCTCGCCGACGATCTGCTGCGACAGGGAGAACCACAGCACGAACGGCAGGATCATGTAGTAAACGAGCGCCGCCCCCAGCAGGAACAGCCCCGGCGCGGCGGCCAGGAACGGCAGGAAGGCCCTTCGTTCGCGCTTGTAGAGCCCCGGCGCCACGAAGGCGTAGACCTGCCAGGCCAGGACCGGGAAGGTGACGATCACCGCCCCGAAGGCCGCCAGCTTGAGCTTGGTGAAGAAGAATTCCAGCGGCGCGGTGAACACCAGCCGAAGCCCCTCCCCGCCTTCGGGGACCTCGCTGAGGCCAGCCATGGCCGACATCATCGAGAACGGACCGTGGCCGCCGCCGGCGTTTTCAGCCGCCATAAGCCGCGCCGCCACCTCGAAGGGGTGCAGCAGGAAGATATAGATCGGCTCGGAAAACGCGAAGCAGAGGGCGAAGCCCGCGCCGAAGCCGACGATGCAGACGATCAGCCGCTTGCGCAGCTCCACCAGGTGGTCGAGCAGCGGGGCGCGGGAGGATTCGATCTCCCGCTCGTCATCGTCCTCAATGGTGCTCACGCCTTGTCTCCGGCCGGCTTGGCGGCGGCCTTGGCCCGGCTCGCCCGAGGCTTGGGCGGGGCCGTCCCTGTGGCGGATTCTGCAGCCTTGGGGGCGGCCCTGGCGCGCGGGGCCTTAGGCGCGGCAGCCGCGGCCGGGCTCGCCGCGGGCTCGGCGGGCGCCGCCGTCGGCTCAGCTGCGGGTGACGGGTCGGCCAGGGACTGGCTGCCGGCATAGGGCGAACCCATTGGCGGGTGCATCTGGATGTCGCCCTGCGACAGGCCGGTCTCGATCTCGCGCATCACCGCCTGGGCGTCGGTGCGGCCCATCTCGTCATCCAGCATCCTGCCGCTGCGCAGGGCCTCGACCTCCTTGCGCAGTTCGTCGAGTTCGGACTGGCGGCCCATCTCGTCGAAGCTGGCCCGGAACTCAGCGGCCATGCCCCGCAGACGCGCGGTGAACTGGCCGAGCCGTCGCAACAGCAGCGGCAGGTCCTTGGGGCCCACCACCACCAGGGCGACGATGGCGATAAGCAGGAGTTCTCCTGCGCCGATATCGGGAAGCATGACGGTTCTGGCCTAGAGCGCGTTGGGCGAAGGGGTGAGCGGGCGGCGGTCGGACGCGCTCAACACCCTGGAATCTAGAGCACGATGGTCGGGGCCGGCCGTGCCGGCCCCGCGCGCGATCAGCTGCGGACTTCGTCCTTTTCCCGTTCGGGGATGGTCTTGACCACCTCCGGCTTGGCCTCTTCGGCCTCTTCATTCTTCAGGCCGTCGCGGAAGGCGCGAATGCCCTTAGCCGCGTCGCCCATGACCGACGAAATCTTGCCGCGGCCCCCGAACAGGAGCGCGAAAACGACGAGAACGATCAGCCAATGCCAGATCGAGAACGAGCCCATAAGGCGAAACTCCTTTGTTGAGCGGCCCTTGGCGACCGCGTCGCCGCCCCTCAATTGCAGATCAATATAACGAGTAAGCCCCCTAAGCGCCAAGGCGAGGGCCAAGGCTTTTGCTACGGCAGGCTCACTTTCCGGTCAGGACCGTGGCGATTCCACGTCGGAGCCCAGGAAGTCAGTGTGGAATTCCGGCGTCTCGCCCGCCAGATCGAGGGGATCTTCATCGTCGCGGACGGCGGTGGGATCAGGCACGGCGAAGTCGGGCGGCAGGTCGAGGCTGAGCAGGCCCGCGGCCTTCATCTCGGCCATGCCGGGAAGATCCGCCAGGCTCGCCAGGCCGTAATGCTCCAGGAAGGCCTCTGTGGTGCCGTAGGTGACGGGTCGTCCGGGACTGCGCCGACGTCCCCGCATGCGCACCAGACCCAGCTCCAGCAGGACGTCCAGCGTGCCCTTGCTGGCCTGCACCCCGCGCACGGCCTCGATCTCAGCCCGGGTCACGGGCTGGTGGTAGGCGATGATGGCCAAGGTCTCCTGCGCGGCTTTGGAGAGGCGCCTGGGCTCCTCCCGCTCCTCGGTCATCAGGTGGGCGAGATCGGCGGCGGTCTGGAAGCGCCACCGGTCGGCGACGCAGGCCAGCTCCACGCCGCGCCCGGCATAGCGGGCCTTCAGCGCCATCAGGGCCGCGCCCACATCGGTCTGTGGCGGCAGGCGCTGCGCCAGATCAGCGGCGCTCAACGGCCCGGCGGCGGCGAACAGCAGGGCCTCAATGGCGCGCTCCGCAGCCTCGCTCATGGGGCGGCCTCCCCGTGGCGGGCCCGTAGATAGAGATCGGCGAAGGCCTCAAGCTGGCGAGCCTCCAGGGCGCCCTCCTTGACCAGCTCCAGGCTCGCCGAGAGGGTGGAGGCGAGATAGGAAGCCCGCGAAGGCCCCTCGCCCACCCCGCCCCGCAGTGGCGCGACGCCGGCCAGGGGCGTCCAGCGCTCCAGTTCGGGGAGCAGGCCCCGCAGCCGCTCCCGGGCGGCCTCGAGGGGATAGGCCCGCGGCGCCCGCGGCGCATAGCGGCGGCTTTCGTCCCGGCGGCGCTGGTCCAGATAGGCGTCCATCAGACTGTAGAGGTCGCCCTCGATGCGCATGGAGGGAATGATGCGGATGGCCTCGGGGTCGCCGCGGCCGAACACCTCCCGTCCGAGCTGCGGCCGGTCCTTCAGGGCCTCCGCCGCCCGGCGCATGGCGTCCAGCTTTGCCAGGCGAAAGGCGAGCTGGGCGGCCATCTCCTCGGCTGGCGGCTCCTCCGCCTGGGGACGTTCGGGCTTGGGCAGCAGCAGGCGGGATTTCAGATAGGTCAGCCAGGCGGCCATGACGAGATAGTCCGCCGCCAGGGAGAACCGCAGACGCCGCGCCTGATGGACGAAGGCCAGATACTGCTCGGCGAGCTTCAGGACCGCGAGCTTGAGCAGGTCCACCTTCTGGGTGCGGGCCAGCGCCAGCAGCACGTGCAGCGGCCCCTCATAGCCGTCCACATCGATGATCAGAGCCTCGCCATCCTCGGCCGCCGTGGCCGCGGCCTCGAAATCGAGGTTGGGCTGGAAGCCTTGCCCGCGCATCAGCCGCCGTCAAAGGCCGATGTGAACCGGGCGCGAGCCTCGGCGAGGTCGATGGGCTCGGGCCGCTTGGCCAGCCTGGCGAGCGCGGCCTCGGCGCGGCGCTTGGCCTTGCCCGACAGCTTGCCGCAGGCCTCGGCGATAGGCGCCATCTCGGCCATGTCGCCATTGCAGTGGAGGACCACGTCGCAGCCGGCGGCCAGCGAGTCCTTGGTGCGGGCCTTGAAATCGCCGGACAGGGCCTTCATCGACAGGTCATCGCTCATCAGCAGGCCGTGGAAGCCGATAGAGTCGCGGATGACGTGCTTGATCGCCTTGCGCGAGGTCGTCGCCGGGCGCTTGGGGTCGATGGCCGAATAGACCACATGGGCGGTCATCGCCATGGGCATGTCCGACAGCACGCGGAAGGGCGTGAAGTCCACAGCCTCGAGATCCTCGAGGGCGGCGTCGACCACCGGCAGGTCCAGATGGCTGTCGGCCATGGAACGTCCGTGGCCAGGGATGTGCTTGATGATCGGCAGGACCCCGCCGGCGATCAGCCCCTCGGCGGCGGCCCGGCCCAACAGGGCGACCTCCTCAGGCGTATCCCCATAGGCGCGGTCGCCGATAACGTCGTGGGCGCCAGCCTGGGGCACGTCCAGCACCGGCACGCAGTCGGCGTTGATCCCCAACTCGGCCAGATCATGGGCCATCAACCGGGCGCCCAGGCGGGCGATCTCCCGGCGTAGGAGCGGATCATTGCCTGGCAATCGCCCATAGGCGCGTCCCGGAGGATAGACCGGCCAGTGCGGCGGCCCCAGGCGCTGCACCCGGCCGCCCTCCTGGTCGATGAGCACCGGCGCATCGTCGCGGCCCACCGTGGCGCGCAAGGCGTCCACCAGGCGCCGCACCTGATTGGGGCTTTCGACATTGCGTTTGAAGAGGATGAAGCCCCACGGCTTCACGTCGGCGAAGAAGGCCGCCTCTTCGCGGGTCAGTTCCAGCCCCGCGCAGCCGAGGATGCAGGCGCGCACGCTCACCGGACGAAACAGGTGCGGCCGGCCGCCTTGAGGCGGTCGCAGTAGGCGGTGGCTTCGGCCCGAGACGAGAAGCCGGTGACATAGCCGCGATAGAGGGTCTTGCCGTTGCTCTCGACAGGCTCGACCCGCTTGCCCTTGCCGGCGGCAGAGTCTGGGAGCGCCCGCATGGCGTCGTTCCAGCCGGCGTCAGCCAGGGCTTCGGAGGAGAAGGCGCCCACCTGCACCATGGCGCCGCCGCTGGCGACGGCGGCGGGGGCTGGCGCCTTGGGTTCCGGCGCCTTCGCCGCGGGCGTCGCGGGAGCCTTGGGCGCCGGCGCAGGGGTCGGCGCCGGCTGGGCGGCGGGGGCGGGCTGGCTGGTCACCGGCGCCGTGGGCCGCAGCTGCGGATCGGGGCGGGCCTGCGGCTCTTCGGGCGGCGGGACAAAGTTGGGTTCGGCGGGCGCGGGCGCGCCGTCCTCGGAGCGATAGATCTGCAGACCCGTGGCCGGATCGACGGGCTGATCTTCTGGCGCCGGCGCCGTCTTCATCTCGCCGACGGGCGTTCCGACGGTCTGGGGCGGATCGCCAGCCTCCCGGGCGCCGGAGCGATAGATCAGGACGATGGCCACCACCAGCACCACCAGGACGATGGCGCTGATCACCAGCATCATCGGCGCCGGGCGCGAGCCGCGCACCGGCTGGCGCGCGTCGAAGGACAGCGGCGCGTCGGTAGGAGGCGTATAGGCGCCGCGATCATGGTCGGACATCGCGTAGGCTCCGCGGGCAAAAGGGTAGCTGGACCCGCCGCGAATCAGGCGGGACCTGGCGTCAGTCTATCGAAGCCGCACTGGCGATGCGGCCCCCAAAGCGGGCTAGTTCCAGACGTCGAGGTGGAAAAGCCGGCGATGCTCCTCGATGGCGTAGCGGTCGGTCATGCCCGCGATGTAGTCGCACACCACACGGGCCCGGCCAGCCTCTCCCCGGTCCTTGACCTGGGCGAACCATTCGGTCGGCAGGACGTCGGGCTCCTGCATGAACAAGCCGAACATCTCGGCCAGAATGCGGCGCGCCTGGCTGCGGGTCCGATTGACCCGCCAGTGACGGTACATCCGCTCCATGAGGAAGGCGCGCAGCTGGGCCAGATCCTCGACCATGTCCGGCGAGAAGGCGACAAGGGCCCCCGACATCATCCGCACGTCCTCTGGGCTGGTCAGTCCGTTGACCTCGGCCCGGCGGCGGGTCTCGGTCAGGACATCGCCGACCATGGCCCCGATCATGCGGCGCACGGCCTCCAGGCGGGTGATCCCGGCGTCGAGGCCTGGATGATCCTGATAGACCTGATGCAGGATCGGACCGATCAGCGGCACGTCCAGCAGCTCTTTCAGGTGGAACAGGCCCGCCTGCACCCCGTCGTCCACATCGTGGTTGTTATAGGCGATGTCGTCGGCGAGCGCGGCCACCTGCGCCTCGGCCGACGCCCAGGTCGACAGGCGCAGGCCATATTCGCCGTCGAACTCTGCGATCGCGCGCCAGGACGGTCGATCCAGCTTCGAGGCCACCGGCCCGTTGTGCTTGATCACCCCCTCCAGGGTCTCCCAGGTCAGGTTCAGGCCGTCCCAGCCGGGGTAGCGGCGCTCCAGCTTGGTCACCACCCGGAAGGTCTGAACATTGTGGTCGAACCCGCCATAGGCCTCCATCAGCACCTGCAGCTCGTCCTCGCCGGCATGACCGAACGGCGGATGGCCCAGGTCATGGGCGAGCGCGATGGTCTCGGCGAGATCGGCGTCCAGGCCCAGCGCCGCGGCCAGGGACCGGGCGATCTGCGCCACCTCCAGGGAATGGGTCAGGCGCGTCCTGAAATGGTCGCCCTCATGGGCCACGAAGACCTGGGTCTTTTCCTTCAGGCGCCGGAAGGCGGTACAGTGGATGATGCGGTCCCGGTCCCGGGCGAAGGGGGTGCGGGTGGCGCTCTCAGCCTCGGCGACCTTGCGCCCGAGGGAGGCTGTGGGATCTTCGGCATAGGCGACGCGGAGAGGCAGGGAGGCGGCCATTGAACCCTTCATTCGGACCAGCCCCTTGGTCGAGGCCGCATAAGTCCTCATATAGTCCAGGCCACAGGTTGATTTAACAGGCCATGACCACAAGCGATCTCACCCTCTCTGCTTCGGCGGCCGAACGGCTCAAGGCGATCAGCCAGGCCCAGGGCAAGCCGATCATGCTTCGCATCGCCGTCGAGGGCGGCGGTTGCTCGGGCTTCCAATATCAGCTGGATCTGGTGGACGCGGCCGAGCCGGATGATCTGCGCATCGAGCGGGACGGCGCCGCGGCCCTGGTGGACGAGATGTCGCTCGTAATGCTGAAGGGCTCGGAAATCGATTTCGTCGACGAGCTGGTCGGCGCGGAGTTCAAGATCCGCAACCCCAACGCCAAGTCGAGCTGCGGTTGCGGCGTCAGCTTCTCGATCTGAGGCGGCCAAGGGCGCAAGGCCATTGAGCCAGCGCCGAGGCGCCACTAGCTTCGCGCCTCGCCTGCCCTCTGGAGACCGCGATGCGCCTGGCCACCTGGAACGTCAATTCCGTCAACGCCCGGCTCGAGACGGTGGTCCGCTGGTTCGAGGAGGCCGCCCCCGACGTCGCCTGCCTGCAGGAAATCAAGTGCGTCGACGAGAAGTTTCCGGCCGAAGCCTTTGAACGTCTTGGCTATAATGTCGAGGTTCACGGGCAGAAGACCTACAACGGCGTCGCCCTCCTGTCGAAGACCCCACTGGAGGACGTGACCCGCGGCCTGCCCGGCGACGAGGGCGACGAGCAGGCCCGATACATCGAAGCTGTCGTCTCGGGTCCCCGTCCGGTCCGGGTGGCCTCGATCTATCTGCCCAACGGCAATCCGGTGACCACCGAGAAGTTCGACTACAAGCTCGGCTGGATGGCGCGCCTGCACCGCCATGCCCAGGGTCTGCTGGCGCTGGAAGAACCCCTGACCCTGATGGGCGACTACAACGTCATTCCTGAGCCGCGGGACGCGGAAAATCCTGAGAAGTGGCTGGACGACGCCCTATTCCAGCCCCGCTCGCGCGAAGCCTTCCGCGCGCTGAAGTGGCTTGGCCTGTCCGACGCCTACATGCAGGCCGACGGGGCGCCGGGGGCCTACACCTTCTGGGACTACCAAGCCGGCGCCTGGCAGCGGAACCACGGCATCCGCATCGACCACGCCCTGCTGTCGCCCCAGGCCGCCGACCGGCTGCGCGGCTGCGAGATTCATCGGGATGTCCGCGGCTGGGAAAAGCCGTCGGACCATGTGCCCCTGGTGATCGACCTCGACCTCTGAGCCGCTTTCCGGGCGCAGCGAACAGGGGTAGATTTCCGCCTCATGGATGAGACGGCGCGACTGCTCCTTTGGCTGGCCCTGGCGGGCACCGCGGTGACCTTCGCCGGCAGCGCGGCCATCTGGTTCATGGATGAGGACCGCCGTATCCGGCGGGCCTTTCGCAATGTGCTGAAGCTGCCCGCCGACGCGGTGCTGATCGCCAATGGTCGGGGCGTGGGGTTCAACTTCGCCCGCAGCCTCGCCGCCGTCGCCTGGGACCAGGGCGCCTGGTGCCTGGTCTATCGCATCGACGAACTGGTGGGCGCCGAACTGATCGTCGATGGCGAGGTGCGCGCCCGCGCCTATCGCGGCGAGGGCCGGCGGGCTCTGGAGCGCACCACGCCGGGGAGCGGTCAGGTGACGCTCCGCTTCATCTTCGACGACGCCCGCTATCCAGACTTCGAAGTCGCCTTGTGGACGCCCGGCGACGAGGCGAAACGCAATTCGCCTTCCCCCGCCGAGGCCATCCAGGAGGCCAATCGCTGGATCGCCCGGGTCGAGGCCATCCTGCGTCGCGCCAGCCCGCCGCGGCCGGCCCCTGCGCCCCCCGCCGCCCCGCCGCCGCAGATGGTCGCCCGGCCAGAGCCGGAGACGCGATCCCCACCGCCCGTGACGGAGACGCCGCCATGGGACGAGTCGCCCCCGCCCCCTCGCGCCCGATCCGCCGCCCAGCGCCGGGATGAGCCGCGCACCCGCGACCTCTTCGAGGACGACGAGCCGGACGAAGCCTTCTCTTGACGCTGTAAATTTATCGCGGGATGGTCCGGCGGTTTCCGGGGGACGACCACATGATCCAGCTGACCGCCGCTGCAGCCTTCTTCGTCCTGATCCACCTGTTGATCTCCGGCACCCGGGTCCGTGACGTGCTGGTGAGCCGTATCGGCGAGGGCCCCTATATGGGCCTCTTCTCCCTCGCCTCCATCGCCGGCCTCACTTGGATGATCATGGCCTATGGCCAGGCGCGAGGGGACGTCGCCAACGATGTCTACTGGGGCGTGGGCGAGGCCACCCGGCACATTCAACTGCTACTGCAGTTCATCGCCATCTTCTTTGTGGTCATCGGCCTGACGACGCCCAACCCGACCAGCGTCAAGCAGGAGAGCGTGCTGCAGCGGGATGACGCGGTGAAGGGCGTCCTGCGCATCACCCGCCACCCGTTCCTCTGGGGCGTGGCGATCTGGGCGATCGGCCACCTCATCGTCAATGGCGACCGGGCCGGCATGACCCTTTTCGGCACCCTGCTGGTGCTCGCCATCGCCGGGACCACCAGTATCGACGCCAAGCGGCGCCGCGTCCTGGGCGCGGCCTGGGAACCCTTCGCCAGCCAGACCTCAAACATTCCCTTCGCCGCCATCCTGGCCGGCCGCCAGTCCCTGCGCCTGGGAGAGCTTGGCCTGTGGCGCCCCCTGGCGGCGATCATCGTCTATGCCGTCCTGCTGGTCGGCCACCCGCACCTGTTCGGCGTGGTCGCCCTGCCCTGAGGTCTTGTCCGGGCTGGCCGCAGCGCCGATGATTGGGGCGACTTCCAGTAAGAGGGACGCCTGTCATGCGAGTTCTTTGGCCCCTGCCCCTGATCGCCCTGCTCGTCGCCGGCGGCGCCCAGGCCCAGACCCTGCGGCTGCACAATCCCGCCGACGCCAATCGCGATGGGGTGGTCAGCGACGCCGAGCGGGCCGACTATGAAGCCCGAAAAGGCGGTCCCGCGCCCTGGGATCAGCCCAGCCCCTACGGCGTCAGCGCCCCGCCGACCTCAGGTCCTGGGGTGACCTTCGCCCCGAACGCGCCGCCACCAGGGGCGCCAGGACCCGCGCGGCTCGAAGACCGGGCGGTGAAGGCCAGCGGCTTCGAGGAATACATCAACGCCGAGGCTGACAAGGGCCGCAGGCGCGACTGATCAGGCGGCCGCCAGGGCGAAGTCGAGCGCCGCGGTGACATGGGCCAGGGCCGAATCCACCACAGGCAGCCCCACGGAGTCGGGATCCAGCAGTAGGCCAAGCTCGGTGCAGCCAAAGATGACGCCGTCGGCGCCATCGGCCCGGCCCCGCTCGATCATGGCCATGACCGCCGTCCGGGACACGACGTCGATCACCCCCTGGCAAAGCTCGTCATAGATGATGGCGTGCAGCCGCTCGCGGGCGCCCTCCCCGGGGATCATCGGGGCCAGACCAAACGCCTCCAGGCGCTCGCGGTAGAAGCTCTCTTCCATGGTGAAGCGGGTGGCCAGCAGCAGCGGCCGCTTCACCCCTTGGTCCACCAGAGCGCCCGCGGTGGCGTCACCAATATGGATCAGAGGCACGGAGATGGCCGCGGCGACCTGATCGGCCACCAGGTGCATGGTGTTGGCGCAGATCAGCACCGCCTCGGCGCCGGCCCGCTCCAGCACATGGGCGGCCTGGGCCAGTTGCGCCCCGGCGCGCCCCCACTCGCCGGCCGCCTGCATCTGGGCCATGGGCGCGAAGTCCACCGACCACAGCAGAAGCTCGGCCGAATGCAGCCCCCCCAGCCGGGCGCGAACCCCCTGGTTCAGCAGTTGGTAGTAGGTGGTGGTGCTCTCGGCGCTCATGCCGCCGATCAGGCCCAGACGCCGCATGTCGCTTCGGAGATCCTTTTAAGCTCGGGCCCCCTGCCTATCCCTCGCCCGGGGAGTCGCCAAGGGCCGCGCGCCGCTTCAGGCGCGGACCATTTCCGTCAGGGCCTGGGCCAGGCGGTCGGCCTCGGCGGGCTTCGTGAACAGGCTGACCGTGGCCCGCACGCACGAGCCGCTGGCCAGGCCGTGCCGGGCGACGGTGAAGATGCCGAACCGCTCCAGCAGGATCCGGGCGAGCTCGGCGTTTTCCGCCGGGGTCGTGCGCCCGGCCAGCCGGAAGGCCCCAAGCGCCGAGCCCAGTCGGTCGTCCTCTGGCGTCAGGATCTGCACGCCTGGAACCTCGCGCAGGGGTTCGGTCCAACGGCGGCGGAGATAGGTCAGGCGCGCGGCCTTGGCCGCCGTTCCAATAGCCTCATGGAAGTTCAGCGCGTCCTCCATGGCCAGATAGGCGGCCATGTTGGCGGTGCCCGTATGGACCCGCAGCCGCACGTCGCCGGCCGCGTAGTCGTCTGCGCCCATGAAGGGGTCGATATCGGCGATGCGGGCCTTGGCGATGTAGAGGACGCCGACGCCGATGGGCGCCCCGATCCACTTGTGGCCGTTCAGCCCGACGAAGTCCGCACCGAGGTCGCGCAGGTTGGTTCCCACCTGCCCCCAGGCGTGGGCCGAGTCCAGGATCACATCCACCCCGCGCGTCCGCGCCAGGGCTGAGATCTGGGCCACCGGCAGATGCAGGCCATTGCGGTGGCTCACCTGGGTCAGCAACATCAGCCGCACCCTCGGATGGGCCTCCAGAGCTTCAGCATAGGCCTCCACCAGACCCGCCTCCGTGGCCGGCTCCGGCAGGCTCATCCGGATCAGCTCTGCGCCTCGGCGGTCCTTCAGCCAGGCCATGGCGCTCTGCATGGAGTCATAGTCGAGATCGGCGATCAGCACCTGATCGCCGGGCCCCAGCCGGTTGTAGCCGCCAATCAGGGCCTGCAGGGCCTCGGTGGCCCCGCGGGTGAAGGCGATCTCCTCGGGATCAACGCCCAGGCTGGCGGCGACGCGGGTCCGGATCCGGGCCAGGTCGCCGCCATGTTCCCGGCGCGAATAGTAGGAGTTGCGGCGATTGACCATCGCCTGGTGGCGCTCATAAGCGGCCAGAACGGGCCGCGCCATGATCCCCCAGTTGCCGTTTTCCAGCTGGATGACGTCGTCGGCGAGATCGTACTGGGCGGCGATGCCAGCCCAGTACGTCTCGTCAGCAGCCATGACGATCCCCCCCGCAGGAGACGCGGCGGCCAAGGCCTGTGAGCCGGCGCCCAGGGCCAGACCTGCGGCGACCACGCCCCGGCGGGTGAGTTTCGTCATGGCTGAACGCCCCTAGAAGCTGGTGTCGAGGCGCAGATAGTACATCGCCCCATTGGTGTCGTAGGGCGAGTTCCGCGAGTAGACGAGCCCGCGGCTGGCCTGGAAGACCGCCTCGTCCGGATAGGCGTCGAGGACGTTCTCCGCCCCGATCCGGATGGAGACAAACTCCGATGGTGCATAGCTGAGCGCCAGGTCGAAGAAGGTCATCGCCCCGAAGTCCTGGAAGATGTCGCCGGTGGCGTTGCCGGTGGAGTCCGTCCAGGAGCCGTAGTAGCGCATGCGGCCCAGGACCTCGAAGGGCCCGAAGCCATAGGTGGCCGAGGCGGTCGCATTGTGTTGCGGCCGGGATTCCTCGAACAGGCGCTGCTGGGTCGGGTTGGCGGCGATGGAGCCCGCGGTGACCTCGGTCTGATTGTAGTTGTAGGCCGCCGTCAGATTGAGCCGGCCAGGGCCCAGGTCGCGGTCATAGGCGCCCACCACATCGACGCCGCGGGTGCGGGTGTCGAAGTCGTTGGCGAACCAGTTGATGCGCGTGAAGGCCGAGGCGCCGGGGACGCCGGCCGCCACCAGCTGGGCGCGGATGGCCGGGGTGACGGTGATCCCGGCCGAGGACGAGAACCGGTCGCTGACGTCGATCTGATAGGCGTCGATGGAGCCGGAGAAGCCGTAATCGGTGCGCCAGGTCAGGCCCGCAGTGATGGTCTCGGAGGTTTCTGGCTCCAGGGGCTCAGCGCCCAGGAAGGCCGCCACCGGATTGGTCGGCGACAGGCGGCCCGAGGTGAAGAGCTGCAAGGTCACCGTATCCAGGCCTTGCGAGGTGCTGGTGGAGTTCAGCTGGCCAGGGGTAGGCGCGCGGAAGCCGCTGGACCAGGCGCCGCGCAGGGCGAGGTTGTCGGTGATGGCGTAGCGGCTGGCGATCTTGCCGTTCACCGTGTCGCCAAATTCCGAGAAGTCCTCATAGCGGAGCGCGCCGCCGAGACTCCAGGCCTCCGTCAGCTGGGCCTCGATGTCCACATAGGCCGCGTAGCTTTCCTGCTCCCACTCACCGGCCTGGATGTCGCTGAAGCCCGGGAAGCCGTTGGAGGCCGGGGCCAGACCAAAGGCCGCGCCGGGGCCGACCGCGTAGGATTCAGGGTCGCCGGGGCGGATCGCATAGGTCTCCACGCGACGCTCGGCGCCGAACGCGATGTTCAGCGGGGCGGCCAGGGCGGCCACGTCCATCCGATAGACGGCGTCGGCGTTCAGGTTGAACTCCGACTGCACCAGCCGGCCGAGGTCGAAGTCGGTGGGGCTTGCCGGACCAAGCGAGGCGTTGATGGTGTTGTTGAGGAAGAAGGCGGTGTCGTTGCGCCCGTAAGACGCGCTCAGGTCCCAGGTGAAGTCGCCCACCACGTCACGGAAGCCGGCCAGGGTCTGATAGTCCTTGGACTCGACGCCCTCGATCGGGGTGAAGCCGGCCGGATAGATGCTGCGCAGGTCAAAGCCCGGGAACACGGTCGTCGTGCGATAGATGCCGGGATTGGTCGCTGGGTTACGCCAGTTGATGTCGTTGACGCCCTCGGTCTCGGTGTAGGTCACAAAGCCGTAGAGCTCGCCGGCCTCGCCAGTGTCGACCACCGTGTTCAGGCCGAGCGCCCGGGTCTCCAGGTCGGGATTGCCCCAACGCTGCACGGGATTGGGGACCTTCAGGGACGGGTTGGCCGCCTGGAAATCGATGGCGTCCTGCCGCTGACGGGTGCGCGAGGTGGCCTCGGCGTCCGACCATTCGGCGGTCAGGTTGAAGTTGGCCGAGCCGATCTCGACACCGGCCTGCACGCCCGCGCGATAGGTCACGCCATCGCCTTCGGCGAACTGGCCGGCCTGGGCGAAGCCGCGCACGCCCGGCTGGTCATTGAGGATGACGTTGATCACGCCAGCGATGGCGTCAGAGCCATACTGGGCCGAGGCGCCGTCCCGCAGGACCTCGATCCGCTTCACCGCATAGGAGGGGATCTGGGCCAGGTCAGCGCCTTGCGCGCCGCGGGAGCCCAGGAAGGCCGAGCGGTGGAAGCGCTTGCCGTTGACCAGCACCAGGGTCTGGTCCGGCGAGAGGCTGCGCAGGGTGGCCGGGCGGACGAACTGCAGGCCATCGGAGGTCGGCAGACGCTGCACGATGAAGGACGGGATCTGCTGGGCCAGGTTCTCGCCCAGCTGGGCGGTGGCCGAGGCCTGGATCATCTCTTCCGACAGCACGTCCACCGGCGCCAGGGTGGTGAACTGGGTGCGTCCGACCTCGCGGGTGCCGGTGACGATCAGCTCATCGACGGTGGCGGCATCCTCGGCATGGGCCTGCCCGCCGAGGGCGCCGATTGCCATGGTGATTGCGACGGTGGCGTACAGTCTGCGCTTCAGACCCGAATAGTGCATTGTTTATCCCCGATTCCAGGTCGAGTGTTCTCGACGGCGTCGCTCTGGACCCGGGCGATGACAGCCCTGCGACGGGGGGATGAACTTTCGTGGGGTTGGCAGAACGGGGACAGGCGAACCTGTCCCCGCAGATGTCTAGAGGGCCGCCTTCACGGCGCCGACAACCTCGGCGTCCATCGGGTCGGTGCGCGGACCGAAGGCGCGGATCAGCCCGCCATCCTTGCCCACCAGGATCTTGTGAAAATTCCAGGCCGGGTCGGCGGACTCCCCCAGCTCGGCCTTGGCCCACTGATAGAAAGGGTGAGCGCCCTCCCCCTTCACATCGGTCTTGGCGGTCAGGGGAAAGTCGACGCCATAGGTGGTGGCGCAGAAGGCGGCGATCTCGGCCTCGGTCCCCGGCTCCTGGCCGGCGAACTGGTTGGAGGGGACGCCGAGCACCACCAGGCCCTGGTCGCGATAGTCGGCATAGAGCTTTTCCAGCCCCTCATACTGGGGCGTCAGACCGCATTTCGAGGCGGTGTTGACTACCAGGACCACCTTGTCCTTGAAGGTGGTCAGGGGCAGGTCGGCCCCATCGATGGCTTGAAAGGCGAAATCATAGGCGTTGGTCATGGGGGGCTCCTGCGGGCTGTCGCTGCACGCTAGGGGCGGCAGGGCGGGCCTGAAACCCTAGGCCTGCAGAAACACGGTCGGGATGAGCAGAAAGCCGATGACGACCAGGATGATGGCGGGCCAGCGCCAGACCCCCATGCCGCGCCAGCTGACCGCCAGGGCTGGACCCCAACCGGTCGGCCGCCGCTCGGCGCGCATCAGACGCAGGGCGTAGATGGCCACGCCGGAAACCGACAGGCCCGTGAGCGCCAGGCCGAAGACGAACCAGATGAGCTTGGTGGCCAGCCCACCCCAGGTCCCGAAGTGCAACGGGTCGGCGGCCTCCGAAATCCGCTGATGCAGGTTCAGGTCGCGACCATCATTCAACAGCAGAACCTGGCCGGTCGCCGCCTCAGTCCAGATGGCGTTGGCCCGGGGTCTCACCAGGATCGCGTCATCCTGACCGTGCAGGACAAAGGCGCCGGACTTCTCGGTGGGAAACACAATGCGTTCGAGCCGCAGGTCAGGATTGGCGACCTTGGCCGCCGCCACGCTATCCCCCAGGCGATCGGCCAGAGTCAGGACGCTCTCCGAGGCCGGCTCGACCTTGGCCGACGGCGCGGGCGGCGCGGGAAAGGCCATCTCCTCGGCCATGTACCAGAGGCCGGTCAGGATCATCAGCAGCACGAACCAGAGGCTCCACAGGCCGGCCAGGCGGTGGAAGTCGCCCAGGGCGGTGCGCAGGTCGTTGAGCCGTATGGGCCTTAGAAAGCCCCGCCACCACTTCTTGTAGACGACGAAAGAGGTGACGAGGCTGACCGCCAGCAGGAAGGAGAGAGAGGTCACGATGGGCACGCCGATGGGGATCGGCATCATCAGGTGCCTATGCATGTTGCGCAGGATGCGCTGGGCGCTGACCCAATGCCCGGTCCCCTGGAATTCGCCGGTCGCGGGATGGGCGTAGACGAAGGACAGGCCCCCGTCCGGCGCCTCCAGGATGGCGGCGGCGGCGAACCAGGGATCCACTGGACCTTCCAGGCTGATCACCCGTCCCTCCCCGGCCTGAACCGCCGCCGTCCGGGCGACGGCCGCCCAGTTGACCTCGGCGCCGACCGTAGCGGGATCGACCCGCATGGCCGGTCGCAGCAGCCAGTCGATCTCATGGCTGAGGGTCGCCAGGGTCCCGGTGAGCAGGATGAAGCTCAAGAGGATCGAGAACTTGAGCCCGGCCCACTGGTGAACCTCCCACCAGATCCGAGCGGCCTTCTTCCGGGGCTTCGCCCGACCCAGGCCCTTCCCTTCAGCGTCCAGGGCTACCATCGCCGGGAGAGTTCAAGGAAGACCGACCTGGGATCGCCCGGGAAGTGGCCGGTGCGGTCGATGAAGCCCGAGGCGGCGTAGACCTCGTCGGTCAGGTTGTCGATCCGCACCAGGGCCCGCCAGGGGCCGCGGGTGTAGATGATCGAGGCGTCGAAGACGAGGTAGGGCCGCACCTTCTGGTCGGACATGGAGCGGCGGACATCCACATAGTCGCCGCCCAGGGCCACAGCGAGGCCGAGGTCCGGGAACTGGTAGCGGGTCCAGAAGCCGACCGTATGCTCCGGGGCGTTGGCGAAGCGGTCGCCAACGCTGTTAGTGATCGCCGTGCGACCATTGTCGGCGGTGATCCGGGTGTCGTTATAGGCGTAGGAGGCCGTCAGCACCCAGTCGGCGGTGATGTCCGCGGCCAGATCAAACTCCGCCCCCTTGCTGGTAATCTCGCCGAAGGCCAGCAGGTCGTTGGTCCCGTCGCCCCCCACATCCCCGCGGGGATCGGCCTGCAGGATATTGGTCCGGGTGATGTGGTAGACCGCCGCCGAGCCCTGCAGGCGACCGCCCATGAGCTCGCTCTTCAGGCCCGCCTCGAACATCTCGCCCTCGGTCGGGGCGAATGGCCCGCCGGCCAGCGGCGTCTGGCTGCTGGCGCCCTGGGGCTCGAAGCTCTGCGCCCACTGGCCATAGATCGAGACATCGGGCCGGACGCGGTAGACAAGGCCGGCCCGCCAGGTGAGGGCGTCATCCTCGAAGGCGGCCGCGCCTGAGACGTCCTCGAAGCTGTCATAGCGGGCGCCGACGGTCCCGATCAGGTTTCCGACTGTGGCCTCATAGAGCAGATAGCCGCCAGCCCGATCCGACTCGGTCAGCGAGAGGGTGTAGGCCGGAAGCCGATAGCTGCTGATGGGGGTCACCCCGTAGACCGGGTTGAAGAGGCTCAGGGGCGTTGGCGCGGTCGGGCTGACCGCCAGGGTTCCGTTGACGCCGCGGCTTTCGAAGGCGAGCTCATTGGTGAACCAGTCGGCGCCGGCCAGAAGGCGGCTCTCCACGCCGGCCAGGTCGAAGGCCCAGATCAGATTGGCGCCGGCCGACCAGTTGGACTGGTCGCGGATCTGGTCGCGATACTGCCGCAGGGAGGTGTCGAGGACGCCATCGCCATTGGTGTCCCGCAGGCCGAACGGCTCGTGATACTTCTGGGTCTCCAGTCCTTCGGTGTAGCGGATGGCCGCATTCAGGCTCAGGGAGTCGCTGACCTGCGCCGCCCAGCTCGCCTGGAGCACATCGGCCTCAAGTCGCAGGAAATCGCCGGGCTCATTGTGGTTCCAACGCCGGTCGGTCAGGAACCGCCCGAGACTGTCGGTCGGCACGCCCCGCAGGCGGTTGCCGGGCAGGTTCTGATCGTAGTGCGTCGCCTGGAGGTTCAGCTCGCCGAGCGGCAGCGCGATCTTCAGCCCGCCATCCAGGATGAGGATTTCCGAGCGGGCGTTCACCCGCGCGGTGTTCTGTTCCTCGTAGAAGACGCCCAGGCGCCCCGAGACGCCCTCCACCGGCAAGGCGCCGGTGACCTCGGCCGAAGCGCCGTAGCGCGCCTCGGTCCCCACCACCCCGGCGACGCGCGCGGAGAAGTCCTCATCGGGCTTCTTGGTCACATAGTTGAACAGGCCGCCCGGCGCGCCGGGGCCATAGAGCATGCCGGCCGGCCCTTTGAGGAACTCTACCCGCTCCACATTGAACAGCTGCGGCACGGAGAAGCCGGCATAGGGGTCGCCGCGCAGGCCATCGAAGAAGATCTCCTCCTGCCGGAAGCCCCGGGCCGTGACGCCGGCGTATGAGAAGAAGCTGACACCTGAGATGCTACGATAGAGGTCCTGGGCGTCGCGGGCGCCCTGGTCGGCGATCAGCTCGGCGTTGATGACCTGGACCGCCTGGCTGGACGCCAGCGGCGGGGTCGGCAGACGACCGGCCTGCACCTCCTGGGTGCGGTAGAGCTGCTGGGCGCGGCCGGTGACCACCACTTCGCGCACCTCGGCGTCCTGAGCCTGAGCGCCCGAAGCCAGGGCGGTCAGGGCCGCCGAGATCATCAGAATGTGCCGCATCTTATCCCCCATAACGGCCGCATTATGCGACCGCTTCGCAGTCGCATTGCTGCCTCAAGGGCGAGGGAGATGGCAAGTCAATTGTTGCGACCGCGTCGCATTTTTAACGCGATCAGGGTGTCGGCTCAGGCGCCGGCGGCGAGACCCTGTTCGACCGCCAGAGCCAGGTCGAGGGCGGCGATCGCCTCGGCGGCGGTGACGATGGGCCGGGGCGCCTCGCCCCGCACGGCGGCCAGGAAGGCTTCGATGCTGGCGCCCAGGGTGTCCTTGGCGGCCGGCGTTTCGGCGAAGTCGGCGTTCAGGGGGAAGCCCGTGGTGTTGCGGAACTCGCGGGTCAGGAAGTCGATCTCCAGCTCGCCAGAGGGATAGACCAGCTTCATGGTCCGCCGCCGCGCCTCGGCGACGCGGGAGACGTCGAACAGGGCGGTGAAGCCGTCGTCGAAGGTCACCTCGCTGCGGGCCACGTCCCAGGAGTCCGAGCGCAAGATCGCCCCCTCCCCTTCGGCGGTCACCGGATCAGCCTTCGACAGGGCGAGCGCCAGATCCAGGTCATGGATCATCAGGTCCAGGACGACCGACACATCCAGACTGCGATCCGAGGCCGTGCCGTGCCGGACGGCCTCCAGCCGCAGGGGCTGGGCGGGAATGTCGAACAATCCCATGACCTGGAAAAGCACGCGCTCCTGATGACCACAGGCGACCACCAGGTTCCGCCGCGCGGCCTCCTGGGCCACCGCGTCGGCCTTGGCCACGTCCGTCGCGATCGGCTTTTCGATATAGACGGGCTTGCCTGCCTTCACCGCGGCAAGCGCCTGTTCGGCGTGCCAGGCGGCCGGCGAAGCCACGGTGACCACGTCGACCGCTTCGAGAAACTCTTCCAGGGTGGCGAACGCCCGGCCGCCGAGCGGCATGGCCAGGGCCGCCGCCCGTTCAGGGTGGGGGTCATAGACCGCCGCCAGATCCACGCCCGGCAGTCGCGCATACTGTCGCGCATGATAGGCGCCGAAGACGCCGGCGCCGATGACGCCGCCTCGCAGGGACTCGCTCATATCACCTCCATGGGCCGGGGGCCGCCTAGCATGATCCGCCGGGCGTGCGCCACCATCCCAGGTCGGAGGGGACCGTCGATCTAGCGGGCGGTGAGTTCGGTCAGCACCGGCATGGGCTCGGCGTCCTGATACTTGAAGCTGACCCGCGAGCCCGGCTCCAGCGGGGCTTCGGCCAGGACCGTGGCGTAGGCCCGGAACTCCTGCCGGCCGGCCGGCTGGCCGCCCTCCACACCCTCGTGGTCGATGGCCAGGGTGCGGCCATCAAGGCTGGCGATCACGCCGACGCCGGTCAGCTCAGGGCCGGTGGGAACCGCTTCCACCGCGCTGGCGTCCGCGCTCGCGCCCGAGGTTTCGGACGATTGTCCACAGGCGGCGAGCGCCAGGGTGGAGGCCAGGGCGGCGGCGAACAGGACAGCTCTCATCGGGAATCTCCGGGGACGAACGAAAGCGCACCATAGCCATCTTGTGTGTCTTGTGAACGACATGCCATTGGCCGCGCCCGGCGGAGGGGCTACAAAAGACGCTTCTCCCCCTTCCGTCCGGAGCCTTGCCGTGTCGCGCCTCTTCAGCGCCTACCTGATTGTTGACTGGAGCGCGGCGGCCAAGCCGGGCACCGGGACGGACTCCGTCTGGATCGGCGTGCTCAAGCGCGACGTGCGATTCCGCATGTCCTTTGAGTCCCACAATCCGGCCACGCGGGGCGAGGCGGAAAAGCTGCTGGGCGTCATCCTGGACGACCTGAAGAAGCGCGGCGAGCGGGCGCTTCTGGGCTTCGACTTCCCCTTAGGCTTCCCCCGCGGCTTCGCCGCCGGCCTGAACCTGACCGGCGATCCCCCCTGGCGGGCGGTCTGGGATCAGATCGACAAGATGGTCAAGGACAAGGCCGACAACACCAACAACCGCTTCGGCGTCGGCTCGGAGCTGAACCGGCGGCTCACCGGCGGGCCCTTCCCGTTCTGGGGCTGCCCGCCCAAGGACGCCCTGACCACCCTGCAGCCCAAGCGCACCCGGGCGCATGGCCCCGACGACCTGCCCGAGTTCCGCCGCGCAGACGAGGCGGCCAAGGGCGCGGCCTCGATCTGGAAGCTCTACTACAACGGCTCTGTCGGCGGGCAGGCCCTGCTCGGCATTCCGGCGGTGAAGCGCCTGAAGATCGCCCGGGGCGAGGCCCTGCGCGTCTGGCCGCTGGAGATGGGCTTTGGCGCTCTGAAGCCCGCCGATCTCGACGGCGTCGAGGTGGTGGTGGCCGAGGTCTATCCGTCGCTCCTGAAGATCAAGGCGCAGCCGGGCGAGGTGAAGGATCTGGTCCAGGTCCGCGAGACCGCCGAGCACTTCGCCAAGCTGGACGAGGCTGGCAAGCTCGCCGAGTTGTTCGCTGCGCCCAAGGGCCTGGACGAGGCCGCCCTGGCCGAGGCCGAACGGGAAGAAGGCTGGATCCTCGGCGCCTGAGCCGCCGGCCCGCCTCCTCGTCAGCCTGCCTAGAGCGGCTGAAGCGACAGCCGCCAGAAGCGCGCGGAGAGCAGGCCCACTGAGACCAGGCTCGCCAGGATCACCGCCCAGACAAGGCCGGTGACGCCCATGCCCATGGGCAGGGCGAGCCACCAGGCCAGCGGCATCATGATCACCACGTAGCTGGTCAGATGGGTGAAGGTCGGCATCCAGACATCGCCGCGAGCCCGCAGGGCCTGGGCGATCACCACCTGCAGGCCATCCGCCAGCAGGAACAGGCACGACAGGGCGAGCGCCGCGGCGGCCACGGCGATCACCTGCGGATCGGTGGTGTAGGCCGCAGCGATCCAGGGCGCCGCTGGCCAGATGATGAAGGACACGACAACCCCGAAGACGGCTGTGACACCGAATCCGACGAGGGCAGCGCGGATCACGCCTGCCCGGTCCCGTGCGCCATAGGCGCTGCTGACCAGGACGGCGGTAGCCGCGGCCAGGCCCAGCGGCGCCATGAAGACCATGGAGATGACGTTGAGCACCACCGTCCAGGCGGCGAGCGCGAGGGTTCCGATCCAGCCGGCCACCACATTGAGGGAGGCGAAGGCCGCGACCTCGAAGAAGTTAGAGGCGCCGGCCCCATAGCCGATCTTGCGCTGTTCGGCCTCGGCCAGACGGTCGCGGGCTGGTTTGGCGAATATCCCGAGCTCGCGGGCCTCGGCCATGCGGGCGATATAGACCAGCAGCCCCGCCACCAGAAAGGCCCGGGCGGCGAAGGTGGCCCAGGCCGCGCCTACGGCGCCAAGGGCCGGCAGGCCGAACGCGCCTGGGACCAGCAGCAGCAGGAACAGCAGGTTCACCACATTGGCCAGCCACATGATGATCATGGCCGGTCCCGGCCGCGACAGCCCCTCCAGCCAGAAGCTGGCAGCACAGGCCACCACATAGGTCGGCAGGGACAGGGCGAAGATGATCACCGGGCCGACAGACCCCGCCGCCAGGCTGGGCTCCAGCCCGATACGCGACAGGCCCCAAGGCGCCACGGCGATGAGGACCAGCATGGAGGCGAGGCCGATCCATGAGCCATAGACCAGGCCTCGACGCAGCACCGCGCCGCTCTCATGTCGGCGGCCTTCGCCCACGGCGCGGGCGGTCATCACCTGCACCCCGGTCAGCAGGCCGATGGCCATGGTCAGGATGACCGAGGTCGGCGCCCAGGCCATGGCGTGGAAGCCCAGCTCGACGGCCGAGTAGCGCCCCACGACGATGGCGTCCATCAGACCCATGGTCATGATGCCCAGGCGCGCGAGCACCACCGGCCCCGACAGCGTCAGCAGCTGCCGAAGGTCGTGACGAACAAGCAGATGTCGCCCGGGCGCCGTGGCGGCTTCCGGGCTTGCAGGGCGGGTCATGGGATCACCAGCCAGACAGCGGCGCAGACCACGGGTCATCGCCGGAAAACGAACGTCCGCCAGGCTAGGCCCGGCGGACCTTAGACCCTAAACCGCGACGCGGCGGGCCATGTCGATGCGGTCTTCCTTGAGCTTTTCCGCCACCAGGAAGGCGAGCTCCAGGGCCTGCTCGCCGTTCAGCCGCGGGTCGCAGTGCGTGTGATAGCGGTCGGCGAGGTCACCCTCTGTCAGGGCGCGCGCCCCGCCCAGGCACTCGGTGACGTTCTGACCGGTCATCTCCAGATGCACGCCGCCGGGGTGGACCCCCTCGGCCTTGGCGATCTCCACGAAGGACTTCACCTCCGACAGGATGCGGTCGAAGGGCCGCGTCTTGTAGCCGTTGGCCGCGGTCAGGGTGTTGCCGTGCATGGGATCGATAGCCCAGACCACATTGCGACCGCCGGCCTTGGTGGCCTGCATCAGGCGCGGCAGGCGATCGGCGATCTTGTCGTGGCCGAACCGGCCATAGAGCGTCAGGCGGCCGGCTTCGTTGGCGGGGCTCAGCGCATCGATCAGCCGCAGCAGTTCGTCGGGCTCCAGGGTCGGGCCGACCTTGACGCCGACGGGGTTCTTCACCCCGCGGCAGAACTCCACATGGGCGCCGTCCAGCTGGCGGGTCCGCTCGCCGATCCACAGCAGGTGGGCCGAGGTGTCGTACCAGTCGCCCGAGGTGGAATCGACGCGGGTCATGGCCTCTTCGAAGCCCAGCAGCAGGGCTTCGTGGCAGGTGAAGAACTCCACCCGGTGCAGGTCGGGATGGCTGTCGGGGGTGACCCCGATGGCGGCCATGAAGGTCAGGGCCTCGCTGATTTTCTCCGACAGCTCGCGATAGCGTGCGCCCTGCGGGCTGTCATTGACGAAGCCGAGCGTCCAGCGATGGATGTTGTAGAGATCGGCGTAGCCACCGCCGGCGAAGGCCCGCAGCAGGTTCAGGGTCGAGGACGACTGGGCATAGGCCTTCAGCAGGCGCTCCGGATCGGGTGCGCGGGCCTCCGGCGTGAACTCCATGCCGTTGATGTTGTCGCCCCGGTAGGACGGCAGCTCCACATCGCCGATCTTCTCAACCGGAGAGGAGCGCGGCTTGGCGAACTGGCCGGCCATCCGGCCCACCTTCACCACCGGCTTGCCGCCGGCGAAGGTCAGGACGACAGCCATCTGCAGGATCAGGCGGAAGGTGTCGCGGATGTTGTCGGCGTGGAATTCCTTGAAGCTCTCGGCGCAGTCGCCGCCCTGCAACAGAAAGGCCCGGCCCTCGGCCACGTCGCCCAGCAGGGACTTGAGCCGCCGGGCCTCGCCGGCGAACACCAGGGGCGGCATGCCGCGCAGAGTCTGCTCCACGCGCTCCAGGGCGGCGGCGTCGGGATAGTCGTCCGGAATGTGCTTGGCGGTCTTGGCGCGCCAGGAGGCCGGTGTCCAGTTGTCGCTCATCACTCTTAAGCTCCGCGTCGTCCCGAGGCTGTGGGGCCTTGCGCGGACCCGGGGACGAAAGTGGGGCCTTCTACTCCGATATGGGGGGATAGGTCGATGCTCTGCGCGCCGCGCTGGCGGGCTTGGCTAGGCGGGCGGCGACGGGCAGACGCTGGGCGGCGGCGGCCGAGACCACGGCCATGGCTCCGAGCGCCAGCCACCATTCCTGCCAGACCCCGAAGCTGACGGCGGCGAAGGTGAGATAGCTCACAGCCGCGGCCGCGCCAGCCGCGGCGCCCAGGTCGGGATGGCGGCGTTCCTGGCGATGAAAGATGGTGACCCAGAATACAGTGGCCGCGGCCGCGCCGATCACCCCCAGCTCCAGCCAGACCTGCAGGGCCGCGTCGTGCGGATGTAGCCGGATGCCGGGACCGAACATTCGGCTGGCGTCCAGGCCCCAGCCCTTCAGAGGCTTGTCGCTGATCCAGTCGACCGCATAGCTCCAGTAGTCCATGCGCATGCTCCAAGAGAGGCTGACCCTGTCCTGAAGCGCCCCATAGATCCCCTGCGCTCTCAGCGCCCAGAGGATCAGCGGCGTGGCGAGGAAGAAGAAGCCGGCGCCGGCGCCCAGCACCCGAGGCGCGATCACCGGCCAGCGATAGACGGCCGCGCCGGCCAGGCTGGCGGCGGCCAGGGCGATCAGGGGCGCGTCAGCATTCAGACCGACGGCGCCGGCCACGACGCCAGCGGCCATCAGCACCGCCAGCTGCCACCAGCCGAGCCGGATGGCCGCCAGGGCCGCAGGGCCCCAGAGGACCGCGAGGACGAACACCCCTTGGGCGACATTGCGCACCGCAAGGTCTGGACGGATCGGATCGCCGATCGCCTGGCGCAGCGCCTGATAGGCGGCCGCGCCGGTCACCGCTTCGATGATGAGCATCACCGAAAGGCCGGAAATGCCCCACATGAAGACGACCATGGCCCGGCGCAGTCCCAGAGCCTCTGCCCTGCGCACGGCGCTATAGGCGGACCAGTAGAGCACCGCCTGGCAGGCCAGCTTCACCGCATTGGAGCTCCAGAGCGCCTCGGGCTCATAGGGGCTCCAGAGCATCGAGCCCGCCGCCCAGATCACCAGGACCAGGAGGGCGAGAGCCGCCGGGCGATCGGCCTCGCGCACCTCCAGGCCCGGAAGCGTCAGCAGGCCGACGATGCTCAGCAGGACAGCAAAGGCCAGCGGCCCCACCCAGCCCAGGGGGCCCGCCAGGGCGGCGCCGAAGATCAGCACCCAGGCGCTCCATCGGGCGAAGCCCGGACCGGCGACGAAGGATTCCGCCGTCGTCACGCCACCGGGCCCAGGTCCTGCGGCATGTACTTCTCGCGCATGGTGACCAGTTCTTCGGCGAGGGTGGGATGCACTGCGCAGGTGGAATCCCACTGCGCCTTGGTCACGCCCATCTTCAGGGCGATGGCGGCCATCTGGATGATCTCCGGCCCGTCCGGCGCCACCACGTGGCAGCCGAGCAACTTCTGGCTCTTGGCGTCCACCACCAGCTTGATCAGCGCCCGCTCTTCCCCGCCGGAGAAGGTGTGCTTCATGGCCCGGAACCTCGACAGATACACATCCACCTGACCGTGGGCGTGGCGGGCCTCGGCCTCGGTCAGGCCCACCGAGCCGATGGCCGGCTGGGAGAAGACCGCCGAGGCGACCATCTCGTGGTCGAAGGTGGTCGGGTTGTCATAGAATTCCGTCTGGGCGAAGGCCGCGCCCTCGCGGATCGCCACCGGGGTCAGGTTGATGCGATTGGTGACATCGCCCACCGCCCAGATGGACTCCACATTGGTGCGGGAATAGTCGTCCACCACGATGGCCCCGTCGTTCAGCGCCACGCCGGCCGCCTCCAGGCCCAGGCCCTCCACATAGGGCTCACGGCCCAGGGCGAAGAGCACGAGATCGGCCTCGATGGCGGCGCCGCTGGACAGATGGCTGACCAGCCCGCCCTCGGTCTTCTCCACCCGCTCATGCTGGCAGCCGAGCAGGACATTGATCCCCTTGCGGGTCATTTCTTCGCCCAGATGGGCGCGAACGTGGTCGTCGAAGCCGCGCAAGATGTTGGGGCCCCGGTGGACCAGGGTCACATCCACCCCAAGGCCCTTGAAGATGCAGGCGAACTCTACGGCGATGTAACCACCCCCGGCGATCACCATCCGCTTCGGCAGCTCTGGGATGTGGAAGGCCTCGTCCGAGGTGATTACATGCTCGATCCCCGGCAGATCCTTGGGAACCCAGGGCCGGCCGCCGGTGGCGATCAGGATCTTGCCCGCTGTAACGGTCCTGTCCTTGCCCACCAGTTCGACCGCATGGGCGTCGACCAGCCGGGCCTTGGCGTGGACCAGTTCGGCGCCGGCGTTCTGCAGATTGGTCACATAGATCCCCGAGAGCCGGGCGATCTCCTTGTCCTTCTCGGCCAAAAACGTCGGCCAGTCGAAGCGCGGGGCCTCGGAGAAGCTCCACCCATAGCCTTCAGCGGTCTTGAAATGGCTCGCATATTCCGAGGCGTAGACCATGAACTTCTTGGGCACGCAGCCGCGGATGACACAGGTGCCGCCCACCCGGTCCTCCTCGGCCACCGCCACCCTGGCGCCGCTCATGGCGGCCAGTCTCGCCGCGCGCACGCCGCCGGAGCCGGCGCCGATGACGAACAGGTCGTAGTCGTACTGGGCCACGCTCAGGTCACTCCACGTCTAGGGTTCGAGGGTGACGACGCCCTGGGGCGTCCCCACCAGGGCCAGGTCGGCCAGGTCGAGAAACAGGCCGTGATCGACCACGCCGGTGACGCTCTTCAGCGCTTCGGCCAGGGCCGCGGGGTCCTCGATACGACCACAGGCGGCGTCATAGATAAGGTTGCCGCCGTCGGTTCGCACCGGCGCGCCGTCCTTCAGCCGCAGGCGCGGGGCGACACCAAGGTCGCATTCGGAAAGTGCGTCGCAGATCCGCAAGGCCGTCGTCTCATGGGCGAAGGCCACCACCTCGATGGGCAGGGGAAACTTGCCCAGCATCGGCACGCGCTTGGCCGCATCAGCAATGACCACGCAGCGGCGGGAGGCCTCCCAGACCAGCTTCTCCCGCAGCAGGGCCGCCCCGCCGCCCTTGATCAGGGACAGGGCGGGCCCGATCTCGTCGGCGCCGTCGACGGTGAGGTCGATGGACTTCACGGGGCCAAGTTCGGTGAGCTTCAGCCCCAGGCTTTCGGCGAGCTCAGCTGTCGCCACCGATGTGGGAATGCAGGTCACATCCAGGGCTCGCGCGGCCAGGGCCTTGACGAACCAGGCGGCCGTCGAGCCCGTGCCCAGCCCGACCACCATGCCGGCCTCGACCATCTCTGCGGCGGCCTCGCCGGCGGCCTTCTTCTGGGCGTCTGCGTCCATCTGGGTTCCGTGTCTCGGTCGCCGGGGCGGCGGAAAGCTCCGTTCTAGGCGCCCTGGGCCGGGAAGGCCACGCCCAGGAACCTAACCGATCAGCGCTTTTTCGGCCGGGCGGCCTTGGCGGCGCGGAAGCGGGCGGCCCAGCCGGGCTTTTCCACCTGGGCGGCGCGCTCCAGGGCCAGTGCATCTGGGGCGACATCGCGGGTGATCACAGAACCTGAGCCGGTATAGGCGCCGGCCCCGATCCGCACCGGCGCCACCAGAGCCGAATTGGAGCCGATAAAGGCGCCCTCCCCCACATGGGTCTCGAACTTGTCGAAGCCGTCGTAGTTACAGAAGATCGTGCCAGCGCCGATATTGGCCCCTGCGCCCACGGTTCCGTCCCCCAGATAAGACAGATGATTGGCCTTGGCGCCTTCGCCGACCGTCACCTTCTTCACCTCGACGAAGTTGCCGATATGGGCCCGGGCCCCGATCCGGGCGCCTGGCCGCAGGCGAGCATAGGGACCGACCAGGGCCCCTTCGCCGACGTCGGCCCCCTCAAGATGGCTGAAGGCGCGGATCACGGCGCTGGCGGCTACCCTGACGCCCGGGGCGAAGACCACAAAGGGCTCCACCGTGGCGCCCGGCGCGATCTCGGTGTCCCAGGAAAAGTGCACGGTCTCGGGGGCGGGCATGGCCACTCCTTCGCTCAGAAAGTGCTGGCGACGCCGCTGCTGGAAGAGGGCCTCGGCCGCCGCCAGCTGGGCTTGAGAATCGGCGCCCATCACCGCGCTTTCGGGGGCGAAGACCGCGCGGACCTGGATGTCGTCGGCAACGGCGATGGCGACCACCTCAGTCAGATAGTACTCGCCCTTGACGTTGTCGTTGCCGACCCGGGCCAGCCAGCCGAACAGCTGAGCGCGATCAGCCGCCATCATGCCGGAGTAGCAGGCCTTCACGTGGCGCTCTTCTTCGCTGGCGTCTCGAGCCTCGACGATGCGCAGAACATGACCGTCGGCCCCACGGATCAGCCGGCCATAGAGCGCCGCATCAACCGGCTCGAAGCCGAGCAGGGCCAGACCCACCCCCTGCGCGCGCAGGGCGAACAGCGGCTCCAGGTCCTTGCCCTCGAGCAACGGGCAGTCGGCGTTCGTCACCAGCACCTCGCCGTCGAAGTCGGCCAGGGCCTCAGCTGCGGCCAGGACCGCGTGGCCGGTGCCCAGGGGCGGGTCCTGCACGGCGACGGCCGCCTCCCCCAGGCGCGCGACCACCGCGGCGCGGACCTCGGGGCTGTGGGTCCCGACCACGACCACGACCCGGTCGCAGCCTGCGGCCTGAACCGCGTCGATGGCCCGGTCGAGCATGGTGCGACCGCCGACCCTGTGCATCACCTTGGGAACAGGCGACTTCATCCGCGTGCCCTGGCCCGCGGCGAGGATGACGGCGGCGCGGGGTCTGGCGCTGGAAGTCATGGGGCAGATCCTTGGCGAGTCGACGGCGTTGCAATCATGGGGCGTTTAGCCGAAACGGCGACAGGTTTCGACGTCAGGAGACGAACAGTCATGGCCGCACCTCTCGATCTGTCGGCCCTGGCCGGCGCGACCTTGGCCTTCGACCTGGACGGCACCCTGGTGGACACAGCCCCAGACCTCGTCGGCACGCTGAATGTCATCCTGCAGGAGGAGGGCCACGCCCCACTGCCGCTGGCCGCGGCGCGGCCCTTCATCGGCAAGGGCGCCCGCTGGCTCCTGCAGCGGGGCTTCACCGAGGCCGGCCACCCGATCTCTGACGACGCCATGGGCGGACTCTTCGAGCGGTTCATCGCCCGCTACAACGCCCATATCGCCGATGAGAGCGTCCCCTTCCCCGGCATGGTCGAAACGCTGGAAACCCTGCGCGGCGCCGGCGCCCGGCTGGTGGTCTGCACCAACAAGCGCACGGACCTGTCCACCAACCTGCTGGACGCGCTTAACCTGTCGTCCCTGTTCGAGGCCATCGTCGGCGCCGACGCCGCCCCGGCCCAGAAGCCTGACCGCCGGCACCTGGAAACCGCCATCGCCCGGGCCGGCGGGCGCCCCGACCGCGCCGTCATGATCGGCGACGCCGCCCCCGACGCCGGCGCCGCCCGGGCGGCGGGCGTGCCCCTGGTGCTGGTCAGCTTCGGCTACACCGAGGTTCCGGTGGCCGAGCTCGGCGCCGACATTCTCATCGACCACTATGCCGACCTGCCCGACGCCTGTTTGCAGCTACTGGCGGCTTGCCCCCGGCCAAACGAGACGTTATAGGGCCGTCCCTTCCGATGGATGCGTAGCTCAGCGGGAGAGCACCTCGTTCACACCGAGGGGGTCACAGGTTCAATCCCTGTCGCATCCACCATTCCTTTCAGCGGGTTAGAGATTTCTCCCCGCGGCGCTGGCCCGCCTTGTGGCCGACAAGCCGAGACCAGGACGCCCGCCAACCCGATCTGAGTGGGTCGGCGATTTGGTTTGCGCGGCGTTCACCACTCCGAATGATCTGAAGCCTATGGCTGAGCTGCAGTTCTCCAGTGTGGTCAGTCCCGGCTCATGAGCCTCTTGCGAACGAACTCCAACCGGTCGGTGCGCAGTCTTCTAAGTCTGCAGTCGGGCGCCTCGACGGCGCGCGCGCTGAACCTGACGGCGACCTGGCGCAAGAACCAGCGTGAGCCCGGCTATATCGAGAGCCCCTTCTTCCGAAGCCCGGTGCTCAACCGCGCCATCATCCTGAAACACCGCCTGCGGGCTGACGAGATCGAGCTGCTCGGCTCCTACCGGACGACGGCGACGAAGGTGATCCTGCCGCTGGACCCCTCGGACCTGCGGGTGGGGGCGAGGTCCTTCTTCATCTACCAGACCGGCTACCGCTCGCTGCTGGAGGAGGTCGCCACCGGCGACCTGACCGCCGACCGGCGGGATGAGACCCTATTGCACATCCTCGATGGCCTGCCCTCGCTGGACCCCTTCCTGATGCGGGAGCGGTTGCGGCAGGAGGAGTTCAACCCGGACCGGTGCTACTTCAACCTGTCGGAGGCCGATTCCGCCCAGATGTTCGAGTTCGTCCGCCGGGAGCTCCGCCCCCTGGTGGGCATGAGTTTCGATGATGTGGACGTGCGCATGTTCGAGAAGACGGACAAGCTGGCCCAGAAGATCATGGCCAACGCCGCCGATGCGGAACTCGAGCCCCTGCGCCGGGGGCTCAACATGGAGAAGGCCGCCTTCGAGGAGGGCATCTTCTGTTGGAAAGGCTTCATCTACTACAAGTGGACCCTGAACAAGCTGCTGCCGCAGGTGCGCCCGGTCTCAGAGGAGATCGCCAGCATCAAGCCCAGCGACAAGCCGACCATGGAAGACAAGATCTACATGGATGCCGCCAAGGAGCGGCTGGAGCAGTCCATCGACGGCGCGATCGTGACGGTTCGCAACACCCTGAAGGTCTATGACAAGGCCTATCGGGACCTGACCCACAACGGCAAACCCGCGGCCTTCCGCGAGTTTCTGATGAAGGCGCCAAGCCTGTTCTACGAACTTGGCGAACGCCTGGGCAGCGTCGATCACATCGTCAGCTTCTGGCGCTACCGGTTTCCCGCCGGCGCCCGCCCCAAGGTCTCCACCGAAGACCTGTTCGACATCCTGGCGGATTTCGAGGCGAGCCTCAGCTTCGAGCCCCACCACCACTTCCCACGTTAGGCGGACAGCCGACAACGGGCGCCTGAACGGTTGACCTGGGGGTGGCCCCCTCGCATCATTCGCCCGTTATAGTTGCGTTGGGCCAGGCTGCGGCAGCGGCGGGCCATCAGTGTGCCCGGAGTGAGTACCAGTGTCCGCCAGTACGACGGTGACCGCGAGCGGCGTCAGCGCCATCGACGGTCTGCTTTATGGGACCAAGTGGTCCAGCCCCAACCTCACCTACAGCTTTCCTGACGCCGTGAGCGATCTGGCGGACTACGCCGATCCCCTTAATCCCACCTACTTCTCAGTCCTCGACGGAACTCAACAACTGGCGGTGCAGACCGCCCTCTTCCAATGGGCGCGGGTGTCGGGTCTGACCTTCACCGAGGCGGCCAACGACGCTGACGCCGATCTGCGGTTCTACCACTATGCAGACCCCAGCAATCTCACGATGCGGGTGGCGGGCTTTCCCGGTGATACGCCGGAGAGCGGCGATGTGCAGTTCGGCTCCGCCTTCGCAGGCGGCTCGTGGCCCCAGGGCGACTATAACTACTTCACCATTCTCCACGAGATCGGCCACGCCCTGGGATTGAAACATCCCCACGGCGCCGACAACGGCTTCCCCGTCGCAGACGCAGCGACCGACGGCGTAGAACATACCGTGATGAGCTATCGCAGCTATCTCGGCGGGCCCATCGAGGCCTACGGGATCGCGGCTGGCTCATATCCCACCCAGCCGATGGCCTTCGACATCGCCGCCATCCAGTACCTCTATGGGCCCGACTGGAGCCATAACAGCGGCGACACCAACTACATCTTCAACCCCATAACCCCGGTCATCCTCACCACCCCGTGGGACGGCGGCGGGACCGACTCCTATTATTTCAGCAGTTTTGCGGGCGACCTGCGGATCGATCTGAGGCCCGGGGCCTGGAGCGACCTGGGCGAGGCCTACGCCATCCTGGATACGGTGGGGCCGGTCTACGCCCAGGGAAACATCCGCAATCCTGACCTCTACAATGGCGATACCCGCTCCCTGATCGAGAACGTCGTGGGCGGCGGTGGGTCGGATTCGGTCTCCGGCAATCAGGCGAACAACCACCTGTGGGGCGGCGGCGGTTCAGACACCCTGCACGGCCACGACGGGGACGACAGGCTGGAAGGCGCCAGCGGCGACGATGTCCTGAGCGGCGGGGCCGGCGATGACATCCTGGACGGTGACGTCGGCGCCGACACCCTCAGCGGCGGGGCTGGCGCCGACACGTTCCGCGTTGGGGCAGGCGACCGGATCGAAGACTTCGCCGTCGGAGATCGCATCGTGACCCCCGGCGCTGTCGCCACAGCGATCACCTTCCAGCTGTCAGGCGACGTGCTGACCATTGATCCTGACGGTCCAGGCGCGGCGAGCGGATTCAGTCTGACCCTCGGCGGGGCCACGCCGGGCGGCTACAGCCTGGCCGCGGAGACCGACGGGGCGATCATCTGGCGTCTCGCGCCGGCGCCGCCCCCACCCGCTACGCCGACAGCAGGCGCAGATCTGCTCTCGGCCGGGGCCGAGCCCCTGTCAGCCGGCGCAGGGGCCGACATTGTCCTGGGCTCCCATGTGGCCAACTGGGTTCATGGCAACCAGGGCGACGACCAGCTGTACGGTTATGGCGGGGCCGACACCCTGCTCGGCGGACAGGGGAATGACCGGTTGCTCGGCGGCGAAGGGCGCGACGTGATGTTCGGCGACGCCGGCGACGACCGCCTCTTCGGCGAGTCGGGCGACGACCAGCTGTTCGCTGGCGAAGGCCATGACAGCCTCACCGGAGGCGCCGGGGCCGACCTGCTGCAAGGCAACGCTGGTGAAGACAGCCTGAGCGGAGGCGATGGCCGCGACACAGCCCATGGGGGTCAGGGGGACGACTTCATCCACGGCAACCAGGGGGATGATCTGCTGCTGGGCGATGAGGGCCGCGACACCCTGCATGGCGGCCAGGGCGAGGACCAGCTCATCGGCGGCGCCGGGGACGATTGGCTCTCAGGCGACGCAGGGGACGACGGACTGCTCGGCGGCGCCGGGGCCGATCGCTTCAGTTTCGTCGGCGGCCAGGGCCGCGACGTCGTCCAGGACTTCCGGAGCATCGAGGGCGACCGCCTGGTCATCGCCGCCACCGACACAAGCGACTTCGCCAGCCTGATGGCGCGGACGACCATGGTGGGCGGCGACACGGTCATCACCCTGGAGGGTCAGACGATCGTGCTGCTGGATGTGCAACTCGGCGCCCTCACGGCGGCTGACGTCATCTTCGCCTGACCGACCGCCAGCACGGTTGCCCGGCTCGGCCGCGGCGCGCCATAGTTGCAGCCGCAGGCTGGCTTTAGGGGCGCGCGCGATGGGGGATGAGGTGGCCACGGCCCGGACCGACAATGACCTGCGGCCGCCACCAGCGCCACGTCGGGAAGACGCCGACCAGGCCCTCGCTGCGGCCCTGGAGAGCGCGCGCGATCGCCTGCTCGACCGGTCGCTCCGCAACCGGCTGATCAACACCCCCCTGGGTTCAGCCACCGCCCGTCAGGTGAGGATTTCCGGCCGCCGGTCGGACGAGGTGTTCCGGACGCTCAGCGCCGGGCGCGTCATGACCTTCGCCGCCGGCGCCGAGACGTCGGCGGAGCCTCCGCTCGACATCGGCGAACGCCCCTCTCGCGAGGGTCGTCTGCCGACCTCCATGACCGCCGAGGCGCTGCAGAAGCGCCTGCTGAGCCTCTATTATGAGGGCCAGACCCTGGAGGAGGAACAGGGGGTCAATGTCCTGTTCCTGGCCCTGGGATTCCTGGAGTGGCGGGAGACCCGCGCCGCCGACACGCCCCGCTATGCGCCGCTCATCCTGCTGCCGGTGGATCTGGTCCGCGATGGGGCCAAGGACCGCTTCAAGCTGGAGCTTCGCCCCGACGATCTGATCGCCAATGTCAGCCTGCAGGCCTGGCTGAAGGAGAATTTCGGCCTCGCCCTGCCCGACCTGCCGGAGGACGAGGACTGGACGCCCTCCGACTACGCCGCCCAGGTCGCCGCGGCCATCGGCGAACGGCCCGGCTGGAGCGTCCGCGGCGATGAAATCCTGCTGGGCTTCTTCTCCTTCGCCAAGTTCCTGCTCTGGCGGGACCTGGACCCAGCCAACTGGCCAAGGCCAGGCCAGCTCACCGGCCATCCGATCCTGCGCCAGGTCTTGCTGCGCGACGATCAGGAGGTGGACGATACGCCGCTGATCGGAGACGACGGGCGGATCGACGAGGTCTTTCCCCTCGCCGAGCTGATCCACATCACCGACGCCGACAGCTCCCAGGCCATCGCCATCCAGGAGGTCATGGCCGGCAAGAACCTGGTCATCCAGGGCCCGCCCGGGACCGGCAAGTCGCAGACCATCACCAACATCATCGCCGGCGCCGTGCACAGGGGCCGCAGCGTGCTGTTCGTCGCCGAGAAGATGGCCGCCCTGGAGGTGGTCCATCAGCGGCTGGTGGATCGGGGTCTGGCGCCCCTTTGCCTGGAACTGCACAGCCGCAAGGCGGCCAAGACACAGGTCCTGGACCAGCTCAGGCGGGCCAGGGATGCGACCGCGCCAGCGGGCGGAGGATCAGGGATCCTGGATCTCCTGTCGGCGACCCAGGGTCAGCTGCGCGCCCAGTCCGACCGCCTCCACCGGCGGGGCCGCGCGGGCCTGTCGGCCTTTGACCTGATCGGGGCCATGAGCCTGCTCCAGGGCCAGGGGGCGCCGGCCCCGCGGTTCGAACTGGCGGAGGCCGCCAACTGGGGGGCCGACATGTTGGAGACGGCGCGAGCCCGGGCCGAACGTCTCGGGGGGCGGCTGGCGCTGGCCGGCGCCCCCGCCGCACACCCCTGGCGCGGCGCCGGGATGGCTGCGCCCGATGCGCTGGAGCAGGCGCGTCTGGCCCCCCTGCTGGACGAGGTCAGCCAACGCCTGACCACCCTGTCTGCGGCGGGTCGGGCCGCGGGCGAGCTGCTGGGGGTCGGCGAGGCGCCGAGCCTGGCCGAGACGCCGGACTGGATTTCAGCCCTGCGTCATCTAGCTCAGCGCCAGGAGGCGGCGGTCGAGGCCATCGCCCATCCCCTGGCCGTAGGCCTCGCCGATGACCTCGCCGAGACCGCGGGCGCGGCGGTGCGTCTGCGGACCTTGCGCGCGCTACTGGAGCCGCTGATCAGGCCCGAGGCCTGGCGGGAGGGCTGGGCGACCTGCCGCCGTATTCTAGCGGGCGAAGGCGGCTCCCTCCTGCGCATCTTCTCTGGGCGTTACCGCACAGCGGTGGCCGATCTGCGCGGCGTCTGGATTGGGAAACTGCCCAAGCAGGCCGCGCGCATCGCCGCTCTCGACGACCTCATGGCCGCCCAGGCTCTCGTCAAGGCCTTGGAGGAGGCTGAGGCGCGCCTCAAGCCCTGGCTCGCCGATCGCTGGCGCGGCGAGGCCACCGACTGGGTCTTCGCCGCCGATCTCGCCGCCTGGCTGCAGGCCGCCGCGCAACACCAGCCCCGGATCAGCCTGGTCTCCCGCGAGGTGCTGGAGCGTGCGCCGAAGGCTGCGATCCAGGCCAGCGCCCTGGAGGACGCCCAGGTCGCGGCGCTTGGCGCGTTCGACGAGCTGGCGGCCCGGCTCAGTCTGGATGAGGTCGTGGCCTTCGATGGCCGCCCGCGGGGGGCGCTGAGCGCGGCCGACCTGGCTGGCGTCGTCCAGCGCTGGCGCGGCCGGCTGGGGGACATCGCCCAGTGGCCGCCGATCCGTGACGACCTGGCATGGCTGAACCAGTCCGGCGCCGGCGACTTCGCGCGGCAGGTCTTCGAGGGCGAGATCGCGCCAGAGCAGACGGCGCCGGTGCTGATGCTGGCGGCCTATGAGGCGATGTGGAAGGCCATGCTGGCGGCCGATCCGACCCTGGGGCAGGCCCAGGGGGATGATCTCGACCCCGCTGTCCGGCGGTTTCGCGGGGCCGACCGGGCGCGGATCCGCTCCCTCGCCCGGGAGGTCGCCCAGGTCCATATGAGCCGCCGCCCGACCGGCAGCGCCGGCGCCGTCGGGGTGCTGGTGGACGAGATGAACAAGTCCCGCCGGCTGAAGCCTGTGCGACAGCTCATGGAGCAGGCCGGCGAGGCGATCCTGCGGTTCACGCCGGTCTTCCTTATGAGCCCCCTGTCCATCGCGCAGTATCTGAAACCTGGCGTCGTGCAGTTCGACCTGCTGGTGATCGACGAGGCCAGTCAGGTCAGGCCGGAGGATGCCCTGGGCGCCATCGCCCGATGCCGTCAGGTGGTGGTGGTGGGCGATGACCGTCAGCTTCCGCCGACCAGCTTCTTCAACCGCATGGTCAATGACGACGGTCCCGATGACGAGGACGACGAGGACGTGTCTGGTCCCGCCGGGGTCCGCAAGGCGACGGTCAAGGACATCGAGAGTATCCTGAACCTCTGCTCGCGCTTCCCCGAGCGGATGCTGCGCTGGCACTACCGCAGCGAACACCCCGCCCTGATCGCCACCTCCAACCGTAACTTCTATCGCAACCAGCTGATGATGCCGCCCTCGGTGGTGGCGCGGGCCAGCGATGGGGAGACCGGGCTCGTCTTTCACGCCGTTACGCCCGGCGGCTACGAGCGCGGCCGCACCGCGCGCAACGAGATCGAGGCCGAGGCCGTCGCCCAGGCCGTCCTGCGTCACGCCCGGGAGCGGACCGACCTCTCCCTCGGCGTCGGGACGTTTTCAGTGGCCCAGCGCGACTGCGTCCGGGACCGTATCGATGATCTGGCCCGCAAGCACCCCGAGCTGGACGCGTTCATCAAGGGGACCGCGACCCGGGCGCCGCTGTTTGTGAAGAACCTGGAGAATATCCAGGGCGATGAGCGCGATGTGATTTTCATTTCGGTCGGCTATGGCAAGGACCGCGACGGGCGGCTGACCCAGAACTTCGGTCCGGTGGGGCGCGAGGGCGGGGAGCGGCGTCTGAACGTGCTGATCACCCGGGCGCGAAAGCGCTGCGAGGTCTTCTCCTCCCTCGATCCTGACGACATCAAGCTGGACGCGGGCGCCCGGCCAGGGGTCGTGGCGCTCAAAGAGTTCCTGACCCTCGCCCGCCATGGCTACAGCGATCTCATCACCCCGTCGGCAAGGGGCTTCGACAGCGATTTCGAGCACGCCGTCAGCCTGGCGGTGCGCGACCTCGGCTATGACTGCCACCCGCAGGTGGGGATGGCCGGCTTCTTCATCGACCTGGGCGTCGTTGATCCCGCAAACCCCGATCGCTACATCCTGGGCATCGAGTGCGACGGGGCGGCCTATCACGCCTCACGCTACGCCAGGGATCGCGATCGCCTGCGCCAGCAGATCCTGGAGGCCCGCGGTTGGCGCATGCACCGGATCTGGTCGACCGACTGGTTCTATCGCCGCGATCACGAGATCGAAAAGCTGCGCCAGGCCCTCGACGCGGCCGCCGCCGGCCGGCCCGCGCCTATAGCGCCGGTTGAAGAGGTCGACCTCCTGGCCGTTGAACGCGATGAGCCGGCGCTCGAGGCGACCGCTGAGTTCAACACCCTGTCCGCATCAACGCCAGCCACAAGCCTACCCCCCTACCGGTTCGCCACGCCGGAGGCGCCCCAGGGGATCGAGCCCCACCGCCTGAGCGCCGAGCAGCTGGCGGGGATCGTCAGCGAGATCGTCCGTATCGAGCAGCCCATCCACGAGGAGGAAGTCGCCCGAAGGCTGGCCGCAGCCTGCGGCCTGCAACGGGCCGGCAGCCGGGTGCAGGAGGCGGCCCTCGCCGGGCTTCGCGCCGCCCAGGCCCGCGGGGAGGTCCGGTCCGACGGCCCCTTCTGGCTGCGGCAGGACTCAGGCGAGATCTTGCCGCGAACCCGCTCTGGGCTTGCCTCCGGGGACCACGTCCGCAAGGCCGGCATGATCGCCCCGGGAGAATTGGCGGCGGCCGCGGAGCTTGTGCTTCGGCAGAACCAGGCCCTTGAGGCGCCTGAGTTGATTTCCGAGACCTCGCGGGCGCTCGGCTTCTCGCGCCTGACACCCGACCTCTCGGCGGCGATCTCCGCGGCCATCGAGACGCGGCTCCGAGCGGATCTGGAGACCGACCACCTGAACCGCCTGCGGCTCGCCCCGCCTGCGCTGGGGCGTTAGGGCGGGCTGAGCGGCCGGGTCAGGTCGAACGCCACGCGGAACAGGCGACCGGGCCGGGCCAGCTCATAGGTGAAGGTTTCCGGCGACAGCTCCAGGGACCAGACATTGGTGTTGGATATCGTGCGGTCGGTGCGGGTGAAGAGCGCGATGGACTCTGCGTCCGCCGGGAAGCTCTGGCGGCCAGCGGTTCCGGACTCCAGGCTGTCGCCGCCGTATTGCGAGATCTCGTCCTCGGTCCCGTCTTTATGGCGATGATCGTGCTTCAGCCGCAGCCGGTCCTCGCCGATCCGGGTGATCACCCAGGTGCGCGAGCGATCCGCCCCCACATGGAAGGGGACGCGGATTTCGGTATCGCTGCAGCTGGCCACCGTCATGACCAGTTCAGCCTCGCGGAACGCCGCATCGGTCTCGTTCCCAGCGGCCACCTGGCCCTTGAAACTCTGACCGCAGAGCTGTCCCAGGGCCGTGAAGAACTCGCCGGCCGGGCTTTGCGCCAGGGCTGCGGGCGCAGCGATCAGCCACGCGGCGGCGGCCAGGGTCAGGGCGAATCTCATGGTCGGCGTCTCCAGCGACAGAACAGCGCCTTGCGGCCCCGTGAGGACCCTAGGGGCGCCAGCGCCCGCCGTCCAACAACCCCGGCCCAGAGTGATCGGTGGCGGCTCTCGGCGGCGCCGCCCATGGGTTAGGCTGCTGGCCAGTGTTCCAGTCGATTCGGATAGCCCCATGAGCAAGCCCCCAGAGCTGAACTACCGGCCCCTGAGCGATGGGCGCTACGAGATCTGGCTGCATGCGGTGGTGACCCAGGACGCGCTGCTCGGCCTGCACGGGGTGCTGGCCCAGTATGGGGCCGAAGGGCCGCCCGAGCCCGCAGAGCCCGATGAGCCGGACGCTTCGGACGACAGCGGCTCCGATGACGGCGGCGGCCGCACCCACTGAGGTCGCTCAGCGCACGGGTGGGGTTTTCAAGGACCGCAACATGAGTTCGTGGACATAGGCGGCCACATCCGAGAGGGCGGCGTCCAGGGCGTCGCGCACCGCCGGCAGACGTCCCTCGCCATGGAGCTCGGCGGCCTCGCAGGCCTCGGCCAGAGCCCCCGCGCCGATCCCCCTCGCCGTTCCCTTGATGGTGTGGACCGCGTCCGGCCAGCCCTCCTGGCCAGGGGCGATCAGCGGCGCCCACAGGGCCGCCTGCTGGCGAAACAGCTCCAGCACCTCCTGCACCACATCCAGGTCGCCGGCGGCGTAGGATTCTAGATAGCCGAAGTCCACCGCCCCGGTCAGATCACGCCTGGCCATAATTCTCTTCGCCCCTCGCTTGCCAAGCCGAGAAATCCGGCTATGTTCCGCGCCCTCGCCGGGACCCCCGCCAAAGGGGTCCGACGCGATGGGTGCATAGCTCAGTTGGTAGAGCAGCTGACTCTTAATCAGCGGGTCGTAGGTTCGAATCCTACTGCACCCACCAAGTTTTCCCTCGAAAACTGAAGGTGGCCGGTCCCCCACGTGTGTCGGGGTCCTTCGGAGCACTGTGCATGTGGCCGCTCGTCGTCCTCAGCCTCGTCGCGATCAATGCGGCGACCTTCGCCCTGTTCGCCATCGACAAGCATCAGGCAAGGACCGGCGGTCGCCGGATCCCCGAACGCACCCTTCTTTTGATGGCCGCCCTGGGCGGATCCGCTGGCGCTGTGGCCGCCCAGCAGCTCCTGCGTCACAAGACGCGCAAGCAGCCGTTCGGGGCGAGGCTGGCCTGGATAATCGGCGCGCAGGCGATCGGCCTCGTCATGGTGCTGGCCCGGTTTCAGGACTGAACCCGTAAGGCCGCGGGGACGGAGCTGCGCTTTGGCGCCAGGCGGATGGCAACGCTTCGGCCTCCCGGGCGTTCGCCTCAGGGCGAGCGGCGCGGACTGTCGGCGCCGTCATCGCAAGGTTATGCTCGCCTCCCCTGCGTCCGTACGAACTCAAGGATGATCTGATATGCCTGCGCCCGCGCTTCGCCTCGCCCTTTTCGCCACCTGCCTGGTGGCCGCCCCCGCCATGGTCCAGGCTCAGTCGGCCGCGCCCCAGGCCGCCGCTGCGCCGGCGGCCGCCTTCGAACTCGCCCCCCTGCCCTACGGATACGAGGGCCTGGAGCCGGTGATCGACGCCCAGACCATGCAGATCCACCACGGCCGGCATCACCAGGGCTATGTGAACAATCTCAACGCCGCCGTCGCCCAGACCCCGGCTCTGGCCGGCAAGTCCCTGGAGGCGATCCTGGCCGAAGTGTCGAAGCACCCGGCCGCAGTCCGCAACAATGCCGGCGGCCACTATAACCACACCCTGTTCTGGACGCTGATGGCGCCCGCCGGTCAGGTGGGTGAGCCGTCTGCGGCGCTGAAGGCGCAGATCGACAAGGACTTCGGGTCGATGGACGCCTTCAAGAAGGCCTTCGAGGCCGCCGGCGCCCAGCGGTTCGGCTCAGGCTGGGCCTGGCTGGTGTGGGACGGCGACAAGCTGGCCGTCGCCTCGACGCCGAACCAGGACAACCCGCTGATGGACGACGCCCCGGTGAAGGGGGCGCCGGTCATCGCCAATGACGTTTGGGAACACGCCTATTACCTGAAGCACCAGAACAACCGCGGCGGCTATCTGAGCGCCTGGTGGGGCGTGCTCAACTGGAATGAAGCCAACCGCCTGTTCGACGCCGCCCGACAATAGGACTGAGGCGCGCCCGGCTTGCGCCCTTCGGCGCATAGTCCGGGCGCGCCCCAGATCGCGATGTCAGGGGGTCGCTGCGTCCTGGAGGCGTCAGGGGTTCGGTGAGGCGCCGTGGTCTGCGGTGGGATGGACTTCTGGCGGATCATTGAGCGGCGGAAGATAGGCCGCCACCAGGTCTTCACGTTCAGCCACCCTGACCGCGCGTCGCACATTGAGCCGCAGCAGCAGTTCCGCGCCGGGCCAGCGCTGGCGAACATCGTCGAGACGGCCGCTCAGATCATCGGCCATGACATTCTCGGTCTCCCCGGCATAGAGGAGCCGCGGCTCTAACCCTGGGCCGGTTTCGGCGATGATATAGTTCGCCCCCGCTGTCGGCGGGATGCGGTCATCCTCCAGGGCGGTGTACCGATAAGTGGCGCCGGACTTTCCGGCGAAATCGAGTTGGCGGGCCAACGCAACGCTCCCAGCCTTGAATTCGCATTTTCAGAATTGTCGGCAGGGGGGCCGCCGACGCCCCTCTCTACACGGTCAATTCGGGCGAAAGCGAGACATCATCGGCGGCCAAGCTTGGGATTTTCTGCAGGTTTGGTCCCGGAGGAACAACCGGCGCCATAAGACGTTCCGACCAGACCCCGGGCTCTGCTAGGATTTCGGCGAGGCGGCGTCATTCGAATCCGCCCTGAGTTTGGAGCCGCACCATTTCCAAGGTTTCCCCCAATGGCGACCAGCCCGCAGCTTTCGAGCTTGTCGGCGATGGGGATTCGCGGACGGTCCGGCTGACCGGCGACTGGACGCTGAACGCCCTGGACCGGGAAGGCCGTCGCCTCAGCGCCGCGCTGCGAGGCGCCCCGGCGCAGCACTTTGATCTCACCGAGGTCGGCAAGCTGGATACGGCCGGCGCCTTCGCCCTGATCCGCGCCGCCGGCGGCGCGCTTGATCCGGCCAAGGTCGAGGCCCGTCCGGAAAGCCAGCGCCTGATCGAACTGGTGGCCGAAGCCGCCGCCAAGCGTGAAGCGCCCAAGCGCGAGCTGCGCGGGTGGCACGAGATGACGGTGCGGATCGGCAAGGGGGTGGTCAGCACCGGCTATGACGCCTTCGACACCCTGGTCTTCGCCGGCCATCTGCTGATCGTGCTGGCCAAGAGCGTGGTCAATCCCCTGCGCATCCGTTGGGCCTCGGTCTTCTCCCTGGCCGAGCGCGCTGGCCTGGACGCCATTCCCATCGTGGCCGTGACCTCCTTTTTCATCGGCGCAGTCGTGGGCCTGCTGGGCGCCAATATGCTCCGCGAGTTCGGCGCCCAGGTCTTCGCCGTCGAGCTGATCGGCGTGGCGGTGCTGCGGGAGTTCAACATTCTGATCACCGCCATCCTGCTGGCCGGCAGATCGGCCTCATCCTTCGCCGCCGAGATCGGCTCCATGAAGATGAATCAGGAGGTGGACGCCATGAAGGTGATGGGCGTCGATCCCTTCGAGGCCCTGGTCTTCCCCCGCTTCATGGCCCTGCTGGTCACCATTCCGCTCCTGACCTTCGTCGCCACCCTGGCCGGCCTCTGCGGCGGCCTCGCGGTCACGTGGAGCGTGCTCGACATTGGTCCGAGCTTCTTCTTCCAGCGCATCCTGGAGTATGTCGGCCCGACACACTTCTGGGTGGGCCTGTCCAAGGCCCCGATCATGGCCATCGTCATCGCCGGCATTGGCTGTCGCCAGGGCATGGAAGTCGGCGGCGATGTGGAATCCCTGGGACGGCGGGTGACGGCGGCGGTGGTGCACGCCATCTTCGCCATCATCATGATCGATGCGGCCTTCGCCCTGCTCTACATGGAGCTGGACATTTGACCGACCTCGCCCCTCATCCCGACGCCCTGACCGACGCACAGGGCGACGACTTCGTGATCGAGGTCGAAGGTCTGCGCTCGCAGTTCGGCGACCATGTGGTCCATGAGGACCTGAACCTGAATGTCCGCCGCGGCGAGGTGGTCGCCGTGGTGGGTGGGTCTGGCTCGGGTAAGTCGGTTCTGTTGAACTCCATCATCGGCCTGAAGGTCCCGGAGGGCGGCGTCGTGAAGGTCTTCGGCCAGGACGTCAGCCGCAGCCGGGAGGCCGGGGGACTGGAGCGCCGCTGGGGCGTTCTGTTCCAGCACGGCGCGCTGTTCTCCAACCTGACCGTGCGGGAAAACATCGAGGCGCCCATGCGCGAGCACACACGGCTGTCGGTGCGTGAGATGGAAGAGCTGGCCGACCTGAAGATCGCCCTGGTCGGTCTGCGCCCGGACGCCGGCGCGCTCAAGCCATCTGAGCTGTCCGGCGGCATGCGCAAACGCGCGGCGCTGGCCCGGGCCCTCGCCCTCGACCCCGACCTGCTCTTTCTGGACGAACCCACGGCGGGCCTTGATCCCATCGGCGCGGGCGCCTTTGACGAACTGATCCGCGATCTGTCCGACAGCCTCCATCTTACGGTCTTCATGATCACCCACGACCTCGACAGCCTCTATACGATCACCGACCGCGTGGCCGTGATCGCAGACCGGAAGGTCGTCGCCGAGGCCCCGGTCGCCAAGCTGGAATCCTCAGACCATCCCTGGATCCAGGAATACTTCCTCGGCCCCAGGGGCCGCGCCGCGGCGAAAGCCACCGCCCAGGGGAGCCGGGCCTGATTATGGAAAAGAACGCCAACTACGCCCTGGTGGGCCTCTCGACCCTGATCCTGTTCGTCGGACTGGTCATATTCAGCATCTGGCTGGCGCGGGTCGCCTTCGCCCGGGACTATGATGTCTACGACATTCTGTTCCAGGGTCCGGTGCGAGGCCTGACCCAGGGCGGCGAGGTGCACTTCAACGGCATCAAGGTCGGCGAAGTCACCGACATCTCGCTCGACCGGACCAATCCGAGCCGGGTGATTTCCCGGGTGCGGGTGAATTCCGACGTTCCGATCCGCGTGGACTCCTTCGCCACCCTTGAGCCTCAGGGGATCACCGGCCTGAACTATGTGCAGATCTCGGCAGGCACCTCGACCAGGCCCCTGCTGAAGGAAACCTCGCCCGAGGGCAAGATTCCCGTGATCCAGAGCCAGCGCAGCGCCCTGGCCGACCTCCTGGAAGGCGGCGGGACCGTGCTGTCACGCACTGTGGAGGCCCTGGACCGGGTCAACCGCGTTCTCTCTGACGAGAACATCCTCACCTTGGGGGCCGCCATTTCCGACGCCCAGGCGGTCACCGCCGAGCTGCGCGAGCGCAAGGCGATCATCGCTGACGCCCAGGTCGCCCTGCAGAATATCGGTGAGGCCGCCGAGGAGGCCCGCGCCCTGGCCGCCTCCACGCGGGACATCGTCGACACCGATGGACGTGCGGCCATGGCCAGCCTGAGCGAGGCCGCCACCGAAACCGAGGCCGCCGCCGCCGACCTGCGCCGGATGCTGGCCTCCCTGGAGGGGCCCACCGCCGACTTCGCCACCTATGGCCTGCCCCAGGTCACCCGCGCGGCGGAAACCCTGCAGGACGCCGCCGAGTCCCTCTCGCGCCTCACCAATGAGGTCAGCGCCAACCCCCGCGGCGTGGTGAGCAAGGGCCCCGCCAAGGAACTGGAGATCCAGCCATGATCGCGCCTCTGCGGACCCTGGTCGTCACCGCCGCGGCCCTCGCCCTGTCGGCCTGTGTCTCCCTGCTGCCGGACACCGAGCCCTCGCAGCTCTATAGCTTCGGCGCCGGCATGACCGAAGACGCAGCGACGCCGCGCAGCGCCGAGTCCTTTGGCCTGATCGTGCCCAGCACGGGCTTCGCCCGGGCCGCCAGCGGCGACCGGATCCTCACCATGACCGGGGCCGAGGCCGCCTATGTGGCCAGCGCCCGCTGGGTGGCGCCAGCCAGCGTCCTGTTCGAAGAAGCCGTCGCCCGGGCGTTCGACGCCAACACAGGACCCGCCCGCCTGGTCACCCGGGGCGAGGTGCGCGAGGCCGCCAGTGTCCTGCGCCTTGATGTGCGCCAGTTCGAGACCGTCTATGACCGGGGCCAGGAGGCTCCGCCCATCGTGGTGGTGCGGGTGCGCGCCACCCTGGTCTCCCGCGATGACCGCACATTGGCCGCCGAGGAAATCTTCCAGGCCGAAATCCGCGCCAGCGACAACCGGGTGAGCCAGATCGTCTCGGCCTACGACGCCGCCGTCAGCCAAGTGCTCAGCGAACTGGTGGACTGGTCGAACCGCAACGGCGCCCCGGCCGCCTAGGCGCGGCGGCCAACTCCAGGACAGCCCGCCCGCAACTCGAGCCTGCGCCCTGGCGGAGTCACAATCGAGCCGGGCGATCGCCCCAGAGTCCCTCCGCCTGCAGACCGTGCAGTACGCTGTTCGACTGGAGGTCAGGTTGAACGCGTTCAGGTCAGCTTGGCCGTGGGCGGCCCGCCGCCGGCCCCCAGTCCCTTGATCCGTCGACAGGCGCCGCCGACCGTTTCCGTCGATGGTCGACGCCCCTGGCGCCGCCAGGGGACACCGTCATGGCCGAACCCCGTGCAAAATTTGTCGCCTGGGTGGGCGCTCAGATCCTCCCTCATGAGGGCGACGTCCGTCGCTGGCTGAGCCGCGCCGGATGGAGCCGCGACGAAATCGACGACATCGTTCAGGACGCCTACTGCCGTATCGCGGCGCTGGCCTCGGTCGACCACATCCAGAACGGGCGGGCCTATCTGTTTCAGACCACCCGCAGCGTGGTGACCGATCGCCTGCGACAGGCCCGCGTGGTGTCGCTCGCCCGTACGACGGAACTGGCTCTGATGGACGTCTTAGATCATGCGCCCTCCGCCGAGCGGGTGGTGGCCGGCCGGCTGGAGCTTCGCCGGGTCCAGGCCGTCATCCAGGCTTTGCCGGAGCGGTGCAGGACGATATTCATGATGCGCCGGGTCGATGGGCTGTCCCAGCGTGAGATCGCCCAGCGGCTCGGCGTAACCGAGAATGTGGTTGAGGCCCAGGCGGCGCGGGGATTGCGTCTGATCCTGAGCGCGCTCACCGGCGACGATGGAGCAGAAGAGGCGGCCAGCCGTCCACAGCCTGATGTCAGAGGTTCAACCCGCAAGAGAGATCGATGACGAGGCGGCCCTATGGGCCGTGCGGAGCGATGCGCGGGAGCTGGAGCCCAATACCGCGGCGGAGCTGGCGGCATGGCTTTCGGGAGATCCCCGCCGGCAGGGGGCCTATCTTCGCGCTCAAGCCGCCCTCAGCCTAGTGGACCGGGCCCGCGCCCTGCCGTCGGACGCCCTGCGGCCGGAGCCTGCGGCGCCAGCCCTGCCCCGCCGCGCCCTACTGGCCTGGGGTATTGGGGGAGCGGCCGCAGCGATGGGCGGCGCAGGCGTCCTGCTGAACCTCCGCACAGAGGCGTTCACCACCGGCCTGGGCGAAATTCGGCGCGCCCCCCTGGCCGACGGCACTCAGATGATCCTCAACACCGACAGCGCCCTGAAGGTCCAGTTCACCGCGCGGCGCCGGCAGGTCGATGTGCTGCGGGGCGAGGCCTGGTTCGACGTCGCCCACGACACCCAGCGCCCCTTCGTCGTACGCGCCGGCGGAACGCGCTTCGAGGCCGTTGGCACCGCCTTCAGCGTCCGGCAACGGGGCGAACGGACCGATCTGCAGGTCACCGACGGGATGGTCGCAGCCTCCCGCTCCGACAGCGACCAGCGCGCTGAGGTGCCCGCCGGGCACCGGCTGACGATCGCCGATGGCGGTCAGCCCTTTGTGGTCACCCCCGACCCGGCCGCGATCCGACGCAGCCTCGCCTGGCGGCAGGGCGAGCTGGTGCTCGACGGCGAAACCCTCGCCGAGGCCGCCGCGGAGTTTAACCGGTACAACACGCTGAAGATCGTCGTTGAGGATCCCGAGCTCGGCGGCGAACGCCTGGTGGGCCTGTTCCGCACAGGCGACCCAGAGTCCTTCGTCACGTCCGTGACCAAGCTGCTGGACGCCGAGGTTCGCCGTGAGGGCGAGACCCTGCGCCTCTGGCGCCCGTGATCGCGCCGCCGACCACGACGGCTGATTAATTTCCAAGCGATTGGCGGCGATATCGACAGGAGCCGCCCTGGCGCCCCCGGAACCCTGACCCCGCCCCGTCCTCCCCCCTGACGCCGGATGGAGCCGGTGTGAGCCACGGGGGATAGGATGAGCACCAACACCAAGACGATGACCGCCTTGCGGCGGAGCCTTTTCGGCGCCTGCGCCGTCGGCGCGATGCTGACCGCAGCACCGGTCTGGGCGCAGGTTCAGCCCTTTCAGGTCGCGCCGCAGCCGGCCTCATCAGGCATAGCCGAGTTCGCCCGCCAGGCCGGCGTTCAGATCCTCGTCGCCGCTGACCAAGTGCGCCACAAGCAGACCCGCGGCGTCCAGGGGGACCTGCCGGTCCGTCAGGCCCTGAAGGGGCTGCTGGCCGGCACTGATCTGGTGATCGTCGCCGATGATGGCCGCACCATCACCCTGGGCCCCGCGCCCACGCCCCTGATTCGCACCGCCTGGCAGGCGCCCAGCGCCCCAATGGCGACGGCGCCCGCCGCGCCGATGCCCGTGGCGGCCGCCGCGGAGGTTGAGGTCGGCGAAGTCCTTGTGACGGGCTCCCGCCTGCAGGTCAGCGGCTTCCAGGCGCCGACCCCGGTCACCACCGTCGGCGCGGCCGAGATCGACCAGCGCGCCGCCGCCAGCGTGTTCGAAATCGTCCGCGACATTCCCAGCTTCCGGGGCTCCAGCGGCCCGAGCGTGAACTCCACCGGCGCCCAGAACGCCTCCAAGGCCAACCTGGATCTGAGGGGGCTCGGGGGGCAGCGCACCCTGGTGATGCTCAATGGCCGTCGCCACGTGCCCGATGGCCAGACGGGTTTGTTCGACACCAACCTGATCCCCACCAGCCTGATCGAGCGGGTGGAGATCGTCACCGGCGGCGCCTCGGCCGCCTACGGCTCCGACGCCGTGGCCGGGGTCGTCAACTTCATCCTGCGCAACCGCATGGAAGGCCTGGACCTCAATCTGCAGTACGGCGTCTCTCAGGAGGGGGACAATGTCGAGGTCAACGGCTCGACCGCCTGGGGAACGTCTTTCGCCGACGGACGGGGCCACTTCATCATCGGGGGCGACTTCACCCTGAACAATGGCACGGGCCTGATGGATTCCCGGGAATGGGGCGAAAGCTATCCCGGCGTGCTGTCGCTTCCGGCCAACCGTCCGGCCGGTCTGCCGGCCACGATCATCTCCAACAACGTCTTCACCTCGGCCTACAATTCCAACGGCCTGGTGCCCTCAGGACCCCTGCGCGGCACCGCCTGGAACGCCGACGGCGGCATCTTCCAGTATCAGTACGGCTCGATCATCGGGAACACCGAGATGATCGGCGGCACGGTGGACAGCTGGGAGAACCCGGACCAGCGCTTGCGCCCGGCCTATGACCGCAGCGCCGCCCTGGCCCGGGTGGAGTACGAGCTGACACCGGACATCAACGCCTTCGCCCAGTTGCACTACGGCAACCTTCTGACCTACGGGCAGTCCTTCGGGGCGCGGATTCCCAACTACAACAACTACCCGGTCCTGATCACCAACCCCTTCCTGCCGGCCTCGGTGGTCACCGCCATGCGGGCGGCCGGGGTGGATCGTATCCCTTACAGCGCCACCCGCCGCGATGATGTGGGCTCGATCCGCTCGCGCAACCGCACGGAAAGCCTGCAGGCTGACTTCGGCCTGGACGGCACGGTCTTCGACGACTGGAAGTGGGATGTGGGCCTGGGTCTAGGCCGCGCCACCTTCAATCCCAACCTCAGCGGCACGCCGCGCACGGCTGACTTCTTCCAGGCGGCCTATGTGGTGACCGGGCCCGACGGCAAGCCCGCCTGCGGGCCGGTGGAGACCAATCCCTACTTCAACGCCCAGCGTCCTGAAGAGCGGGCCAAGTGGATCGCCAACCTGTCGCCGGGCTGCGTGCCCTACAATATCTTTGGCGCCAATGTGGAGCAGAACAAGGCCGCCCTGGCCTATTTCAACTCCGCCTCCCAGCAGAAGAACGACCTGCGTCAGTACACGGTGCAGGCCAACCTGGCCGGCGAGCTGTTCGACCTGCCGGCCGGCCCCGTCGCCATCGCCACCGGCTTTGAGTGGCGCAAGGACACCGCCGATGTGAACGGCTGCCCCGACTGCAAGCGGGGCGCCCTGATGAACCAGAACTACCCCACCTATACCGGCGAGATCGAGGTGAAGGAGGCCTATCTGGAAGGCGGTGTGCCGGTCCTGCGCGACCTGCCCTTCGCCCAGGCCCTGGACCTGAACGGCGCGGTGCGGCGGACCAACTATTCCACCTCGGGCTCGGTCACCACCTGGAAGGTCGGCGCCACCTGGGAGCCGGTGGACGCCCTGCGTCTGCGCTTCACCCGGTCCCGGGACATCCGCGCGCCCAACATCAACGAGCTGTTCAATCCGGGCTCCGAGGGCAATCCCAACGTCGTCAACCGGGTCACCGGCCGGTCGGGCTTCACCAAGAGCAATACGGTGGGCAATGACCAACTGGTTCCAGAGACCGCCGACACGACCACAGTCGGTGTGGTGTTCCAGCCGACCTGGGATTGGGCCACCGGCTTCCGCGCCTCGGTCGACTACTACGATATCGAGATCCGAGACGTGATCGCCACCCTGGGCGTCCAGGAAATCCTCGACCGTCTGCTGGTGGGCGGGGACCAGTCCTATGCCCGGTTCGTCGAGCTCGATCCCAGCAGCCCGATCGGCGTCTCCCGGGTCAATGTGCCCCAGCTGAACCTCAACGCCCTGCGCACCAACGGGGTGGATATCGAGATGGCCTACCGCGCCCCGCTGGAGAATTTCGACCTGCCCGGCGACCTCACCCTGCGGGCCCTGGGCACCTGGGTAGATGATCTGCGGACCATCGCCGGAACGCGCGACACCGACAATGCCGGCGCCACCCTGCCCACCTGGTCGTGGAACGGCCAGGCCACCTACAATCTGGGTCGGCTGACCGCTAACCTGATGGTCCGTTACACCAGCTCCATCAAGTACAACGTCAATCTGGTTGGGCCGGAAGACCCGAATTACAACCCGGCCGCCTCCAACAGCGTCAACAAGAACGTCTGGCCCGAGGCCGTCTACTGGAACACCAGTCTGCGTTACCAGGTCGTCGACCGGCCGGGTCGCCAGATCCAGGCCTATCTCAACATCGACAACCTGTTCGACAAGGACCCGCCGATCGTGGCGATCAGCCTTGGCGGCTCGCCCTACGACCTGGTCGGCCGCGCCTTCAAGGCCGGCGTGCGGATGAGCTTCTAGATGTCGCCCCCCATCACCTCAAAAGGACGCCGCCACGTGATCAGACACGCTATCCTTGCCGCCGCCGTCGCCGCGATTTCCGGACCGGTCCTAGCCCAACCCGCCGCTCACGACGCCTATCTTCGCTCGACCCCAGAAACGGTCCTGCGCGGGTCGATTTCCGCCACCCGCGCGCCGGTTCTACGCATCACGTCTGGGCAGACCGTGCGGATCGACACGGTCTCCCACGGCGGCCTGACCAATGACCCCGTCGCCTATTTCGCCCAGGCCGGGATCACCGCCGATGAGGTCCTGCAGGACGTCAAGGACATCGCCGCGGCCAGCACCGGGGAAGGCTGGCGCGGTCACGTCCTGACCGGCCCGATCTATGTGGAGGGCGCCGAGCCCGGTGACATGCTGGAGATCCGGGTCGTCGATCTGGAGCACCGGGTGCCTTACGGCGTCAACAGCCCCGGGACCGGCGGGGTGGTCCCGGGCCTGCTCACCGAGCAGGTTCAGAAGATTCTGAAGTTCGACCTGGAGCGGAAGGTCGCGCTGTTCTCGCCCGACATTGAAGTGCCCCTCGGCCCCTTCCTGGGGATCATGGCGGTGGCGCCCGACCCGGCCATCGGCACAGTCGGATCACGGGCGCCGGGGATCTTCGGCGGCAATATGGACCTCAAGCGACTGGTGGTCGGCTCCACCCTCTATCTGCCCGTCTTCAACCCGGGCGCCCTGTTCTACACGGGCGACGCTCACGCCGCCCAAGGGGACGGGGAGGTCTCGGGCAACGCCATCGAGGCCTCGCTGACCGGCACGCTCCAGTTCATCGTCCATAAGGGCAAGGGCGCTTCCATGCCCGCCCCCTTCGCCGAGGACGCCGAGAACTACTATGTGATGGGCCTGGATGAGGACCTCGACAACGCCATGCGCAAGTCGGTGGAAAACACGGTGGCCTTCCTTCAGGAGCACGCCGGCATCCCGAAGGCGGACGCCTATTCCATCTCCAGCATTGCGGTCGACTTCGCCGTCGCCGAGGCCGTGGACGGCGTGGAGATCATCTACGGGACCGTGCCCAAGAAGCTGTTCCTGAAAACCGCCCCCTACTGGACCGAATAGACCGACCGGAGGCGGCGCCCCACGCCGCCTCCGCGATCATGCGTCCAGGCCGTGCTGCCGTTTGGCGGCGGTGACGGTGTTCTGCAGCAGGCAGGCCACCGTCATCAGGCCCACCCCGCCCGGCACCGGGGTGATGGCGCCGGCCACCTCGCGGGCCTCCTTGAAGGCCACGTCGCCCACCAGCTTGGTTCTGCCCGCCGCGGCCTTTTCCGGATTGTCGAAGGGCACCCGGTTGATCCCCACATCGATCACGGTCGCGCCTGGCTTGATCCAATCGCCGCGGATCATCTGGGGCCGGCCGACCGCGGCCACCAGGATGTCGGCCTGGCGGCAAACCGCCGGCAGGTCGCGGGTGCGGGAATGGGCGATGGTCACGGTGCAATCGGCCTGCAGCAGCAGCTGGGCCACGGGCCGGCCCACCAGCACCGAGCGGCCCACGACCACTGCGGTCTTGCCCGACAGGTCCCCCAGGGTCTCGCGCAGCATGATCATGCAGCCGAGCGGCGTGCAGGGCGTCAGGGCTGGCTCGCCGCTGGCCAGACGCCCGGCGTTGACGACATGCAAGCCATCGACGTCCTTGTCAGGATGGATAGCGGCCAGCGCCGCCCGGGTGTCCAGATGGTCCGGCAGGGGCAGCTGCAGCAGGATGCCGTGCACCCGTGCGTCCTCATTCAGCCCGGCGATCAACAGCAGCAGCTCGTCCAGCTTGGCGTCGCCCGGCAGCCGGTGGGTCACCGAATGCATGCCGGCGGCCAGAGACTGCTCGCCCTTGGACTTCACATAGACCTGGCTGGCCGGGTCGTCCCCGACCACGATGACGGCCAGGCCCGGCTGCAGCCCATGGTCCTGACGCAGTCGGGCGACCTCCTCGGCCACGCCGGCGCGAACGCGTTCGGCGTAGAGCTTGCCGTCGATGATCTGGGCCTGGGACATGACGACTCCTGCGCGCTTCGTATGCGCCTGCCACTAAAGGGTGGAGCCGGTTCGCGCAACGCGCCGCCCCGGTCGCGCCAGTGGGTCAGCCCCGTCGCAGCCAGCAGGTCAGGGCCCAGGCGTGGCTGTCGCGGCTGAGCAGGCGGAGCGCCACCTCGGGCGGACGCCAGAACAGGGTGTGATCGGCCTCGATCTTCTGCTCCGGGCGCTCGGCGATGACCTCAGCCGCGAAGAAGACGCCGCGGGTGTTGAAGCTCTCGGCCGCGCCATTGACGAAGTAGTGGTCGGCCCGCGTCAGCAGACCCAAGGGGCGGACCTCAAGGCCGGTCTCCTCCAGAAACTCCCGGGCCATGGCCGCCTCGGGACTCTCGCCAGGATCTATGCCGCCCCCCGGCAGGTCGACGCGTTCGGGCCCATCGGCGGGCTCGACCCGCACCAGGGCCACCTGCCCGTCCCGCAGACCTACGCCAAAGGCCACAGGACGGTCGGGATAGGGTCGGCCGGGCTGCGGTACGCCGAACTGGGGAACCGTGGCCATCAGTCGATGGAGAACAGAGCGTCGAACGGATCGACCCGGCCGGCCTCCACATCAGCGACCTTCACCGGACGCCAGCCGACCTGGGAGTCGGCGCTGTCACGCCAGGCCTCGACGATGACATCCCGCAGCTCGGAGGCCCCGGCGCTGGTGCGGGTGAGGACAAAAGCGACGCCACGCGGATCAGCTGGCGCAAACCCGCCCGCTTTCTCCAGGGCGTAAAAGGGCTCCACCTCGGCGAACCCCGCCAGGATGTAGGCGACCGTCCGATCCTCGATGGCGCAGTCACACAGCCGCAAGGGCGACATGGCGGCCTTCAGCTCGGCCAGCTCCACATTGGCCCGGGTGAACTCGCCCTCGAACAGGCCGTGGATCCTGGCGGTCGTGTAGCCGTTCGGATTGGGATAGTCCGCGTTCCAGCCGTTGTAGTGCACCGTGGTGTGCAGGGGCTGGGCGCCGTCAGCCACATAGTGCGACAGCGCGCCGATGGTCATCTTAAGCAGGCCCTCGCGCAGGGCCCGGTCGGCGGCGTACCAGGCGCGGCGGCCCGGATCGGTCTCGCGGGCCTCGGCGGCGACCAGCACCCGCCAGTAGGCGAAGTCCAGGGTCAGCTGCTGGTACTGATCAACGATGGAATACTGGAGATAGCCGGCCTTCCAGCTGTCGGTCCCGGCGGCCTGAAGCTGCGCCTCGTAGTCGGCGCGGGTCGGCGCCAGGGGCTTTTCGAACCGGGGGCCGCCCATGACGAGGCCGGCGTCGTCGATGTCCACGAAGTGGGCGGAGTCCCGGTTGCTATCATGGATCTTCCCCGCCCCCTTGGAGCGGTCAGGCTCGCGGCTGAGTTCGCCGATCTGGCTGATGGCGGTAGGATCGCGCAGGAAGGCGGGAACCTCTTCGGGCAGGGCCTCCATCGCCGCCACGCCGATGATCCGGTGTCCGTGTCCCCCCCAGGCCAGGGCGTGGGTCGGGGCGAGGACGGACAGGGCCGCCAGGACAAGGGGAAGCGTCGCCATCCGCATCGCGGAATTCTCCTTAGGACGTGATCGGCAGGGCCGCCTCCACCCGCGCGATCCAGGCCTGAACCTTGGGATAGAGCGCCAGGTCGAAGCCGCCCTCGCCAGCCAGGCGGGTATAGGCGACCAGGGCGACGTCGGCGAGACTGAGCGCATCGCCCACGAGGAATTGAGCGTCGTCCAGCCCGTCCTCCAGCCTCTGGAGGGCGCTGGCTCCCTTGGCCACCAGCTTGGGATCGAGGTCGGCCACGGCCCGGCCCTGATAGACCACATGGAATCTCGCCACAGCCACATAGGGTTCGTGGCTGTACTGCTCCCAGAACATCCATTCGAGCATCCGGGCCCGGGCATAGGGGTCCGCGGGAATGAGGTCGGAGCCCTCGGCCAGATGTAGGATGATGGCGTTGGACTGGGCCAACGGCCGACCGTCCGCCAGAACGACCACTGGGACTTGGCCCGCCGGGTTGATCGCGCGAAACTGCGGCGTCTGGGTCTCGCCCTTCAGCAGGTCGATCTCGATCCACTCATAGTCCAGACCCAGCCGCTCGGCCGTCCACTTCACCTTCAGGCAGTTGCCCGAGATGGAGTCCCCGTAGATCTTCAGGCGCATATGAATCCCCAGCTCGACACCAGTCTGTTGATAACTGAGCAATGCCGGGCGCCAAGTCAGATAGACTCGCAGCGCCGCGAGAAGACCTCAATTGAACGGCTTGCGATCCGGCGCCAGGGCGGCTACCCACGCCCCTACCAGTTTCACGACGCAGGATGACGCCGCCATGCGACGCCGCCTCGCCGCCCTGGCGGCTCTACCCTTCCTGGCCCTGGCTTCCAGTTCCCAGGCCGAGACGAACGACCCGATCGGCGACCTGATCGTCGGCGCGATGACCGGCGGCCTTCCGGGCACGCCGGCCTTCAAGATGCGGGCGACCCTCTATCATGCGGGCGCAGTGGGCGTCGGCGCCCTGGACTCCCTGGGCTGCAAGGTGGTCGCCATGCGCACTGCGGCCATCGACAAGACCCTGATCCCCCGCCGCACGGTGCTGTTCATCAAGGAAACCGTCGGCCTGCCCATGCCCGACGGCGGCGCCCATGACGGCTACTGGTACGCCTCCGATGTGGGCGGCGCGATCAAGGGGGAGAAGATCGACCTCTTTACCGGCCATGGACGCGCCTCCATGAAGCCGATGATGCCCCTGAACCTGTCAGAGCTGACCGTCACCAAGGTCGGCGAATTCAAGGGCTGCCCCCCGGCGAAATAGCGCCGGGGCCCTGGCCTTCAGCCTGAAGGCGCGGCCTCAGGTCTCGACGAAGGCCTTTTCCAGCACGAAATCGCCAGGCTTGGCGATGGAGCCTTCCTCGAAGCCGCGCTCGATCAGCATGGTCTTCAGGTCGGCCAGCACCGAAGGGCCGCCGCACAGCATCAGCCGGTCAACCGCCGGATCCAGCGGCGGCACGCCCAGATCCTCGAACAGCTGGCCCGAAGCGATCAGGTCAGTGATCCGGCCCTGCGTCTTGAAGGGCTCCCGCGTCACGGTGGGGTAGTAGCGCAGCTTGTCGCCAATGACTTCGGACAGGATCTCGTCCTTGGCCAGGTCTTCCTCGAACAGCTCGCGATAGTTCAGGTCGGCGACGTTGCGCACCGTGTGGGTGACGATCGCCTCATCGAACCGCTCATAGACTTCCGGGTCGCGGGCCAGCGACAGCCAGGGGGCGAGGCCCGTGCCGGTGCCCAGCATATAGAGCCGCTTGCCGGGCTTCAGGCCGTCCAGCACCAGGGTCCCGGTGGGCTTGCGGCCGATCAGCACCTGGTCGCCCACCTTGATCTTCTGCAGGCGCGAGGTCAGCGGGCCGTCCGGCACCTTGATGGAATAGAATTCCAGCTCCTCATGCCAAGCCGGGCTGGCGATGGAATAGGCGCGCAGCAGCGGCTTGCCGTCCACCTCCAGGCCGACCATCACGAATTGCCCGCTGGAGAACCGAAGGGACGGATCCCGCGTCGTGCGGAACGAGAACAGGCTGTCAGTCCAATGCTGGACCCAGGTCACGGTCTCCAGGTGGAAGGCGCCGGCCTTCTTGGGGGCCGGAGCGGCCACGGTCACGTCAGTCATCACTTCGTCTTTTCTGTTCAGGCGCAGGTCAAATGTCGCCGCCGACATTGCCTGAGCCGCCGCCGATCATGGAGACGCCCGGCGCGCGGGCGACATGTATGCCGCATTCGCTCTTTTGCGAACCCTGCCAGCGGCCTGCCCGGACATCCTGCCCGTCCTCCACCGGCGAGGTGCAGGGCCAGCAGCCGATGGACGGAAAGCCTTGCGCCACCAGGGGATGGGGCGGCAGGTCGTGGGCCACGACATAGGCGTCGAGGTCTTCCTTGCCCCAGTTGGCCAGGGGATTGAACTTCACGTGCGGGTCGGCCTCCTCGACCACCCGCATGGACAGCCGGTCGCCCCCGTGGAAGCGCTTGCGCCCGGTGATCCAGGCGTCGAACTCGCCCAGCGCCCGGTCCAGGGGCAGCACCTTGCGGATATGGCAGCAGCCATCCACGTCGGTCTGCCAGAGCTTGGCCTGCGGATCCGACACCGCCAGATCCTGATAGTGCGGACGCAGGTCGCGCACGTCGGTCAGGCCCAGGCGTTTGGCCAGCCCGCGCCGATAGTCCAGGGTCTGGCCAAACAGCATGCCGGTGTCGAGGAACAGCACCGGAATGTCGGGGTTCACCTGGGCGGCCAGATGCAGCAGGACCGCCGATTCCGCGCCGAAGGACGACACCAGGGCCAGCTTGTCGCCGAACTCGTGGTGGGCCGCGGCGATGATCTCGGTCGGCTCGGCATGACGCAACTCGCCGTCCAGCCGATCGGCGACGGAGAGGTGGTCGGTCTGGTCATAGGCCATGGTCACCCTCCCTCGCGCTCCACATAGGCGGGCGTCCGCAGATCGGCGGCCCGCTGATAGACGTGTCGGTGGCGATGGACGGCATGCGCCCAGTCCGCCGGGCTTGCCCCATCGGCCGGGGCGAAGGCGTCAAATCCGCAACGGACCATGAAGCCGGCCTGCTCGCGCAGCACCTCACCCACGGCGCGGACTTCGCCGGCATAGCTGAACCGCTGGCGCAGCAGCCGGGCGGCGGTATAGGCCCGGCCGTCCCGATACTTGGGGAAGGCGAGCGCCACCACCGCGATCCGGGGCAGGTCATAGGCCAGGGCCTCGACCTCCTCGGCCGGCTCCAGGCGCACGCCGACGGCGCGCCCTTCGGCCAGCAGGCGGTCGCCCTCGGCCTGGAAGCGGGTGAACGAGATGATCACGTCGCCTGGCGGCAGGCCTTCGTCATCGGCCACCGCGGTGAAGGGATCATCGCCCAGGTTGAACTGGTCGTCGTCCTGTCGCCTAATGAGCGTCGGCATAGACGGCCTCCTTAAAGGGTTCGACGCCGGTGCGGCGGTAGGTGTCGAGGAAGCGCTCGCCCTCGTGGCGTTCACGCAGATAGACCTCGACCAGGGTGTCGATGGCGCTGGCCACCTTGTCGTACGGCAGGGCCGGGCCGAGCATCTTGCCCACCGCAGCATCCTCGGCGCCGGAGCCGCCGAGGGTGAGCTGGTAGAACTCCTCGCCCTTCTTATCGACGCCCAGAATGCCGATGTGGCCCACATGGTGGTGGCCACAGGCGTTGATGCAGCCACTGATCTTGATCTTCAGCTCGCCGATGGCCTCGGCGCGATCAGGATCGGCGAAGGTCTGGGCGATCTGCTGAGCCACGGGGATCGCGCGAGCGTTGGCCAGCGCGCAGTAGTCCAGCCCCGGGCAGGCGATGATGTCCGAGATCAGGTTCACATTGGCGCTGGCGAGCCCCGCGGCCTGCAGCTGGGCGAAGACCTCAGGCACATCATCCAGACGCACATGGGGCAGAACGAGGTTCTGCTCGTGCGTCACCCGGATATCGTCCTGGCCATAGCGCTCGGCCAGATCGGCGATTACGTCCATCTGGTCGGAGGTGGCGTCGCCGGGCGTCTCACCGATGGTCTTCAGCGAGACCTCGACGATCGTGTAGCCGGGCTTCTTGTGCGGGCGCAGATTGTTGCGCGCAAACCGGGCCAGGGCCGGATCGGCCGCCTTGGCCGCCTCGAAGACCTCAGAATGGGCCGGCAAGGCGTCGAAGACGGTCGTGGCGAAGGCGCCGCGGATGCGGGCGAGCTCGGTGTCTGGCAGGTCGCCCTCCGGCCCGATCTTGGCCCACTCCTCCGCCACCTGGCGGGCGAACTCTTCGGCTCCCAGGGCGGCGACCAGGATCTTGATCCGGGCCTTGTAGATATTGTCCCGGCGACCGTGGCGGTTGTAGACCCGCAGGATCGCCTCCAGGTACGAGAACAGCCGGTTGGCCGGCAGAAACTCGGCGATGGTCGGACCCACATAGGGGGTGCGCCCGAGGCCGCCGCCGACGATCACCTCAAAGCCCAGCTGGCCGTCGCGGCCGCGGCGGATCATCAGCCCGATGTCATGCACCTTGGCCGCCGTGCGGTCCTTGGGCGCAGCCGTGATGGCGATCTTGAACTTGCGGGGCAGGAACGAGAATTCCGGGTGCAGGCTCGACCACTGGCGGATCGCCTCAGACCAGACCCGCGGATCGTCCAGCTCCTCGGCGGTGGCGCCGGCATAGGGATCGGACGTCACATTGCGGATGCAGTTGCCGCTGGTCTGGATGGCGTGCATGTCCACCTCGGCCAGCTGGTCGAGGATGTCCGGCGCGTCCCGCAGCTTAATCCAGTGGAACTGCAGGTTCTGGCGGGTGGTGAAGTGCCCATAGCCCCGATCGTAGGTCCGGCCGATGTGGGCCAGGCGGCGCATCTGGCGGCCGTTCAGCGAGCCATAGGGAATGGCGATCCGCAGCATGTAGGCGTGAAGCTGCAGATAGAGGCCGTTCATCAGCCGCAGGGTCTTGAACTGGTCTTCGCTCAGCTCGCCCGACAGGCGCCTGGCCACCTGCTCGCGGAACTCCCGGGCGCGGTCAGCGACGAATTCCTGGTCGACAGCGTCGTACTGGTACATCCGTCGCTCCTTACTTACGCTTGATCAGGTTGACGCGACCGCTGGAGCGGGCCGCGCCGTCGGCATGCAACAGGGCTTCGACCACATCGCCGCCCACAGCCTGCTTGCCGTGGGTCGGGTGGTTGGTGGGGCCGAGCGCCCGGATGCGCTCGCGATAGCTCAGCGGCGCCCAGAGGCCGTCGGACTCGATGAGGTCGATCAGATAGGGATCGATCACCACGGTCGGCTGCGACTTGGCCTGGCCCTCGGCGGCCTCGGCGGCTTCTGGATCGTCAAACAGGTCAGCGTCCCCGAAGCCCTCGACCCACTGGCCGGACTTCCAGAACACCACATCGCCGTCGATCAGACGGTTGGCGGTCAGGGCCTTCATCTCACTTGCCTCCCAGCTCGACGGCGCGAGCCTCAATCTGTGTCGCCAGCCCGGCCTCTCCCGCCTGGGCCAGGGCCATGGCTTCGCCCACGATCAGCAGGGCCGGCCCCTTGAGCGTGGCGGCGACCTCCGCCAGCCCCCCTAAGGTGGTGACCAAGCGCCGTTCGTCGGCGCGGCTGGCGTTCTCGACAATAAGCGCCGGCGTGGCCGGGTTACGGCCGGCCTGTGTCAGTCTGCGGGCGATCCCGGACGCGGTTGAGACGCCCATATAGATGACCACCGTCTGGTTGGGGCGGGCCAGGCTCTCCCAGTCCAGGTCGGGCTCGCCATCCTTGGCCGCGTGGCCGGTGACGAAGGTGACCGCCTGGGCCATGCCGCGGTGGGTCAGGGGCGCGCCGGCGCTGGCCCCGGCCGCCAGGGCCGCGGTGACGCCAGGAACAATCACGCACTCGACGCCCGCCGCACGGCAGGCTTCCAGCTCTTCGCCGCCCCGGCCGAAGATGAAGGGGTCGCCCCCCTTCAGCCGCACGACCCTCAAGCCCTGCAGAGCGAAGGCCACCAGCATGCGGTTGATTTCTTCCTGAGGGTAGGCATGTCGCGACTTGCGCTTGGCTACGCTGATCCGCTGGGCGCCGGCGGGCGCGAGATCGAGAATTTCGTCAGAGACGAGGCCGTCGTGCACCACGACCTGCGCGCCCTGCAGCGCCTTCAGCGCCTTCAGGGTCAGAAGCTCTGGATCGCCGGGACCTGCCCCCACCAGCCACACCCTCCCGGCCGCGCGGGCGCTCGCCCCGTCCAGAAGGACGAGACCGCCGGGTCGCCGGATGGATCGGTCGCTGGTCGCCATGGTTTTAGCTTCTCTATCACTCTTGAGCCCGAAGGCCGACGGGGCGGGATTGCGCCCGCCCCGTCGAATATCCGGCGACGAAAGGGCCATGACGCCGCCGGATGCTTGCAAACTGGGGAAAACCACCCCACTTCGCAACCCAAGGAGTTCTGCCCCGGGGTTCAGGAAAACTTATGGAACGACAGGCTGAACGCAGCGGCGACCGAAGGCGTCTGCCGCCCCTCAACGCCCTGCGCGCCTTTGAGGCCGCCGCCCGCCATCTGAATTTCAGCCGCGCCGCAGAGGAGCTCTCGGTGACCCCAGGTGCGGTCAGCCAGCAGATTCAGAACCTTGAGGACTATGTCGGCGCGGCCCTGTTCAAACGCACGCCCAAGGGCCTGTTGCTGACCGACGCCGCCCAGACCGCCCTGCCCGCCCTGCGCGAGGCCTTTGACCGTCTGGCCGAGGCCGCCTCGCTGCTCACCGCGGCGGTGGATGGGCGTCGACTCAGCATCACGGCTGCGCCCTCCTTCGCCGCCAAGTGGCTGGTGCCCAGGCTCGGGAAGTTCGAGGAGGCCCATCCCCAGGTGGACGTCTGGCTGTCGGCCGGCATGGAGCTGGTGGATCTGAGCGCCGGCGAGGTGGACCTCGCCATCCGCTATGGCTCGGGCCGCTATCCCGGGCTCGAGGTCACACCCCTGATGAGCGAGACGGTGCTGGCCGTGGCCAGCCCTGAACTGATGGCCCGCATTCCGCTCAACGAGCCCGCTGACCTGGTCAATCACATCCTGCTGCATGACGGCTCGGCTGAGCTCGACGCCTCCTGTCCGGACTGGGCCATGTGGCTGGCGGCCCGGGGTCTGAAGACGGTGGATGGTTCGCGGGGGCCGCGCTTCAATCAGTCGAGCCTGGTCATTGAAGCCGCCGCCAACGGCCGCGGCGTGGCGCTGGCCAAGCGCACCCTGGCCCAGGCCGATCTGGAGGCCGGGCGGCTGGTTGCGCCGTTACAGATCGCCACGGCGGTGGACTTCGCCTATTACCTCGTCCATCCCAAGGCCAAGGGTCGGCTGCCGCAGGTCAAGGCGTTCACCGCCTGGATTACAGCCGAGGCTCAGGCCCACGAGGCCGCCCTGCGGGCGATAGACAATGGGGCCGGCATCTAGCGAGCGCCGGCGCACAAGCGACCAGAGTGCTGAATGCTGATTGAGATTGACGACCACAAGGCGCCGGCCGACTGCACCTCCATGACCGAGGTCCGCCAGGGGGTGGACGCCCTCGACCGGGCCCTGGTCAAGCTGCTGGCCGAGCGGCAGGGCTTCATGGACGCCGCCGCCCGGATCAAACCCCACCGCGGCGTGGTGCGCGATGAGGCCCGCATCGAGGACGTGGTCGCCAAGGTCCGCGCCGCCGCCCGTGAGGCCGGTCTCTCCGAAGCCATCGCCGAGCCGGTCTGGCGCACCCTGATCGACCGCTGCATCGCCTATGAGTTCGGCTCCTGGGACAAACGCCGGACGCCCGAGGGCGAGCCCCTCCCCTGAGCGGACGGGACGTCTGAGCGGTCAGGCGGCCGCGGCGTTCGGTCCGGTCCAACGACTGAGGCAGGCCTGCAGGTTTTCGATTTTCACCGGCTTGCCGACGCTGTCGACCATGCCGGCCTCGCGCATGCGCGCAATCTGCTCAGGCAGTACGTCGGCGCTCATGGCGATGATGGGCGCCTGGCTCATCGGACCGTCCATGGCGCGGATGGCCCGAGTGGCCGCCAAGCCGTCCACCACAGGCATGTGCAGATCCATCAGGATAGCGTCATAACGACCGGTCTTTGCCGCCTCGATCGCCTCGCGGCCGTCGCAGGCCACATCGACCGTGCAGCCTAGAATCTGCAGCATCAGAACCCCAAGTTCGCGGTTCATCGGATGGTCGTCGACCAGCAGGACATGCGCCGACAGGGCTTCAGCGCGATCCTCCTCCTCGATCGGTTGCATGGGCGCCCGGGCCCGCTCCAGGGTCAGTTCCAACCAGAAGGTGGAGCCGGCGCCGGGCGCGGAGTCGACCCCGACCTGTCCGCCCATGGCTTCTATGAGGCCCTTGCAGATCGCCAGGCCGAGGCCCGAGCCGCCATGGGTGCGGCTGACCGAGGAATCCACCTGGCTGAACCGCTGGAACAGGGCGGCGGCGGCCTCCTTGGTGATGCCCACGCCTGTATCGGCGACAGAGATTCGCACCCGGTCGCGATCGCCTTCGGCCGTCAGCGCCAAGGTCAGGGTGATCTGGCCTGCATCGGTGAACTTCACCGCATTGTTCAGATAGTTGAGCAGCACCTGGCAGAGCCGATGGTCGTCACAGACGTGACCGCCGGCCAACTCGCCCTCAACCTCCATGGTCAGAGCCAGGCCCTTGCTGTCGGCCGCCTCGGCGACGATGGCCAGGGCGTCACGGCAGACGACGGTCAGGTCGACCGGCTTGGGATCGAGTTCGATGCGGCCTGCCTCGACCTTGGAGAAGTCCAGGATGTCGTTGACCACGGTCAGCAGCGCGATGCCCGAGCGTCGGATCAGATCGATCTGCCGACGGCTGTCGGCCCGCATCTCCTTGTCCATCTCCAGGACCTGGGCGAAGCCGATGATGGAATTCAGCGGCGTGCGAATCTCGTGGCTCATCGTGGCCAGGAAATCGGTCTTGGCCACCGAGGCGGCCTCAGCCCGCTCCCGGGCCCGCTGATGGCTGATGGACCGCCGCAGGATCAGGTCGCGCAGGCGCTGCTGGTGGATGGCCATCAAGGCGGTGACGATGCCCGTGCCGAACACCAGTCCCAGATAGATCTGGAAGAGGGTCACCTGCTGATTGAGGGTCCGGGTCTCCGCCAGGACCGGCGTGCGGCCCCACAGGAAGCCCACTGTGAACAGAACCACACACGCCACCGCCATAGCCACGGTGACAGCCTGGGGCCCAGTCCGAAGCCCGAGAATAGTGATCACCGGGAACATGGCCAACAGGGCGATCGGCGCGGCCGGCGTGATGATCAGCCCCACCAACACCGCCACCGCCACATAGCCCAGCGCGATCTCCAGAATTCGCTCGGAGACAAGGCGCGTCCGCCGGCCCTGGGTGAGCAGCAGGATGGCCGGCAGGACCAGGGACATCCCGAGGAACTTGGCCGCCAGTCGGTTGGCCAGCATGGCGCCTGGAAACTCGCCTTCGATGACCAAGGCCCCCAGGCCCAGGATCAGGGCGGCCATCACCAGCACCGGCGCCAGGACCAGGAAGATCAGCGCGGCGAACCGCCCCGGCGTCGTCAGCCGGACCGCGTTGAGACGCCGCGCCAGATAGACCACGGCCACCGCCTCGATGACATTCACCAGGCTGTAGCCCACGGCGGCATAGAGCGGATGGCCAAAGCTCAGAATGACCGCGCCCTGCAGTACAAAGCCCACGGCCAGCAGGACCGGCGCCCAGCGAGCCGGCAGCAGAAGGATGGCGCCGATGACGAAGGCGTTCGCCGTCCAGATCGTCCCGACGCCGGTCGACATCTGGAGGACGTTCGTCAGCCAGAGATTGGCGACGTAGCAGCCGTAAAGCGTGACGGCGAGAAGCAGCTGTCGGCTCTGACGGGTAATGGGGGAACTCCAGGACAAGGGCGAACGGCCGATACCTTCTGGCTAACCTAGACCTTGGCCCGTCAACCAAAGCTTAAGCCTGTGCGCGTCTCAGCGCTCCGTCAGCCGTTGGCTCAGAGCGCCGATCTCCTGACGTAGGGCCGACAGTTCAGTGCGCAGGGCGGCGAGATCGGCCGCGTCCTCGGCATGGGCCTTCTGTCGCTCGGCGCTGGCCAGGCGCAGGTCTTCCTCGATCTGCTGGCGCTCGGCCTTGGCCTCCTCCTCATGCTCGCTCTGCATGGCGTTGACCACGATGCCGATGAACAGGTTCAGCATGGTGAAGGTGGTGCAAAGGATGAAGGGCACGAAGAAGGCCCAGGCATAGGGATAGACCTCCATCACCGGCCGCACGATGCCCATGGACCAGCTTTCCAGGGTCATCACCTGGAACAGGGAATAGGCCGAGGCCGGGATCGATCCGAACCACTGGGGGAAGCTGGCGGCGAACAGTTTGGTGGCCATCACCGAGGCCACATAGAAGATCAGCGTCATCAACAGGATGATCGATCCCATCCCCGGCAGGGCGCTGATCAGGGCGCCCACCACCCGGCGCAAAGACGGCACCAGGGTGATCATCCGCAACACGCGGAGGATCCGCAGGGCCCGCAGCACCGAGAAGGCCCCGGCCGCCGGCACCAGCGCGATGCCGACAATGGCGAAGTCGAACAGGCTCCAGGGGTCCTTGAAGAAGGCCAGACGGTGGACGGCGATGCGGGCCACGATCTCGGCGACGAACACCGCCAGGATCGCCCGGTCCAGCATCAGCAGGACCTCACCGAAATTGGCCATGGCCCAGGGGCTGGTCTCCAGCCCGAGCGTGATCGCGTTGATGACGATCAGAGCGGTGATGATCTTCTCTGTGCGCGGCGAGGTGATCAGCGCCTTGAGCTGGTCCAAGGGGGTGGCTCCATGGGCATGGGGTTCTGTTGCGCCATCTGCCGCAATCCGCCGCAAAGCGCCAGCGGCCGCGAGCGACCACGCCCGCGAAGCTTGACGTAGGGGCGCGGTTTCCCGGCGCTGCGGCCTGATCTAAGGGCTTGATAGGGTCAGCCAGTGGGAGATCGATATGAACCCGGCGCAGGAACATGAGGCCGTTCTCGAGACCGTGCGCAGGCTTTGCGCCGGCTTCCCGGGCGAGTACTGGCGAGCGCGGGATCGCGAGCGGACCTATCCCACGGAATTCGTCCAGGCGCTGACTGAGGCTGGCCTTCTCGGCGTGCTGATCCCGGAGACCTATGGCGGCAGCGGCCTGGGCCTGTCGGCGGCCGCGGCGATCCTGGAAGAAATCCACGCCAGCGGCTGCAACGCCGCGGCTGTCCACGCCCAGATGTACACCATGGGCACAGTGCTGCGGCATGGCAGCGAGGCCCAGAAGTCCCAATGGCTGCCGAAGATCGCCTCGGGCGAGGTGCGCCTGCAGGCCTTTGGCGTCACTGAGCCGGGCGCCGGCACCGACACCACCGCCCTCACCACCCAGGCGGTGCGCAAGGGCGACAGCTACATCATCAACGGTCAGAAGGTGTGGATCAGCCGGGCCGAGCACTCCGATCTGATGGTCCTGCTGGCCCGGACCACCCCGCGGGAGGAGACGGCGAAGAAGACCGAGGGCCTGTCGGTGTTCCTGCTGGACATGCGCGAGGCCGTCGGGCGCGGCCTGACCATCAAGCCGATCCGCACCATGTTCAACCACGCCACCACCGAGCTCTTCTTCGATGATCTGGAAATCCCGGCCTCCTGCCTGATCGGCGAAGAGGGCAAGGGCTTCCGCTACATCCTTGATGGCATGAACGCCGAGCGCATCCTGATCGCCGCCGAGTGCATCGGCGACGGCCGCTGGTTCGTGGACAAGGCGCGCGACTACGCCACCAGCCGCGTGGTGTTCGGCCGCCCCATAGGCCAGAACCAGGGGGTGCAGTTCCCCATCGCCCGGGCTTACGCTCAGGTCCGCGCCGCCAGGCTGATGACCTATGAGGCGGCGGCCCGCTACGAGGCGGGCGATCCGGCCGGGGAAGAGGCCAACATGGCCAAGCTGCTGGCCTCGGAAGCCTCCTGGGCGGCGGCGGACATGTGCATCCAGACCCATGGCGGGTTTGGCTTCGCCGAGGAGTATGACGTGGAGCGCAAGTTCCGCGAGACCCGCCTCTATCAGGTGGCCCCGATCTCCACGAACCTGATCCTGGCCTATCTGGCCGAGCACGTGCTGGGCCTGCCGCGTTCCTATTGAGGGCGGGCCTAGTCTGTGAAGACCACGGTCTTGGCGCCGTTCAGCAGCACCCGGTCCTCCAGGTGCCAGCGCACGGCCCGGGCCAGCACCCGGCGCTCGATGTCGCGGCCCTTGCGGATCAGGGCTGCGGGCGTATCCCGGTGGCTGATCCGCTCCACGTCCTGCTCGATGATCGGGCCTTCGTCGAGGTCGGCGGTGACATAGTGGGCGGTGGCCCCGATCACCTTCACCCCGCGCGCATGGGCCTGATGATAGGGCCGCGCGCCCTTGAAACCCGGCAGGAAGGAGTGGTGGATGTTGATGCAGCGGCCTTCCAGCTTGGCGGCCAGTCCATCGGACAGGATCTGCATGTAGCGGGCGAGCACCACCAGTTCGGCGCCTGTGGACTGGACCAGCGACCAGACTGCAGCCTCCTGCTCCAGCTTGGTGTCGCGGTTCACCGGCAGGTGGTGGAAGGGCAGACCGCTCAGGTCGATGCTGGAATAGGTGTCGGCGGGGTGGTTCGACACCACCGCGCATATATCCATGGGCAGTTCGCCCCGCCGCCAGCGCCAGACCAGATCCGACAGGCAGTGGTCGGCCTGGGAGGCCAGGATCATCACCTTGCGGCGCACCTTGGGGTCTCGCAGGGTCCAGTTCATGCCGAACTCTTCGCCGATGGGGGCGAAGGCCTCGCGCAGGGCCTCGGCGGAGGTCTCGCCGGCCTCGAACACCACCCGCATGAAGAAGCGGTCGGTCTCGACGTCGCCGAACTGCTGGGCGTCGATGATGTTGCCGCCGCGGTCGAACAGAAAGCTCGCCACGCAGGCCACGATGCCGGGCCGGTCGGCGCAGGAAAGGGTCAGGATCATGAGGCGGCTGACTAGCCTGCGCGGGCGATCAGCACCACCACCAAGACGGCGATCACGACGCCAAGGGCGAGGCGCCACAGGGGCGCCGGGCGCAGCTCACCTTCCAGGCCAGCAGTCGCGTCCTGCCCCGTCACCATCGGCTTCACCAAGTTGCGCCGCTTGAAGATGGCATAGGCGGCGATGGCCGCCAGGTGCAGCGCCACGGCGGCCTGCAACAGTCGGAAGTTCAGCTCGTGCAGGTCCGCGGCGGTCCGCCCGGTCTCAAAGCTGACGAACCGGGCGAAGGGGCCCGACTCCATGCCGTCGACATCGACCGCAAAGAGTCCAAGTCCCAACTGAATGATCAGCAGAACCACCAGCAGCAGGACGCTGAGCGCGCCGAGGGGATTGTGTCCGAAGCTGGCTGGCGCACCGCGCCAGCCCCGCACATAGGCCAGGACCGTGCCCGGACCTTTCACGAACTCTGAGAATCTGGCCGTCGATCCCCCCGCAACGCCCCAATAGAGTCGGAAGATCACCAGACCGAGGATCCCGTAGCCGGCATAGCGATGGATTTCCATCCGCTCGCCGCCGCTGAGCCACGCGATCAGGACAAGGACCGCCAGAGCCCAGTGGACAAGGCGGGTGGGTAGATCCCAGACCCGAACCTGATCGCTTCGGCCCGTCACAGCTACTGCTCGACGCGGAAGTTGTCGTGACAGCCGCCGCAGCTGGCGCCGACCATCTTCACATGCTCGCGCAGGCCGGCCGCGTCGCCAGCGATCGCCAGCTCCTGCAGTCGGGTCGTGGCCTCTGCAAGGCGAGCCTGGGCCGCCGAGAAGCCCTCCGGGTCCGTCCAGACGGTCGCCAGGGCGTCGGTCTTCACCCCATCGTCAGGGCCGGTGCCAGCGGGAAACCAGGTCGGGATCTGGCTAGCCAGGACGTTCATCCGTTCCGCCGCCGGGACGATCTGCGCCATGTCCGGGACGTCGGTCTTGAGCTGGTCATTGATGAGCTTGAAGGAGGCGCCGAGCGCCTTGAAGCCCTCCTGCCGCTCGGCCACCGCGGGCGGGACGGCAGCGTCGCTGGCCGCCACCTCTTCGCCTGCCTGCTGGCCGCAGGCGGCGACCATCACCGCCATGGCGGCGGCCATGAGGCCAATTCGGGCGGTACGCCAGATGGGGGCGGAGGACGGAACGGTCATGGTCGGGATCCCTCAAGGCCGGGTTTGCGCGCCGCGCGGTGAGTCTCCCCTCTAATATGGCACAGGTTTGGCGTCAGGATGGAAGGGCGGTGCGCCGCCGGCTTACCCCTCAGGCGCCCATGGCTTGCGCAGCCGTCGCGCCATGGGGCGGGAACCGTCGCCGTGAGCGGCGCATTGGCGTCTGAACGAGAGGAGCTTCCAGATGATGACGACCCCGCGACCCCGCCCCCTTGGCCTTGCCGCCGCGCTGTCTGCCGCAGGTCTGCTGATCGCCGCCTGCGGTCAGGGTGAGCCCGCCGCCACCGGGGCGGACCTTGGCGTGGTGGACAATGAGGCCGGGGCCCTGGACGCACCGCCACAGGGGGCGATGAGCGGCGGCGGCGCCGACCAGACGCCAGCCTATGGACAGCCGGGCGGCGCGCCTTCAGAGGCCTACAGCGAGCCAGGGTCGCAGCCCAGCGGCAGCGAGATCCCTCCGCCGCCGGGCCAGTAACGACCGTTCTCTCCCAGCGGTGGTCAGGCTGCGGCGAAGAAGCCGTGTTCCCCGCTAACCCGCACCAGGCAGGGCTGGCCCTTGTCCTGGGCGGCGCGGGCGCGCTTGTTCGCTGCGGCCTTGGCCTCTTCCTTGTCGATGCTGTGGTCGCTGAAGGCGCCGTCCTGCTCGACGGCCCAATAACCGTCATGGCGGGCCACCGTGAAAACGATCCGATCCCGAATTTCGCGCATGGCAGGCTCCTGTAAGGGTCCGACCGAGACCTCCACAGGGCGACAAACGCAATGAGGGCCGGCGACCAGAACGTGTTGTGAAGAATTAGTATATAGGAATTTCCGCTGTAAGTCCGCGTCTTACGGAAAATAATCTTGCCTTCAGGGTCAATTTTGTGCGATGTTGGACTATCGAATATCGTTTTGGCTCGCCTAAATTCCACCGCTGCGCACTTCGTACGACGTCTGGACTTCTCGACCCTCTCCGAAAATTTGATCGTGCGACCGCTGTTGGGCGCGTGAATATTTAGACCCGGAAAGGGAATCAACATGAGCACCGGAACCGTGAAGTGGTTTAACGGCCAAAAAGGCTTTGGCTTCATCCAGCCTGACGACGGCGGCGCCGACGTTTTCGTTCACATTTCAGCCGTGGAGCGCGCCGGCATGGCCTCGCTGCACGAGGGCCAGAAACTCGGCTTTGAAATGCAGCGCGACGCCCGCAACGGCAAGATGTCGGCGGCCAATCTGCAAGCGGCCTAAACCGCTTCAGACGTCTCTGAACTCAAGAAGGGTCGGCGTTCGCGCCGGCCCTTTTTTTTCATGCCTGCGCCTGATCGGCGCTGAGACGGAGCGCTTCGCGCCCTCGCTCGTTCAGCTCCTGTGTTTCGAAGGAGTCCGCCATGCCCACCCATTGGGTGATCGAAATCCGACTGGGGACCCGCGCCGACGCCACGCCGCTCCGCCGGGCCGTCGTCGAGGCTGAAGACGAAGCCGCCGCCCTGCGCCTCGTGCTGGCGCAGGCCGAGCTGGAGGTCTCGGCGGCCCGCGCGGGTCTGCAGGACGATGGCGAGGAAGAGGTGTTCTCCACCGCCGAAGCCTCGGGTCAATCCGAACATCATACCGGCGAAGAGGGCCGTGATCAGGCGGGGAACCTCGTCTGACCGTCGGGGTTCTCCCCCTATGACCCATCCGCTGCAGACCAAGGACGACCAGTGGCGCGAGCGCCCCAACAGCGCTGAACCGGTGTTCGATCCTGGGGCGGCCCCGGCCTCGGCCGACGCCGAAGCCGGCGGAGCCCACGCGCCGCAGTCAGATCCAGGCGCGGGCCGCTCGCCCATGCCCACCCGGCCCGATCCGCAGGCGCCCGGCCTCGTCCTACCACCGCTGGCCTGGGCGATCGCCGCAGCGGTCATGCTCGCCGCGGTGGTGGTCGCGGCCTTGCTGACCTTCTGAGCATGAATGAGCCCCAGGGGCCGCCCCCGCAGCCCAAGCCGCTTGTCCTGATTACCGGCGCGGCCGGCAATCTCGGCGCGACCCTGGCCGCCGGCCTGTCGGCGCGCTACCGGATCGTCGGGCTCGACCTCGAGGCCGCGCCTCGCGACTATCCGCTGATCCCCGCGGACCTGACGGATGAGGACTCCGTCAAGGCGGCGCTCGACCAGGTCAGACGCGAGCATGGCGACCAGCTGGCCAGCGTCATCCATCTTGCGGCCTATTTCGACTTCTCTGGCGAGGATCACCCCCTCTATGAGACGCTCAACGTCGAAGGGACCCGGCGACTGCTGGTCGGGCTGCAGGACTTCGAGGTCGATCAGTTCATCTATGCCAGCACCATGCTGGTCCATGCGCCGGTGGGCCCCGGCGAGCGGATTGATGAGCGCCAGCCTCTGGACCCCCGCTGGGTCTATCCGCAGTCGAAGGCCAGAGCCGAAGCCGCCGTCGCTGAGGACGCAGGAAAAATCCCCTACCTCCTGCTGCGGCTGGCGGGGGTCTATGACGACAGGGCAGCCGTCCCGACCCTGTCGCAGCAGATCGCCCGGATTTATGGCCGGGACTTCGAAAGCCACCTCTATTCGGGCGACACCGATGTCGGTCAATCGATGCTGCACAAGGCCGACATGGTGGACGCCTTCGTGCGTGCGGTGGACCGACGCCACAGCCTTCCCGCCAATACGGCGATCCTGATTGGTGAGGCTGACGCGGTCTCCTACCAGAACCTGCAGGATGAGATCGGCCAGCTGATCCACGGGGAAGACTGGGCCACCTTCCAGGCGCCCAAGCCTGTGGCCGCCCTGGGCGCCTGGGCGCAGGAGAAGGTTGAGCCGATTGTCCCCGACGCCCTCGACCAGGGCGAGAAGCCGTTCATTCGCCCTTTCATGGTGCGGATGGCCGACGATCATTACGCCCTCGATATCGGCCGGGCCGCAGACCTGCTCGGCTGGCGCCCGCGCCATCATCTGCGCGACGAGTTGCCCGCCCTGGTCGCCTCCTTGAAGAGCGATCCGGAAGGTTGGCACGAGGCCAACGGCGTGCCCCTGCCCGCCTGGATGACCGATGCTCAGGACGCCGACCTCGACCCCGAGGACGCCCGGCGCCGGCACGAAGCGGCCTATGGCCAGGCGCACGGCGCCCAGCGCTGGGCCCAGATGAGCGTCATGGCGCTTGGCGCCTGGATGATCGCAACCACGCCGGTCATGGGCCTGGAGGACGGTCGCCTGATGGGTGTCCAGATCGCCTCGGGCCTAGCCCTCATGGGGCTGGGCGCTCTGGCCCTGAGCGCGCGCCTGTGGATCGCCCGCTGGGGCGCCGCCGCGATCGGGCTGTGGATCATGTTCGCCCCGATCCTCTTCTGGACGCCCTCATCGGCGGCCTTCCTCAACGGAATTCTGGTCGGGGGGCTCGCCATGGGGTTGGCGGTGGGCCTGCGCCCCGACCCCGGCGTCACCGCCGCGGCCGAGCTTGCCGGCCCCATGACCCCACCGGGCTGGAGTTACAACCCGTCGGACTGGACCCAGCGAGTCCCGATCATTGTCCTGGCTCTGGTCGGCCTGTTCGTGTCGCTCACCCTGTCGGCCTACCAGCTCGGCCATATCGGCGCGGTCTGGGAGCCCTTCTTTCCCGGCGGCCCCGATCCCCGCAACGGGACCGAGGAGATCATCACCTCCGACGTCTCCAAGGCCTGGCCGATCCCTGACGCGGCGGTGGGCGCCCTGGTCTACGCCCTGGAGATCGTCACGGGCCTGATCGGCTCCCGGCGTCGCTGGCGGACCATGCCCTGGCTGGTGATCGCCTTTGGCCTGATGATCGTGCCGCTTGGCGTCGTCTCCATCGCCTTCATCATCATCCAGCCCATCGTCATCGGGACCTGGTGCACCCTGTGCCTGATCGGGGCCGCAGCCATGCTGCTGCAGGTGCCCTACGCCATGGATGAGCTGCTCGCGAGCCTGCAGTTCCTGGCGCGGCGCACGCGGGCCGGTCACCCGATCCTGCGCACCCTGCTGGTCGGCGACACCGATGACGGAGAGAGCGAGGGCGTCACCGACGAGTTCGCCCGCCCCGCGCCGGCCATCCTGCGTGACATGGCCGGGGGCGGCGTGAACCTGCCCTGGAACCTTGGCCTGGCCGCCCTGGTGGGGATCTGGCTTATGTTCACCCGGCTGACGCTCGGCGCTGAGGGCGCGGCGGCTGACGCCGACCACCTGATCGGCGCGCTGGTCCTGACTGTGATCTCGATCGCCGCGGCCGAGGTGACCCGCACCGCCCGCCTGGCCCTGCCTCTGCTGGGGGTGGCCCTGATGGTCAGCGGGTTGACGTTTGAGAGCACTGCGGCCCACACCGCAGCGGCCGTCATCGCAGGCTTGGCCCTGGTCGCCCTCGCCGTCCGCCGCGGGCCTGTGCGCGCACGCTACGGCGGCTGGAACCGGCGGATTCTCTAGAGGCCGGCGGTCCGGACCTGGGTCGCGGGCGCAGGGGCCTCGGCTATGGGCTCCAGGGATTCGATGTAGGCGACGAGGTCCGCCATCTCCGCAGCGGTCATATAGATGGGCGGCATCTCCCCATGCCCTTCACGTGAGATCTGAGCCAGCGATCGCTCGAGACCGATGGCGGTGTGGCGCATACGCACACTGGCGAAAGGCGGGGCGACCGCATTGGCGCTGTGGCCCGCGCTGTCCACCGCATGGCAGCCGGCGCAGGACCGGACGGCGAACTGAAGTCCGCGCTCGGCGGCTGGGCTCATCGGCTGCGGCGGCGCAGGCTGCGGCGTGGCGCAGGAAGCCAGGGCGCCGGCAAGGCTCAGAATGATCAGGGCGTCTCGCATGACCGAACTCCGAGGTCTGGGTCGCGTCAGACTAGCCGAGGTCGCCGTCCATACCGCCTCCGTAATCCTACCTAGGCGCCGGACCGGAATTTCCCGACCTGACCTGCGGATGAATCCTTGGCCGGTCAGAGAGGAGCAACATCATGACGGTTCACGACCTCTATCTGGGCCTCGTGCTCGCCACCTTCGGCGCCTTCGCCTTCACCCTGTTCGCCGTGAGCAACTGGTCGAACAGCGGCAAGCGATAGCCCCCGCCCTACCCGCCCCGGGTGCTCCAGGCCACCCAGCCGGCCACCGCCACGAGCCCGAGGGCGAAGGCCGCCTGCACCTGGGGCGCCCGGTCAGCCTTTGCGACCCAGCCATAGGCCCGTGCGCCCAGGGCCACGAGACCAAGGTGGATCACCACCGCGACACTGAGGTGGAGCGTCCCCAGCAGAAGGAAATCCCCAAGGGGCGTTTCCGTTTGCTGTGGCGCAAAGCTCGGCAAAACCGCCACATAGAAGATCAGCGCCTTGGGGTTCAGGACATTGGTGACAAAGCCCCGGCGGACGTCGCGCCAATCCCCCGTCGACAGATCCGGGAGCTCCGCTGACGATTCCCGGGACCGCCAACTCTCCCAGGCCAGCCACAGGAGATACAGAACCCCGCCCCATCTCAGACCCTGGTAAAGGGCCGGCTGCGCCACCGCCAGTTGAGACAGGCCAGCCGCAGCGGCCAGCATGTGAGCCCCCAGCCCGAGCGTCACGCCCAGCACGGTGAGCAGACCCGCCCCCCATCCGCGCCGCGCGCTGACTAGGGCCAGGTAGCCCATGTTCGGCCCCGGAGTCAGTTCGATCAGTACGGCGGCCAGCAGGAAGGACGCCCATCTGAAATCATCCACTGATGAAGCCTCCTTCGGCCCGGTCGCGCGGGTCTGGCGTCGCCGATCCGCCCGGCAAGCCTTACCCCATGAGCTTGCCAAGGGCCGCAGCCCCTTCTACCGCATGTCTCCATGCATTGGCTGACCTGGCAAAGCGTCGCAGCTCGAAGGCCCGCCTGGGCCGGCTATCTGTGGGCCGCCGGGGCCACCGCCCTGTCGGCGGCCTTCTATGTCGCGATCCTGCCCCTGGTGGGCGAGCGGACCGTCTATCTGATCTTTCTGCCCGCTGCGGTGGTCGGGGGACTGATGGGTGGTGCAGGTCCTGCGCTGCTGGCGACTCTGGCCGGGATGGCCTGCGTCTGGCTGCTGGGCGGTCGCGCCGCCTTCGCAGACGCGCCCAATCAGGTGGACAGCCTGCTGTTCGTCATCAGCGGCCTGGCCATCGCCGCGGCCGGCCATCACCTTCAGCGCCGCACGCTTGAAGGCGCCGAGGCGATCCTCCACCTGGCCGAGAGCGAGGCCCGCCTCCGTTCGATCCTGGAAACCGTGCCCGACGCCATGATCGTCATCGACGACCACGGGGTGATGCGTTCCTTCAGCGTCGCAGCTGAACGGCTGTTCGGCCTGCGGGCCGATGAGGCGGTGGGCCGCAATGTCTCGGCGCTGATGCCCAGCCCCTACCGGGAACAGCATGACGGCTATCTCCAACGCTACATGCAGACCGGCGAGCGCCGGATCATCGGAATCGGCCGGGTCGTGGTCGGCGCGCGGAAGGACGGCTCCACCTTCCCGATGGAACTGGCCGTGGGTGAGATGGAGACCGCCGGCAAGCGGTTCTTCACCGGCTTCGTCCGCGACCTGACCGAGCGCCAGAGCACCGAGCGCCGGGTCCAGGACCTGCAGTCCGAGCTGGTCCACGTCTCGCGCCTGACCGCCCTCGGTGAAATGGCCTCGGCGCTGGCGCATGAACTGAACCAGCCCCTGTCAGCCATCGCCAACTATATGAAGGGCTCTGAGCGCCTGCTCGATGCGCCGTCCCTCGACCGGGACAAGATCAAAGGCGCCCTGTCCAGCGCAACGGAACAGGCGCTGCGCGCCGGCCACATCATCCGCCGACTGCGGGACTTCGTGTCCAAGGGCGAGTCGGACCGCCGTATCGAGAACCTGCCTCAGCTTCTTGAGGAAGCCGGCGCCCTGGCCATGATCGGGGCCAAGGAACGCGGGGTGCGGCTGGAGTTCCGGCTGGATCATCAGCTTGCCCTTGTCCTGGCCGACAAGGTCCAGGTCCAGCAGGTGCTGCTCAACCTCATGCGCAACGCCATCGACGCGATGGAGACCTCGCCGCGGCGGGAGCTGACCGTCGCCACACGACCAGCGGCTGAAGATATGGTCGAGGTGGTGGTCACCGACACCGGCCCAGGCATCGCCCCTGAGATGATCGATCAGCTGTTCCAGCCTTTCGTCACCACCAAGCCGCAAGGTATGGGTGTCGGGCTGTCGATCTCGCGAACGATCGTTGAGGCGCACGGGGGCAGGATCTGGGCTGAGCCCAATCCGGGCGGGGGCACGATCTTCCGCTTCACCCTGCGGGCCGTGCGGCGTGAGGATTTGGAGTCCGATGACTGAGTCTGTGGTTCATGTGATCGATGATGACGAGGCGATGCGGGACTCCCTCGCCTTCCTCCTGGACACCGCCGGCCTCACCGCCTGCACCTATGACTCAGCGCAGGCCTTCCTGGACGCCCTTGAGGCCGTCGCGGCCGGCGTCATTGTCACCGACATCCGCATGCCGGGCATGACCGGCCTCGACCTCGTGCGCCGCCTTAAGGCCCGGGCCTGCGCCTATCCGGTCATCATGATCACCGGCCACGGGGACGTCCCGCTGGCGGTGGAGGCGATGAAGGCGGGCGTGGTGGACTTCCTGGAGAAGCCCTTCGAAGAAGAAACCCTGTTGGCCGCGATCCGCGCAGCCCAATCACCAGCGGCCGACCTCGCGGCGGATCCCGAGCGGGAGCGGGTCCGGGCGGTGCTGGAAAGCCTGTCGCCCAGGGAGCACGAAGTGCTCGATGGCGTGGTGGAGGGAAAGCTCAACAAGGTGATCGCCCACGAATTGGGAATCAGCCCCAGGACCGTGGAGGTCTATCGGGCCAATGTGATGTCCAAGACCGGCGCCCGGGGACTGTCGGAATTGATCCGCATGGTGCTGCTGGTCCGGCCCTAGCCCCTCCCCTTGCGCATCGCCGTTTGCGGTGGATCAAGGACGGGTTCTGCCCCATCCCTAGGGTGGAGGCTCCCGCCCGCTGCAGCCCCGGCCCATGCTTCCCGAGTCGCTCACCCTGATCCGCCCGGCGCCCGTGGTCGTCCTTCTGGACGACGACGCCGCTCTGCGCCTGGCGCTTACCTTCTCCCTGGAGATCGAGGGCTATCGGGTGGAGTCCTGCGCCACGGGGGAAGAGCTGATCGCGCATGACATTCCAGAACGCGACGCCTGCCTCGTCCTGGACTACCGCCTGTCGGGCATCTCAGGGCTGGACGTGCTGCAGACCCTGCGCGACCGGAACGTCAGCCTGCCGGCCATCCTGATCACCAGCAACCCGACCCCAGGGGTTCGCGCCCGCGCCGCCCGGCTGCAAGCCCAGCTGGTGGAGAAACCCCTGCTGGGCGACCATCTCCTGGGCCATATCCACCGCATCCTGCCGCTCTGAGGCTCAGATCGCCGCCGCCCCCAGGCGACGCATTCGAGCGATCCATCTGAGGCGCTGCGCCGGGCTCGGGGATTCCGCCGGGCCCAGGGCCATCTCGCGCACCGGGCGTACGCCGGAAATCCATAGCAGGCCCCGGCTCACGCACTTCAGGCCGTGGGCGAAGAACACCAGCCTGAAGATGAAGCCGGGCATGCCCATGGTCACCACCACCCGGGCCGAGCGGCCGCCCAGCAGGCCCTTCACCCCCTTGGCCTCTCCCGGCGCGGCCAGGGCCAGCCCGTAGCGGAACACCTGCTCCAGGAAGGCCTTGAACACCGCGGGCGGCGCCCCGAGCCAGAGGGGATAGATCATCACCAGATGATCGGCCTCGCGCACCGCAGCCTGAATCTCAGCCACCTCGGGGTCAGGCGCCGACATGAACGCCGCCTGCGAGGTGATGGGCGCCAGGGACAGGCCCCCCACCTCAATCCGCCTGACCGTATGGCCAGCGGCCTCGGCGCCTTCGCCATAGGCGGTGGCGAGGGCCGAGCAGAGCCGGTCGGGATGGGGATCGGGGTGGCCGTTGATCAGCAGGATCTTGCGGCGGTCAGTTCGGATGGTCGTCATGGGCGCGCTCCTGGCGGGCCAGACTGAGGCCGAAGGTCGCCCCCTCGCCTTGACCAGGGTCAAGGACGCCGCGCAGATCGAAGTCAAAGGACGCGCGCGCCGCAAATCCGGGAAACTACTTAGGTAGCAGACCCGAATGTCGGACGAAGGCGGTGCGGGCCAGGATGAGGTCATCGGCTCAAGGACATCCGCCATGACCCTCGCCTACGCCCCCGACGCCCCCCTCGCCACGCCGGCCATCGCCCAGGTGATGGAGCGTCTCGGCCTTCGCATGAACTTCGCGAAGGACGAGGAGATCTTCTGTCAGGATGAAGAGGCCGATCTGCTCTACATCGTCGTCACCGGCGCGGTGCGCACCACCCGCCTGTTGAGCGACGGACGCCGGCAGGTGGGCAGCTTCTACTATCCCGGCGATCTCGTGGGCCTGGAGACCGGCGACCTGCACCGCTTCTCCGCCGAAGCCCTCTGCGACTGCACCCTCCTGGTGGTCAAGCGCTCGGCGGTGAAGACCTTCGCCGGCGACGAGGACCTGGACCGCGCCCTTTGGCAGGCCACCCGTCGTGAGCTGGAACGCACCCAGGAACACCTGCTGGTTCTCGGCCGCAAGACCGCCTGCGAGAAGGTCGCCTCCTTCCTCATGGACCTGGCCCAACGGGACCGGTCCGAGCAGGTGGCCCTCCCCATGGGTCGCCAGGACATGGCCGACTATCTGGGCCTCACCATTGAAACCGTCTCGCGGATGCTGACCCAGCTCCAGGGCGCCTCGGTCGTCGAATTCGACGGCTGCCGACGCTTCCGCGTGACGCGCTGGGACGCGCTGGAACGCCTCGCCGAATAGGCCATCGAGCGTGGGTCAGCCCAGGCCCGCGCCCGGACCTGTCGAGACGGGAGTTCGTCGCCGCACCACCCCGTCGCGGTCGAACTCCAGCTTCAGCGCCCCGCCGGCGCAGCGCCCGGCTCCGCCCCAGACGGAGCTGGCCCGCTGCGCCGGCAACCCTGCGTTCGCCAGGGGCTCAAGCCCGGCGACCCGCTTCGGCCAGCCAAAGATCGGGGTCGCTGACCCTGGGTGAGACGGGCAGCAGATTGTCCTGCACACCGCCGATCAGCAGCCCTTCGAGAGGCCGTCACGCACAAGCGTGGCGGCCTTTCTGCTTTTGATCTGGGTCACGGCGGCGCCTCGTCCCATACGGATGATGGGGCCATGACCGTGCTCTACAATCCCCACGCCCCCGCCGACGCGCACCTGATCGCCAAGTACGATGGCCGCGCGCCCCGCTACACCAGCTATCCCACGGCGGTGCAGTTCACCCCGGAGGTGAACGAAGCCGCCTACCGCGCCTGGCTGGCGGCCCTGCCGGTCACCACGCCGGTGTCGGTCTATCTGCACATCCCCTTCTGCGCCCGGCTCTGCTGGTACTGCGGCTGCAACACCCGGGCGGTCAGCCGCCACGAGCCGGTCCGCGACTATGTCGCCCTGCTGATGACCGAGCTCTCCACCCTGGAACAGGCCCTGCCGGGCAAGATGTCGGTGGGCGACATCCACCTGGGCGGCGGCACCCCCAACATGCTCAGCGTCGAGGAACTGACCACCATCTTCGGCGGGCTTCGCCACGTCTTCAATGTGGCCCCCGACGCCGAGATCGCCGCCGAGCTGGACCCCGCCGTCCTGTCGCGGGACTGGATCCGGGCGGCGGCCTATCACGGCCTGTCGCGGGCCAGCCTCGGGGTTCAGAACCTGGCGCCTGAGGTGCAGAGCGCAGTGAACCGCCAGGAGAAGTTCGAGGACATCGCCGAGTGCGTGGAGAGCCTGCGCGACGCCGGCGTCGCCTCGGTCAATCTCGACCTGATGTACGGCCTGCCCCACCAGACGACCCGCAACACGCTCTCCACCCTGGACGCGGTGCTGACCCTGCGCCCTGAGCGGCTGGCCCTGTTCGGCTACGCCCATGTGCCCTGGATGAAGGCCCATCAGCAGCTGATCGACGAGGCCGCCCTGCCCGGCCCGGCCGAGCGGCTGGAGCAGAGCCAGGCCGCCGCCGAGCGGCTGAAGGCCGAGGGCTATGTGCAGATCGGCCTCGACCACTTCGCCCTGCCCGAGGACACCCTGGCCAAGGCCGCGACTGAGGGCGCCCTGCATCGCAACTTCCAGGGCTACACCACGGACGCGGCCGGCACGCTGCTGGGGCTCGGCGCCTCGGCCATCGGCACGACGCCCGGCGGCTATGTGCAGAATATCACCGCCGAGCTCGGCTGGCGCCATGCGGTCGCCGACGGCAAGCTGCCCATCGCCCGGGGCGTCGCGGTCACCGACGAGGACCGCTTCCGCGCCGACATTATCGAGCGGCTGATGTGCGACTTCGCCGTAGATCTCGCCGCCGCCTGCGACCGCCACGGCCGTACGCTCGCCGACCTGCACGACGCCCTCGCCCGGCTGCATGACTTCCAGCAGGACGGGCTGGCGACCTGGGACGGCCAGGTGCTGACTGTCACCCCCCGCGGGCGGATGCTGGTGCGCTCGATCTGCGCCCTGTTCGACGCCTATCTGGCGCCGGACGCCCAGCGGCACGCCAAGGCGATCTGAAGCGACCACGCTCGCTGACATTTCAGAGCAAATGTCCTAGGTCGGTAGCCCTGGATCATTGGCGGGGAGTCGTCCCATGAGCGTGTGCGTCCTGGGCGGCGTCAATCTGGACCATGTGGCGCAGGTCGCCGAACTGCCCCGCCCCGGCGAAACCGTCGCCAGCCGAAGTCTCGCCCAGTTTCCCGGCGGCAAGGGCGCCAACCAGGCCGTGGCCGCCGCCCGCCTGGGGGCGCCGGTCCGCCTGCTGGGCGCTGTGGGTCAGGATGGCGCCGGCGACTTCATGTTGGATTTTCTGGCCCGCAGTGGCGTGGATGTTGGCGGCGTCCGGCATGAAGCCGCGGCGCCCACGGGCCAGGCCTTCATCACCGTCGATGATGCTGCGCGGAACATGATCGTCGTGGCCGCCGGCGCCAACGCCCTCTATGGCGCGGAGGCGGCCAGCGCCGCTGACCTCGGCGGGGCCGGCGTGATCCTCACCCAGTTCGAGGCCACCCTGGCGGCCATTGAGACCCTCTTTACCCGGCCCGAAGCGGCCGGCGCGCTCAAGATCCTCAACACAGCCCCCGCCTTGGCCGATGGCGCGCCGCTGCTCGCCCTGGCCGACATGCTGATCCTCAACGAGACCGAGCTGGCGAGCTTTGCAGGCCTGGACGCCGAACCAGCCGACAGTGAAGCCGCCATCGCTGCGGCCCGCGCCCTGGCCCGGCCCGGCCAGACGGTGCTTGCCACCCTGGGCGCCGCGGGCGCCGTGGCGGTGCGGGGAGACGAGGTGTTCCGCGTAGCTGGCCTGCGCCAGCAGGCGGTGGACACCACCGGGGCCGGCGACTGCTTCTGCGGGGCGCTGGCCGCCGGTCTCGACCGGGGCCTTCCCCTGCCTACTGCCATGGCCTTCGCCAATGCCGCGGCCGCCCTGTCGGTCACCCGGGCCGGGGCTGCGGCCTCCATGCCCACCGCCGCCGAGGTCGAGGCCCTGTTGGCCGCCGCCTGACGGCGTCTAGTCCGCGGCGGCCTCACCGATGGCGGCGCGGCGGTATTCCCGGGGCGACTGGCCATAGGCGCTGCGGAAGGCGCGGCTGAAATGGGCCGACCCGTTGAACCCCCAGCGGAAGCAGATTTCGGAGATCGAAAGCTGGGCGCAGGCGGGACTGGCGAGGTCGGCCCGGCAGCGCTCCAGCCTGCGGCCGCGCACATAGCCGGTGAAGCTCTGCCCCTGGCCGGCGAACAACTTCTGCAGATAACGCGGCGAGACCCCGTCCTCGTCGGCCACCCGGCGCAGGGTCAGCTCCGGTTCGGCCAGCAGGACCTCGATGGTCTGGCGGACCCGGTGCATCTGGACCGCGCGTGCCCCTTCCGCCCCGCCACGAGCCGCCGGGCCGCCATCCTGGGCCAGGCAGGCCACCAGGAATTCGGTGAGCGCCAGTTCGACGGGGCGCAGCTGATCCGACGTCAGTTCATCCAGTGATTCAGCTGTCGCCCGCAACAAGCCTGAAAAGACATGATTAATCCCCTGCCCTGTCGCCAGATGCCCCAGCCGAAGGGCCGAAGGCGCCAGCAGCCGGTGGTCCAGGGCCACCCGCGGCGCGGTGATGAACAGCAGGCGGAACCGGCTCTCCAGGCGAAGGCCCGCGGCCTGGCCGGTCGGGCCATAGACGATGTCGCCGGCCGCCATGGGAATCTCGCGCGCGCCGTCCAGCAGGGTCGCCTCCCCCTCCAGCAGCACCGCCATCCAGATGGCGGCGGGCTGGTGGGGATTGCGGCCGGAAATCTCCTGCGGCGTCGAGGCCACCACCGAAAACTCCACCCCCATGGGCGACGTCAGGCTGGAGACCTGGGCATGGAAAGCGCCTTCTGCCGGCAGGTCGCCGACCGGCAGGCGCAGCCGCTCCATGGCCTCGCGCCAGGCGTCCCGACGCTGCGGCTTCAGATAGGCGTCGGTGGTGAACTGCCAGGCCTTCAAGGTCGTGGCCTAGGTCGGGTCACGCACGCTGCCCTTGGCGGGGAAGATGCCGCGGGGGATGCGCACATGGATGCCCTGGGTGCCATCCACCACCTGGGTGATGGAGAAGTCGGCGGCCACGCTCATCAGGGAATAGGCGTCGTTGCGCGACAGGCCTTGCTGCTCGGTGAGCAGGCCCAGCATGTCGAGCGACGCGTTCTTCATCGCCCGGTTAAGATCCGGATCGAACCCATGGACAATCCACCAGTTTGGCGTCTCCAGAAGCGGCGAGGGGAAGGTGAAGTCCTTGCGCAGGACGATCTGCATCAGGACGTTCAGCGAGGCCTCAATGGCCGTGCCGCTGATCTCGCCGTCGCCTTGGCTGACATGGGGATCACCGATGGAGAACAGGGCGCCGTCCACCTGCACCGGATAGTACATGGTCGCCCCGGCGCCGATGCGCCAGTTGTCGATATTGCCCCCATGCAGGCCCGGCGGGATCGTGCTGACCCGGCCGTTCACATTGGGCGCGACGCCGGCCGTTCCCAGGTGGGGCCGCACGGGCACGCGGACCCCGGGCAGCGCGCCCTGGCGATCACAGACCGGGCAGTTGGTGATGGTCCCCGGCGTCAGATACTTGCCCGGGAAGTCGTAGGCATAGAGCGCGCTGGCGGTCTGGGCGTTGGGGTCCAGCTCATAGATGGTCACCCGCTCCTTCTGGTCGAACTCGTCATAGAGGTGGCCCCAGTTGGCCGCGAGGTTGGAGCCGTAATTGCAGCGCGGGACCATGCGCAGATAGCGCACCTCCAGCATGTCGCCAGGTTCGGCGCCCTCCACATGGATGGGGCCGGTCATGATGTGGACGCCGGGATTGCGGTCAGCCTCGGGAATCTCGCGGAAAATGGCGGTGACCGCCTCGTCCATCATCAGCTCGGGATCATCGCCGGCATGGTGGGTGATGGCCTCGGCCTGCACCAGGTCGCCGCTCTTGATCCGTAAGGCCGGGCCCCGGGCGGGATCGAAGTAGCCCCAGTGCACGGTCTTGGACGTGGCGTTCAGGGTGTGCAGGGCGCCCGGCAGGGTGTCGGCCCGGGTCTCGGTCGGCTCGCAGATGAAGGCCATGGGGACGTCCTTGGGAAAGCGGCAAATCAGGCGGCCTGCGCGGCCGGGCGGCTGTCGAGCATCACCGTGGTCATGCTGAGCGAGCCGTGCTCGATGTGGTCGGGGCCGAAGAGGGCGCGATCGCCGGGCATCCGGGCGCCCAGCGCATAGAGTAGCGGCCAGTAGTGGTCGGGCGTGGGCACGGAACGGCTGGCCGCCTCGCCGAAGGCCTCATAGGCCACCGCGGCCTGCGGCTCGTCATTGGCGATGGCGGCCTTGATGTGATCGTTGAAGGCGGCTGCCCAGTCGAAGGCCGGGCGGTGGCGGGCGCCCCAGTCCATGGCCGGCAGGTTGTGGACGATATTGCCGGTGGCGACGATCAGCACGCCTTCGTCCCGCAGGGGGGCGAGCTTGCGGCCCATCTCATAGTGCCAGGCCGGCGGCTTGCTGGCGTCCATCGACAGCTGGACGACCGGCACATCGGCCTTGGGATAGGCCTTGCACAGCACCGACCAGGTCCCGTGGTCCAGACCCCAGCCCTCGTCCTGCGCCACGGGCAGCGGCGCTAGCAGCTCGGCCACGCGCCGCGCCAGGGCCGGATCGCCGGGCGCGGGGTACTGGACGTTGAACAAAGCCTGCGGAAACGAGGCGCCGAAGTCGTGGATGGTCCGCGGCTGGGCCATGGCGGTGACCCCCACCCCGCGGGTCAGCCAGTGGGCCGAGACGCACAGGATGGCCTTGGGCTTGCCGATCGACTCGCCGATCGCGCCCCAGGCTGCGGTGGTGTCGTTGGTCTCGATGGCGATCATCGGGCTGCCGTGGCCGAAGAAGACCACCGGCAGGCGTTCAGCAAGCCCGCTCATGCCGGGACCTCGACGCGCGGCCGGGCGTCGGCGCTCATCGCCTTCCACGTCTGCTGATAGCGCGGGGTCAGCCAGCGGTTGAAGGCGATCTGGGCGCCCTCCTGCCAGGAATAGCGGCCACGGATGGCGAAGCGCGAGCGCAGGCCCGCCTGCACCAAACCATCCACATGCAGGTCCTGGGCGATGATGGCGCTGGCCGCGGCCATGTTCATGGCCAGCTTGTGTTCGAAGGCCGGGTCCTGCATGGCGCCGGGCGCAAAGAGCAGGCCGGTGTCCATCTCGTGGGTCTCGGGCCCGTCAGCCCGGACGATCAGGTAGATGACCATGTCGCTGGTCACCACGAGCGACAGGGTCGGCGGGATGTTGGCGAAGGTCATCCTGCTGCGATCCGTCTCGGTCAGCTTGGGGAAGACCGGCAGCAGGGCCTTTTGCGTCACGTTGAAGCTGGCGTCGGGATGCAGGGTGCCGTTGAAGCGCAGGTATCCGGCGGCGCCTTCGGCGGCCTCGGGAAAGACCGACTGGGCGCTGGGGACGAAGTCGTGCAGCGGCCCCTGGTGCAGACGGCTGGCGTGGTAGCCGTCATTGTTGTTCTCGAACATCACCTTCCAGTTCCAGGGGAGCTTGGCGGCGGGATCGGGCCGGGGTCCTTCGGCATGGGAAAGGTCGTAGCCGGCGAGCGCAGCCTCGATCTCGGTCAGGCGCGGCGCCAGCGGGGCGGCCTCCAGATCGAAATTCACGAAGACGAAGCCCAGCCACACCTCGACCTTGAACCTCGGCAGGGCGATCTTCTTCTTGTCGAAGCCGCAGGTCTGCTCCATGGCCGGCGCATTCACCAGCTTGCCGTCCAGGCCATAGGTCCAGTGGTGGTAGGGGCAGACGAAGCCGCGGGTGTTGCCATGGCCCTCGGCCACCAGCATGGCCCGGTGCTGGCAGACCGAACTCATGGCCACCAGCTCGTTCTTGCGCGTCCGCGCCACCACGATGGGCTCGCCGATGATCGAGGTGGTGAAGTAGTCGCCGGGCGTCATCACCCAGGACTCGCGGCCCACGCAGAGCCATTCGTGGTTGAACACCGCCTCCTTCTCGAACTCGTAGAAGCCGGCGTCGACGTAGCAGGCCGGCGGCAGGGTCTCGGCGGTCTCAAACCCCTCCATGGAGGTGGACAGCCCGTCGAAGAAGGCGTCGTTCAGGAGGTTCGCGCGCATGCTGTGGACCCTCGGCTTCCGGTTCGGTCGAGGCCTTGACGGTAGGCGCCAGCGTGGGGGCGGTCTTGCACCAGCGCGCACGAGAACTTGGCCGGCGCGCGGCCAAAGACCACGATCGCCTCCTTTGCAGGCGGCGGTGATCAGGGGCTGATCAGCCGCCCAACTCCTCGCTCGGGCGCTGGCAAGCAAATGTGCGCGGATGGACAAGACCGCCGCGCCCCTGCCCGGCTAAGGTCGTTCCCACACAGCCGGAGCCTGCGCCGATGACCACCGCCGTCCAACTCAAGACCCGCGAGCTGAAGCCCGGCTTCGGCGCCGAGATCCTCGATGTGGACCTCGCCCGCGCCGACGCTGAAACCCTGGCTGGCGTGGTCGACACCTTCCACCGGCACGGCGCCATCCTGCTACGCGGCCAGGAGATGAGCCCTCAACAGCTGGTGGACTTTGTGGCCCTGTTCGGCGAGCCCGAGGACCACACCCAGACGCAGTTCACCCTGCCCGGCCATCCCAAGGTGTTCGTCCTTTCCAACCGCGAGGTGGATGGCAAACCGATCGGCGCGCACAATGACGGCGTCGGCTGGCACACCGACTATTCCTACAAGGCGCAGCCGGTCATGTGCACCATGCTCTATGCGGTGGAGGTCCCGGCCGAGGGCTCCGACACCCTGCTGGCCGATGGCTGCGCCGCCTGGAACGCGCTCAGCCCTGAGCGCCAGAAGGAGCTGGACGGCCTTCGCCTCCACCACTCCTATCAGCACTTCATGGCCACCCGGGAGTTCGGCCGCCAGGAGCTGTCGGAAGAGCTCAAGCGCGACAACCCCGACGTGGTCCATCCCCTGATCCGCACCCACCCGGCCGATGGCCGCAAGGCGCTGTGGCCCTCGACCGGCACGGTGACCGAGGTGGTGGGGATGGAGAACCCCAAGGGTCTGGAGCTGGTGGACGAGCTGGTGGAATTCATGACCAGCGAGCCCTTCGTCTTCCGCCACAAGTGGCAGGTGGGCGACGTGCTCATGTGGGACAATCGCTGCACCCTGCACACCGGCACCCTCTACGACGACACCAAGTACTTCCGGACCATGCACCGCCTGTGGGCCAAGGGCGACGCCCCCTACTGACATGACGCGCACCTGGTTCATCACCGGCGTCAGCGCAGGCCTCGGCCGCGCGCTCGCCCTTGCCGCCCTCGAAGCCGGCGACATCGTGGCCGGCACGGTCCGCAAGGGCGCCGACCGCGACGCCTTCGCGAGCCTCGGCCCCAACGCCCACGGCTTCGTCGCCGATGTCACCGATGAGGCCGCGGTCGCTGCAGCGGTCGCAGGCGCCGAGGCCCTGGCAGCCGGGATCAACATCCTGGTCAACAACGCCGGCTACGGCCTGACCGGCGCGGTGGAGGAGACGAGCCTTGACGAGGCCCGCGCCCAGTTCGAGGCCAATGTCTTCGGCCCCCTGGCCGTGCTGCGCGCAGCCTTACCAAGGATGCGCTCTCGCCGGTCAGGCCACGTGATCAACATCACCTCGGTCAGCGGCCTGGCCGCCTGGTCGGGCACCGGGATCTACTGCGCCAGCAAGTTCGCCCTGGAAGGCCTGGGCGAGGCCCTGGCCCAGGAAGTCGCGCCGTTGGGGATCAAGGTCACCAATGTGGCGCCCGGCGGCCTGCGCACCGACTATGCCGGCCGCTCGCTCACCCGCGCCAGCGAGGTGATCGCCGATTATGCGCAGACCGCCCACATAGCGCCCCAGCTGCTGGCCGAACACGCCGGCCAGGAAAGCGGCGATCCGGCCCGGGCTGCGGCCGCCATCCTGAAGATCGCCGGGGCGGAGGATGCGCCCCTGCACCTGCTGCTGGGCGAAGACGCCCTGCACTACGCCATGCGCAAGATGGGCCAGATGACCACCGAGGTCGGCGACTGGGCCGGCCTCTCCACCAGCATCGGCTTCCCCAAGACCTGACGGGCCATCCCCTTGACCGTCAGCCCCTCCCCGCCGCGGCCGCCGCAGGCTGCGGCGGGGGGTTCGAACGCCCTCAGCCTTGGCCGGCCGGCGCCTCAAGCACCCAGCCCTGGACCGTGGTCAGCGGCGCAAAGCCGAGCGTCTCCAGGATCGGTCGGCTGGTCTCCAGCGCCTCGGTGATCACATAGCCGTAGCCCCGGGCGGCGGCCTCCCGCGCCCGGCTCTGCACCAGGGCGCGATAGAGGCCGCGCCCGCGATAGGCCGGCGCCACCCCGCCCGTATAGAGGCCAGCGAAGCTGCGGCCCGCCGGCATCTCCAGCCGGCCCGCCGCCACGGGCGCCCCGTCCACATAGGCCACATGCGCCGAGGCCACCCCTGCGCCAATGTCAGCCAGCAGCTGCGCCGCATCGTGGCCGAACGGGTGGCCGAACGCCGCCTCGACGGCGCGCAGGAAGTCATCGACGTCCCCGGCCGTCGTCACCGTCCGGATCGACAGGCCTGGGTCCGCCTGACGCCCAAGCAGGCCCTCATCCAGGGCGCGAACGAGCAGGGTCTCCTGAGGCTCAGAGACAAAGCCATGGCGATCCAGAATGCGCGGCAGGTCCCCTGGCCGGTCATGCCCGTGAACCTTCCACTCCAGCGCCCCGCCGGTCGCCCGCAGATGGGCGACCTCGGCGGCCACCTGAGCCTCCGCATCGGCCTCCGACAGGTCCGAATAGACAATGCAGTTGTAGGGCCCGCTGAGCCGCACCAAGCCCCCGATCCGGGTCGCCTCCAGCCCTTCCGTCAACGGCGGGTCCCGCCGCATCTCGGCGTCATAGCGCACCAGAAGATCGGTCAGCATGTGAAGCCCCCTCCGTCGCGCCCGCTGCGGTATGAATAAGTCATACCGCATGTTAGCCTTCGCTGGAGCGCGAAAGGTCCCAAGCCATGATCGAGAAGAGAACCGTAAGCCTGCCCAGGGACCAAGCCGAATTCATCGACGCCAAGGTCAACTCCGGCGACTACGCCTCGGCCAGCGAGGTCGTCCGCGCCGGCCTGCGCGCCCTGAAAGAACGCGACGAAGCCATCAGCCGCTGGCTGCGGGAAGAGGTCGCTCCCACCTACGACGCCATGCGAGAGGACCCCGGCCGGGCGGTCTCCTCAGCGTCAGTCTTCTCCGACATCCAGGCGCGGCACGAGGAACGGTCGAAGGATCGCAAGTGATTCGCCGCACCGTTGCCTTCAGTCCTGAAGTGACACGCGGAAGATGGGCCAGATGACCACCGAGATCGGCGACTAGGCCGGTCTCCCCCAACATCGGCCTCCCCAAGACCTGACGGGCATCCCCTTGACCGTCAGCCCCTCCCCGCCGTGGCCGTCCCTGGCTGCGGCGGGGGGGGTCGAGTGGCTTCGTTACGCCTGCCGCTCACGCTGGGATCGAGTGCCGCTTGCACCAACACGACTCTTCATTGAGCTTGGCAAGCTCCACCCCCGGAGCGCGGCAGACGCCGTAATGATGAATTCATTTGGCTGATGCAGGCCATTGATAGACAGGCGAAGTTTGATGGGTGAAAGATTCCCCCCAATTGGATGGGGTGAAGATCCGCTCACGCGATACTTTCAGGATGCCTACAGGAATCGGTGGGCCTCGTTTGTAAACGCGCCAGAAGCATCAAGACTCTTACTTCGAATCGACAAATGTTATTTTTCAATTCTGGACAACTGGATCAATCCAGAACCACCTATTGCAGCGCTGCTAGCTTATCGCAGTCACTCAGCGTTCAGGGCGTCATGTGAGCACGCGCTTGCGGGTCAAACAACAGAGGTTTGGCCCACACTTAGAGTATGCCTGGAGTTCGCAGCATACTGCCTTCACCAAGCCAAAAACCCTGAATTAATCGAAGTTTGGCTCCGTCGGCACGACGGTGCCTCCTCAATGGAGGCTGCGCTAAGGGCTTTCACAACTGCGAAAGTCAGAGCGACGATCAAAGCGGGCGATCCCGAGACTGAAACGGTTTTCAGTCAGTTGTATCAGCGTGCGATCGATTTTGGAGCTCATCCAAACCAGAAAGCCGTTACCGCAAGCCTCAGCATCATCCACAGCGATGACAAGGTCGAGTTTAACCAAGCATATCTCGTGGGTGATAGCTTGCAACTTCAGCACGGGCTAAGGTCGATTGCTCAGGCTGGGGTTTGCGCTCTGAACATCCTTCTCATTGCTTACCCATCCCGCTTTTCCGACGTCGGGATGGCCAACGAAGCGCTAGAATTGCGGAATGGACTCTAGAGCGCTGCCAATAGTTAGGCTCGCGCAAACAGCCGCGGAGACTCTAGCCAAGCCTCAAAACGGCTTATCCCCCGCCACCGTGACCCGGAACCCTGACCGCGTGTCCGGGAAGTAGTCCCAGATGGCCTGGTGCCAGGTGCAGCGGTTGTCCCAGAAGGCCACAGAGTTGGGGCGCCAGCGGAAGCGGACCTGGTAGTTGGGGTTCATGCAGTGGACGTAGAGGAAGTTGAGGATGGCCGCGCTCTCCTCGTCGGCCAGGCCCTCGATGTGGGTGGTGTAGGACGGGTTGACGAAGATCAGCTTCTTCCCCGTCACCGGATGGGTGCGGACCACCGGATGGACCGAACGGTTGTACTTCCGGTCCAGGTCCGGGAAGAGCTTCTGATAGACCGGGTTGGCGTCGTGGACCGCCTGCAGCCCCTCCAGATAGACCTTCATCCGCTCTGACAGGGTGTCATAGGCCGCGTACATAGAGGCGAAGACCGTGTCGCCGCCGCTCTCGGGCACCACAGGCATGTAGAGGATCGAGCCCAGGGGCGGCTCGGGATCGCAGGTCAGGTCGGAGTGCCAGTTCTCGCCGGCCACGAACTTGGAGTCGCCGTCGGCATGGATGGCGACGATCTCCGGATGGCCCTCGATGCCGGGGATGGCCGAGTGGATGGCCAGTTCGCCAAACAGGCGGCCGACCGCCTTGTGGGCGTCGTGGTCCATCTCCTGATCGCGGAAGAACAGCACCTGATGATTGGCGAGCGCCTCGCGCAGCTCGGCGGTCTGTCGGTTGCTGAGCGGCTTGCCGAGATCGAGCCCGAACACCTCGGCGCCGATCCGGCGGGTCATCGGCTTCACGTCCAGAACTTCGTATCCCATGGTCTTTGACCTTTAGTCCTCTGGGCCCAGGAACCGGCCCTGGCTGTAGATGAGGGGATCGCCGGGGGTCGCCTGGATGTTCAGGCCCCGGCCGATCAGGATGTCGTGGTCGCCGGCCGCGTGCAGGGAGTGCAGGCGACAGTCGATGCTGGCCAGGGCGCCGGTGATCTGCGGATCGCCCAGGACGCCCGGCGTGATCGTCACGCCCGCGAACCGGTCGGTGGCGCCGGGGCCTGCGAACAGGCGGGCCAGCCCACCTTGCCCTGCGGCCAGGATGTTGATGCAGAAATGGCCCGACCGCTTCACCGCCGCCCGAGTGCGGCTCTTGTGATCCAGGCAGACCAGCAGCAGGGGCGGATCCAGCGAGACCGAGGAAAACGCGCTGACCGTGGTTCCCACGGGCTCGCCGTCCTCCCCTTGCGTCGTCACGATGACCACGCCGCTGGCGAAGGCGCCCATGGCCGCGCGCCAGGCGGGGCCGTCAAAGGGCGCGCCGATCTCGAGATCGCCGAAGGTTGTCGCCTGGCCCATCAGGCGTTCCCGAACGGGTTGTCGCCATAGACCGGCGCAGGCCCGGATCTCGCCTCCGCAGTCTCGGCCCGGCCACAGATGGCCAGGGCCGTCAGGGCGTAGACCAGCGCGCTGTCGGTCAGATCCTTCGGGCTCGGCCGCCAGCGCTTGAAGCCGGTGGTGATGGCCGGAATCCGCTGCATGTTGAACACGTTGTGGTCGCGCCACATGCTGGAATAGACCGGCGCCGCCCGCTGCACCGGATGGCCGAGCGACAGGCGGGTGGCGGCGTCCACCGCGCCCACCAGGGGGGCGACCTCGCCCGCATCGGCCTCGAAGCCATGGCGGACCACGACCGGCTCGATATCGACCTCGCCGAGCCCTGCGGCCCGGACCATGCGTTCCAGGGAGTGCTGCAGATCAGCGATGCGCTGGCGGGGGTTCAGGCCTACCTCGAGATAGAGGTTCACGAGCTCCGTCCCGGCCCCGAAGGCGTAGGGAACGCCGCCGCGCACCGCGGCGATCTGCGCCTTGGGCAGGGCCACGCCGCCGGCGCTCTCATAGGCGCTGTCGGCCTCGTACTGGCGGCTCCACTGGTGGATGGCGTCAGTCAGCGCGCCCAGGCGATAGATCGGGTTGGGATGGTCGCCGGACTTCTCCGGCTGGGTCAGCAGCGGGGTGAACACCCCCTCCCCCCACAGCCGGATCCGGAACACCGCATAGCCGCAGCCGACCCAGGTCAGGCCGAAGTCGCAGCCCTCGGCGGCGATGGCGTAGTCGGGCGCCACGCCCCCGTGGTGGAACAGGTAATGGGCGCCGATATCCTTACCCATATAGGCCACGCCCCTGTGCTCCTCGATGGGCTCAGGCCCGATCTCGCCCGGGCAGGCGGTCAGATAGAGCTTGCCCGCCAGATCATAGCCCGCGGCCTTCAGGGCCTTGGCCGCGATCAGGAAGCAGCTCATCGGCCCCCGGTCGTTGGCGATGGGATAGCCATAGAGGACCCCGTCCTGGAGCCAGCACTTCTCCCACTCCGGATTGTCCAGGGTTTCGGGGCGGTACTTGTAGGAGTCGAGGTCGGGGTTCCAGGTGGGCGCCTCGGTGTCCAGATGGGCTGTGAACAGCAGGTTCTTGCCCTCCCCGGTCCCGCCATAGGTCCCGATGATGTTGTTGCGCTCCGGCGTCGCGCCGACCCGGCGGGGGTTGAACCCCTCACGCTTCATCCAGTCGTGGACGAACTCGCCGGCGGCGAACTCATGGCCGGCCGGGCTCGGGATATTGCCCAGCTCCAGGGCCAGCTCGACAATCTCGGTCTCGCTGATCGCCGCGGCGATGGCGGCGCGGTCGGCGTCGGTGACGGCATAGGGCGCCTGGGCGCCCGGCAGTTGAAATCCATCGGCCATTACGCGGCCTCCTCCCAGGCGGTGATCACCTGGTCGGCCTCGACCAGGATCGCGCAGTTCAATTCCAAGGCCTTGAGCGAGGCCGCATGCACATCGGCCTCGTAGGCGGCGCAGGCGTCGCTGGCCACGAACACATGATAGTCCAGATGGAAGGCGTCGCGGACCGTGCAGTCCACGCAGCATTCCGTGGTCAGGCCCGCCACCACCAGGGTGTCGACGCCAAGCCCCTTCAGAACGCTGTCCAGCGGCGCGTCATGGAAGCCGGAATAGCGGGCCTTCTCCACCACCGCCTCGCCCGGCAGGGGCTTGGGGCCATACCAGTCCGAGCCGACCTCATCGGCCCGACAAAGCCCGGAATCGGAGTCCGGATCGCCGCCGCGCCGGCGCATCCGCTCGCGCCAGGCGCCGGAGTCGGTCTCTGGCCGGGTGAACAGGCCGACAAACACCACCGGCGCCCCGGCGTTGCGGGCCGCATCCGCCAGGGCCTGGGCCTTCTCCAGGGCAGGCGGCACGGTGGACAGATCCACGCCCCATTGGCCAAGACGGCCTTCGGGCGCTGCGAAATCCACCTGCATGTCGATGATCACCAGGGCGGTGCGGGCCGGCGTGATCCAGGCCGCCAGCCCATCCTCAGCCTGCACGGGGGCGGCGAGCGCGCTCATGCGAAGGCCGAACGCAGGCCGGGCAGGATCTCGGCGCCGAACATCTGCAGGCACTCCGCATAGTTGGGGAAGATCAGCATCAGGCCGTCCAGCTGGGCGAACTCCACGAACTCCTGCACCTGCTCGGCGCAGGTGGCCGGCGAGCCCACGGCGGTTTGGGTCATGAAGGCGCCCTGCTGCTTGGCCACCACGTCCAGCTTGTCGGCCGGCACGCCCCAACTGCGCAGCATCTCAAGGATGGCGCCCATGTCGGTTCCGGACTTGTAGTGCTCGACCATGGCCTCGGCCTTGGCGTCGGTCTCCCCGTGGACGATGGTGCACATGGCGTAGGTCTTGATCGACTTGCCGAGGTCGGCGGCGACCTTCTTGGCCCGCAGGCTGTTGTCGCGGCGCTCCTCGGCCGTGCGGCCGCCGATGAAGCAGATGTCGGCCTCGCGCACCGAGAACTGGAAGCCCCGGTCGGACTGTCCTGCGCAGATCAGGTCTGGACGGGGCCGGGACAGGGGTTTCGGGCTCGATTGGGCGTCCTTCATCGTGAAGAACCTGCCCGCGTGATCGACGCTCTCCTCCTTCCAAAGGCGCTTGACCACGGCGGTCCATTCCTCGGTGAGCGCATAGCGGGCGTCATGGTCGAGGCTGTCGTCCCACATGCCCATCTGGTCGAACTCGGCCCGATAGGCGCCGGCCACGATGTTCAGGCCCGCCCGGCCGCCGCTGATGTGGTCCAGGGTGGAGATCATCTTGGCCGTCACCGCCGGGTTCTGCAGCAGCGGATGGACGGTGGCCCAGATCTTCACATTCTTGGTGGCCTCGGCGATGCCGGCCATCATGGTCACCGACTCCAGGGACGAGCCCCAGTGGTTGGTGGTCCCGCCAAAGCCCCGCCACTTGCCCATGGACATGACGAAGTCCATGCCGACCTCGTCGGCGGCGACGGCCGCGGCCCGGTTCTGGGCCCAGAGGTCGTTGAGCGGCGGCGAGGTCTCCGAGATGATCCAGCCGCCGTTGGCGACCGGCAGGAAGACGCCGAATTCCTTGTTGGGAGAAGGCTTCTGGAACATGGGGGTACGCCTCAGACGGGATCGTTGACAAGGCCGGCCGGGGGCGCGGCCGGGGCGCTCGCCTGCGTCTTCCACTGCGGCGGGCGCATGAAGAGCGAGGCTATGAACACCACGGCGGCGACGACGCCGAAGAGCTGGAAGGTGGGGGAGAAGCTGCCCAGCGCATCGCGCAGGGAGCCGCCGATCAGCGGGCCGAGCGCCGAGAGCGCGCCCACCAGGCAGACCGTGGAGAAGATCTCCAGGTTGTTCTTCCGCCCATAGTAGTTGAGCAGCAGGATGGTGACCGCCAGAGACGTCAGGCCAAAGCCAATCCCCGTGCCCACCGCATAGATGATCATCAGCGGATAGGTGTCGGCCACGCTGAGCGCCAGGGAGCCCGCCCCCAGGACGCCGACGGCGAACATCAGCAGCCACTTGGGATCGATCCGGTCGCCGATGAAGCCGCCGCCCAGGCGAGCCACCGTGGCCATCAGCCCCTCCAGGCTCAGCATGCCCGCAGCGATGCCCGCGGCCACGCCCCGCTCCGACAGGTGGGCCACCGAGAGGCTGGAGACCGTCACCCCGCTGAGCAGGTGGACGAAATAGGCCGAGACCAGGATGTAGAACTGCGGCGTGGCCATGGCCTGTTTCAGGGTCCAGTCGTGGACCGTGCGATAGACCGCCAGGGGCGCCTGGACCGGGGCTGCGGCGGCGGCTTCGGCGTCGGCCTTCACCGCGATATCGATCTGCTCCGAGGACTCCTTCAGCCAGGCGCTGGACGGGATCAGCAGCGAGCAGATGACGCCGATGGCGAGCGCCGCCACCGCCTGCAACGCCCAGAAGGGCCGCCATTCGCCGCCGGTGGCCTCCATGACGCCCAGCGCCATCCAAGGCCCGGCCACGCTGCCCAGGCCCCCCAGGGTGAAGTAGAGGCCAAAGGCCATGGCCCGCTTCTGGAAGACGGCCGCCAGCACATGGGTGCCGGGGATCAGGGCCATCAGCTGATAGGCCACCCCGCAGAGTGCGGTGCCCAGGAAGTAGATCCAGACATTGGGGGTCAGGTAGAGGCAGATGAAACCCGCCGCCATGACCGCCGTGCCCAGGAGCAGGGCCGCCCGGACCCCGAACCTGCGGATGATCATCGGCGGGAACCAGGCCGAGCCGCCGCAGCAGGCGCCCAGCAGGGTGAAGCCGAGCCCGGCCTGCGCCCAGCTCCATTGCTGGTCGGCGACCATGGCCGGCAGCACCACCCCCAGCGACGAGAAGGTCGCCGCCGAGATCAGGAACAGGAGCAGGCTGAAGACGCCGAGAACCACCCAGGGACGCCATTCGCTCAGGGGCATGTCTGCCTCCACTCAAGGACTAAGGTCCCGCCGCCCCTTGTCCGGGGCGGCGGGCGCCAGATCAGAACGACCGCTTCAGGGTCACCCGCCACTCGCGGCCCTTGCCGGGAATGGCCGCGAGATTGGCGTAGGAGTCCGCCGCAGGGGTGAAGAAGAGCTCGTCGAACACGTTATCGACGTTGAGCGAGGCGTGGAACGGGCCCCGCGCATAGAAGAGCGACAGGTTGGCCGTGGTGTATTCCGGATAGGTGATCGGGTTTTCCACCGTCTGGGCCGTCTCGCTGACCCGGGTCGCCCCGAAGACGCCGCCCACCTGGCCCCAGTCATACTCGTCGCTGGTGTAGCTGCCATAGAGGCTGAGCACGGTGCGCGGGATCAGGGTGTAGGCATAGTCGCCGCCCCGGCCCGGCAGGCTCGAGAACTCCCAGACCACATAGGTGCCGCCGAAGGCGTTCAGCGGGTCCACGCCGGTCACATAGTAGGGGATGTAGGAGAAGCTGGCGTCCGGCCCCTTGACCGTGGTGCGCTGGGTGTTGCCGGCGAAGGTGAAGGACAGATTGTCGGTGGCGAGGTAGCGCACCTCCACCTCCACGCCCTTGGCCCGGGTGCCGCGCACGGTGGGGTTAGGCCCGCCGGTCAGCTGGGTGCGGTTCTGCCGGTAGCCGGCCACCGAGCCCACCAGCGAGCCCGACAAAAGCTGGAACTTCACCCCGGCCTCGGCCAGGTCGGAGTCCGACAGCCAGGCGTCCTGCTGGATCAGCGAAGGCGCGATGTCGCCCGCCTGGCTCATCTCCAGCGCCGCGGTCTCGGCATAGGTGATGTAGGGCATCAGGCCGAAGTCGAACTGATAGGTCAGGGAGGCCGAGTAGGTCCCCTTGCCCTGGCTGTCCTCGAACTTGCCCGGCGGCTGGTAGCTGACGAGGCCCGTGTCCTCGGCCTCCACCTCATAGTGGTCGTAGCGACCCCCAAGGATCAGGTTCAGACGCTCGCCGATGAAGATGTCCGAGGTGACGAAGACGCCGGCCTGGCTCCAGGTGGAGCTGTTGTCGTTCTCCCACTGCAGGCCGTAGGTCTCGGGCGAGAAGGGGTCATCAATGATGTCGTTCGCCGTCGCGCCAAACGCGATGTCCCGCCGGTCCAGAGCGATCAGGCCGGAGTTGAAGCTCTCCATCCGCCGTCCGTCGAAGGCGCGATACGAGGCGCCGACAAACGACTTGGACGTCACCAGGCCGACATCATAGTCGAAGTCATAGGTGACCCGCGCCTCGCCCACCTGGGAGTCAAACATGGCCGGATAGCCGTAGGAGACGAACCGCTTGTTCTTCAGCTCGTCATAGAACAGCTGAAACTTCAGCGCCGAGCCGTTGTCGAAGTCGCGGATCAGGTCGAAATAGCCCGTCCGGGTCCAGGAGTTCGAGAAGTCGGCGTCGCTGATATAGACGGTCCGCGGATCAAGCTTGGTGGTCCCCACGCCCACATCCAGGGTGTGGTTGGCGTCGCTCTGCGGGAAGCCGTAATAGGCCAGGTAGAGGGCCGAGGCGTAGGGGTAGAAGCCGACCTCGTTGGGGGTCAGCTTGCCGTCCCCGTTGGCGTCCACCAGGGTGGTGTCGCGACCGGTGATATAGGTCTGATTGTCGATCAGGTCCTGGGTCAGGCGGTTCCAGCCCGGGGTCTGCACGTCCCCGTCGGAGTGAAAGGCCATACCGCCGAACGCCGTGCGCCAGCCGCCGCCCAGCTCCAGGTCCACCGAGGCCTGCAGCATCTCCCGCCGCGGCGAAATCCCGCGATAGAAGCTGTCCGAATTCTCCGCCTGGCCATAGAGGTTCAGGCCCCCTTCCAGGCCCCCGAAGTTCAGGGGAATGCTGATCTGGCCCGAGGCTTCCTTGCGGTTGTACGAGCCCACCGTGAAGTCCGCCTGTCCGGAGATCTCCGAGATATAGGCGCCCTCGGTGCGGCCGGACTTGGGCACGAAGTTCAGCATGCCGCCCACCTTGCCGGCCCCGTAGATCGGCGTCGGGGGCCCGCGCACGATCTCGATCTGCGCCGCATTGGCGATGGGGGTGGAATAGGTGCCGCGGTTCTCGATCCGCTTGAAGCCGCGGAAATAGTTCTCCGCCAGGGTGCCGCGGATGTTGAGGGCGCCGGCCACGCCGTAGAAGCTGGCCGTATAGGTCCCAGGCGAAATGGCCGTCAGATCGTCGATCGACTCGATGCCGTAACGCTCCAGCGTCACGTCACTGGCGAAGCTCGCCGAGCGGGGCGTTTCGATCAGCGCCTTGTCCAGACCAAAGACGCTGTCGCTGGGGTCCTTCTCCAGCAGGCCGGTCCGGTCCTGGGCCGTGACCACCACCTCGTCGACCATATCAACCTGCGCCCAGGCCAGGCCCGGACTTGCGATCAGCGCGGACAGGGAGGCGCCCGCGACCAACATGAGTCTCTTTGACATATCGCCCTCTTCAGGAGGGGCGCGGACCCTCCGCCGGGTGGCGGTTATCCCCGCGTCCACGCGCCTCTTGAAGGAGAAAGTCTCGCGACCGCGGCCTCAGGTCAAAAATGTCTCGTGAAATTTCAGTCGGAATTTCAGAGGCGCCCGTCCAGCGTTCAAAATTCCCGCCCTGGCGCCCACCTGCGGATCAGCGCCAGGTCGCAGCTCAACCTGCAGGCGCTCCTGACGCCTCCGGGCTCGCGGATGGCGCGTCCTCCTCCCCCCGGCCGGTCAAGGATCGCTTGACGGTCTGGGGCATGGTGCCGAGCACCAGGATCATGCCGGCCCGCGCGCCCTCGGCGTCCCGGGCGGCGATCCGCTGGGCAACGGCCCGGTGCAGACAGATGTCGGCCAGCCGCTCCTCCTCCGTGGTTGTGCCCATGGAATAGACCCAGAAGCGGGCGGCCTTGTGCTGCAGCGGGATGAGGATACGGGCCAGGGCGGCGTTGCGGCTGGCCCGGGCGATCAGGGCGTGGAACCTCTGGTCCATGGCGATCAGGGCGCGGCGGTCCTGCTCGCGATCGGCGCGCTCGGCGTCGTCGAAGGTCGAGGCGATCTGGGCGATCTCCTCGGCCGTCGCGTTCTTCGCCGCCATGGCCGCGCAGTGGGGCTCGATCAGGGCCCGGGCCTCATAGCCCTCCCGCAGATCGACCAGATCCAGGGGCGACACCGTGGTCCCGGCCCGGGAACGGCGCACCACCATGCCCTCCAGGGCCAGGCGGCCCAGGGCGTCGCGGATGCCGGCCAGGCCGGTGCTGTAGCGGCGGGTCAGGGTCTGCTCGTCCAGCCGCGCGCCGGGCGGCAGCTCGCCGAGGATGATGTCGAGCAGGATCTGTTCGTAGGCCCGCGCCTTCTGGAGCTCGGGTGACCACTCACCGGAATCGGCGATGATGCTCACCGGTCCATGATCCTTGGCCGCGTCCTCAGGGTTCACGCTCAAGCTCCGCACCACGCCGTCTTCCTTCCTCCGACGCCGGCTCTCACGGCCGGTCATCCTCTGGTCTAGTCTGAAATGTCAGACCGGGCCAGCATCGGTCAGAGCACTTGGCAGGCCTCGTTGAAGTCGAGGCGCGGATTGCGCGGATAGACGCCTTCGGGGCGCCCCGTCCCCAGGGCTACCAGGAAGTTTGATCGCCAGCTGGTCCCGGCGAAGAAGGCCTCGTCCAGGCCGGCGTTGTCAAAACCGGACATGGGCCCGCAGTCCAGACCGAGGCTACGGGCGGCCAGGATCAGATAGGCCCCCTGCAGGCTGGAATTGCGCAGGGCCGTCTCGAACCGCACCTTCGGATCGCCGAACCAGTGGCGCGCGCTCAGGTCGTGGGGGAAGAGCTTGGGCAGCTGCTCGGCGAAGTCCAGGTCATAGGCCACGATCACGCAGACCGGGGCGGCCATGGTCTTCTCCCGATTGGCCCGCGACAGATGCGGCGCGAGCCTTTCCTTGGCCTCGGGCGAGCGGACGAAGACGAACCGCCCCGGGCCGCAGTTGGCCGAGGTAGGACCCCACTTCAGCAGATCATAGAGTCGCTCCAGGACCGCGTCGTCGATGGGCGTGTCGGACCAGGCATTGTGGCTGCGCGCCTGACGGAACAGCTGGTCGAGAGTCGGATCGGCGAGGTCCTGCACGGGGGCTCCTTGGAGGATTGGTGACGGGCGTCGGAGGCAAAGTGTCCAGATGGACGGTCCTCTGAACAGTCCAGTTGCACATTTCCAGTAAAATTTCAGCAGGCCGCCCAACCGCTAGGCGAGACGCGTTCAGACAAGGTCTCGTTCGCCCCAGGACAAGAACCCAACCAGCACCCTCCCCTAGGGTCCGCCCGGGCCGGTCGCCGGCCTGGAGCATGAGAGGAGTTTTTCGTGGGCTATCCCAGCACCCTGATCTTTGTCGATCTGGCCGCCGATGATCCGGCCGCCGCCGGCGCCTTCTATGCCGAGGTGTTCGGCTGGCGCAACGACGCCCGGCCCGAAGGCCTCTATCACCGGATGGTGCCCGGCGGTCAGTTCCGCAATCCTGACGGCTCCGACAGCGAGATCGGCAATCTGCACCTGGGAATCTTCAAGACGACCAATGCGCGCCCGCACCCGGAGCCTGGCGGCGTCGAGCCCCGCGCCGCAAGCGTCGAGGGCCGCAAGCCCCGCGTCTGGATCCTGATCAGCGATGACGACACGCCCGAGCGCATTCTCGGCGAGGCCGAGAAGCGCGGCGCGACCATTCTGTGGCGCGACCACTACTGGTCGGAGTTCAACGGCTTCAACCACGCCTTCCGCGACCCATGGGGCAATGAGATCGTCCTGTGGGGCAAGGCCGGCGCGGAGCCGGTCATCCCGGCCGACTACACCCGCGAATAGACCCCACCCGCGGGCGGGGTCAGTCGCCGCGTCCGCGGGTCAGGAACTTCAGACCGCCCGTCAGGAAGAACCCGACGAGGCAGACGATGAACAGCCCCCAGGCAATGATCCGCACCGCCTCGATCAGCAGGCCCAGGATCGCCGCGGCGATCATCACCAATAGGAATATCCCGGCCCATTTCAGCATCGTCGTCTCCAAGCTTGAGCTTGAGAACGCGACCGGGCGCTCTGCGTTCCCCGGCAGACCCTTTCAGATTGCTCAGTGCAGGGTCGCGCCCACCGGCCGGCCGCAGGGTATGGGTTCGCCCGACTCCAGACGCGCCGGCAGATGCAGCCCCTCATGGGCCAGCACCATGTTCAGGGCGCGGGCGAAGATAGCCACCGGTTCGGGCTGGCTGACCAGCGGCGCCAGCAGGGCTCGGGCGACCCGCATGTCGACCCGGGCCACGCCGCAGGCCACGATCAGCCGTTGCTCATCCTGCCCATAGCCGGCGCAGCCTCCGCAGGCGATCTGCAGCGGCCGCCGCGTCTGGCGTTCAAGGGCCTCCATCATGGCGACAAACAGGGCTCCGGCCCGGTCGCTGACCTGCTCCGCCATCAGCCGACGGACGCAGGGCTGCGGCGCTTCTCCTGACAGACGAAGCCCCGCCCATAGCCGCAACGCGGCCAGGATCACCTGCTCTCCATTTGAGAGGTCGCCCGCCCCCGGTTCAGTCATCTGCACATGCGCCGCGGCGTCATCGGCCATGGTCGTACACCTTTATTGCGATTAGTTCTTATTAGCGGTAACCCGTGTGGCTCCCTCCGTCAAACCCCATATGGGCGCCTGTTCGCGACTGATGCGTTCTTGCAGTAAGCTGCGCCTACAACGAGGGAAGACCGACCATGATGATGATCGCCAAGCCGGCGGCGCGCCGCCTTCGCGCCCTGGCCGTCCTGGTGGCGCTGAGCGCCCCAGCTGGCCTGGCCGCCTGCTCCTACAGCGAGGAGCTGGGCCGCCAGCAGGTGCTTCTGGTCGATCCCGGCGCCCTGTCGCAGCAAGGCGCTCAGGCCTGGGCTCAGATGAAGCAGACCTCGAAGGTGTCCAATGACGCGGCCGCCAACGCGCGGCTGCGGCGCATCGGCGGCCAGATCGTCGCCGCCACCACCTTGCGTAATCAGGCTTGGGAATATGCGGTGTTCGAGGACAAGTCGGTCAACGCCTTCGTCCTGCCCGGCGGCAAGGTGGGCGTAACCACCGGCATGATGGCCTTCGTCGCCAATGACGATGAGCTGGCCGCGGTGCTTGGCCATGAGGTGGCCCACGTCATGGCCAACCATGCGGCCGAGCGCTATTCGCAGTCAGCGCTGGCCCAGGTCGGCGCAGGCCTGGTGGGCGCAGCGACGCAGAACGCCGACAGCGGCCTGGCCCAGGCGCTTGGCCGCTATGCCGGCCCGGCCCTGCAGGTCGCCGTCCTCAACCCCTATTCCCGCCAGCACGAGCTTGAAGCCGACCGCATTGGCCTGGACCTCATGGTGCGGGCGGGCTTCAGCGCCCGGCGCGGGGTGGAGCTGTGGCGGCGCATGGCCGCCCGGGGCGGCTCATCGGTCCCGGCAATCCTCTCCACCCACCCGTCGGACGCCGCGCGCGTCCAGCAGTTGGACGCCTACATCGCCGCGCGCGGCTATTCCTGAGGGCTCAGAGCGCGTTCCGATAAGCGGGACCCGGTTATCGGACAAAACGCGCTCTACACTTAGGATCTAGAGCCTGCTCCAGCGATCAGACGGGTTCGTCTGATCGCTTCAGGCTCTAGAACTCGGCGGAGCCGCCGTCACAGGGTACGACCGCGCCGGTCGTGTAGGCCGAGGCCCGGCTGCTCAGGAAGATGGCCACGCCAGCGATGTCCTCGGGCTGGCCGATCCGGCCGCGGGGATTGCTCTTGGCGATGGCGTCGCCGGCCTGGGCGAGCGTCGCGGCCATCATCTTCGACGGGAAGGGCCCCGGCGCGATGGCGTTGACCAGGATGTGCTCGGGCGCCAGGCGCTTGGCCAGGTGGCGGGTCAGCATGATGCAGCCGGCCTTGGAGGTCGAATAGGCGTAGGTCTCCAGGGTCGGCGGCTCGATGCCGTTGACCGAGGCGATGTTGATGACCCGCGAGGGCTCTTCGGCGGTGGCGGCCGCCCGCAGCAGGGGCAGCAGCTTCTGGGTCAGGAAGAAGATCGACTTGACGTTCAGGTCGACGGTCTTGTCCCAGCCGTCCTCCGGATACTCGTCGATAGGCGCGCCCCAGGTGGCGCCGGCATTGTTCACCAGCACGTCGAGACGGCTTTCCCGCTCCTTGATGGCGTTCGCCAGGCCTTCGATGCCGGCCATGCCGCCCAGGTCGAAGGGCAGCGAGATGCAGGTCCCGTACTCCGACAGCTCATCGGCCACCCGGTCGCAGACCTCGGCCTTGCGCGACGAGATGTAGACCTTGGCGCCGTTCTCCACATAGCCGCGGGCGATCATTTCGCCGATGCCGCGGCTACCGCCGGTCACGAGGACGACCTTGCCCTCGACGCTGAACAGGTTCTTCAAAACACGCTCCTGAGAATTGCTGGATAGAAAATCGGGTCAGCCGATCCGGCTGGACATGCCGCCGTCCACCGGCAGCAGGACGCCGGTGATGAAGGCCGCCTCATCGCTGGCCAGAAACAGGGCCGCATAGGCGGTGTCCCAGGCCGTGCCCATCTTGGCCCGCAGCGGCACCCGGGCGCCTCTGGCCTGGCGGACGGCTTCCTCATCCTGGCCGGTGGCCTGGGCGATGCCGGCCACCGCCATCGGCGTGTCCATCAGGCCCGGCAGGATGGCGTTGCAGCGCACCCCGTACTTGGCGTTGGACTGGGCGATGCTGGTGGTCAGCCGGTTCATGGCCGCCTTGGAGACCTCGTAGGCCACCTGGGTCCCGCCGGCGATGGAGGCCAGGGACGAGATGTTGACGATGGCGCCGCCGCCCTGTTCCCGCATCAGGGGGATGGCCGCCTTGCTGGTCAGCCACGCGCCTTTCAGATTGACGTTCAGGATGCGGTCGAAGGCGTCTTCCTCGACCTTGTGCGCCGGGCCGTCGCCGCCGCCGATCCCGACATTGTTCACCAGGATGTCGATGCGCCCGAGGACCTCAGCAGCCTTGGCGATCACCGCAGCGGCGCCGTCGGCCTTGGCGATGTTGGCCGCGAAGGCCTCGGCCTGCCCGCCCTCGGCGGCGATCATCTCCACCGTCTCCTGGGCGCGCTCGGCCAACCGATCAACACAGAGGACCTTGGCGCCTTCCCGAGCGAAGAGGATGGCCATGGCGCGGCCGTTGCCGATGGTCTGGCCCGGCGTCTGGCCAGCCCCGCAGACGACGGCGGTCTTGCCCGCAAGCCGGCCCATCAGAAGCCCTTCAGGTCGGGGTCGAGGGTCTGGCCCTCATCCAGCTGCACGCCGAAGGTGTTCAGCATCATCGAGACCTGGGTGTACTGGCCGGCCGAGAACACCACGTCCATCTTCTGCTTGTCGCTGAAATGGGCGTCCAGCGCCTTCCAGGTGGCGTCGGTGATGAACTGGTCGTGGTGCAGCTCGTCAGCCGCCCGGATCAGGGCCGCATCAGCCGCGCTCCATCCCGGCGCGTCAGGGCCAGCCTTGATGCGGGCGACCTCTTCGTCGGTGAGGCCGGCCTGCTTACCGATGGGGACGTGCTGGGTCCACTCATAGCCCGAGCGGCACAGATAGCCGATGCGCAGAATGACGATCTCCCGCTCCCGGGCCGGCAGGCCATTGCGGCGCGACAGGATGTAGTTGCCCCAGCCCATGAAGCCCTTCATCGCCTTGGGCTCGCGCACCAGGGTGCGGAAGATGTTGATCACCCGCCCGCGCTCGGCCATGGGCGCGAGAAGCTCCCGCTGGTCAGCGTCCATGTCCTTGTCGGCGAGGGGTTCGATTCTGGGCTTGGCCAGGCGCATGTCGTCCTCCGGTCGTTTCTTATGGCCCAACGACATCGCACCCCTCGCCCCGGATTTCTAGGCTCCGGTGTGCTCAAGGGGCGCCGGTGGCCGCGCGATCAGACCTGCGAGGGCGCCGTCCCGCTTGCGGGCGCATTCTGGGCGGCGTCCCGCGCCGGCGCCTTGTGGCTGATGGCCAGGCCGATGAGGGTCGGGATCAGGATGCCGGGCAGGCCCTCATAGACCTGATCGTGCCAACCCTGCATCCGCCAGGCGAAGGCGATGGCCACGCCGCCCAGCATCAGGGCGATGGCGGTGGGCTGATTCAGACGCCGCCCCAGGGCCTGGACGATCATCAGTGGGCCAAAGGCGCAGGCGAGCGTCGACCAGGCCAGGATCACCAGACTGAAGACGCTGCGCGAACCGCTGAGGGCAAACATCAACGCCATGATGGTGACCCCGGCGGTCACCGACTTCATCACCCAGGCCTTCTGGATGCGGCCGCCCGCCAGATCGCTGGTGATCGCCGCAGAACAGGCCAGGACCAGGGAATCGGCGGTGGACATGGTGGCGGCGAAAATGCCGGCCAGGATCACGCCCACCAGGGCGGCCGGCAGCAGCTCCACCGCCATGGTCGGCAGAGCGAGTTCCGGGTCCAGGGCGCCCAGGTCGGGCAGATAGAGCCGCGACATCAGGCCAACGCCGGTGGCCAGCAGGTAGAAGAGGGTGAAATAGCCATAGTACCAGCCCCGGGCCGCGGCCATGTCGCTGGGCTCGTTCAGGGCCATGAAGCGGACCATGACGTGGGGCTGGCCGATGACGCTGAGGCCGGCGAACATCCAGCCGAGGACGAACAGCGCCATCCCCAGAAGGCCGGGGAACAGCAGGTCGTCGGGGAAGAGGTTGAGATAGCCTGGAATGGCCGCCATCTCCAGATAGGTGGCGTCGATCCCGCCCCGGCCCGCCACCGCCACAAACAGCAGCAGGCTCATGGCGAAGACCATGACGATGGACTGGGCCGCGTCGGTCCAGATCGAGGCCCGGATGCCGCCGAACGCGCTGTAGGCCAGGATCAGGGCCGCCGAAATCATGGCGCCGGTCTGCGGACTCCAGCCCAACACCCCCTGCAGGGCTTTGCCGCCGGCGGCGATCTGGGCGGCCGCATAGGCGCCCAGGAAGAGGACGGCGATCACCGCGGCGATCTTGCGCCACAGGCCGAAGTCCTGCCCCGACCACTTGGCCACCACCGCGCCGAAGGACACCTGGCCCGAGCTCTCGGTCACCTCCCGCAGACGCCGGTGGATGAACAGCGAGGCCAGGAAGTCGCCCAGGATCCAGCCCACCATCAGCCAGATGGCCGCCAGCCCCGTGGCGTAGGTGAAGCCGATCACCCCGATGAACATGTAGCCGGAGTTGTTGGTGGCCACCGCCGACAGGCCCGCCATGGCCGGACGCACATTGCTGCTGGCCAGGTAGTAGTCCTTCTTCGAGGCCTCAGCCTTACGCACGGACGCCAGACCGATGGCCACGAAGCCGGCCAGGCAGAGCAGGAAGACGATCATGGTCATGGCGCGAGCCTCGGGTCGAAATGGGTCAGATCAAAAAGTGAAAGGCCCGCGGCGCTGGCGCCGCGGGCGAAATGAAAGGTCTTCAGGCGGCGCTGCGAAGGGGTCGGGCTAGCGCCCCCTCATCCTCCACGAGCCGTCGATGCAGGGCGGTCACGGCCGCGGCGTAACTCTCTTCGGAAACCACGAACTGGATGTCGACCCGGCGGGACAGCTGCTGCAGGCCGAGCACCTCGACCCCGCCCTCGCCGAGCGCCAGCGTCGCCCGGCTGGTCAGTCCAGGCACGTTCAGATCGCTGCCAATAACCGCAACAATGGCCACTTTTCGGGTCGAAATGGCCGCATTTGGGAACATCTCTTCGAGGTCAGAAATGACCCGTTTCACCTGCTTTGGATTGGCGTCCAGGTGGTGGGTGATGGTGTTGGCGTTGGACGCCTTCGAGACGATCCGCACGTCGTGGCGCGACAGAACTTCAAGGATTCCCGCGTCATAGCCCTTGACCCCCACCATGTCCTGTTCCAGCAGCTCCAGGGTCGTGACCCCCTTCATGCCGGCGATGATCTCCACCCGCGGGGTCTCGGAGACGAATTCCCCGCAGATCGAGGTGCCCTGGTCCTCGGGCTCGAAAGTGTTCTTAACAATCAAGGGGATGCCGGCGTGGCGCAGGCCGCGCGCGGCCCGGGGATGGATCGCCTCCATGCCCAGATTGGCCAGCTGGTCGGCCACGTCGTAATTGGTCTGGCCGATCTTCCGCACCGCCTCGGCGCCCACCAGATTGGGGTCGGCGCTGGAGAGGTGGAACTCCTTGTGGATGATGGCCTCGCGGGCGCCGGTCAGGACGGCGATGCGGCTGAACACCACCTCGCTATAGCCCCGGCCGAATTCCTTCATCAGGCCCTCGCGCCGCTGGCCAAAGCCGGTGGCGATGGGCAGTTCGGCGGCGACGTCCACATCGGCGAAGGCGTCCTGGATGCGTTCGTCGAGGGTCAGGGCCCGCTTGTCGTGCCAGGCGGTGAGGTCGACGAACCGGGCGTTCACGCCCCGCGCGCGCAGCTCCAGGGTCAGGTTATGGGCGCTGTGGGCCTCGCCGAGGGAGGCCAGCATCTCGCGCGCCGCGCCCAGCTGGGTGTCCAGCCGGAAATGACCGTGCGCGCAGAGGCGCTGCAGGTCGCTGAGCGCCGAGCGGGCGTCTTCGATGCGCGCCAGGATGAAGGCGTCGGCGGTCTGCCGGTCCTCGCCCTCAGCAAAGCGATCGGCGTTTATCCGCAGCATCTCGGCCTGCAGCCGGGCCATGGCGTCCAGCCAGGCTGAAGCCTCCAGGGCCGAGGCGCCTGCGAACAGGGCGTAGACGCCGGGCGTCCCGGTCTTCTTGTGTTCCAGGAGCTGGTTGGTGATGCCGGCATAGGCCGACACCACGAAGATGCGGCCATAGAGGTCGGCGCCCTGGCGGTCGCCCACCAGGATATTGTCCATCACCGCGTCGGTGTTGGAGATCGACGTGCCGCCGATCTTCTCGACTGTATGTCCGTTCATCAGGCCGCCCTCACCTGCTGAGCCAGGCTCCCGGAGGCGGGAACCAGGCGTTTGACTTGCTCCCGCGCGGCGATGAATTCCGGGCGCGGACGTTCGGCCCCGAAGGGCTTTTCAAGGCGGTTGGCCCAGGCGTTGTAGACCATGAAGGCGTTGGCCCGCGGGTACGGCGTGATGTTGCCGTTGGACCCGTGCATGGTGTTGCAGTCGAAGATCACCACCGAGCCGGCGGGCCCGGTCGGCGCCACGATACCGTGCTGCTCAGCCAGCTTGGCCAGGCTGTCACGATCCGGCACGCCGTATTCCTGTTTGCGCAGGGACTGCTTGTAGTGGTCCTCAGGCGTCTCGCCGACGCAGGTGACGAAGTTCCTGTGCGAGCCGGGCATCAGCATCAGCGGCCCGTTGAACTCGAAATTGTCGACCAGCTGGACCGACATGGAGATGGCCCGCATCCGCGGCATGCCATCCTCGGTGTGCCAGGTCTCGAAGTCGGAGTGCCAGTAGAACTCCTTGCCGTCGAAGCCCGGCTTGTAGTTCAGCCGGGTCTGATGGAGGTAGACCTCATCGCCCAGGATGTGGCTGGCGATCGCCACTAGGCGCTCGTCGGCGGCCAGCCGCCCGAGCAGGGCGCTCTGCTGGTGAACCGCGAAGATCGAGCGCAGGGCGCCCGACGACGGTTCGGCGACGATGGTCTGCGGATCCAGGGTGGCCGGAATGCCGCGCAGGCGGTTCATTTCCGCCTGCAATGTGGCGATTTCGTCGGCTTCGAAGACGTTCTCGAGCACCAGGAAGCCGTCGCGCTCGAAGGCCTCGTGCTGCGCCTGGCTGAGCGGCGATTCCGAATGCCAGTCGCTGTGGATCACGGGGTCCTTGCGCGCCAGCCACTGCGGCTGGTCGGCGACCCGCGAGGGATAGAGATCGGTCATGTAAGGCTCCTTCCGCCTCGGGGCTCCAGACCGGCCCCCTCGGGGGGCGGGTCGGAGGCTCCATCAAGTCAAAGGGTGGACGTTGCGGGCGGCGTCACGCCGCCCCGGCCCGCCTCAGACGGTCTCGGCTTCCAGCGGGTAGGCGCCGGTCTCGTCATGGACCTCCAACCCGTTGAGGGGCGGGTTGAACACGCAGGCCATCTTCATCTCGGACTTGGCCCGGAGGATGTGCTTGTCGTGCTTGTCCAGGGCGTACATCACGCCGGGCTTGATCTGGTGGACCTCGCCGGTGGCGATGTCCTCGATCGAGCCCTCGCCGGAGACGCAATAAACGGACTCCAGGTGGTTCTGATAATGCATCGGCAGCTCAGAGCCGGCGTAGATGGTGGTCATGTGGAAGGAGAAGCCCATCTGGTCCTCCTTCAGCAGCAGGCGGGTGCTCTCCCAGCCCTTGGTGACCACCCGGCGGCGGGTCTGCTCGGCTTCGTGCAGGTCGCGTACGATCATTGAAGATACTCCTTAGGCCGCCGAGCCGAGCGCCTGGCGCTCAGCAACCTCGGCGACACAGTCAGCAAGAATGTCGAGGCCGGCGTCGAGGTCGGCGTCGGTGATGTTGAGGGGCGCCAGGACCTTGAGGATCTGGTCGTGGGCGCCGCTGGTCTCGATGATCAGGCCGCGCTTGAAGGCCGCATCGACCACGGGGTCGGAGACCTCGCTGGAGCCGACGTCGAGCCCGCACATCATGCCGCGGCCCTTGATTCCCTTGACCACGCTGCGATTGGCGAGTGCGATCTCCCGCAGTCGCTTGCGCAGGCGCTCGCCCTTTTTCTGGACCTCGGCGGCGAAGCTGTCGTCGGACCAGAAGGTGTCGATGGCCGCCTTCGCGGTGACGAAGGCGTGGCAGTTGCCGCGGAACGTGCCGTTGTGCTCGCCCGGCGCCCACTGGTCGAGCTCGGGCTTCACCAGCACCAGGGCCATGGGCAGGCCCATGCCCGACAGGGACTTGGCCATGGTGATGATGTCCGGCTTCACCCCCATGTTTTCGAAGCTGAAGAAGGTCCCGGTGCGGCCGCAGCCGGCCTGGATGTCGTCGACGATGAAAAGGGCGCCGTGCTTGTGGGCGATCTTCTCGATCTTGCGCATCCACTCGGCGGAGGCGACGTTCAGGCCGCCCTCGCCCTGGACCGGTTCGACGATGATCGCGGCGGGATCATCGACGCCGCCCGAGGGATCGCTCAGCATCTGTTCCAGCTGGGCGGCGGTGTCCACATCGTCGCCGAAATAGCCGCAATAGGGCATGCGGGTGACCCCGTTCAGGGGGGTGTGGGCGCCGCCCCTATGGTGGCTGTTGCCCGTGGCCGACAGGGCGCCCAGGGTCACGCCATGGAAGCCGTTAGTGAAGGCGATAATGTTGGTGCGGCCGGTGACCTTGCGGGCCAGCTTCATCGCCGCCTCGACGGCGTTGGCGCCGGTGGGGCCGGTGAACTGGGCGCGATAGGTCATGCCGCGAGGCTTGAGGATCTTGGCCTCAAGGGTCTCTAGGAACTCCGCCTTGGCCCGGGAGTGCATGTCCAGGCTGTGAACCACGCCATTGCGGTCGATGTAGTCCATCAGGGCCTGCTTCATGGCCGGATGGTTGTGGCCATAGTTCAGCACCGAGCAGCCGGTCAGGAAGTCGATATAGCCCTTGCCTTCGCTGTCGTACTGCCAGGAGCCCTCGGCCCGGTCGAAGATGGCCGGGAAGCTGCGCGAATAGGACCGCACCTGGGATTCCAGGCGCTCGAAGGTGGCGTAGGGGCGCGGGGTCCGCGCCGGGGTCTCTGCGTCAAACATATTGAACTCCCTTCCTTGGGGTCGGGTCGGTGAATGGGGTGTCGGCCGCCAGGCCGCCGGTTTCAGTCGAGGGGCCGCTGGGCGGCTCGAAGGGGCCAATGACCACCAGGTGTTCGGTCTCGTGCCCGGGGGGGAAGTGGTCGCCCTTCAGGAACCAGGGCGCGTCGCTGAGCGGACCTGAGAGCCGCCGGGCCACGCCCTTGAACAGACCCCAGGAGGCCCCGTTGTCGGGCGTGATGGTGGTCTTGATCTGCGTGACGCCCTGGCAGGCGGGGCGCTGCAGCAGGTGGTCGATCATCTGGCCGGCGAGGCCTAAGCCCCGGGCGCTCTCGCCCACCGCCACCTGCCAGACGAAGAGGACGTCGGGCTCCTGCGGCGGCCGGTAGGCGGAGATCCACCCCACCAACGCAGCGCCCCGCTTCACCGCCACGCAGGTGTCGGCGAAGTGGGTGCATTGCAGGAGGTTGCAATAGACCGAGTTCTGGTCGAGCGGCGGACAGGCGGCGATCAGGCGGTGAACCGCAAGACCGTCGTCTGCTGTGGGTGAAGAAAACTCCAACCCGCCCCCCGAGCGCTCTCCGACGCCCGGCGCACCGGACGACGTTTGATTGCTCTGCATATCCATGGCCGTTATTTCGTTCGTGGAACTAACTATGTCAACCCTGGCTGCCCAGCGCTTGTGCAGGCATTCACGGTGGAACGTGGGAATTCGCGAGGATTTCAGGCAGTTCCCTGAGAATTGAAGAATCTTGTTAATTTGTTCTTCAAAATGTCCGTGACATCGGCTGTTCGGACGCTTGCCTCTCTGCAGCTTCTGCGAGATCAGGGGTCTGCGATGACTCAGGACGCCTGGAGGAGACGGAGATGGAGAGCCGCGTCAGTGACGCCCTGGTGGCAATCCGCCGGATCGTGCGGGCCGCCGAATTCGCCTCGCGGGACCTGGCCCGGACCACGGGCCTGACGCCCTCTCAACTGATCGTGCTGCAGATCGTCGCCCGGGAAGGCGAGCCCGGCGCTGGCGCCATCGCCGAGGCGGCCCGGCTGAGCCAGGCCACCGTCACCGCCCTGCTGGACAAGCTGGAAGCCCGCGGCCTGGTGATCCGCAACCGGGGCAGCCAGGACCGGCGCAGGGTGTCGGTGGAACTGACCGAAGAGGGCCGCCGCACGCTGGCCGACATGCCCGACGTGCTGCAGGACCGATTCGCCGCCCGCTTCGAAAAGCTGGCCGACTGGGAACAGGCGTCAATCATCGCCGGCCTGGAGCGGGTCGCGGCCCTACTGAACGCCGAAGGGATCGACGCCTCGCCGGTGCTGGACGTGGGGGCGTTGGATTAGGGGGCGAGCGCCCTCACTCCACTGACGTCATTCTCGGCCCTGTGCCGAGACTCCCTCTCGCCGCCCGCGCCCGCCCTCGACAGGGATGCTCGCCACAAGGGCGAGCATGACGCGGTGGGGGCGCCCCCCTTCAGCCCCTCAGCTTCTCCGCATGAAACGCCACGTGGTCGGCGATGAAGCTGGCCATGAAGAAGTAGGAGTGGTCGTAGCCGGCCTGGCGGCGGAGCGTCAGTTTCTGGCCGGCGGCGGCGCAGGCGGCCTCCAGGAGCTCAGGCTTGAGCTGGTCGGCCAGGAAGTTGTCGCCTAGGCCCTGGTCCACCAGGATGTCGTCGAACCGCCCCTTGGCGGCGCCGGCCTCGATCAGCCGGGCGGCGTCGTGGTCCGCCCAGGCGGCGCGGTCCTCGCCCAGATAGGCGGTGAAGGCCTTCTCCCCCCAGGGGCAGCGGGTGGGTGAGCAGATGGGCGCAAAGGCTGAGACCGAGCGGAAGATGTCCGGGTGACGCAGGGCCAGGGTGAGCGCGCCGTGGCCGCCCATGGAGTGGCCGGAGACGCCGACCCTCTCCCGCGCAATGGGGAACTCGGCGACCACCGTCTCCAGCAGTTCGCCGGTGACGTAGGTCTCCATCTGGAAGTGCGGCGCCCAGGGGTCTTGCGTCGCGTCGAGATAGAAGCCCGCCCCCTGCCCCAGATCATAGGCGGGATCGTCGGCCACGCCCTCGCCGCGGGGGCTGGTGTCGGGGGCCAGGATGGCCAGGCCATGGGCGGCGGCCGGGCCATAGGCGCCGGCCTTGGTGGTGAAGTTGTCCTCCGAGCAGGTCAGACCCGAGAGCCAGACCAGCAGCGGGAACGGCCCTTCCCCCTCCGGCAGGAAGAGGGAAAACCGCATGGGCGTGCCGGTGACGGCGCTCTGATGGCGGAGATAGCGCAGGGTCCCGCCATGGACGCGATGCTGCTGGAGAACCTCGATGCTCATTGGCTGCCTCAGAAGACCACGACGCTGCGGATGCTCTCGCCCGCGTGCATCAGGTCGAAGGCCTTGTTGATGTCTTCGAGGGGCATGGTGTGGGTGATCATCGGGTCGATCTCGATCTTCCCGTTCATGTACCAGTCGACGATGGTCGGCACGTCGGTGCGCCCGCGGGCGCCGCCAAAGGCCGTGCCCTTCCAGACCCGGCCGGTGACCAGCTGGAACGGCCGGGTGGCGATCTCCTTGCCGGCCTCGGCCACGCCGATGATGATGCTCTCGCCCCAGCCGCGATGGCAGGCCTCCAGGGCCTGGCGCATGACCTGCACATTGCCGGTGCAGTCGAAGGTGTAGTCGGCGCCGCCGCCAGTCATCTCCACCAGATGGGCGACCACGTCGCCGGAGATCTCCTTGGGATTGACGAAGTGGGTCATGCCGAACCGGCGGCCCCATTCTTCCCGGTCGGGATTGATGTCCACCCCGATGATCATCGAGGCGCCGACCATCCGCAGGCCCTGCAGGACGTTCAGGCCGATGCCGCCGAGCCCGAAGACCACGGCGTTGGCGCCCGGCTCCACCTTGGCGGTGTTGGTCACCGCGCCGACGCCGGTGGTGACGCCACAGCCGATGTAGCAGGCCTTGTCGAAGGGGGCGTCCGACCGGATCTTGGCCAGCGCGATCTCCGGCAGGACGGTGAAGTTCGAGAAGGTCGAGCAGCCCATATAGTGGTGGACCATCTGGCCCTTATAGGAGAAGCGGCTGGTGCCGTCGGGCATGACGCCCTTGCCCTGGGTGCTGCGAATGGCCGTGCAAAGGTTGGTCTTGCGCGACAGGCAGCTTTTGCACTGGCGGCATTCGGGCGTGTAGAGCGGGATCACGTGATCGCCGGGCTTCAGGCTGGTGACGCCGGCGCCCACCTCGACCACCACGCCCGCGCCCTCGTGCCCCAGGATCGAGGGGAAGACCCCTTCGGAATCCAGGCCGTCCAGGGTGTAGGCGTCGGTGTGGCAGATGCCCGTGGCCTTGATCTCCACCAGCACCTCGCCCGCCTTGGGCCCCTCCAGATCCAGTTCGACGATCTCCAGCGGCTTCTTGGCTTCGAAGGCGACGGCGGCGCGGGTCTTCATGGCGGGCTCCCTGACATGGATGGTTTCTGGTGGCGCCTTGCGTCCGCCGGATCAAGCGTGAGCGGCGAGAAGTCGACCGACTGGGCGCCATCGGTGTTATGGTGGACGCCACCATGGCGGGTGGAGCCTGCGCCCGCGAACGCCAAGGGAGAGCTTGATGTCCGGCCGCGCGCCGAACGGGACAATGTTGAGACAGGCGGCGGGGCTCATTCTGGCCGGCCTGGTCATGGTCCTGGCTGGGGCTGGCCTGGGCGCCGCCCAGACCTCGAGCGCAGAGCAGACTCCGAGGCCCCTGGTGCTGGTCTTCGACCTGGACGGCGCGGTGGGACCGGCCACGGCGGAGTATCTGCAGCGGGGTCTGGCCACGGCGGCCGAGCGTCAGGCGACCCTCGCGGTCATCCGCATGGACACGCCCGGTGGTCTGGACTCCTCGACCCGGGACATCATCGCCGACATCCTGGCCTCGCCGGTTCCGGTGGCGGTGTTCGTGACCCCGGCCGGGGCAAGGGCCGCCAGCGCCGGGACCTATATCCTCTATGCCAGCCACCTGGCGGCCATGACGCCGGGCGCGCACCTGGGGGCGGCGACGCCGGTGCAGATGGGCGGCACCAATCCGCTGTCGCCGGCTCAGCCCGAGGGCGAGGACGGCGAACAGGCCGAGGCGTCCAACGGCGACGCCATGACGGCCAAGGTCACCAATGATGCGGCCGCCTATATGCGGTCCCTGGCCGATCTTCAGGGCCGTAACGCCGAATGGGGCGAGCGGGCGGTGCGTGAGGCCGCCACCCTGACGGCGGGCGAGGCCCTGGATGCGAACGTGATTGAGCTGCTCTCCCGGGACCTGGACGGCCTGCTCGCCCAGGCCGACGGGCGCACGGTGCGGCTGGACGGCGAGCCCGTGACCCTGCGGACCGCGGGCGCCCAGGTGGAGACCCTGGCGCCGGACTGGCGGGCCAAGGCGCTGGCTGTCATCACCAATCCCAACATCGCCTATCTGCTGCTGATGATCGGGGTCTATGGCCTGATCTTCGAGTTCATGTCGCCAGGCGCCGTCGGCCCTGGGGCTGTCGGCGCGGTCTGCCTGCTGATCGGCCTCTTTGCGCTCAACATGCTGCCGGTGAACTATGCCGGCGGGGCGCTGATGCTGTTGGGCGTCGGCCTTCTGGTGGCCGAAGCCTTCTCCCCGGGGTTTGGCCTGTTTGGGACCGCAGGCGCCGTGGGCCTGGCGCTCGGCTCAGTGCTGCTGTTTCGCGAGACCCCGGGCTTCAAGCTGTCGCCCTATGTGATCATCGCCACGGTGGGGGTCAGCGTCGCCTTCGTGGCCATCGCCCTGCGGGCCGCCGTCCGCGCGGCCCAGCGCGGGGTGACCACCGGGGCTGAGTCCCTGCTGCGCGCCACTGGCGTCGTCCAGAGCTGGGCGAACGGCGAAGGCTATGTCCACGCCCAGGGCGAGGACTGGCACGCCCGGTCCGCCGCCCCCCTCGTCCCTGGCCAGGCGGTGCATGTCGCCGGCCGGGACGGCCTCACCCTCATCGTCGAACCCGACAACCCCGCCTGACGGCGGAGAAGGACCAAGACCATGTTCGATATCGCCAGTTTCGGCGCCCTCGCCATCTTCGTCGTCATCATCCTGCTGCAGGCGGTGAAGGTGATGCGGGAATATGAGCGCGCCGTGGTCTTCACCCTCGGCCGCTTCACCGGCGTGAAGGGACCAGGCCTGATCCTGCTGATCCCGGTGGTGCAGCAGATGGTGAAGGTCGATCTGCGGACCATCGTGCTGGACGTTCCGAGCCAAGACCTGATCAGCCGCGACAACGTCTCGGTGAAGGTCTTGGCGGTGATCTATTTCCGGGTCATCGACGCCGACCGGGCGGTGATCCAGGTGGAAAACTACATGGACGCCACCAGTCAGCTGGCCCAGACCACGCTGCGCTCAGTGCTGGGCAAGCACGACCTGGACGACATGCTGGCCGAACGGGACAAGCTGAACCAGGACATCCGCGCGATCCTCGACAGCCAGACTGAGGAATGGGGCATCAAGGTCGCCAATGTGGAGATCAAGCACGTCGACATCGACGAGAGCATGATCCGCGCCATCGCCCGCCAAGCGGAGGCCGAACGGAACCGCCGCGCCCGCGTCATCAACGCCGAGGGGGAGAAGCAGGCCGCCCACGCCATGCTGGAGGCCGCCCAGACCCTCGCCACCATCCCCGAGGCCATGCAGCTGCGCTATCTGAACACGCTGTCGGACATCGGGGCGGACAAGAACACCACCATCGTCTTCCCCATGCCGATGGAGATCGGGACGGCGCTGGCCAACATGGCCAAGCCCAAGGCCTGAGCCTGGGTCTAGGCCGAGGCGACGATCCCGGCGTCGTGCAGGCGGGCGATTTCACCTGAGTCCAGGCCAAGCCGTTCGGCCAGCACCTCCTCGGTGTGCTGGCCGAGCCGCGCGGCCGGGCGGGCCGGCGCCCGGACATCCTGCGGCAGGGTGGCCGCAAAGCCCGGGACCGGATAGGTCTGCCCGCTCACCTGGGTCAGGTCTGAGAAGATCGGGTTGCCCTTGAAGAGGCGCGGGTCCCGCAGGGCCTGCTCCAGGGTCTGATAAGGCGCCCAGCAGACGCCGAGCTCATCGAACCTGGGGATCAGATCAGCGCTGTCGGCGCGGGCGAAACCGGCCTCGAAGATCGGCATCAGGGCGTCGGCATGGGCGAAGCGCACGCCCTCGTCCTTGCGGAAATCGACCCCGCGGGCGGCCTCCACGGCGGCCACCGCCTCGCCCACCCCCAGCACCTCGATCAGGCCGGTCCATTGGCGCGGCGTGATGGCCACCACCATCAGCCGCTGGCCGTCGCGAGTGACGAAGTCGCGACCGAAGGCGCCGAACAGATTGTTGCCCTGGCGGGGACGCTCGCCTTCGCCCGCCAGAATCTCGGCCGTCATGCCCATATTGGCCAGGGCCGAGGCCGCCACATCGGACAGGGGAATGCGGATTTCCCGGCCCTGCCCTGTTCGCATCCGCGCCAGCAGGGCGGCGACCATGTTGAAGGCGGCGAAGGCGCCGGTGAGCAGGTCCCAGGCCGGCAGGACGTGGTTGACCGGCCGCGCATCATCGGGATGGCCAGTCATCAACGGCACGCCCACGGCGCTGTTGATCGTGTAGTCGACGCCGGGCCCGCCATCGGCCCAGCCCATGACCCGGACACAGATCACGTCGTCCCGAATGGCCTTGAGCTTGTCATAGGCGAGAAAGCCCTCGACCGGAAAGTTGGTGACGAAGAGGCCGCCGTCCTCGCCCGGCGCCGCGGCCAGACGCTGGGCCAACTCCCGCCCCTCGGGGCGCGACAGGTCGATGGCCACCGACTTCTTGCCCTTGTTGAGCCCCTCCCAATAGAGGCTGGCGCCCGACGGGGCCAAGGGCCAGCGGCGGAAGTCCGGGCCGCCGCCGATATTGTCGAACCGGATCACCTCGGCGCCCAGCTGGGCGAGATAGAGGGCGCAGGTGGGGCCGGCGATGAAGGCCGAACCCTCGACCACGGTGAGGCCCTTCAACAGGTCGTACATGGGCTTCTTCCTCCCGTGGATGCGCGCCGTCAGACGCCCGGCCTTAGCATGTCGCCCGGTTGACGCTGGGGACGCCCTGGCCCTGGCCGGCCGGGGAGTGTCATATCCTGCCTGACGACTCGCAATCGCCCATCCGGAGGATGCTTGGTCCAGTTCCGCTCGCTCCTGTTCACCCCGGCCAATCGCCCGGACCGCTTTACGCGGGCCTTGGAGAGCGGCGCCGACGCCGTCTGCCTGGACCTGGAAGACGCCGTGGCCCCAGGGGACAAGGCCGGCGCCCGGGCGAGCGCCCTGGAGTTCCTGGCCCAGCGTCCGAAGGGCGGCGTGCAGGTGGGTCTGCGGCTGAACGGTCGGACCACCCCCTGGTTCGCCGACGACCTTAGGGCCGCCGCCCCGGCGGAGGCTGACTTCTTCATGATCCCCAAGGCCTCCAGCGCCCATGAGTTCGGCATGCTGCAGCGGGCGCTGGGGGATGTGCGCCCCTTCTGGCCGCTTGTGGAGACACCTGAGGGATTGATGCGCTGCTGGGACATCGCCGAGGCGCCGGGCGTCGGCGGGGTCCTGTTCGGAGCCTTCGACTACAGCGCCGAGGTGGGCTGCGACATGAGCTGGGAGCCCCTGCTCTACGCCCGCAGCCAGATCGCCGCGGCCTGCGCTCGGGCCGGCATCCAGGCTCTGGACGCGCCGCCGGGCCTGGTCGGTGAGCCCGAGGTGCTGAGCGCCGAGACCGACCGGGCCCGGCGCCTGGGCTTCACTGGCCGGGCCTGCATCCACCCCGACCAGGTGGCGCCGGTGAACGCTGTCTACACCCCGAGCGCCGAGGACGTGGCCCGGGCGCAGGCGGTGGTCGCGGCCTTTGACGCCGCCGCCGGGGGACCGGCCCTGCTGGACGGAAAGCTGATCGAACTGCCGGTGGCCCGCGCCGCGCGGCGCATCCTGGAACGGGCGAAAGGACGGGACTGATGAAGACGATCAAGGAGATCGCGCCGGGGCGCTACCGGGAGACCTTCGGCCGCTACTATGACGACTTCATCGTCGGCGATGTCTATGAGCACCGCCCGGGCAAGACGGTGACCGAGGCCGACAATCACCTCTTTACCCTGCTGACGCTCAACACCCACCCGCTGCACTTCGACGCCGAATACGGCAAGCACACGGAGTTCGGCCGCAACCTGGTGGTCTCGACCTATACGCTCGCCCTCCTGATCGGGATGAGCGTCAGCGACTGCTCCCAGAAGGCGATCGCCAATCTGGGCATGGACGAGGTCAAGTTCCCCGCCCCGGTCTTCGCCGGCGACACCCTCTACGGCGAGAGCGAAGTGCTGGCCAAGCGCGAGAGCAAGTCGCGGCCCGGCCAGGGGATCGTCACCATCCGCACCCTGGGCAAGAACCAGGACGGGGTGATCATCGCCACCTTCCGGCGGGACATGCTGATCCCTGCCCGGGGTCAGGCGGTGGAGGACAAGCCGGGCAGCAACTACTAGAAGCGCCACCATAAGAAGACAGGTCGGGGAGAGCGGGACGATGACCACGCCCAAGGACGCCACAGACGCCACCCTGCGGGCCCACGCCGCCCTTCGCACCCAGTTGCCGGCTGACGACGGGCAGGACTGGGCCGACGCCCGTCGCGGCCATATGGGCTCCATCCCCGACGCGAAGATCGAGAACGCCACAGGCGGCGTGGTCTGGAACATGGGCGCCTTCGCCTTCGAAGAGCCCGAAGATGCGCCGCCCACGGTCAATCCCAGCCTGTGGCGCCAGGCCCGGCTGAACGCCCTGCACGGCCTCTTCGAGGTGACCCCGGGCGTCTATCAGGTGCGCGGCTTTGACCTGTCCAACATCACCTTCATCGAGGGCGAGAAGGGCTACCTCGTCATCGATCCGCTGATCTCGGCCGAACCGGCGGCGGCGGCTCTGGCCCTGATGCGCCAGCATCGCGGCGACAAGCCGGTGACCGGCGTCATCTACACCCACAGCCACGTGGACCATTATGGCGGGGTGCGCGGGGTCATCTCCGACGCCGACATCGAAGCGGGCATGCGGATCATCGCGCCGGAAGGCTTCCTGGAGGAGGCGGTCAGCGAGAACGTCCTGGCCGGCAACGCCATGGGCCGGCGGGCGACCTACATGTATGGCGCGCTGCTCCCGCGCAACGCCCAGGGGCATGTGGACTCCGGCCTCGGCAAGACCACCTCCATGGGCTCGGTCAGCCTGATCCCGCCCACCGAGAGCATCAGCAAGACCGGCACGAAGCTGACCATCGACGGGATCGAGATCGAGTTCCAGGTGACGCCGGACACCGAGGCGCCGGCGGAGATGAACTTCTTCTTCCCGCAGTTCGGCGCGCTTTGCATGGCGGAGAACTGCTCCTGCCACCTGCACAACATCTATACGCCCCGCGGCGCCCAGGTGCGCGACGCCAAGCGCTGGGCCTTCTATATCGACGAGGCCGCCGACCTGTTCGGCGACCGCACCGAGGTGCTGTTCGCCAGCCACCACTGGCCCCGCTGGGGCCAGGACCGGGCGCGGAAATTCCTGAAGAAGCAGCGCGACCTCTACAAGTTCATCCACGACCAGACCCTGCGGATGGCCAACCACGGGATGACGCCGCTGGAGATCGGCGAGGCGCTCAAACTGCCCCCCAGCCTGGAGGCCGAGTGGTACACCCGCGGCTATTACGGGACGCTCAACCACAACGCCAAGGCGGTGTATCAGCGCTATCTCGGCTGGTTCGACGGCAATCCCGCTCACCTGCATCCCCATCCGCCAGTGGAGGCGGGCAAGCGCTATGTGGACCTGGCCGGCGGGCCCGAGCCGCTGCTGGCCAAGGCGCGCGAAGCCTTCGCCGCCGGGGACTATCGCTGGACCGCGCAGCTGGTGAACCACCTGGTCTTCGCCCAGCCCGACAACGCCGAGGCCCGCGAACTGCAGGCCGACGCCCTGGAGCAGATGGGCTATCAGGCCGAATCCGGCCCCTGGCGGGCCTTCTACCTGACCGGCGCCCAGGAGCTGCGGCATGTGCGGCCGCCCTCCCCCACGCCGCGCCAGGGGGCGGCGGGCCAGATCCGCAACCTGCCGGCCGAACAGCTGCTGGACTCCCTGTCGGTCCGGCTGAACGGCGAGCGGGCCGGCACGCTCGAGGTCGCCCTGGACCTCACCTTCACCGATACCGGCGAGCGCTTTGGGCTCAACGTCGAGAACGCCGTCCTGCATCATGGCCGCGACCGGGTCGCCCCCGGCGCGACCTCGGTGCGGCTGAGCCGCGCGACCCTGGTGGCCCTGGTGCTGGGGGAGACGGACCTGGCCGCGGCCGTGACCAAGGGCGAGGTAGACTCCCCGCGCGCCGACGATCTCGGAGCCCTTCTGGCCTGCCTGGACCGCTTCGATTTCTGGTTCGAAATCGTCCTGCCATAGGCCAGATTGGAGGGGCAGACGGCTCGGTCTGATCGCGTCAGGCCCCCAGGCAGCGCGGCGGATCGTCGCGCAGAGCCCACCAAAGCCTGGCTGCCTGCCGCACCAGAGGCGGGACATCTTGTTGTTTTTTCGGAATATTTCTCCTTCACCCCGTACAGCGTCCGCCAGCCGCCTCAAGGTCAAGCTTAAGGCCCAAGCAATCTTTGGGGCCTAGCTCACGGTCGCGGACCGACGGTGTCCGAACAGAGAGAATTCTGAACACCATGACGCTGAAGACCTCGCGCGCCCTGGGCGCCTCCCTGATCGTTCTGGCCAGCGCAATCGCCGCCAGCCCCGCGGCGGCGCAATCGGCGCCCTGGACCCTGCATGACGCCGTGGGCGCCCCGGACAATCTGAAGCTCTCGGGCACCGTGCGCGCGCGCTATGAGAGCCTGGATGGCCAGTATCGCCCAGCCTATGGCGATGGCTCCGACCAGGGCCTCGTGCTGCGCTCCACCCTGTTCGCCGAGCTCAATCTTCAGCCGGTCCGCATCGGCGGCGAGGTGATCGACGCCCGGGTCTATCTGAATGACAGCGGCTCGCCGACCGGCACGGGCGACGTCAACGCCCTGGAGCTGATCCAGGCCTATGTGGCCGCCGATGTGAACGACTTGTTTGTCGAAGGCGCCAAGGGTTCGGCCACGCTGGGTCGGTTCACCCTCGACATCGGTTCGCGCCGTCTGGTGGGCCGTTCCGCGTACGGCAATGCGACCAGCGCCTTCGCCGGCGTCCGCGCCGACTGGAGCGCCAAGTCGGCCGGGGCCGCCACCCTGTTCTACACCTATCCCCTGCAGAAGCTGCCATCCGACCGGGCCGGCATCCTCGACAATGAGATCGAGACCGACCGGCAGAACGACGACCTGGTGTTCTTCGGCGGCATTTACACCACGCCCAAGTTCGCCGATGGCGGGCAGCTGGAAGTCTTCGCCCTTCGGCTGGAAGAAGAGGACTCCCCCCGGGTCGCCACCCGCAATCGCCGCCTGACCACCGTGGGGGGCCGCTTCGTCCGCAACCCGGCGGCTGGCAAGTGGGACTATGAGTTCGAGGGCGGCTGGCAGACCGGCGAGGCCCGCAACTCCACCAGCGCTGCTGACCGCCGCGACCTGGATGTGGACGCCCAATATCTGCACCTGGAAGTCGGCAAGACCTTCGAGGGCGCCTGGTCGCCGCGGGTGGCCCTGGAATACGACTTCGCCAGCGGCGACAAGAGCAGCGCGGACGGCGAGTACAACCGCTTCGATGGCTTGTTTGGTCCCCGACGCCCGGACTTCGGTCCTCCTGGCGCCTACGGCCCGCTGGGGCGCTCCAACTTCAATTCGCCCGGCGTGCGGGTCGAGGTGGTTCCCAACAAGCGTTGGGACGCCATGGTCTTCTACCGCGCCCTCTATCTGGATGAGGCCACCGACTCCTTCGCCACCACCGGCGTCCGTGACGCCACCGGCCGCTCCGGGGACTTCGCCGGCCACCAGCTAGAGGCCCGCGCCCGCTACTGGATCGTGCCCAAGGCCACGCGCCTGGAGTTCGGCTTCGCCAAGCTGGTGAACGGCGAATTCCTGGACGACGCCCCCAACGCCACTGGCGCCGAGCCGCTGTTCGGCTACGTGGAAGTCACCCAGACTTTCTAAGGCCTCCTCCCCCCGGATGTCCCTGAACGGGCAGGGTCGGATGGTTCTACGGAGCCGCCTGACCCTGCCCGCCTCTTTTCCGGGGTCAGCTTAAGGTGTGGATGAACCGGCCAGGGCCATGGCGCGGGGCGCGGCGGAGCCCCATCTGGGGTCAAGCTTAACCTTCGGAGACGCTCCCTTGGCCCTGACCCTCTATGACGCCTCGATCCCGGTCTATGTGCAGATGCTGCGCAACCTCGCCGCCCTGCTGAACAAGGCCGAGGCCCACGCCAAGGCGAGCGACCAGCCGCTGTCGGACCTGCTCGAGGCCCGCCTGGCGCCCGACATGCACTCGCTGATCGGTCAGATCCAGCTGGCCACCGATGCGGCCAAGGGTGGCGCGGCCCGCCTGGCCGGCGTCGCCCCGCCGGTCATGCCCGACACCGAGACCACCTATGACGACCTGAAGGCCCGCATCGCCAAGACCCTGGCCTTCGTCGAGTCCATCACCCCTGATCAGGTGAGCGACGACCTGGAGCGGACCATCGAGCTGCCCCTGCCCCGGGGCGCCATGACCTTCACGGCCAAGGACTTCGTCCTGACCTTCTCCCTGCCGAACTTCCTGTTCCACGTCTCGATGGCCTACGCCCTGCTCCGTCACAAGGGCGCGCCCATTGGCAAGATGGACTACCTGGCTGGCGGACGGGCCTGACGCCAAAGCACGCGGTGGGGCGGCTAGAGGTCGCCCCACATCCGCAGCAGATTGTGGTAGGCGCCGGTGAGCGAGATCAGTTCCGGCGCCCCAGCCCCCACCTTGCCGGCCAGCTGCTGGATGGCGATGTCCATCTGAAACAGCAGGCTGCGCTGGGCGTCGTCGCGGATCATGCTCTGGATCCAGAAGAAGCTGGAGACTCGGGCGCCCCGGGTCACGGCGCGAACCTGGTGCAGGCTTGAGGCCGGATAGAGGATCATATCCCCGGCCGGCAGCTTCACCTCGTGGACGCCATAGGTGTCCTCCACCAGGAGCTCGCCCCCATCATAGTCCTCGGGCTCGGTGAGGAAGAGGGTGGCTGAGAGGTCGCTGCGGATGCGCACCCGTCCATCGCCGCTCTGGCGCACGGCGTTGTCGATGTGCAGGCCGAAGGTCTGGCCTCCGCCATAGCGGTTGAACAGGGGCGGAAAGACCGTCTGAGGCAGGGCCGCGGTGACGAACAGCGGATTACGCGACAGGGCGTCGAGGATGCGCTCGCCGGCCGCCCGCGCCTCAGGCGAGGCCTCAGGCAATTGCTCATTGCGCTTGGCCAGGGCCGACTGGGCGCCGGAGGTGACATTGCCGTCGACCCAGGCCCCGGCGTCGATCAGTCGGCGAAGGTCGGCCACCTGCGCCTTGGTCAGCACCTCTGGGATATGCAGCATCATGGGAAGAATCCTTGGACGGCGGCCTGGAGCAGAAGCGGCCCCGCGAGCGAACCCGCGGGGCCTGGACCTGAACGCGCGTTCCGCGTGGGGTCAGAACTTGGCGTTCAGGGTCAGCATGGCCTGGCGGGCCGGGCCGTAGTCGGCGTGGTGAACCCCGTTGGTCCGGGCGATGTAATCCTCGTCGGTGAGGTTCTGGATGTTCAGCTGCAGGTTCAGACGCTCGTTGATCCGGTAGCTGGCGACGGCGTCGAACCGCCAGTATTCCGGGGCGTAGACGCCATTGGCTCCACCGCCAGCGCCGTTCTGATTGCCGCCAAAGCTGTCGGAGACATAGTAGGCGCCGCCGCCCAGGCTGAGCGCCGGAGTCAGCTGATAGGTCGAGAACAGGCTGAAGCTGTGCTCGGGCGTATTGGCCAGGGGATCGCCCACATTGACGTTGTTATAGGCGCCCCGAACCAGCTCGGACTCCATGTAGGTGTAGCCGCCGAAGACTGACCAGGCGGGGGTCACCTGCCCCGTCACGGCCAGCTCCAGGCCGCGGACCTCGGTCTCGCCAGCCTGGGCGTAGACGCCGACATCCACGAGAATCTGCGCGTTCTGGCGGTTGACCTGGAACAGCGCCGCCGAAGTCGACAGGCGTTCGCCGAAGAAGGCCCACTTCACGCCGATCTCGGTGGAGGTGGTCTCTTCCGGGTCCAGGAGCTTGTTGGCCAGATTGCCCGATCCCACGCCAGCGGAGGTGTTCTGGTCGCCGCCGGAGATGGTCGGCGGCGTCGAGGCGGTGCCGTAGGAGACATAGAGGCTGCCGTTCGGGCTCGGCTTGTAGACGAGGCCCGCCTGGTAGTTGGTGAAACTCCAGTCGCCGTCGCTGGCGGTGACGGCGGTCGCCGACACGTTGCGACCGCTCACGGAATATTCGTCGTGCCGCAGACCGAGATTGAGCTTCCAGCGGTCACCGAAGGACAGGGTGTCGAAGACGTAGACGGCGGCTGTCTTGGAGACGGTCGACGAGACCGGGCCGCGGACGATCGTTCCCACCCAGGGGTCGGACGGATTGGGGGCGTAGACCAGCGTACAGTCGCCCGCGCCCGCGCCGGTGAAGCCCGTCGGGCAAGCTGAGCCGGCCGTCGTCGTCACCGTATAGCTGGCGTTCTCGTTCTTCTCCCGGGAGAGCTCCAGCCCGATGTCGTAGCTGTGCTCGATGGCCCCGGTGGTGAAGCGGCCATAGACATCGGCCACCGCCGCCACCGTGGTGGCCGGGTTCCAGCGGGACTTGAGGCCGCGCTTCATCCACCATTGGCCGTCGACGAACTGGGCCGAGCCGCCATCGCCCGGGTTAGTGACCACATAGTCGTTGACCGTCTTGGCGTAGCGGAAGACCCCCCTGAAGGTCATGGCGGCGTTGATGTCGTGCTCGCCCACCAGGGTTGCGATATCGGCGGTGGTCTCCTGGAAGTCCCGGGCGGTGAGGCCATAGAAGGCGTCCCGGGGCACGTCGAGGATGCCGGTCTCTGTCGGGGTGACGCCTGGCAGCTTGCGCGAGAGCGGCACCCCATAGTCGGGCATGTCGTTGCGGGTCAGGTGCTGGTAGCTCAGCGTCAGGCGACTGTCGGTTCCCAGGCCCATGGCGGCCGCCACCGCCGCCCCCCAGGTGTCGAAGTCCACGGCGTTGCGTTGGGGCGTGTCGCCTTGCGCGCCCATCAGGTTCACCCGCACGGCGCTGGTTTCGCCGAGCACATAGTTGGCGTCGACCGCGGCGCGGACATAGGAGTCGGTTCCGACCCGCAGGCTGGCGCTGCTCTCCTCGACAAGCTTGGGCTGCTTGCTGGTCAGGTTGATGCTGCCGCCGCCGGAGCCGCGGCCGTTGTAAGCGGAGTCCGGCCCCTTCACGACTTCCACCTGTTCCAGGTTGAAGATGTCCCGGACCTGGCCGCCGCTGTCACGGACGCCGTCGACGAAGACATTGTTGCCGGAAGCCTGACCACGGATGAACGGCCGGTCCGCCAGCGGCTGCCCCCCCTCCCCGGCGCCGAAGGTGATGCCCGGCGAGGTGCGCAAAATGTCTTGGAGGGAGGTGGCCGCAGTCTGGTCGATCACCAACTGCGGGATGACGGTGACGCTGCGGGGCGTGTCCAGCAGATCAGCGGTGAATTTGGGCGAGACGGGCTCGGCGGCCAGATGTCCCTCCACCTGGACGCCGGCCACTTCGTGCGGCGCGTCCTCGGCATGGGCCTGCGGGGCCAGGGCGAGGCCGGCGAGACCGGCGACGGCGGCCGGCGTCCAGGCGCGACGGGCATAGGCGCGGACGCCCGAAATTGGCTTGGTCATATGCGGAAACCCCCAAGTGCAAATAAGACTGCGACGCGTTCTTATTTGTAGCTCGGGGAAACGACAATGCGAATCTTTCGCAAGTTCGTCGTTATGTTGAGACCGACGTTCTCTTCCCGCGGCGGTGGCTCGACGGCAGGCGGTCAGCCTGCCGTCGGTTCCAACAGATCTAGCGGGGCAGCTTGCTCGCGCCCATCAGATAGGCGTCGACCGCCTGAGCGGCCTGACGGCCCTCACGGATGGCCCACACCACCAGGGACTGGCCCCGGCGCATGTCGCCGCAGGAGAAGATCCGCGGCTCTGAGGTGCGATAGTCGTCCACCGAGGCCTTCACGTTGCCCCGAGGGTCGAGATCAACCTTGGCCTGTTCGACAAAGCCCTCATGGCGGGGGCTGACAAAGCCCATGGCGAGCAGAACGAGGTCGGCCTTCAGCTGGAAGGTGCTGCCCTCGATCTCCTTCATGACCATGCGGCCGTCATCGCCCTTCACCCACTCCAGGCGGGCGCATTCCAGGGCCTCGATCTTGCCGTCCTTGCCGATGGCCCGCTTGGTGGCGACGGCGAAGTCACGCTCGCAGCCCTCTTCGTGGCTCGACGAAGTGCGCAGCTTCAGCGGCCAGTCGGGCCAGGTCATCAGCTTGTTCTCGCGGGCCGGCGGCTGGGGCATGATCTCCAGCTGGGTCACCGAGGCGGCCCCATGACGGTTCGAGGTGCCGATGCAGTCCGAGCCGGTGTCGCCACCGCCGATGACCACCACGTGCTTGCCCTTGGCCGACAGGGTGCCGGTCGGAGCCGCAACCTCTTCGGAGTCGCCCGCCACCCGACGGTTCTGCTGGGTCAGGAAGTCCATGGCGAAATGGATGCCGTCCAGATCGCGGTTCTCGATCTCCAGGTCACGGGGCTTCTCCGCGCCGCCGGCCATGACGAGGACGTCGTAGTCATCCAGCAGACGCTGGACCGAGACGTTCACACCGACCTCGAAATTGGTGCGGAAGATGACTCCTTCGGCCTCCATCTGGCGCACCCGACGATCAATCAGGTGCTTCTCCATCTTGAAGTCCGGGATGCCGTAGCGCAGCAGCCCGCCGATCCGGTCGCTCTTTTCGAACACGGTGGGGGCATGACCCGCCCGGGCCAGCTGCTGGGCGCAGGCCAGGCCCGCAGGGCCAGAACCGACCACGGCGATCCGCTTGCCCGTGCCGCGCGGCGAGGGTTGCGGCGTGATCCAGCCCTCTTCCCACCCCTTGTCGACGATCTGGCACTCGATCGTCTTGATGGTCACCGGGGTGTCGACGATGTTCAGCGTGCAGGCGGCCTCGCAGGGCGCGGGGCAGACCCGACCGGTGAACTCCGGGAAATTGTTGGTCGACTGGAGGTTCTCCAGCGCCGCCAGCCACTGCTCGCGATAGACGAGGTTATTGAAGTCCGGGATCTGGTTGTTCACCGGACAGCCATTGTGACAGTACGGGATCCCACAATCCATGCAGCGGGACGCCTGCTTGGTCAGCTCAGGCTGGGCCAGGGGTTTGACGAATTCGTTCCAGGTCTTCAGCCGGGACTCGGGCTTCTCGTAGCCACGGTCCTGACGTTCGATCTCAAGGAAGCCGGTGGGCTTTCCCATGACGGTGCTCCGATCTTCAGTCTTATTCGGCGGCGACGGCGGCGGCGGCCTTGCGTTCCTGAGCCAGGTCCAGCAGGGCGCGACGATAGTCGGTCGGCATCACCTTGCGGAATTTGGCCAGCTCGGCGTCCCAGTTTTCCAGGATCATCCGGGCCCGGGCGCTGCCGGTGTAGAGCTGGTGCCGCTCAATGAGGATGCGCAGGCGTTCGGCGTCGAAGGCCAGAACGTCGCCCATGCCATTGTCGTCCACCGACACCGACTTCTGCCGCGGGCGCTGGGCGTCCTCGGCCGGGTCGCTGGCGCTCGCTGGCGCAATGGCCTCGATCTCCACCATGGCCTTGTTGCACAGGGGCTCGAACCGGTTGGTGGGATCATAGACATAGGCGATCCCCCCCGACATGCCCGCGGCGAAGTTGCGGCCGGTGTCGCCAAGCACCACCACCACGCCGCCGGTCATGTACTCGCAGCCGTGGTCGCCCACGCCCTCGACCACAGCCACGGCGCCGGAGTTGCGGACGGCGAAACGCTCGCCGGCCACGCCCTCGAAATAGGCCTCGCCAGCGATGGCGCCGTAGAGGACCGTATTGCCGATGATGATATTCTGGGTCGGCTCACGCTTGGAGTTCGGCGGCTGGCGCACGATCACGCGACCGCCGGACAGGCCCTTGCCCACATAGTCGTTGGAGTCGCCGATCAGCTCCAGGGTCACGCCCCGGGCCGCGAACGCCCCGAAGCTCTGACCGCCGGTGCCCCGGAAGGTCAGGGAGATGGTCCCGTCGGGCAGGCCGGCATGGCCGTGGGCCATGGCCACCTCGCCCGAGAGCATCGCGCCCACCGTGCGGTTGATGTTGCGGATCTCGAACTCGGCCCGGACGGCTTCGCCCTTGTCGATCGCCGGGCGGGCGGCGGCCAGCAGCTGATGGTCCAGAGCCATGGCCAGGCCATGGTCCTGCTGCTCGGTGTTCCACAGCCCCTTGGGGTGCTCCATCGGCGCCTGGTAGAGCAACCGGGAGAGATCAACCCCGCGCGCCTTCCAGTGATCCACCGCAGGCGCAGCGTCGAGCAGGTCCACGCGACCGACCATCTCGTTGAGGGTTCGGACGCCCAGCAGAGCCATGATCTCGCGCAGCTCTTCAGCCACGAAGAAGAAGTAGTTGATGACGTGCTCGGGCTGGCCGTTGAAGCGGGCCCGCAGGACCGGGTCCTGAGTGGCGACCCCCACCGGGCAGGTGTTTAGATGGCACTTGCGCATCATGATGCAGCCGGCCGCGATGAGCGGCGCGGTGGCGAAGCCGAACTCCTCGGCGCCCAGCAGGGCGCCGATAGCCACATCACGGCCGGTGCGAAGGCCCCCATCCACCTGCACGGCGATGCGCGAGCGCAGGCCGTTCAGCAGCAGGGTCTGCTGGGTTTCGGCCAGACCGATTTCCCAGGGCGAACCTGCGTGCGTCAGGGAGGTCAGCGGCGAGGCGCCGGTGCCGCCTTCGAAGCCTGAAATGGTCACATGGTCGGCGCGGGCCTTGGAGACCCCCGCAGCCACGGTGCCCACGCCCACTTCGGAGACCAGCTTAACGGAGATGCGGGCCTTCGGGTTGACGTTCTTCAGGTCGTGGATCAGCTGGGCCAGATCCTCGATCGAATAGATGTCGTGGTGCGGCGGCGGGCTGATCAGACCCACGCCAGGCGTCGAATGGCGCACCTTGGCGATAGCCTTGTCCACCTTGTGGCCGGGCAGCTGGCCGCCCTCCCCGGGCTTGGCGCCCTGGGCCATCTTGATCTGGATGTCGTCGGCGTTGACCAGATATTCCGCCGTGACCCCGAAGCGGCCGGACGCCACCTGCTTGATCTTGGAGCGCATGGAGTCGCCGTTCGGCAGGGGCGTGAAGCGATCAGGCTCCTCGCCGCCCTCCCCGGTGTTGGACCGGGCGCCAATGCGGTTCATGGCCATGGCCAGCGTGGTGTGCGCCTCGCGGCTGATTGAGCCGAAGCTCATCGCGCCGGTGGAGAAACGCTTGACGATCTCGCTGGCGGGTTCGACCTCCTCGATGGGGATGGCCTTGTCGGCGAGCTTGAGGCGCATCAGGCCGCGGATGGTCAGCAGCCGCTCGCTCTGTTCGTTGATGCTGGCGGCGAAGGCCTTGTACTCGTCGGGCAGGTTGCCGCGGACGGCGTGCTGCAGACGGGCCACCGAATCCGGGGTCCAGGCGTGGGTCTCGCCGCGCAGGCGGTAGGCATAGGCGCCGCCCACGTCGAGCATGTGCCGGTAGATCGGGTTGTCGCCAAAGGCGTCCCGGTGGCGGCGCACGGCCTCCTCGGCGATCTCGCCCAGGCCGACGCCCTCGATGGTCGAGGCGGTCCCGGTGAAGTACTTCTCGATGATCTCGGAGTTGAGGCCAACGGCGTCAAAGATCTGGGCGCCGCAATAGGACTGATAGGTCGAGATGCCCATCTTGGACATGACCTTCAGGATGCCCTTGCCGACCGCCTTGATGTAGTTCTTGCGGGCGTCCTTGGCCGAGATGTCGAGCTTGTTCTGCACGCGCAGCTGCTCGATGGTTTCGAAGGCCAGGTAGGGGTTCACAGCCTCTGCGCCATAGCCGGCCAGGACGCAGAAGTGATGCACCTCGCGGGCTTCGCCGGTCTCGATGACGAGGCCGGTCTGCATGCGCAGGCCCTGACGGATCAGGTGATGGTGAACCGCCGCGGTGGCGAGCGCCGCCGGGATCGGGATGCGGTCGGCGCTGACGGCCCGATCCGACAGGATCAGGATGTTCATGCCGGCCAGCACCTCGTCGGTGGCCTCGCGGCACAGGCGTTCCAGGGCCCGCTCCAGGCCGCCGGCGCCCTCGTCGGCCGCCCAGGTGGCGTCCAGGGTGGCGGTGCGGAAGGCGCCGTCGAGCAACTCGTTGATCGAGCGGATCTTGGCCAGAGCCTCATTGGTGAGGATCGGCTGGGCGACTTCCAGGCGCTTGTGCGAGCCGGCCTGACGGCCGAGCAGGTTCGGACGGGGCCCGATCATCGAGACCAGGCTCATGACCAGTTCTTCGCGGATCGGGTCGATGGGCGGGTTGGTGACCTGGGCGAAGTTCTGCTTGAAGTACTCGTAGATCAGCTTCGGCCGCTGCGAGAGCACGGCGATGGGCGTGTCCGCGCCCATGGAGCCAATGGGGTCGTCCCCAAGGCGCGCCATGGGCTCCAGGAAGAACTGCTGGTCTTCCTGGGTGTAACCGAAGGCCTGCTGGCGATCGAGCAGGACGGCCGGGTCGTCGACCTTGACGGGCTCGGACTCCTCGGCGTCGACCACGTCCTCGAGCTTGAACTGGGTCTCGGCCAGCCACTCCTCATAGGGCTTGGCGCCGGCGAGGGAGGCCTTGATCTCCTCGTCCTCGATGATCCGCCCCTCCTCCATGTCGATGAGGAGCATCTTGCCCGGCTGCAGACGCCACTTGCGGACGATGCGCTCGTCCTCGACGGGCAGCACGCCGACCTCGGAGGCCATGATCACATGGTCCTGGTCGGTGATGACGAAGCGGGCCGGACGCAGGCCGTTGCGGTCGAGGGTGGCGCCGATCTGGCGGCCGTCGGTGAAGGCCACGGCGGCGGGGCCGTCCCACGGCTCCATCAGGGCGGCGTGATACTCGTAGAAAGCCTTGCGCTTGGAATCCATCAGCGGATTGCCGGCCCAGGCTTCCGGGATCAGCATCATCACCGCGTGCGCCAGGGAGTAGCCGCCCGCGATCAGCAGTTCGAGGGCGTTATCCAGGCAGGCGGTGTCCGACTGGCCGTGCGGGATCAGCGGCCACATCTTGTCGAGGTCGGCGCCCAGCAGGTCGGATTCCATGCCGCGACGACGGGCGTTCATCCAGTTCACATTGCCGCGGACGGTGTTGATCTCACCGTTGTGGGCCATGAACCGATACGGGTGAGCCAGCCGCCAGGACGGGAAGGTGTTGGTGGAGAACCGCTGGTGAACCAGGGCCAGGGCGGATTCCGCCAGGGGATTGGCGAGGTCTTCGTAGAAGGTGCCCACCTGGCCGGCCAGCAGCAGGCCCTTATAGACCACGGTGCGGGTCGACAGGGACGGCAGATAGAGGTCCTTCAGCCCCGGCAGGCCCTTCTTCTCGGCCAGCTGGGCGATGGGGTTCTGGATCTGCTTGCGCACGGCCAGCAGCTTCCGCTCATGCGCATCCTGGTCCTTGATGGACGGACCGCGGCCGATGAAGGCCTGGCGGATCACCGGCATGGCGTCGAGCACGGCCTGACCGATTCCGTCGAGGTTAACCGGCACGTCGCGCCAGCCGAGAACCGGCTGCTTCTCGACCTTCATGAAGTGTTCGAACTGGGCCACGGCGACCTCGCGCGCAGCCTCGTCGGCCGGCAGGAAGCACATGGCCACGGCGTACTCGCCCGGCGGCGGCAGGGCGACGCCATTGTCCGCGGCCCACGCGCGGTACAGCCCATCGGGAATCTGAATCAGAATCCCGGCGCCGTCGCCGACCAGCGGGTCGGCGCCCACAGCACCGCGGTGATCCAGATTGACCAGAATCTGCAGACCCGCCTGCACGACCTCATGCGATTTGCGGCCTTTAATATTGGCCACAAACCCTACGCCGCACGCATCATGCTCGTTACGCGGATCATACAATCCTTGCCGCTCTGGCGCCCCCATACGGACTCCCTTCCACTTGCTACGGGCGCACGTCGGCGCGGCCCCGAGGGGCCGTTTGGGACGCGCGTTGGAACCGCGCATTTACCCGGCAAGAACATCCCTTGTCGATGGGGCAGACGCGGCTGAATTGAAATGATCTTCCAAGTTGCGCCTTCAAGCGCCGTTCAATCGCCCCAAACAGGGGCTCACGGCTGAAATGGGCGTCTGATCACGATTGAGCGATGGCGCGGGCGGGGTTCAAGGTGAAGGCCGATCGCGAGGCGTCGTCGCTGTCCAGAGCCGGGCGCCTTGCAATTCCTTGACGGATGCGATTGGAGACCGGCTCGTTCCTGCGCTATTTTCCCGTCACCGAACTTGAGGAGTGCCTGATGACCGACCAGATCGAACGGCCCTGGGCCCTGATGCGCCATCACGCCGGTTGGGCCGACGTCTTCCATATCGAGAAGGAAGCCGGGGACTCCGTGACGGGCTTCTATCCCGACCGGGAAACCGTGGGACCGCCGGTGAGCTATTCCGTGCGTGCGGTGCTCGCCCGCTTCCCGACCATGGAGGCCGCCCGGGCCGCGCGCGAAGGCGCCGTGGCCGAATGGCGCAAGCATGACGCCGGCGTGCAGGAAGCTGAAGAAAAGCTCCGCGCCGCCGAAAAGGCCCGCGAAGACGCCTGGCTTGGCTGCCTGCGGGAAGCCGCCGACCGTTCGGTCGGCTAAATCCAGTCTGCTCAGCTCTGAGATAGCCCCGTCGCCTCCGGGCGGCGGGGTTTTTCGTGGGCCGAGCTCAGAGCATCAGGCTCAGTCCTCTTCGCGGTAGGCGGTGTGGCAGGTCTTGCAGGCGGCGCCCACCAGGGCGGCCTGCTTGCGCACGGCGGCGAGATCGCCCTCCCGGGCCAGCGCATTCAGCCGGCTGGTCTGGGTTCTGAGATTGGCGGCGGCGTCGGCGAATCCCGCCGCATCGCTCCAGACTGCGGCTCGCGCGCCGGTGTCGGCGCCGGATTCCGGACCGCTGCCCCGGGGAAACCAGGTTGGAAGCTGACCAGCGTGGCCTTCCAGCCGGGCCGCCGCGCTCGCCACCGCCGCGAGGTCGGGCTTGCCGGCGCGGAGTTCGTCGTTCACCGCCTTGAAGGCTGCGCCGATCTGCTTGAACCCCGCCTGGCGGGCGGCGACCGCCCGCTCGGCGGCGCTTTCGGCCGCCGCCGGGGCGGCCGAGGTGAGCAGCGCGGCCGAGGCCAGGGCGAGAGCGGCGGCGAGGCCGACGGATGGCGTCTTCATAGGCAGTATCCGACCGTGAACGGAGGGGGAGTGTTGCGATCTCGCCAGGGCGGCGTCAATTGGCCGGCGCGCCAGCCTTGCGAGCCTCTGCGATCAGAGCGCCGCAGGCGGCGTCCTCGGCGAGGCCTGGATCGAGGAAGGGCAGCAGCGCGGCCAGGGGAGCGGCCACCACGCCCAGGGCCACGGCCAGACCGCCCTGAGCGATGGCGCCGGCGGCCTCGACGCCCACCTGGGGCGCCAGCATGGGTCCGCTGACCGTCACCGGCGCCATCAGCCTGATCAGACGGGGCTCCTTGGGTTCGCCATCCAGGCGGAAATCGATCCGCTCGCGTCCCAGATCGATCTCACCTTCGCCGCGCCCCAGCACCGGCCCGGTGTCGAAGACGATGGAGGTGGCGCGCAGCACCCCCTGCCGACCCTTGAAGTGCGCCACGGCGCAGCGCACCGGCGCCCGCGACTGGTCGTCGGTCAGCAGGAGGCCGAGGCCACGGGTGACGTTGATCCCGATCAGTTCGGCGAAGGCCGCCCGGATTTCACCCTGCGGCACGACCAGGAGCGCCTCGCCCTCCGCATTGGCGAAGGCCCGGTGCACCGAGGCCCCGGCGCCTCTCAGCTTGACCCGCCCGACGAGATCCCCCGACAGAGGGGCCACGCCCCCCTCCCCGGCCGGCAGCAGCTGCTCCAGGCGAGCGCGGGTCAGGCGCATGTCCAGGTCGGTGATCGGCACGTCGGGCCGCGCATCAAGGGAAATGCGGCCGGCGAACGCGCCCTGGGGCAGGGAAAACACCACCTCCTGAGCGTCCAGGAAGCCGTCTTCCAGGGTCAGGCTCACCCGGGCCCCGCGCAGGGGGAGGTTCGGCGCCTCGATCGCATCGGCGCGATAGGTCAGCTCGGCGTCCATGGACCTGATCCGCTGGACGTCGAGTGTCGCGTCCGGGAAGAGCCGCTGCTGGGCGCGGAGCTGTTGGGCCATCTCTTCCTGGGCGGCCGAGGCGGTCTCGCCTGAACCCGTCGAGGGAGCGCCGCCGAACAGGGTGGCCAGGTCGTCCAGATCCAGCCGCCGGGAGCGCAGGTCGGCCGACAGGAAGGGACGCGCCTGGGTGACGTCGACCCGCAGACTGCCCGACAGGTCGCTGTCGCCCAGCCGGCCGCCCAGATCGTCCAGCCGATAAATCTGGCCCTCGCGCACCAGGCGCCCCGACAGCTGGTAGGGCGGCGTATTGGGCAGGGCGAGGCCCGTCAGGCCGTAGAGCCGCGCCAGGTCCGGGCCCTCTGCGGTGAGATCCAGACCAAACCGGCCCAGGTCGAAGGGCTCAGGCAGGGCGCCCTTGGCGGTCACGCGGGTCGCGCCGGCGCGGATATCGGCGTCGAAGGGATAGGGTTCGTCCGGATTCACATTGATCAGCGGGCCGCCCTTGACGCGTAGCCGGAACACCTCGCCGTTCAGGTTCCCATCGCCGGTCAGAGCAAAACCAGCGTCGCCGCCGCGGACCTCGCTGGCCTCCACGCCGCCGGAGAACCGCAGGCCACGCTGGGCGTCGACCACCTCAAGCTGCCCGCCCTCGATGATGAACCTGCGGATGGCGGGAAGATCGACCGGGTGGGAGGCCTCACCGGGCTTAGAGAAATCCCAGGTGGCCCGGCCCTCGGCGTCGCGCTGCAGTCGCGCCACCGGGCGGGTCAGTTCCAGCCGCGACAGGATCGTGCGGCCGCGAAACAGGGGCAGCAGCTCCATCTGGATGGTCAGCCGCTCGATCTGGATCGTCTTGCCCTCGCCGGCCCAGTCGGGATCGCCGATACTGAGACCGTTGACGGTCGCCGAGGGCCGCAGGGACCAGGGCTGGGCGTCGAGATCTCCGGCCAGGACGACCTCGCGGCCCAGACGGGCCGAGGCGAAGGCGCCGATCGGCCCACGCAGCAGATTCCAGTCGAAGAGCAGCAGGAAGAGCCCCAGCGCCAGAACGACCGCCCCCAGGGCGCCGCCGCTCCACAGGGCCCGGCGGCGGAAAGCCTGCCGAGCCTCTGAGCCAAGATGGCGCGCGCGCGCCTCATCTGCCCGGCGGCGAATCGCGGCGAGGCGTTGGGACAGACCGGTCGGGAACTGGGGCAAGCGGGAACTCCAACGTCGTTCCCTACAACGCGTCAGTCGCCGACTTGTCGCCGGTCAGTGCGAAACGCCCCTCGCTGCAACCGCCGCGCGCAGGGTGATCAGGATGATGCGGATGTCGAAGATCAGGCTGCGCCGCTCAGCGTATTCGGCGTCGAGACGCACCTTGTCGGGAATGGGGAGGTCGTCGCGACCGTTGATCTGCGCCCATCCGGTGACCCCTGGCCGCAGGCGGTGAACGCCGGCCTGCGTCCGCAGGGCGACCAGGTCATCCTGGTTGAACAGGGCGGGCCTGGGGCCGACCAGACTCATCTGGCCGACCAGCACGCTCCAGAGCTGGGGAAACTCATCCAGGCTGGTCCGCCGCAGAAGCCGTCCGAGCGGTGTGATCCACTGTTGCGGATCGTCCAGCAGGTGGGTCGCCACGTCGGGGGTGTCGATCCGCATGCTGCGGAACTTGGGCATCAGGAAGATGATATTGTCGCGGCCCACCCGCCGCGACCAGTGGATCGCCGGGCCAGGCGAATCCAGCCGCACCGCGACTGCGATGATCAGCAACACCGGCCACAGCACCGCCAGACCGGCCATGGAAGCGACGATGTCGAAGGATCGCTTGAGCACGCCTGCCCCTCAGCCCGCCGGCCAGACCTGGGCCTTGCCGCCCGGGGCCTCAGCCACCACCGCCGCACAGATCGCCTGCAACACCGCCTGCGCGCCTTCTGGCGGATTGACCAGGGCCAGGGCGCAGCCGTTCATCTTCATCGGGTCTTCCAGGGCGCGCATCCTGGCCTCGGCGATCAGGATGGGCGCTAGGTCGCAGGCGTCCTCCAGGTCGCGGACGAAGAGATCGAGGGTGTGCAGATCCTTGAGCGGCAGCCAGATCAGCAGGGTGGCAGCAGGGTCGCAACCAAGGACGCCGGCCGCCAGGTCGCAGCTGCGCCCATAGTCGTCGGCCCGCTCGAACGGAGGATCGACCAGCACCAGATGCCGCGCGCCGCTCGCCATCTGGCTGACGGCGCCGGCGAAGCCGTCGGCGCAGTGGGTCGCCACCGCCTTTCGCCCCGCCAAAAGGTGCGACAGCCGGCCATGCTCGTCGGGCTGCATCTCGAAGACGGCGTACCGGTCGCCCGGTCGCAGGGCCCGGGCGATCAGCCAGGGCGAACCCGGATAGAGCCAGGTCTCGCCGCCGGAATTCGCCTCGGCCACCGCCTGGACCAGGGACGTCATCTCAGCCGCGGGCTCTGCCTGGGCCATCAGGCGCATGACGCCCGCCTCGGCCTCGCCGGACCGATGGGCCTCAGGCCCGCGCAGGTCGTAGAGGCCTGAGCCGCCGTGGGTGTCGATCACCTGCAGGGGCTGGCGGCCTCGCTGCATCTGGCTGAGCAGCCAGAGCAGGGCTGCGTGCTTGACCAGGTCGGCGAAGTTTCCGGCGTGGAAGGCGTGGCGATAGTTCAAGGCGCACCGGCGGATGGAAAGAGGAACCGGCGGGGTTCCTACCACGTTGCTCGCCGCGCCGGGCGCCCGGCCTGTGAGGAATCCGCCGCATGCCGCGCGATATCGCCGACCTCAAGTCCGAAACCCGCGCCGCTGGCCTCATCTATGTGAACCCCGACGATCCGGGGATTTCCCGGCGGGCGGGCAAGGCGGGCTTTTCCTATCGCGACGCTGCGGGCGATGCGGTGAAGGATGAAATCACCCTCGCCCGCATCCAGGCCCTGGTGATCCCGCCAGCCTGGACCGACGTGTGGATCTGCGCGAACGCCAGGGGCCACATCCAGGCGACAGGGCGGGATCAGCGGGGCCGACGGCAGTACCGCTATCACGACCGCTGGCGCGAAAGCCGGGACCTGGCGAAGTTCGAGCGGGTCGCCGCCTTCGGCCGCGCCCTGCCGCGGCTGCGCAAACAGGTGGAGGCCGACCTCGCCCGGCGGGGCCTCCCGCGGGAGAAGGTGCTCGCCGCGGTCATCCGCCTGCTGGAAGTGACGCTGATCCGGGTGGGCAATGACGAGTACGCCCGCACCAACAAGAGCTTTGGCCTGACCACCCTGCGCGACCGGCACGCCAAGATCAGCACCCGCGGCGTCACCTTCGCCTTCCGCGGCAAGGGCGGGAAAGACCACGAGACGGCGTTCCAGGACCGCCGGCTCGCCCGGGTGGTGAAGTCCTGTCAGGACCTCCCGGGACAACGGCTGTTCCAGTATCTGGACGAGGATGGCGAGCGCCGGGCCGTGGAGTCGGCCGATGTGAACGCCTATCTGCGTGCGGCCATGGGGGAAGAGGTCAGCGCCAAGGACTTCCGCACCTGGGCGGCCACCGTCTCGGCGGCCCGCGCCCTGGTGGAACACGGCGGCTGTTCGACCAAGACCCAGACGAAGCGGAACCTGAACACCTGCATCAAGGCGGTGGCGGGCCTGCTGGGCAATACGCCCGCCGTCTGCCGGCGGGCCTATATCCACCCCCTGGTCCTTGCGGCCTATGAAGGCGGCGAACTACCCCTGAAGGCAGCCGCAACCCCGCGCGCTTTCGAGCTTTCGGTCATCCGCTTCCTGGAGCGGGCCGCGCAGATAAAGGCCGACGAACCGGCGGCCAGGGAGGCGAAAGGGCCCAAGAGTCCGTGACAACCCTCCCGGGCATCCGGCAGACTGGACGCCAATCAGGCCGCCAGACCTCGAGCCGCCCCAGGGAGACCACCATGTCGCTGACGCTTTATTCCGGGGATCTGAGCCCCTATTCCGCCCGCGTGAGGATGCAGATCTACGCCAAGGGCATCACCGATATCGAGATCGCCCGGCCTGCCACCTTCGGCACGCCGCAGTTCCGCAAGGACTATCCCATCGGCCGCATCCCGGTTCTGGAGGGGGATGGCGAGCCCATGGCGGAGTCCGAGGTCATCGCCGAGTATCTCGAGGAACGCTATCCCGAGCCCTCGATGCTGGGGGCCACGTCCCGGGAGACAGCCCAGATCCGCACCCTGGCTCGCATCGGCGACATCTACATCATGAACAACATGTTCATGCTCTCGCCCCAGTCACGGGCCGACACCCGTAATCAGGGGATCGTCGACCTGCTGGGCGGTCAGGTAGTGCGCAACATCAAGGCCCTGGACAAGATGATCGGCGAGGACGGCTTCGCCTGCGCAGGCCGCCTGACCCTGGCCGACTGCGCCATCGTGCCGGGCCTCTTCCTGGTGGAGAACGTCCTGCCGTCGGTGGGCATGGACAATCCTGTGCCCTCGACGCCGAAGGTCGCCGCCTATTGGGCCGCGATTCAGCAACAGGCGCCCGCCGCCAAGGTGCTGGAGGAGCTTCATCGCGGTCTTGAGGAACGGCGCGAGCTGATCCGCAGCGGCGTGTTCCAGAAGATGATGGCGAAGGCTGCGGCCGACATGGCGGCGGCGGAGGCCCGTCCGGACTAGGCTTGGCGGGGGCGGGACGGCCTTTCGACCTTCCAGCGTCAGACGGGCAGATTGCTTCGAGCTCTGAAATGGATTCTGGCCGCTTTCTGGCGAAGACGTGACTTGTTCGCCCATGTTGGGGTGCGCCTGTTGACTCACTCGTTCGTGATGCAAATTATCAGCGCGCACCGACGGGCTACCGGTCTGTCACTCCCCGGAAAGGACATCGCCATGCGCAACACGCTCACCACCCTCGCTGCCTCCGTCGCCGTCGCCGCCCTTGGGGTGACCGCCGCCCAGGCCCAGCAGGCCGCACCCGCCCAGCCGCCTCAGGCTCAAGCCGCGCCGCAGGCGTCGGGCGAGATCACCGACGATAAGGTCAACAGCTTCGCCCTGGCCATGAACCAGGTCAGCAGCCTCAATCAGAAATACAGCGCCCAGATTCAGGCGGCGCCTGACGACGCCGCGCGGACGGAGATCCAACGGCAGGCCGCGACGGAGATGGGTCAGGCCGTGCAACAGGCCGGCATTACGCCGCAGGAATACAACCAGATCGCCCAGGCCGCCCAGAACGACGCCGAGCTCCGCGCCCGGATCGGCCAGGCGATGCAGGCCAACGGCGTCGCGCCGAGCGCCAACTAGGACCGCGCCAGGGCGAGGAGCCGGGTGTGATCGCCGGGACGCTCTGTCTCGGTGATCGCACCCGGCGCGCCTTAACGTCTCAGGCTGTAGCCGATCCGCACCATGCGCGGCGCGGCCAGGGTCACGAGACCATCGCCAGCCACCTGGGCCTCGATCTCAGCGTCGAGCAGATTGTCCGCGGCCAGATAGACCTCCGCATCGCTCCCCAGGCGCCAGCCGGCGCGCAGGTCGAGCGTCGTGGCCGCCGCCAGACTGCGGCTGTTGAGATCATCCTCATAGCGCTGCCCTTCGTGCCGGATCTGGCCTGACAGGCGCAGACGCTCGCTGGCGCTCCAGTCAAGGCCAAGGGTCGCGGCGAACTCCGGCGTCTGCGCCGGGCGCAGGCCGTTCAGCTGCGGCGCAGCCGAGCCGCCATCGACCTCCGCCTGTGTCGCCACCGCATCGAAGCGAACCGCCCAGGCGCCGAAGTCGCGGTCGGCGGAGACTTCCAACCCCCAGGCCTCGATGACTCCGGCGTTCTGGCGCTGGCGCAGCACCCCGCCGGCCGGCACGAAGCCGGCGATGGGGAAGGTCCCGGGTCCCTGACCGATGGTCACATTGGTGATCGGGTCTTCCAACCGATTGAAGAAGACGCCTGCCGACCATGCGAAGGCGCCCTGGCCGCCGATGGCCGCCTCAACCCCATAGAGCTGTTCGGGTTCAAGGGCCGGATTGGCCTCAGTGATGTCGTTTCCGACGCGGAAGGGCCGGTGCAACTCGTTGAGGGTTGGCGGCCGGAAGCCCGAATAGGCCGCGCCGCGCAGGTAGATCGCCTCGGTCAGCTCATAGCGGGCGCCCAGACGGCCGGTCGGCGTCGTGCCGCTGCGGTCTGGGGCGCGGGCGTTCAGCAGGACGGCGCCGCCACTCAGGTCGCGCTCGATCCGCCGCGCCTCGCTGGCCTCCCAGCCGTCGACACGGACCCCGCCGGTCAGCAGCAAGCGCTCGCCCACCCGGGTCGCCTCGCCATAGACGCCGCCCACCTGGGTGCGGCCTCCGGCCACCCGGCCTCGGGTGAATCCGGCGCCCAGATCGCGGAAGAACTCCCGGGTCTCGCCATCGCTCACCCGCAGGTCGGCGCCGACCTCCCAGGTCCAGGGACCGTTCACCGCCCTCCAGGCCGCGTTCATTCCATAGCCGAGGGCCGGCGTGGCCAGCTGCTGCGCCGCCGGACGGCTGGCCGAGCGATCAGTCTCCACGGCGGCGAAGCGATTCTTCAGGTCGCTGGTCCGCAGCCAGGCCTGCAGCCGCCAGCCGCTGGCGTCGGTCGCCGAAGGCTGGGCGAGCGACAGGGTGGCGCCGCCACCGCTGGCCTCAGAGCTGACCCCTTCCACACCGCCGCCACGTCGCTCCTCGAAGGCGGTCAGGCGGAAGGCGGCGTTGACGCCGGCCACCTGTCCCTGGAGGCGCGCGGCGGCGGAAACCTGATCCAGGCCCGCCGGCTGGTCCACCGCCCCGCGTCCCTGCCCGCGGACAGGCACATACCCCTCCTGGCTGAGGCCAGAGACCACCACCAGGAGGTTTTCCGACCCAAAGGCCGCCGCGCCGCGATAGGTCCCATAGTCGGCCACCGACAGGTCCACAGCCGAAAGCCCGGCCTGAGGCTCGCGCTCCTGCAAGGCTACGACGCCGGTCAGCGCGCCGGCGCCATAGGGTCCGGCGCCGGCGCCCTTGACGATATCGGCGCCCGCCAGCCCCTCAGGCGGCAAAGCCGACCAGATCACCCAGCCGCCGAAGGGATCGTTCTGTGGCGCGCCATCCAGGGTCACCAGCGTGCGGCCGGCGCCCGAGGGGGCGATGGCGCGCAGGGACAGGCCCTGAATGGTCGGATTGGCCACCTCGCTGCCCGTCCGCCGGAAGAGCGAGACGCCAGGCTCGGCCCGGAGGGCTTCGTCGAGGCGCGGACTGCGCGCCAGGTCATCTGGCCCCACCCGAACGATGGAGAAGGCGAGGTCGGCGGGACTGGGCGCCAGGCGCGGCGCAGTGACCTGGACCTCGGACACCATCGGGGGCGGCATGTCGGGCATGGATCGGAGCCTCATCGGGTTCAAGCGACGGTCAATTCCCGGTGACCGGTCGCGGACGTTATCAATTCGTTACGGGCTCGCGCCCGATCCTAGGCTATTGAAGTCGTTCTGTTCTCAACGCGTGAGCGTTCATGGCCGCCCCCGACGCCAGCACCATTATCGCCAGCCTGCTCACCGCCACCCGGTGGTGGGGCGGCTCGACCATCACCTACAGCATCCCGCGGGAAGGTTCGACCTGGCCCGGCTACGGAACGGGGGAAGAGCCGTCTGTCGCCGGCTATGGGGTGTTGAACAGCGCCCAGGGGTTGCGGTTCGCCGCCGCCGTGGAGACCTGGGATCGGCTGATCGCCAGCCGTTTCGTGCAGACGGACGATCTGTCCTCGCCCGGGCAGATCCGCGTAGCCTTCACCGATGTGGAGGCCGTCGATGATGATGACGACGGAGAGACGTCCTGGGGTTTCGCCTATTTCCCGCCCAGCAATGGCGGGGTGGGGCAGCCCTATATGGGCGACATCTGGATCAGCCATGAGAAGGCAGGCGCCGACTTCGCTCTCGGCGGCTACGATTTCAGCGCCACGATCCACGAGCTTGGCCACGCCCTGGGTCTGAAGCATCCGTTTGAGGACGGCGCCACGCTTCCCACCGCCTACGACACCAAGCGCTACACCCTGATGTCCTATACCGAGGCCACCGACAGCCTGCACTGGCAGGCGGTTTCCACGGCCACAGGGGTCAGGATCACGCCGACGCGCGTGGCGCCCGAGACGCCCATGGTGTTCGACATCATGTCCATCCAGGCCCGCTATGGCGCCGATCCGACCACCGGAGCGGGCGAGACCACCTATGGCTGGGACCAGAACCGGCCCTTTTTCCAAACCATCTATGACGCGGGGGGGATCGACACCTTTGATCTCTCAAACCACAGCCGTGGCTCCATCATCGATCTGGCGCCGGGGGCCTATTCCTCCATCGCCCAGTTCTCAGCCCAGGCGCAGATCGCCGAGATGCTAGTGCGCTTTCCGTGGGCGCAGGACTTCTTCAACGAGCACATTCTCGACCCCGAGACCTACACCTGGACCGACAATCTGGGGATCGCCTACAACACCGTCATCGAGAACGTCATCGCCGGGCCAGGCGCCGATACGATCCTCGGCAACGGCGCTGACAATCTGATCCGCGGCGGTGACGGCCGCGGATATCTGCGCGGCATGGACGGCGCCGACCAGGTCTGGGGCGGCCGCGACTTCGACGACCTGCACGGCAACGCCGGAAACGACACGCTGTGGGGCGCGGGCGGCGGCGACTGGGTGGTGGGCGGAAAGGACCAGGATCTGCTGCATGGCGAGGCCGGGGACGACATCGTCTACGGCAATCTCGGCAATGACACCGGGTATGGCGGCGACGGGAACGACCTGATTCGCGGCGGCCAGGGGGACGATCAGCTGTTTGGCGGCCCGGGGAACGACTGGATCTCCGGCGACCGTGGAAACGATACGCTGAGCGGCGGATCGGGCGCCGACGTCTTCAGCACCTTCGGGGACGCAGGCCTTGATCGCATCGTGGATTTCAACAGCGCCGAGGGCGACCGGGTGCGCTTCGATCCGGGCACGAACTGGACCCTCGGTTTCTCCGGAGCCGATACGGTGATCAGCATGGTCGGCGGCGCCCAGATGATCCTGGTGGGGGTGACGTCCGCCGCCTTGGGAGACTGGATGCTGGCCTGAGGGCCTTAAGCAGCGGCGCGTATGTGCTACATATGTTCCGATGTCCGTTCCTGAATCAGTCTCCGCCGTCCCCGCCCCGAAGATCAGCGACCTCGCCCGCGTGGGCGGGCCGGGTCATGCGCCCGATTACTTGCAGGGGCTGAACCCCGAGCAGCGGGAAGCCGTCGAGACGGTGGAGGGTCCTGTCCTGGTCCTGGCCGGCGCCGGCACCGGAAAGACCCGGGTGCTGACGACCCGGCTGGCGCACATCCTGGCCACCGGGCGCGCCAAGCCCTGGGAGCTGCTGGCCGTCACCTTCACCAACAAGGCCGCCCGGGAGATGCGCGAGCGGATCGCCGCCATCATCGGGCCCCAGGCCGAGGGTCTGCGGTGGCTGGGCACCTTCCACTCGGTCGCCGCCCAGATCCTGCGCCGCCACGCCGAGCTGGTGGGGCTGAAGTCCAGCTACACCATCCTCGACACCGACGATCAGGAGCGGCTGCTCAAGCAGTTGCTTGAGGCTGAGAACATCGATTCAAAGCGCTGGACCGCCAAGGCCCTGGCGGGCCTGATCGACCACTGGAAGAACCGCGGCTGGACGCCGGACCGCCTGCCGCCGGCCGAGGGCGCGGCCTTCGCCAACAATCGCGGCCAGGCGCTTTACCGGCTCTATCAGGAGCGGTTGCGGGTGCTGAACGCCTGCGATTTCGGCGACCTGCTCTTGCACAACATCACCATCTTCACCTCGCAGCCCGACGTGCTGGCCGAGTATCACGACCGCTTCAAATTCATCCTGGTGGACGAGTATCAGGACACCAATGTCGCCCAGTATCTGTGGCTGCGCCTGCTGGCCCAGAAGCGGCAGAACGTCTGCTGCGTCGGCGACGACGACCAGTCGATCTATGGCTGGCGGGGCGCCGAGGTGGACAACATCCTGCGCTTTGAGCGGGACTTTCCGGGCGCCAAGGTCATCCGGCTGGAGCGCAACTATCGCTCCACCAGCCACATCCTGGGGGCGGCCTCAGGGCTGATCGCCACCAACAAGTCCCGCCTGGGCAAGACCCTGTGGACCGAGGCGGACGGCGGCGAAAAGGTGGTGGTCCGCGGGGTCTGGGACGGCGAGGCCGAGAGCCGGCTGATCGCCGACGAGATCGAGCGCGCCCGCAAAGGAACGACCGAGCGCGATCCCCGCCCCTACAAGGACATGGCGATCCTGGTGAGGGCCTCATTCCAGATGCGCGCCTTTGAGGAGCGCTTCGTCCTGCTCCAGATTCCCTACACGGTCGTCGGGGGCCCTCGCTTCTTCGAGCGGGCCGAGATCCGCGATGCGCATGCCTATCTGCGGCTGATCCAGTCGGAGGACGACGACCTGGCCTTTGAGCGGATCGTCAATGTGCCCAAGCGCGGCATCGGCGAGACCACGGTCCAGAAGCTGCTGCAGATCGCCCGGCTAAACGGCGTCTCGGCCGCCACCGCCGCGCGGCAGATCGTGCTGACCGACGAGCTGGCGGCGCGCACCCGCACCTCGCTGGCCAACTTCCTGCGCGACCTGGATCGTTGGCGGGCTCAGGGGGAGACCCTGCATCACAGTCGGCTGACCGAGATGGTGCTGGAGGAGAGCGGCTATACCGACGCCCTTCGCCTGGACAAGACGCCGACCGCTCAGACGAGGCTGGAGAACCTCAAGGAGCTGGTCCAGTCCATGGGCAACTTTGAGACGCTCGGCGCCTATCTGGAGCACGTCTCCCTGGTCATGGACCTCGACCGAGGGGCCGGCGAGGACGCGGTCCAGATCATGACCCTGCACTCGGCCAAGGGGCTCGAGTTCCCCCTGGTCTTCCTGCCCGGCTGGGAGGAAGGGGTCTTCCCCTCGCAGCGCTCCATGGACGAGAGCGGCGAAAAGGGTCTCGAGGAGGAGCGGCGCCTGGCCTATGTGGGCATCACGCGCGCCCGCGAGCAGGCCCACGTTTCGTTCGCCGCCAACCGTCAGGTCTATGGCCGCTGGACCAGCCAGCTGCCCTCGCGCTTCGTCGACGAACTGCCCATCGCCCATGTGGAGGCCGCCTCAGACACCGGCTATTACGGCGGCGGCCCAGGCATGCAGCAGCACGGCAGTCGCTGGGACGAGAGCCCCAGCTTCGGCTCGGGCTATTCCTCACCCGGCTGGCGTCGCGCCCAGGACCGCGGCTATCAGGGCAGTCATCCGGGCCGGCAGCAGGTGATCGAGGGCGAGGGCCGCCTGGTGGCCGTCTCCGATCCGTCGGCCTCAAGCAGCGCCTTTGCCCGTGGCGACCGGGTGTTCCACCAGAAGTTCGGCTATGGCCAGGTCCGGACCATCGAGGGCAACAAGCTGACCGTCGCCTTCGACAAGGCCGGCGACAAGAAGGTCATCGATTCCTTCGTGGAGAAGGCCCCGGCCGGCTGAATGTCTAGCGCCAGGGCTCGCCCTTGCGCCGCGCCAGGAAGCCGGCCAACACCGCGACGCCGCCGGCCAACAGGGCCGCAGCGCCGCCCACCACAGCGGTGGGCATGACCCGCTTGGCGCGCTCGGCCGGCTTCGCCTCAGGGGCTTTCGGCGCTTCCGTCTTGGCGGCGGACGCAGCCGAGGCTGCCGTCGCATCCTGATCGCGGCCGAAGACCACGGTCTCCGCCGCGCGGTCCAGGTCTAGCACCCGCCAGCCCGGTTCGGTCCAGGCGCTATGATGGGGTTTCTCTCCGCCGCGCCACCAGGCGTTCTGCTCCCGGGCGCTCTTGGGCAGGGGGAAGCCCAGGACCTCTTCGAGCTCGGCGAAGCTCGCGCTCCAGCGATCGGCCTCGTGCCGCGACAGGCGCTCGGACAGGGGTTTGTACTTGCTCATCTGACTCCTCCTTCCTGTGAAGCCTAACACGACAAGGCCGCCGAGGGTGCGCAGGCGCTGGGCCGCCGCTTGCAAGCTTGACCGTGAATCTCCGACCCAGGCGTCCGCCTGGACCAGATCGGCACAGGCAGGGCATGGACGCGCGGTCAGACCGGCTCACGGCGATACGGCTGATGGAAGGCCTTGTGACCCTGGGCCTCATCCTGATGATGTCCAACGCCCTGATCGGACCGGTCCTCGACCCCGAGCAGACCGGCGGCGACTCCAATGCGATCCTGCGACTCATGTGGCTGCCCGTCTATGCGGCCGCTGGGATGATTGCCTTGCTGCGGGCGCCGCAGATGTTCCGCATGTGGTTCCCCGCCCTGCTGCTCGGGGCGCTGGTGCTCTGGGCGGCCCTGTCGGTGTCCTGGTCCATCGATCCCGGCGTCTCCCAGCGTCGGGCCATTGCGGTGGCGGCCTCGACCCTGTTCGGCCTCTATCTGGTGGCCCGCTATGACGGCCGGACACTGGCTGAGCTGATGGCCGCGAGCTTCCTGATCCTGGCAGTCGGCAGCTACGTCGTCGCCCTGGGCCTGCCGAGCCTGGGGGTGCATTCGGACGTCAACGCAGGCGCCTGGCGGGGGCTCTGGTACGAGAAGAACCAGATGGGCGCGACCATGGTCTACGGCGCCCTGACCTGCGCGGCCGCCGCTGCCCTGAGCCCGGGCCGACGGCTCCTGTGGGTCGGAGCCCTGGCGCTTTGCGTCGGTCTGATCATCATGACCCAGTCCAAGACCTCCCTGTTGGCCCTGGCCCTGGCGCTCGGCCTTGGAGCCGGCCTGACCCTGATGAATCGTGGCCCGGCGGCGGCGGTTGCGCTGATCTGGCTGGGCGTCACCCTTGGCGGGGTAGTGGGCGGGCTCTACGCTTTGGCCCCCGACATCCTGTTCGAGGCCCTCGGCAAGGACGCCTCCCTGACCGGCCGCACCGACATCTGGAGCGCGGTGATGGCCGCGGCCGAGGCCCGGCCGCTGCAGGGCTACGGGTTCGCGGCCTTCTGGACCGATGACTCCAGCCCGGCGAAATGGATCCGCCATCAGCTCGGCTGGACCGTGCCCACCGCCCATAGCGGCTGGATGGACCTGCTGGTGCAGTTGGGCGCGGTCGGGGTGGCCCTCTTCACCCTGGCGCTGGGCGCCGCCGTCCTCGCCGCCCTGGTCCGCCATCGCCGCACCGGCGACGCCAACTGGGCGGTGATGATGCTGGCCGTGTTCACCCTGCAGATCTTCTCGGAGAGCTTCATCCTGGCCCACAACAGCCTGCCCTGGGTGCTGGCTGTGGCCGCCATGGGCCGGCTGCTCGGTCCCCTGCCCGCCCCGGCCCGCAGCGTCGCACGCGCGCCACGCTCGGTGGCGAGGGCCGGGCTGCCCGCGGCGCCGGAGCCAGACGATCGTCTGGACTGGGTCACGCCAGACCGCGCCCCGGTCTTTGGTCGACGGGGCCTCTCGCCAGCCTGAGTTCGGCGTGTGTGAAACCACCTTGGGCCTCATGCGCTTAAGGCGGCGCAAGGAGGCGCACATGAAGGCTCTGTTTCACGGCATTACCCTGGCGGCGGCCAGCGGCCTGTTGATGGGCGCGGCGTTCAAGCCCGACATCACCTTCGAGGAGGCCGTGCTCGGCCCCCAGATCGTTCACCGCGCCGATATGCCGAGCCCTGTGTCCCCGGCGCCGATGGAAGTGGCGACCCTCGACGCCTCCTGAGCCTTGCCTCTCGCCATCTCGATCCTGCGCCTCTAGAGGAGGCGCATGACGCACGACGCTGTTCAGATCATCGCCCGGGGACCGCGAAAGGTCGCCGAGTCCGCCGCCGAGGCCATCGACGCCCATCCGGGCCTGGAGGCGGTGACCTATTCCATCCTCGAGGAGGATGAGGACCGCGACGTCTGGCGCATCGACGCCTTTCCTACCGAACAGGCCGAGGCCGACTCCCTCCGGGAGGTGCTGGAGGGTCACGGGGGTCTCGTGGTCTCCACCGAGGTGCTGGCCGACGCCGACTGGCTGGCCATGGCCCTGTCGGGCCTCCCCCCGGTGCGGGCCGGGCGCTTCTTCATCTACGGCGCGCATGACCGGGGCCTGGCGCCCCCCAATGCGGTCAATCTGCGCATCGAGGCTGGGGCCGCCTTCGGCACCGGTCACCACGGGACGACCGTGGGCTGCCTGCTGGCCTATGACGCCCTTCTGAAGCGCGGCCGGTTCAATCGCGTGCTGGACGTGGGCGCCGGCACGGGCGTCCTGGCCATCGCCGCGGCCAAGACGGGATCGCCGGTGGCCGTCGGCACCGACATCGACCGCCCCTCGGTGCGGATCGCCCGGGAGAACGCTATCCTCAACCAGGCTCGGGCCCGGTTTGTCCATGCCTCGGGTCTGGGCCACCGGCTGGTCCGAGCCCACGCCCCCTATGATCTGGTCTTCGCCAACATCCTGGCCGCGCCCCTGGTCATGTTGTCTCAGGACATCAAGGGCGCCCTGCGCCCCGGCGGCGTGGCCATCCTTTCGGGCCTGCTACGCTCGCAGGCGCGCCGAGTTCTGGCGGCCTATCGCTCCCGCGGATTTGTCCTGGTCACGCGCCTGAACCGCGACGCCTGGTCGACCCTGGTGCTCAAGCGGAACTGACCTGACGGAACCGGCCTGATCGACCGACGTTCTCATCCGCAGCCAGACACGGCCAAGCCGGTCTGCCCTGAGGAGAGAAGCATGACCTACGATCCCAACACTGAACGTCGCGATCCGCCCCCGGTCCAGCGGGAAGTCGTCCACAAGAGCGGCGGCTCGGCCGGCTGGTGGGTGGCCGGCATCGTGGCCATCGTCGCCCTGGTCGGCATGTTCTTCATCTTCGGCAACAGCGGCGATGACACCGCTGATCTGGAGATGGCCCGTGACACCGGCCGGGCGGAAGCCATGGTCGAAAACGCCGCCGCCAGCGCCCAGAACGCCGCGGCTGAGGCCGCCGAAAGCTCGCGCGCCGCCGCCGACAGCGTGGCTGACAGCGCTGCGGCCGCCGCCGACCGCACCGCCGCGGCCACCGAAGAGGCCGCCGCCAACACGGCCGACGCCGCGCAGGACGCCGCCGACCGCACCGGCATGTAACACTGCGTACGCTCACGACCAGGAGGGGCGGTCCGTCTGGGCCGCCCCTTTTTCGTGCCCGGGGATACGGGCTGTTCCTCGGATAAGGGCATCCCTCAACGCCGTGAGCCCGTACCATCGATTGTCGGCCCGACGACCCCATCTGCGGAGACCCTGGATATGACCCCGCCTGATCTGATCACTCTGAGCCGCCGCGGACTTCTGGCTGGCGGACTTGGCGCGCTGGCCTCGCCGGCCGCCTTCGCCGCTGCGCCGGCCAATGGCCGACTGGCCTTCGCCGTCTATCGCGGCAAGGACAAGGTCGGTGAGCACGTGATGCGGTTCACCCGCGCAAGCGGCGGCCTGAGCGTCAGCACTGAGGTGGAGATGCGGGTCAAGCTCGGTCCGGTGCCGGTCTTCCGCTACGCCCACACTGCCACAGAGCGGTGGCAGGGCGACCGCTTTGCGAGCCTGACAACCCGCACCGAGACCAACGGCAAGGTCGAGCAGGTCCGCGCCGAGGCCTCGGCCGGCGGTGTAAGCATTGAGGGACCCGGAGGCCGGGTGAGCGCGCCGGCCTCGGCCGCCCCCCTCACCCACTGGAACACCGCGGCCTTAGACCGCCCGCTGTTCAATCCGCAACTGGGCAAGCTGATGCGGATCCGCGCCGCCCGCGCGGGCCAGGACAGCGTCCAGCTGGCCAATGGCCAGTCGCTGCCGGCCACCCGCTGGACCCTGCGCGGCGAGGCCGAGATCGACAACTGGTACGACTCCAGCGGCGCCTGGGCGGGCCTGCGGGGCAAGCTGGAGGACGGCTCCACCATGATCTATCGCCGGCTCTAGACCTCACGGGCGCTTGATCTGGCTGCGCCCCGATCCGCGTTATCCTGAGATCCCCAGACCCGGAGCCCATCATGCGCAAGACCCTGATGATCGCCGCCGCCGCCCTGGCGATGGCCGCCGCCCCCGCCGCCAGTCTCGCCCACCATGGCTGGAGTTCCTATGACGCCACCGAGACCGTCCGGGTGACCGCGGCGCTGACCGATGTCACCTGGGGCAATCCGCATGGGACGGCCAAGGTCGCCCACCAGGGCAAGACCTGGGACGTCATTCTGGCGCCGGTCTCTCGAATGGAGGCTCGCGGCCTGACCCGCGACATGCTCGGTCCCGGCAAGACCGTGACGCTTGAGGGCTATGCCCGCCGCGACGGTACGGCCGAGCTGCGCCTGGAGCGGATCACGGCCGCCGGCAAGACCGTCGAGCTGCGCTGAGCCTTGGAGGCCCTGGCCGCCCTGCTGGAGGCCTCGGCGCTCGGCCAATGGGCGCGCGGTTCAGCCGTGGCCTATCCGGTGGCCAACGTGGCGCATTTGCTGGGCCTTGTCCTGCTGGTTGGCGGGATCGGCATTGTCGATCTGAGGCTGGCGGGGCTTTGGCGAGGGCTTCCGGTCACGGCCCTGTCCAATGCGCTCACCCCCATGGCCTTGGGCGGCCTTGTCCTGCTGGCGGGCAGCGGCTCGGTGATGTTCGCCGCCGACGCAGGGCCAATGGTCGGCTCCGATATCTTCCGCGCCAAGATGGCCTTGATCGCCCTGGGGCTGTTCCACGCCCTGCTCTTTCGACGGCTGTGGCGCAGGCGTATGGCGACCTGGGAGACGGACCCGCCCCTGGCCGGCCGGCTGATGGCCCTGGGCTCCCTGTCGATCTGGCTGTGCGTCGGCGCGCTTGGACGGCTGATCGCCTATGTCTGAGCCTGCATGATCCCCATGGCGCTCGGGCGCGGCCGGGCTTATTTCTAGCCTATGCGCCAGACCTTTGATGAGACCACCGAGCGCGCCTTTGGCGCCCGCCACCTGCCCCTGATCCGCCAGGCCATGGCCGAGCAGAAGCTGGACGGCTTCCTCGTCCCCCACGAGGACGAGCACCAGAACGAATATCTGCCCGAAGCCAACGACCGGCTGGCCTGGGCCACTGGCTTCACCGGCTCGGCCGGCGCGGCGGTAATCCTGAAGGACAAGGCCGCCGTCTTCGTCGATGGCCGCTACACCCTGCAGGTCCGCGATCAGGTCGATGAGAGCCTGTTCGAGATCCGCGATCTGGTCGAGGGCGGCGTGCCCGCCTACCTGGAGACCGCCGCAGCCAAGGGTCAGGCGATCGGCTACGACCCCCGCCTGCATAGCCCCGATGGCCTGGCCCGGGTGCGCGCCGCGGTCGAGAAGGCCGGCGCTGAGCTGAAGCCCGTCGAGCACAATCCCCTGGACGCCGCCTGGGGCGCGGCCCGTCCGGCCCAGCCGCAGGCGCCGGTGGTCCCCCATCCCCTTGACTATGCCGGCGAAGACTCCGCGGCCAAACGCGCCCGGGTCGGCCAGGCCCTGGCGGCCAAGGACGCTCAGGCTGCGGTCATCACCGCGCCGGCCTCCATCGCCTGGCTGTTCAATGTGCGGGGCGGGGACGTGATCCGCAGCCCCCTGCCGCTGGCCCAGGCCATTCTTGACGCCAGCGGCCGGGCGCGGCTGTTCCTCGATCCCGCCAAGGTCAGCGCCGACCTGCCGGCCTGGCTGGGCAATGAGGTGAGCCTGGAGACGCCGGACGACCTGCCCGGCGCCCTTGCGGACCTGAAGGGCCAGAAGGTGCTGGTGGATCCGGGGCAGTCCTCGGCCTGGTACTTCGACACCCTGGAGGCCGCCGGCGCCCAGACGATCCGCGCCGACGACCCCTGCGCCCTGCCGCGCGCCTGCAAGAACGCCGTTGAGATCGAGGGCGCGCGCAAGGCCCATGTGCGCGACGGCGGGGCGCTGGCCCGCTTCCTCCACTGGCTGGCCACGGAGGCCCAGACCAGCCTGCCCGACGAAAAGACCGTGGTGCAGACCCTGGAAGGCTTCCGCGAGGCCACCGGCGCGCTGAAGGACCTGTCCTTCGACACCATCGCCGGGGCGGCGTCGAACGGCGCCATCGTCCACTACCGGCCCACCGAGCGGCTGAACAAGCGCACCGAGGCCGGCTCCCTGCTGCTGGTGGATTCCGGCGGCCAGTATCTGGACGGGACCACCGATGTGACCCGCACCGTGGCCATCGGCGAACCGAGCCAGGAGATGGCCGAACGCTTCACCCTCGTGCTCAAGGGCCACCTGGCGCTCGCCCATATCCGCTTCCCAGCCGGGACGAGCGGCTCAGCCCTGGATGTCCTGGCCCGCGCGCCGCTCTGGATGGCCGGCCTCGATTACGACCACGGCACCGGCCACGGGGTGGGCAGCTATCTCGGCGTGCATGAAGGGCCACAGCGGATCTCCAAGGCGCCCAACAATGTCGCCCTGCAGCCGGGCATGATCGTCTCCAACGAGCCCGGCTACTACAAGACCGGCGCCTACGGCATCCGCATCGAAAACCTGCAGGTGGTCACCGCCGCCGACGAGATCGAAGGCGGCGAGCGGCCCATGCTCGGCTTCGAGACCCTGACGCTCGCGCCCATCGACCGCCGGTTGATCGTGGTGGAGATGCTGAGCGCTGAGGAGCGCGCCCAGATGGACGCCTATCACGCCAGGGTGCTGCGCGAGATCGGCCCGCTGGTGGACGCCGAGGTGAAGGCCTGGCTGGAAGAGGCCTGCGCGCCGCTTTAGGGCGCATTCCCCTTCCGTCATGGTCGGACTTGATCCGACCATCCATGAACACGGACCGTCATCCTGTGCCCATGGACCCTCGGATCAGGTCCGAGGGTGACGGTGAGGTACGTAGCTCGCCCCCTACCCCTGGCCGACCAGCGCCAGCCAGTCGTCCTCGGTGATCACCTCGATGCCCAGGTCAGTGGCGGTCTTGAGCTTTGAGCCGGCGCCGGGGCCGGCGACCACCAGATGGGTCTTCTTCGACACCGAGCCGGAGACCTTGGCGCCCAGGGCCTCGGCCTGGGCCTTGGCCTCATCCCGGGTCATCTTCTCCAGGGCGCCGGTGAAGACGATGGTCTTGCCGGCCACGGCGGTGTCGGTCTTGGGCCGCGCGGCCGGCTGAACCTGGAGTTCGGCCAGCAGATGCTCGACCATGGCGCGGTTATGATCCTCGCCGAAGAAGCCCGCGATCATGCTGGCCGCCACCGGCCCCACGCCGTCGACCGCGGCGAGTTCGGCAAAGTCCTCTCCGGGGGCCTGGGCGACAGCCGCCTTTGCGGCGGTCTCGAACGCCGCCCAATCGCCGAAGTGGCGTTCCAGGGCCTCCCGGGCGGTCTTGTTGAGCTTGGGGATACTGGCCTTCAGCCGGGTCTCGAAGCCCGCGCCTTCGGGGACCAGCACCTCATGAGGCGCGGCGGCCCAGGCCAGGATCGCATCCAGCGCCGTGGGCCCCACCCCGTCGAGCTGAGAGAAACCATCATGCGCCGCACCGGCCCGTTGAGCGGCAGCCGTGTTCGCGGCGCTCAGGAAGCTCTCGACGGTCTCGAAGTGGCGAGCGAGGGCCAGGGACGTGGTTTCGCCGATGTGGCGGATGCCGAGACCATAGATGAAGCGATCCAGGGGGATGGGCCGCTTGGCGTCGATCCCGGCCTTCAGATTGGCGACGCTGGTCTCGCCATAGCCCTCGGTCTCGCGCAGCTCGCCCAACTTGGCCTCGTCCCGGGCGAGACGGAAGATGTCGGCCGGTTCCTTGACCCAGCCCTTGTCGAAGAAGGCCTGCAGCTGTTTCTCCCCCAGGCCTTCGATGTCGAAGGCGCGGCGGGAGACGAAGTGTTTCAGGTGCTCGATCCGCTGGAACGGACAGGCCAGCTCGCCGGTGCAGCGGCGCACCACCGTCTCGGCCCCGGAGGCGGTGGTCTCCCGAGCGAGCGGCGTCTTCAGCGGACAGGGGCAGGTGTCGGGGAAGACGTAGGGCTCGGCCCCCTCAGGCCGCGCCTCCAGCACAGGCGCCACCACCTGGGGGATCACATCGCCCGCCCGCTGGACGATGACCGTGTCGCCGATGCGCACGTCCTTGCGGGCGATCTCGTCGGCATTGTGCAGGGTGGCGTTCTCCACCACGACGCCGCCCACGGTCACCGGCGCCAGCCGCGCCACGGGGGTGACGGCGCCCGTGCGGCCCACCTGCAGGTCGATGGCGTTCAGGATGGTGCGGGCCTGCTCGGCGGGGAACTTGCGCGCAATGGCCCAGCGCGGCGAGCGCGAGACAAAACCCAGGCGCTGCTGCCAGTCCAGCCGGTCGACCTTGTAGACCACGCCATCGATGTCGAACCCCAGGCGGGGACGGGCCACCTCCATCTCGCGATAGGCGTCCAGCAGGCCCTGTGCGCCCTCGACCCGGCGCGACTGCGGGTTGGTCTGGAAGCCCCAGGCCTTCAGGGCCTCCAGCGCCTCCCACTGGGTTTCGGCGAAGGGGCTGCTGACCAGGCCCCAGGCATAGGCGAAGAAGCGCAATGGTCGCTGGGCGCTGATCTTGGGATCCAGCTGACGCAGGGAGCCGGCCGCGGCGTTGCGGGGATTGGCGTAAGTCTTCTGGCCGGCCGCCTCGGCCGCGGCGTTCAGCGCCTTGAAGCCCTCATGCTCCAGATAGACCTCGCCGCGGATCTCGATGACCTCGGGCCAGCCGGAGCCGGCCAGGCGGTCGGGGATGTCGGCGAGGGTTCGGAGATTGGCGGTGACGTCCTCCCCCACCCGCCCATCGCCCCGGGTGGCGCCCCGCACGAGACGGCCTTTTTCGTAGCGAATCGAGGCCGACAGGCCGTCGATCTTGGGCTCGGCCGTAAAGGCGATGGCGGTGTCGTCGAGGCGCAGAAAGCGACGCACTCGGGCCTCGAACTCCACCGCTTCCTCATCGGAAAAGGCGTTGTCCAGGCTGAGCATGGGCACGCCATGCTCGACGGGCGAGAACTGGGCCGAGGCCGCAGCGCCTACCCTCAGGCTGGGGGAGTTCTCGCGAACGAGATCTGGAAACACCGCCTCGATCTCGGCGTTGCGGCGCTTGAGCGCGTCGTACTCGGCGTCGGAGACCTTGGGCGCATCGTCCTGATAATAGGCGATGTCATGGGCCGCCATGGTGTCGGCGAGCCAGGTCAGCTCTTCGGCGGCCTCGGCTTCGGTGAGGTCGGCGGCCGGCTTGGAGGCGCGAAACTCAGGCATCCATCAGGGCTCGGGCGGCGGCGCGGGCCGCATCGGTGATCTGGGCGCCGGCCAGCATGCGGGCGATCTCCTCTTCCCGGTCGGACAGGGAGAGCACCTCCACGGCGGTGCGCACCATCTCGGCGTCGCCGGCCTTGGAGATCCGCCAGTGGGCGTCGGCCCGGGCGGCGACCTGGGGGCTGTGGGTCACCACCAGGACCTGGGCGGCGGACGCCAGGCGACGCAGGCGCAGGCCCACCGCGTCGGCCACGGCCCCGCCGACTCCCTGGTCCACCTCGTCGAAGATCATCAGGGGCTGGGCGCCCTCGGCGCGGCCGGCCAGAGCGGCCTTCAGCGCCAGGGCGAGGCGGGCGAGTTCGCCGCCAGAGGCGATCTGGCCCAGCTCGCCAAAGGGCGCACCGGGATTGGTAGAAATTTCGAAGGCGACGCGGTCCTGGCCCTGCGGACCAGCCTTCTCCGGCGACAGCGTTTCGACGGTGGTGCGGAAGCGGGCCTTGTCCAGTTTCAGGGGGCCAAGCTCAGCCATCACCGCCTGGGCCAGCCGTTCTCCAGCCGCCCGGCGTTTGGTGCTCAGGTCCTCAGCCGCAGCCAGATAGTCGGCCCGCGCCGCAACCAGAGCGGCCTCGGCGGCCTTCAGGTCCTCGCCGGAGGTTTCAGCCGCCCGCAGGCGCTCGGCGAAGCGGACCCGCAGGATCGGCAGCTCCTCGACGCTGACATTGAGCTTTCGAGCCATGCCGCGCAGCTCGAACAGCCGCTCCTCGGTCTTTTCCAGCCGGTCAGGATCGAAGTCAAAAGCCTCGGCGGCGCCGTCGATGGCGGCCTCGGCCTCCTGGGCCTCCACCAGGGCGCGGTCGATGGCGCTGGTGGCGGCGGCAAGTCGCGTCACCGTGGGGCCGGTCTCTGCGGCGCCGGCATGGACAGCGCGCTCTCGGGCGCGGTCCAGGGCGCGCACGGCCTGGGCCATGCGCGGCGCAAGCCCGTCGAACGCCTCCCGGGCCGAGGCGATGTCGGACAGCGCCTTCTCGGCGGCGCCCAACATGGCGCGGCTTTCGGCGAGGTCGGCCTCCTCCCCCTCCCGGGGCTCCAGGCGATCAAGCTCGGAGAGCCGTAGGCTTAGCTCTTCCATCTCGGCGGCGGCCTGCTCGGCGGCGGCGGCCAGATCGTCCCGACGGGCCAGGGCGCCACGCCAGGCCTTCCAGGCCTCGCCGACCTTGGCCAGGGGCGCGGCCAGCTGGCCGAAGGCGTCGAGCAGAGGCCGATGGGTGCGGGTGTCCAGCAGACCCACGGTCTCGTGCTGGCCGTGGACCTCCATCAGCAGGGCGCCCAGTTCGCGCAGCACGCCCACGCTGGTGGCCTGGTCGTTGACGAAGGCGCGGCTGCGACCGTCCGCGCTGACCGTGCGGCGCAGGACGAGGTCTTCGGTGGGATCGTAGGACAGGCCCTTCTCGTCCAGCAGCGCCCAGGCAGGATGGTCGGGGGCTGGGGCGAACAGCGCTGTGGCCTGGGCCAGGGTCGCGCCCTGGCGCACAAGCGCGGCCTCGGCCCGCGCGCCGGTGGCCAAGCCCAGGGCGTCGAGGATGATCGACTTGCCTGCCCCCGTCTCCCCGGTCAGGGCGGTGAGCCCCGGCCCGATGGGCAGGTCAAGCGCCTCGATCAGCACCACGTCGCGGATCCACAGTCCGATCAGCATGGGGTGCAAGATTGCCTGGAATCACCTCGGGCGGAAGCCCGCCCGTTCGCCTTAGGTTCTATTCGCTCGCCGGGGGGCGCAGGGTCGTGCCCTTGTCGCGCTCCAGCTCGTCGGAGTCACGCCCGCCGACGAACGGCAGCCGGGAGAAGAAGCCGCCGCTGGACCGGGCCTCCGGCGCATTGGCCGGACGCAGGCCGCGGCTGTTCAGAAGCTCGTAGGCGTCGCGATACCAGATACTGCCGGGATAGTTGAAGCCGAGGACCGCGCCGTTTCGCTTGGCTTCCTCGGTCAGACCCAGGGTCAGATAGGCCTCCACCAGGCGGTAGAGGGCCTCGGGCGTATGGCTGGTGGTCTCGTAGCGCTCGACCACGGTCTTAAACCGGCCGATGCCGGCCAGCACGTCGCCGTCACGCAGGTAGTAGCGGCCGACGGTCATCTCCTTGCCGGCCAGCTGGTCGCGGACCATGTCGATCTTCAGCCGCGCGTCCTTGGCGTACTCGCTGTCGGGATAGCGCTGCACGACCTCCTGCAGGGCGTTCAGGGCCTGACCGGTGGCGGCCTGATCGCGGCCCACATCAACGATCTGTTCGAAGTAGCAGATGGCCTTGAGGTAATAGGCATAGACCGCCGCCGGGTTGCCCGGCGCCTGGGTCAGGAAGCGGTCGGCGCTGGCGATCGCCTCGGCGTAGTCATTGGCCTGATACTGGGCGTAGGCCGTCATCAGGATCGAACGCCGCGCCCAGACCGAATAGGGATGCTGCCGCTCGACCTCAGCGAAATAGTCGACGGCCTGATTCCACAGGCCGCGATCCAGGCGATTGGCGCCGGTGTTGTAAAGCAGCTCGACCGGCCGCTCTTCATAGGCCAGCCGCGGACGCTCCTCGCGTCCGGCGCAGGCCGTCAGGGCCAGGGCGGCGACCAAGGTCGCCAGGGCGGGACCCCGAAGGGAATTGTGAAGCAGAGACACCTTCACCTCAAAAGGACCAACGCGCGCCCCCGCGCCGCGAGCCCTCGCTTCTACACCACGCGGGCGCCGGCGCAAACGGAAGCTCAGACCGCCAGGGCGAGCTCAGGGGCGAAGGTGCGGATCCGCCAGGCGTCCGGCTGGGCGACCAGGGCCCGGACCAGCTGGTTGTTGATGCCATGGCCGGCCAGACGGCCCTCAAAGCGGCCCAGGATCGGCGCGCCGAGCACATAGAGGTCGCCGATGGCGTCCAGGGCCTTGTGGCGCACGAATTCGTCAGGACGGCGCAGACCCTCGGGATTGAGGATGCGATCGCCCTCAATCACCACGGCGTTCTCCAGCGAGCCGCCCCGGGCCAGGCCCATGGCGCGCAGGGCCTCGACCTCATGGGCGAAGCCGAAGGTCCGGCAGTTGGCGAGTTCGGTGCGGAAGGCGTCCTCCGTCATCACCAGATCAACGGCCTGTCGGCCGATGACAGGCGAATCAAAGACGATCTCGAAGGCCACCTCGAACTGGCTGCTGGGCAGGAGCTTCGCGCTCTTGTCGCCGTCCACCACCTCGATGGGGGCCAGGATCTCAATATAGCGGCGCGGCGCGTCCTGCTGACGGCGGCCGGCCTGGTCGAGGATCTGGACGAAAGGTTCGGACGAACCGTCCATGATCGGCATTTCCGGGCCGTCCAGCTCGACAATGGCGTTATCGACGCCCAGCGTCGCAAAGGCCGCCATCAGGTGCTCGATGGTGGAGACGGTCACACCCGCGGCGTTGCCAATGACGGTCCCGAGCTGGGTCTTGCAGACGGCCTCGGCGGCCGCCGGCACGCGATTGTCCTGATCGGTGATATCGGTGCGCACGAAGACGATGCCGGTATCGGTGGGGGCTGGCCGGACGGAGACCCGCACATGGGCGCCGGTATGCACGCCAACGCCGGCGAAGATGGCGGGGCCGAGCACGGTGTGCTGCAAGGCGGATTGGGCGGAGGCGTGGGCTGCGGGCACGACGAAACCTTGGTTGACCGAACTTAGAGACGCGGGCGCGCAAACGACCGCGATTGGCCCCAGGAGACGGTTAAAACCTATGCTGCGGCGCCGCAATACAAGTCCTGTTTCCGAATGTTTCGCTTGAGCCAGGAGCAGATTTACTCCGCTCTTTCAATGCCTTGCTAGTGGACCCCAGACGACGAAAACGGCCGGCCCCAGGGGGCCGACCGTTTCAAATCGCTTTGCAGCCGAGACTGCGAGGTTGAAAGACCTAGTTGGCCAGTCGGCGCAGGAAGGACGGGATTTCCAGATCCTCGCCCCCATCCCGCTCTGGCTCCGCCGACTCGGCCGGCTGAGCGCCGCCGCGTGCGGCAGGCGCATGACGGGCAGGCGCAGGGGCCGGAGCCGGAGCCGGAGCTGGCGCGTCATACCGGGGGCGACCGCCAAACAGGCTCAGAAATCCGCCCCGCTGACGACGGTCATCCGCAAATGCGGCGTCGCCGAACAGGGGCTCGTCATCGTCTTCGGCCACCATGGGATCGACGATCCGGGTGATCGGCCGCTCTGCGGCAGGCTCAGGCGACGGCGCCGGACGCGCATAGAGATCCGGCTGAGGGGCTGGCGCCTCATAGGCGGGAGCTGGCTGAGGGTCCGGGGCGCGGGCTTGCGGCTGAACCTGCGGCTGCGGCGGCGGGGCGTAGGCCTGCGGAGCCGGCTCCGGCGCGCGGGGCGCGGGCTCAGGCGCGTAGGCGGCCGGCGCGGGCCGCTCCACATAGGCGGGTTGTTGCGGCGGCGCGACCTGACGGACAGGCTCGGCCTGACGGACCGGAGTATGCAGAGGCTGGTGAGGCGCCTGCGGCGGCGCCGGGCGGCGGACCTCGGCCTTGGGCTCTATGGCGGCGATGGAGGCGCCGTCCATGCCGGTGGCGACCACCGACACGCGGATCATGCCGTCCAGGGACGGATCGAAGGCCGCCCCGAAGATGATGTTGGCCTCGGCGTCCACCTGTTCGGAGATGGCGTTGGCGGCCTCGTCGACTTCCAGCAGGGTCATGTCCAGACCACCGGTGACGTTCACCAGCACGGCCTTGGCGCCCTTGAGCGAGACCTCGTCCAGCAGCGGATTCTGAATGGCGTTTTGCGCGGCCATCAGGGCGCGATCGTCGCCGGAGGCTTCGCCGGTGCCCATCATCGCCTTGCCCATCTCGGTCATCACCGTGCGGACGTCGGCGAAATCGAGGTTGATCAGGCCGGGCAGCACCATCAGGTCGGTGATCGAACGGACGCCCGAATGCAGCACCTGGTCGGCCATGCCGAAGGCTTCGGAGAAGGTGGTGCGTTCGTTGGCGACCCGGAACAGGTTCTGGTT
>JAIXZX010000013.1 GCA_027489335.1 Caulobacteraceae bacterium | reverse complement strand
TCGCAGGCGCGAAGTATCGCGGCGAGTTCGAGGAGCGGCTGAAGGCCGTCCTGAACGAGGTCACCGCCGCCGAAGGCTCGATCATCCTGTTCATTGACGAGATGCACACCCTGGTGGGCGCGGGCAAATCCGAAGGCGCCATGGACGCCTCCAACCTGCTCAAGCCTGCCCTGGCGCGGGGCGAACTGCACTGCGTTGGCGCCACCACACTGGATGAGTACCGCAAGCATGTGGAGAAGGACGCAGCCCTCGCCCGTCGCTTCCAGCCGGTGTTCGTCTCCGAGCCCACGGTGGAGGACACCATCTCCATCCTCCGGGGCCTGAAGGAGAAATACGAGGTCCACCACGGGGTGCGCATCTCCGACAGCGCCATCGTGGCCGCCGCCACCCTGTCGAACCGCTACATCGCCGACCGCTTCCTGCCCGACAAGGCCATCGACCTGGTGGACGAAGCCGCCAGCCGGGTGCGCATGGCCGTGGACTCCAAGCCCGAGGAGCTGGACGAGATCGACCGCCGGATCGTCCAGCTGAAGATCGAGCGCGAGGCCCTGACCCGGGAAACCGACGCGGCGTCGAAGTCGCGTCTGGAAAAGCTCGAGGATGAACTTGTCGAGCTGGAAGCCGAGTCCGCCGGCATGACCGGCCGCTGGAAGGCGGAGAAGGACAAGCTGAGCTCGGCCGCCCAGATCCGCGAGGCTCTGGACCGTCTGCGCGCCGAGCTTGTCGCCGCCCAGCGCCGAGGCGACCTGCAGCGGGCCTCGGAGATCGCCTATGGCGAAATCCCGCCTCTGGAGCGGAGCCTGGCGCAGGCCGAGGCTTCGGCGGCCGAAGAGCCGGTCAGCCCGGAGGTGGTCGACGCCGAACAGATCGCCGCAGTGGTCAGCCGCTGGACCGGCGTGCCGGTCGACAAGATGCTGGAGGGCGAGCGCGAAAAGCTGCTGTCCATGGAGGACTACCTCCGTGGGCGGGTGGTTGGCCAGGAGGAGGCGCTGGTCGCCGTCTCTGACGCCGTACGCCGGGCCCGCGCAGGCCTGCAGGATCCCAACCGGCCCATCGGCTCCTTCCTGTTCCTCGGCCCCACCGGGGTCGGCAAGACCGAGCTGACCAAGGCCCTGGCCGAATTCATGTTCGACGACGAACAGGCCATCACCCGCCTCGACATGAGCGAGTACATGGAGAAGCACTCGGTCAGCCGCATGATCGGCGCGCCTCCGGGCTATGTCGGTTATGACGAGGGTGGGGCGCTGACCGAGGCGATCCGCCGCCGGCCCTATCAGGTGATCCTGTTCGACGAGGTCGAGAAGGCGCACCCGGATGTGTTCAACATCCTGCTGCAGGTGCTGGACGATGGCCGGCTGACTGATGGCCAGGGGCGGACGATCGACTTCCGCAACACCCTGATCATCATGACCTCGAACATGGGCTCGGAATTCCTGGCCTCCCAGGCCGAGGGCGAACCCGTGGAGGCGGTGCGACCCATGGTCATGGATGTCGTGCGCAGTCACTTCCGGCCGGAACTGCTGAACCGGATCGACGAGATCATTCTCTTCAAGCGGCTCGGCCGGGCGGAGATGGACAATATCGTCGGTATCCAGCTGCAGCGTGTCGAGAAGATGCTGGCCGACCGGCGGATGACGCTCGCCCTCGACGCCTCAGCCATGACCTGGTTGGGCGACAAGGGCTACGACCCGGTCTATGGCGCCCGCCCGCTCAAGCGCGTGATCCAGAAGGCGCTGATCGACCCCATCGCCCGCAAGCTTCTGGCCGGCGATCTGGAGGATGGATCGGTGATCGAGGTGCGCGCCGGGGCCGACGGCCTGATCATCGGTCGCGCCCAGGTCCACTGACGGGGGCATCGCCTGACGCAGACAGAGCGCCCTTCCTGCCTGGCAGGGAGGGCGTTTTGCTGTCAGCTCTCGGCCTGCTGGAGGCGTCGGGCCGCGTATACGTCGGCGAGAGTCAGGCCCAGAAGTACGCCGTAAAACACCGCCAGGCCCCGCCACTCCCGGCGATTGGAGGGTCGCGCCTTGAGCAACACCGCCACCTGGCCGGCGATGTTCAGGCCATGGGCGGCCAGCCAGCGCTTGTCGCCGCCGTCCAGCAGCAGGCCGGCGCCGGCCGACATCTCGCGAAGGCCGAGCGTCCTGACCATGGAGGCTTCCCCGAGGCCCGTGCGACCCGCGATGGCGGCCGGTCGTGCGGTCTTGATCAGGCCGATGGCGAGGCTCGCCAGCCCCAGGGCGTAGATGGTCGGTCGGGCGGCGGCGGGGGTTTTGGGAAGCGAGGCCATGGTCCAGAAAGGACGACGCCCGCCGCCGGGTTCCGGCGACGGGCGAAAAGTCGTCTCACGCTTGCGTCAGGCGCGCGCCTAGAGATCGATGGGGCTGATCCGACCGCCGCGGGTCACCACCCGGCGCATGATGGCCACGCTTTCGCCGGCCCCGGCCGAGGGGCGCGCCACCGTGATCACGAACCAGGCGCCGTCGGGCAGGTTGGAGAAGGTGAAGCGGTCGGCGGCGTCGCAGGTGCTGCGGCGCACGAAGGAGGAGTAGTCCTCATTGGGCGCCGAGGGCGTCCGGGCCCGAACCTCGTCGGCCGGGAGGGCTGCGGCTTCCGGCGACGAATAGAGAATGGTCATCCGTCGGCGGGTCCAGGGGGTCTCCGGCGTCAGCACGACGCCAGCGCCTGAGCAGGTGTAGCGGGTCGCGCCCTGGCGATAGGTCAGCCGGCCATCGATGGTGTTGCGGCCAGGAACCGCCGACCAGGAGAAGTCCTCCTGCCGGAAAACGGTGGGCGAAGGCGCCCCCATGCCAGGGGGCGGCGGGGGCGGGCCCATGGTGGGCGCGCAGGCCGTGGCCAGGGCGAGCGTGGCGGAGATCGCCAGAAGACGGAGCTTGGACATGGGCCGACCATAATTAAGGACTGTGACAGAAGCCAACACTTGATGCGTCACGGGGCCGCAGGCTGGCGCCTAGTCGTCGCCGCCGGGGCGTCCACGGCCCGCCTTGACCACCGCCCGGCGGGTCTTGCTCTCCAGCCGGCGCTTCTTGGAGGCCAGGGTCGGCCGTGTCTTCTTTCGCGGCGGCGGGGGGGGCTCGGCCGCCTTGCGGATCAACTCGAGCAGGCGATCCTGCGCGTCGGCGCGATTGCGTTCCTGGGTGCGGAACCGCTCGGCCAACAGGACCAGCACGCCTTCCTGGGTCAGCCGGCGTCCCGCCAGCCGGGCCAGCCGGGCGCGGACCGGTTCGGGCAGGGTGGGGGAGTTCCAGACGTCGAAGCGCAGCTCCACGGCGGTGGAGACCTTGTTGACGTTCTGTCCCCCGGGACCCGAGGCGCGAACGAAACGCAGGGTGATCTCGTCCTCGTCTATGGCCAGGGTCTCATTGATCTTCAGCATCGCCCTCAAGCCGGGTGAAGAGCAGCTTGTCGATCCGGCGCTCGTCCATGTCCATGATCTCGACCCGGTAGCGGCGAATGACGGCGGTGTCGCCCTCGGCGGGGATCCGCCCCAGCCGATGCAGCACCAGGCCTGCGGCGGTGTGGAAGCCTTCGGTCTCCTCGAAGCTCTCCCCCAGACGGTCGCCCAGGTCCATCAGGTCGGCCCGCCCATCGACCAGGAAGGACCCGTCGGCCCGCTCCAGGATCAGCGGGGCCGGGGCGTCGTGGGCCTCGGGGAAGTCGCCGGCGATCATCTCCAGCAGGTCGATGGGCGTGATCACCCCTTCCAGATTGCCGAACTCGTCCACCACGAAGGCCATATGGGTGGTGGTCTTCTTAAACTGCTCCAGGGCCCGGAGGATCGAGGTGGTGTCCGGGATGAACAGGGGCGTGTGGATCAGGGGTTCGAGGTCAAACGCCGCGTCGTCCATCAGCAGGTCGGCCACATCCTTCTTGTGCAGCACGCCCAGGGGATCATCGATATCCTGCTCGCGGCAGACGACGATCCGTGAATAGGGGCAGTTGCGGACCTCTTCACGGATCTTCTCGGGCGTGTCGGCCAGGGAAACCCAGTAGACGTCCCGCCGGGGCGTCATGGCCGCGCGGACCGGACGGTCGCCCAGGCGCATGACCTCGGTCATGATCTGCTGCTCGGCCGGCTCAATGAGGCCCGCGCGGGCGCCTTCGGCCAGGGCCATCTCCACGTCCTCGTGGCTCATGGCCTCGCCCTGGGCGTCACGAACGCCCATCAGCCGCAGCACCCCGGCCGTCGAGGTGGTCAGCAGGGTGATGAACGGCCCCATGGCCATCGCCAGCCAGGTAAGCGGCCGGGCGGCCAGGGCGGCCATGGTTTCCGGGAAGATCAGGGCCAGCCGCTTGGGGACCAGCTCTCCGACGATCAGGGACAGATAGGTCAGGGTGATGACGACGAGGCCCGTGGACAGGGCCTCGGAATAGGGCGCCAGGGGACCAAAGGTCTCCAGGATCAGGTCCAGCTCGGCGGCGATGGTCGCCTGGCCAAACGCACCGGCGAGGATGCCGATCAGCGTGATGCCGACCTGAACCGACGACAGGAAGCGCGTGGGGTGGTCAGCCAGGCGCAGGGCCGCGGCGGCGCCCTTGTCCCCCCGGTCGGCCCGGCTTTGCAGCTTGCCCCGGCGGGCGGAGACCACCGCCAGTTCGGACATGGCGAACAGGCCGTTGAGCACCAGAAGGAGCAGCACGGCGACGATTGAGATGAGGAGCATGGACCTGGAAGGGGTGAGCGCGACCGGTTTGGATATCGCTGCGTCAGCTTAAGGCCTTATCGGCCCCACGCTAGGTGGCAAATTTCTAGGCTTCGACCTTGCAGGCCGGGCAGAGGCCGCGAGCCTCCAAGGTCACCGTGCGCACGGCGTAGCCCGCGGCTTCGGCGGCGGCGAACTGCGGGGAGAAGTCGGGCTCGAACTCCTCGGCCGTGCCGCAGCATTCGCAGATCAGGAAGGCTGCGCGATGGCTGGTCCCCTCCATCCGGCAGGGGACATAGGCGTTCAGGCTCTCGATGCGATGGGCGAAGCCCAGGCGCTCAAGGAATTCCAGGGCGCGATAGACGGTCGGCGGCTTGGCCGGCTCCCCGTCCTGCCCATAGGCGGCGATCAGGTCGTAAGCCTTCATCGGCCCGTCGGCTTCCAGCAGGAGTTCCAGGACCCGCCGGCGCGGGGGGGTCAGCCGTTCCCTTGTCCGCTCGCACTTGCTCTGGGCGGCCGCCACGGCGCTCGCCAGGGCTGCGCCCTCCAGACCAGGCTGCGCACTTTCGGTGTGGTGGCAATCGACTCCCATGCACAGCAGCTAATCATTCCGCAAATTCCACGCAACCGGCTTGACGGCAGGTTATGTTATTTCATAACGCATTGGCTCCGCTTCCAGAACAGGTCGACCCCATGCGCAAATCTCTCCTTCTCGCCTCCGCCGGCCTCCTGGTCGCGGCGGGTCCGGCCCTTGGTCAGACCTCGGGCCGTGGAAATGAGATTACCGAGGTGGTGGTGACGGCCGCGCCCTTCGTGGTCTCCCTCGACTCGGTGACGACCAGCGTCGATGTGCTCACCCGCGATGACCTGGACACCGCCAACGCCGGCGGCCTGGGTGAGGCGCTCAGCGATCTGCCCGGCGTGCGCTCAAGCTTCTTTGGTCCGGGGGCCAGCCGGCCGGTGATCCGGGGTCTGGCCGGACCGCGGGTTCTGGTTCTCACCAACGGCGTCGGCATGGTCGACGCCAGCGCCCTGTCGCCGGACCATCAGGTGGCCGTCGACCCTCAGGAGGCGCGGCGGATCGAGGTCCTGCGCGGGCCAGCGGCCCTGGCCTATGGCGGCTCGGCCATCGGCGGGGTGGTGAATGTGATCGACGACCGGATCGCCGAGGCTCCTGTGGACGGGATCGAGGGCCGGGTCTTCGGCGCGATCTCCAGCGTCGACACCGGTGAGATGGCCTCGGGCGCCCTGAAGGCCGGGACCGGACCCTGGGTGTTCAGCCTGGACGCCCTGCGCCGTCAGACCGAGGACTATGATGTGCCCACCGGGGCGGAGTCCCGCCGCCAGCTGGTCGCCGAGGGCGAAGAGTACTTTGGTCCGCAGTCGGGCCAGGTGGAGAACACCGCCGTCACCATCGACTCCTATGGGGCGGGTCTCTCCTATGTGGGCGAGGCGGGGTTCCTGGGCCTGGCGGTGAAGCAGACCGACAGCCGTTATGGGGTGCCTGGGCATGCCCACGAGCACGGCCATGACGACGATCACGACGACCACGACGATGATCACGATCACGACGAGGATCATGACGAGGACGACCACGGCGAAGAGGAAGGCGTCCGCATCGATCTGAAGCAGACCCGCTATGACCTGCGCGGGGGCATGAACCTGGCCCTGGGACCGTTCGAGCGTCTGCGGGTGTCCGGCGGCTATGCCGACTACGAGCATGTGGAGATCGAGGACGGCGCCCCGGCCACCCGCTTCCTCTCCGAAGGCTGGGAAGGCCGGCTGGAGCTGGTCCAGGCTGAGCGGGACGGCTGGCAGGGCGCGGTGGGCGTCCAGGCCCTGACGCGGGACTTCGACGCCCAGGGCGACGAGGCCTATGTGCCGGCGGTGGAGATCGCCGAGGCTGGCGTCTTCACCCTGCAGCGCCTGGACCGCGACAGCTGGGGCGTCGAGGGTGGGTTGCGGTTCGACCGGCGCTCCCTGGAGACCGCCGCGGTCAAGGCCGAGTTCGACAATGTGTCAGCCAGCTTCGGCGCCTTCCTGCGCCCGGCGCCCGGCTGGTACGCGGGCTTCAGCCTCTCGCGCACCGCCCGCGCCCCGACTGAGGCCGAACTGTTCGCCGAGGGCGCCCATATCGCCACCCGCGCCTTCGAGGTGGGGAACCCCAACCTGGACTCAGAGGTCTCCTACGCCCTCGACGCGACCCTGCACTATGACGGCGGTCCCTGGGACGCCGACCTCCACGCCTTCGCCGTGCGTTATGAGGGCTTCATCGATCTGCGGCCCACCGGGGCCGAGGACGCGGAGAGCGAGCTGGGCGTCTTCAACTATCAGCAGACCGACGCCGAGTTCTGGGGCGGCGAGGCCGAGGTCGCCTATCGCCTCTGGCAGGACGGCGATCGCAGCTTCACCCTGGAAGGGGCGGCTGACTATGTGCGCGGCGACACCGATCTGGGCGCGCCGGCGCGGATCCCGCCCTGGTCGGCGACCGGCCGGGCGATCTTCGCCACCGGCTGGTGGACGGGCAAGCTTGAGCTGCGCCAGGTGGGCGAGCAGACCCGGGTGGCGCAGGGCGAGTTGCCCACCGACGGCTATCGCATGATCAACGCCTCGGTGGTGGTGCGGCCCACGGACGGATTCAAGGTCTTCCTGGAAGGCCGCAATCTGAACGACGCTGAGGCCCGCGAGCACGCCTCGTTCCTCAAGGATCTGGCGCCCCTGCCGGGCCGGAGCTTCCGCCTCGGCGTGGGCTACGCCTTCTAAAGGCCTGAGGTTTCAGCCTGAACGAAAAGACCCCCGGAAGCCTGGCTTCCGGGGGTCCTTCTTTTGGGTCGAGAGGCGATCAGGCCTCTTCGGTCTCGTTGGCTGGCGGCGCGGCGCCTTCGCCGCCCTCGAAGCTGCGCGGGGCGCGGCGACGGCGGGGCTTGCGGGCGGGCTCTTCGCCCTCGGCCTTGGAGGGCTCGGGACTGCGGGCCTGCAGGAAGGCCGGGGCTTCGCTGGCGCCGCCCTCGGCGTCCCGCAGCATGGGACCGTCAGGCGCCGGCGTCGAAGCGGGCGCGCCCAGGGGCGTGGCCTGCGGTTCGACCACCGCCATGGGATCGCGTTCGGGCCGCGGTTCCCGCTCGGCGCGCTCCCGACGTTCGTCCCGTTCACGCCAGCGGTCGCGACGGGGCGGACGGTTCTCATCGCGCGGGGCCCCATCGCGGCGCGGTTCGTCCCGGCGGCTGTCATCCCGGCGACCCTCGTCGCGGCGCGAGTCGTCGCGGCGGGGCTCATCCCGGCGACCTTCGTCGCGGTCGCGGTCCCGGTCGCGGCCATTGCGGCCTTCGCCTTCGGACTCGGTTTCGCCTTCGGGCGGGTCAGAGGCGTAGGGCAGGCCCTGGCCGCTCTCGTCCTCGAAGTCGATGTCGAGGCCCGACGTCACCTGGTCGCGACCAAGGATTTCACTGGGAGAGCGCTGCGGCTGCATGGCGCGCAGCAGGCGGAAATAGTGTTCGGCGTGCTGGAGATAGTTCTCCGCCAGAACCCGGTCGCTGGACGACGTCGCGTCGCGGGCGAGCTGCTGGTACTTTTCGAAGACGTGCTGGGCGTTGCCGCGCACCTTGACGCCGTCGGGGCCGTTCGAATCGAAGGCGCGGTTCGCGTTGTGCTGCTGGGGCTTATTCCCGCCGCCTCCGCGATTGCGCCCGCGCTGACGCTTCATGCCCTTGAAATCTCTCATATTCGGTAACCGTCTTGCGCCGCGTCCAGGGCTTGACCTTCAGGACGTGCGGCTGCGTGAGCCTCATCTCGGGATCGGGCGTTGCGCCCAAGGTTCCGTGTTGAAGACGTAAATTATCCCCGTCATCCGCCCGGACCTGGGAGCGCCCGTCGCAACGCGGCGCCTGCCGGCTTGGCTGATCTCCCGGTGTCGGGATTCGGGCCTGTTTCACCGGCGATTTGGGTGGAGACAATTAGGGATGTAGCGGCTCAGGCCGGAGTTTCCAAGGCTCTTTTTTCACCGAGCACCACGCGGTCCAGTCCGGCAAGGTCCTGCTGGGTGCGGACTTCCGCGGCGCCGGCCTGGCGAAACAGGTCCTCCACCGCGGCCTTCTGGTCGTAGCCGATCTCGACGGCGAAGCGACCGCCGGGCTTGAGCACCCGCAGGATTTCCGGCGCCAGGCTGCGATAGGCGTCCAGGCCGTCGGGGCCCCCGTCCAGAGCCAGGCGGGGCTCGTGCACGCGCACCTCCGGCTCCAGAGTCTCGATGACATCGCTGGCGATATAGGGCGGGTTGGCGGTGACGATGTCGAAGCTGGCGTCAGACAGGCCCTGGGTCCAGTCGCCGCGCAGCAGGGCGCAGCGGCCAGCGAGGCCGAGATGGGCGGCGTTGTCCCTCGCCACCGCCAGGGCGTCCTCGGACACGTCCACCCCGAGCCCCTTGGCGTTGGGGCGCTCGGCGAGGATGGCCAGCAGGATGGCGCCCGAGCCAACCCCCAGATCCAGGATCGACAGGCGGTCGTGCTCGGCCGTGGACTTCAGCACCGCGTCCACCACGCACTCGGTGTCGGGACGCGGCGTCAGGACATCCGGCGTCACCTGCAGCATGATCTTCCAGAAGCCCTTGCGCCCCAGGATGTGGCTGACCGGCTCCCGCCGCGACCGGCGCTCCAGATAGTCCTCCAGCCGCGCCTCCTGTTCGGACGTCAGCAGGCGGTGGGGATCGGTGACGATGTCCAGCCGGGTGGCGTCGGCGGCGGCCTCCACCAGCAGGCGCGCATCGATCACTGGCCCGGACAGGCCCACGGCCTCCAGGCGGGCCTTGGCCTGTCCCCAGGCCTTCAGCAGGGTCAGGGTCATGCGGTGGCGCCTCCGATGGCTTGGCCTGGCGCCGTTTCGACCTGAGGCTGGCTGCAGGCGTCGCCGACACCGGCGGCGCCCTCGCGGGTGACATGCACATAGACGCCGCAGAACATGTGGCCATAGTGGTCGAACAGGGCCTTGGTGATTTCCATGTCCCTTACGCCAAGCGCCGGGTCCACATCCGTGGCCGCGCAGCGGACGATGGGCTTGAAGACCTGCGCCTGGGCCCAGCCGAGCATCATGCTGGCGCCGGCCCACTGGTTCTCCACCCAGGGCGGCCAGCCCTCCACATAGATGTTGGCGCGAAACCGCAGGGGATCGATCTCCCGGCCGAGCTTCTGTTCCAGATCGCGGACGCTGGCGAGGTTGAGGATGGAGACGTCGCCGCGGGGGTGGTCCATGAACCGGTGTCCAGGGGCCTGCAGGACCCGCAGGGGCCCACGGGCCTCCTCGCCCAGCAGGCGGGTCAGCCACTCGGCCAGAGCCTCCCGGCCCGCCTCGTCGGCCAGCCTCGCCGACAGGTCGGGCAGGCCCGGAGCGCTGGCGCTCAGGACCTGGGTCTCCTCGTCATATCGCGTGGCGGCGCGCGCCACCTGCGGCAGTGCCGCCAGCACGGCGAACTTCTGCTTGGGCACAAAGGCTGGGGCGTTGGGATCAAATCCCGAAGGGCCCGTCTCCACAGCGTAGAGCCGGTCGCAGGGAAAGGGCGCGCCGACGCTCAGTTGGGCGCGCGCCAGCGGCTCGGGGGTGAACCCCTTCACAGGGTGACGAAAGAGGGCTGCGATATGTCCGGCCATGCGCCTCTGTTGCCGCAAGGCGCCCGGCCTCACAAGAGGCCAAACACCGGGGGAACGGCGATGCGTGCGGGGGGTTTGATGGAAGACCCATGCCCGCCGCCGCCAAGCCCCCAAAGAAATCGCCCCGCGCCGCCCTCGTCCTGCGACGGGGGTTCGCGCTTGCGCCCTGGCTGGCCCTGGCCTGCCTCGCCCTGTGGCGGCGCCGTCCGCCGCCGACGGTTCCTGACCCACCCCCGGGCCTCAGTCGGCCTGCGGGAAGCGACCCCGAGCAGATCGCCGCCGAGGAGCCCGGACGAGGGCGGCTGGCTGGTGATCCCAGCCAGATCCCGCGCCACGGCTGGAAGGACGTGATCTGGCGCACGGTCGCAGAGATCAACCGAGATCAGCTGCCGCGGGTGGCGGCCGGCGTGACCTTCTACACCCTGCTGGCCATAGTTCCGGCCCTGGCGGTCTTTGTGTCGCTCTATGGCCTGTTCGCCGACATCAGCCAGGTGCAGACGCAGCTCGCGCAGATGTCCCGCGTTATCCCCGGCGATGTCCTGGATATCGTCGGCGACCAGATGCGCCGCCTTGCGGTGGAGCGGAAGGCCAATCTCAGCCTGGCCTTCGCCTTCAGCCTGCTGATCTCGGTCTGGACCGCTAGCAACGCCGTGCGCGCCCTCGTGGAGGGGGTCAACATCGCCTATGACGAGCAGGAAAAGCGCAACATCGTCCAGCTGATGGCGATCACCTACGCCGCCACCTTCGGGGCCCTGACCTTCCTGATCCTGGTCACCGGACTTTTGGTGGCCGTGCCGATCGCCATGACCCTGCTGGGGCTCGGCGATCTGGCGGTCATCTGGGTTCCGCTGAGATGGGCGGTGCTGCTGGCCGTGGCTGCGGCCGCCTTCACCCTGCTTTATCGCTATGGCCCCTGCCGGGCGCTGGCGCGTTGGCGCTGGGTTATTCCGGGGGGCGTGTTCGCCTCGGTGGCCTGGCTGGGCGGCTCGCTGGTCTTCTCATGGTTCCTGAACAACATCGCCCGGTACGACGCCACCTACGGCTCTCTGGGAGCGGTGATCGGCTTCATGATGTGGATCTGGATCTCTTCCATGATCGTCCTCATCGGCGCGGAGCTGAACGCCGAGATCGAGCATCAGACGGCCCTGGACTCCACCACCGGCCCGGAAGCGCCCCTGGGGGAGCGCGGGGCGACCATGGCCGACACGGTCGGCAAGGCGCTGACGACCACGCTCGCCGATGCGATAGGCCGGGTCCGAGCGGGAGCCGGCGGCCTGGCCGCCCGACTTCGCCGCCGGAAAGCTAGTTGAATTCGTCTTCCAGCGCCGCCAGCCGACCGGCCTGATCCTCGGCGATCAGGGGCTCGATCACATCGTCCAGGCTCTCACCTTCGATGATCTTCGGCAGATTGTAGAGGGTCAGGTTGATCCGATGGTCGGTGACCCGTCCCTGCGGGAAGTTGTAGGTGCGGATGCGCTCTGAGCGGTCGCCGGAGCCCACCTGGCTCTTGCGGGCGTCGGCCCGGGCGGTGTCCAGGGCCTCGCGCTGCTGGTCATAGAGCCGGGCCTTCAACACCTTGAGCGCGCGCGCCCGGTTCTGGTGCTGTGACTTCTCCGATGAGGTCACCACGATGCCGGTGGGTAGGTGGGTGATGCGCACAGCCGAGTCGGTCTTGTTCACGTGTTGGCCGCCGGAACCCGAGGCGCGATAGGTGTCGATCCGCAGGTCGGCGTCGTTGATCTCGATCTCCACATCCTCGACCTCGGGCAGCACGGCCACCGTGGCGGCCGAGGTGTGGATCCGACCGCCGGCCTCGGTCTCAGGCACCCGCTGGACCCGGTGGACGCCGCTCTCGAACTTCAGCCGACCAAACACCCCGTCGCCGGTGATGGCGGCGATGATTTCCTTGTAGCCGCCGACCTCGCCCTCGGAGACCGAGTCGATCTCCACCCGCCAGCCGCGGGTCTGGGCGTAGCGCTGGTACATGCGGAACAGGTCGCCGGCGAAGAGCGCGGCCTCGTCGCCGCCGGTGCCCGCCCGCACCTCAAGGATGGCCGAGGCGTTCTCGTCCTTGTCCTTGGGCGCCAACAGCAGGGCGACCTGCCGTTCCAGCTCAGGCAGCCGCGCATGGAGCTCGGCCAGCTCCTCCCGGGCGAGCCCCGCCATTTCCCGATCGGAGGAGGCGGCCATCTGCTCCAGGTCAGGGGCCTCGGCCCGGGCCTTCAGCAGGGTCTGCACGGCCTCAGCCACCGGGCGCAGCTCGGCATGCTCCTTGGACAGGCGGACGATCTCGGCGCCGTCGGCGGCCGCGCCCATCCGCGCCTCGATCTCATGGTAGCGGTCGAGCACCTGGTCGAGCCGGGCCTGGGGAAGTCGCACGATCTTGAAGCACCTGTTGAACGAAGTCCGCCTATCTAGCGTCGGCAGGGGCCGCCGACAAACCAGGAACCACTTGCCACCCTCCGCCGCCGCGATGCAGCATGGTTAAGCTGTGACGAAGAGCTGCGCCTGTGGGGGGCGGGCCACTGTTCGCCGAGGGTGTCTGCGCCATGGGAGCCTTGTTCCCGGTCAAATGCCCCCATTGCGGGGCTGCGACCGCTGTCGCGCCGGAAGTCTTTCACCGGTGGTGGCCCTGCAAGGGTCGCTCGGAGCTGGCCGCCAGCCTGCCGGGGAAACTACTGCCCGATCAGGATGCCCGGGCGGTGTTCAGCGCCATGTGCCCGGCCTGTGATGGTCCGCTGGCCCTGATCCTGACGGCGCGGGGCGGCCTGTTGAACGCCCTGGTGTCCAGGCCGGGCGTGCCGGGCGCCCGCAGTCTGGAAAGCATAGAGGCCAATGAGATCAGCAAGGTGGAGGTCTATCGACCTGATCGGCCCGCCAAGCCCCCTCTCGTGGTGCTGCCCCCTGGTCTTCCAAAGGACTTTGAGGCGACGCTAAAGCGGCTGGCCGAGGATGCGGCGCGGCCAGACCGCGGCGGCACGGCGGCGGCGGGGTGTCGATGGTTGCTGGATGAGGTGCTGACCGACCTGGGCTATCCGCCTGCGGCGTCGGTGAAGCCGTCTGGGGGCCTTCTCGCGCGGCTGTTCGGGCCGCCGCCGCGCCCTGAGCCTGCGATCAACAGCCGCCTGCGCAAGGCGTGCGAGGGGGGCAAGCTGCCACGTTGGGCGCTGGCCCGGGCTGAGGGGCTGGACCTGGAGGCGAAGACGCCGCCGGCGTCAGCCCTTCCCTATGTGAACTATCTGGCGGCAGTCCTTCGCGCCGCCTATCCGGGGATCTGATAGGGAAGGCGTCGACGCCAGCGCCGCCGCCTTCCCGCAGAAACAAGTCGTCTTAAGCGCGAACGCCGCTCATCGGCGCCGAACCGAACGCGCCCAGCTTCACATTGCCGCTCATGGTGTCGCCGGCGACCTTGGCTTCGAATTCCAGGGTCATGGGCATGGGCGAGGTGATCTGGGTGGACCAGGTCAGGGTGTCGCCATTGACCTTACCCTCGACGGACTGGGTGCCCATCTGGCCCGAAGTGGTGCCGGTGAAGGTGTCGCCATTGGTGGTGATGACGGCGTCGACCGTCTGCGCCCCCATCGGCGTGTTGATCGTGATCTTCCAGTTGCCGTCCGCGGACATGACGTCCTCCCCTTTTGTGGAGCCGGCACCTAACCAAGTGCCGGAGGACCGCGCAAGCGTGACGCTAGCGTCACCTTTGCCTTGGTCATCGGCTTCGCCGAGCGAGACCCCGGCCTGGCGCAGTCGGGCGAGCATGGAGATCAGCCGGCCATAGGTCTCGTTGGCGCCAGACAGCATTTCCGGACGGGTGAAGATGGCCGACGGGACCACCAGGCCGCCGGGGCGACGCTCAAGCAATCCGCTGGCCAGCAGACCCTCCACATAGGGATCCTGGATCTGCCGAGGCATGCAAAGGTGGACCGAGAGATCCTCCTCGCTGATTGGCCGGCGCTGGCTGTCTGGGGGGATGTCGTGAAGGGCGGCATAGCGGTCTGTCGTCGAGCGCAGATGGCGCGTATTGGCCGTCCAGACACCCGTGAAGATCAGCAGGGCGACCACGTCCCCGCCATGCAGGCGGGCCATCTCGCTGAGCAGATCGATGAACTCATAGGCCAGAATGCGGCCCGTCAGGCGGCGGTTGTCGGGGGGTGAACTCATGCAACGCTACTCGATACAGGGCGGGCCGCCCCTGGCCTTTACTCGGCGGCGGCCCGTGACGCAGATTCCGCCGCCGCCAGCTCGGCCGCCCGGGCCTCCACCAGCTCGACGATGTGGTCGACCATATGCTCGTTGTCCATCTTATGGTCGGGCTTGCCGGCCATGTAGATCATGCCCGAGCCCTTGCCCCCGCCGGTGAAACCCAGGTCGGTCATCAGGGCTTCGCCCGGTCCGTTCACCACGCAGCCGATGATGGACAGGCTCATGGGGGTGGAGATGTGGGCCAGACGTTCCTCCAGGGCCTCCACCGTCTTGATGACGTTGAAGCCCTGCCGGGCGCATGACGGGCAGGCGATGATGTTGACGCCGCGGTGCCGCAGGCCGAGCGACTTCAGGATGTCGAACCCGACCTTGATCTCTTCCACCGGGTCGGCGGCCAGACTGACCCGGATGGTGTCGCCGATGCCGGCCCAGAGCAGGGAGCCCATGCCGATGGCCGACTTCACCGTCCCGGTGCGTAGAGCGCCGGCCTCGGTCACCCCCAGGTGCAGGGGGCAGTCGATGGCCTCGGCCAGCATCTGGTAGGCGGCCACCGTCATGAAAACGTCCGAGGCCTTCACGCTGATCTTGAACTCGTGGAAGTCGTGGTCCTGCAGGATGCGGGCGTGGCTCAGCGCGCTCTCGACCATTGCCTGGGGGCAGGGCTCGCCGTAGCGCTCCAGCAGCTCACGCTCCAGCGACCCGGCGTTGACGCCGATGCGGATGGAGCAGCCGTGATCCTTGGCCGCCTGGATCACTTCGCGCACCCGGTCAGGGGAGCCGATGTTGCCCGGATTGATCCGCAGGCAGGCCGCGCCGGCCTTGGCGGCCTCGATACCGCGCCGGTAGTGGAAGTGGATATCGGCCACCAGCGGGACCTTGGCGGCCTTGGCGATGGTGGCGAAAGCCGCTGTGGAGTCCTCGTCGGGACAGGAAACCCGGACGATATCTGCGCCGGCCTCCTCCAGCTGGCGGATCTGGTCGATGGTCGCCCCGGCGTCCGACGTCAGGGTGTTGGTCATGGACTGGACGGTGATCGGCGCGTCGCCGCCCACCTCGACGGTCCCGACGCGGATCTTGCGGCTGACCCGCCGCTCTATGGTGCGCCAGGGGCGGAGATGGGTGTGATCGTGCTGGGTCATGACGCTGTGGAAAATAGCGCTTCGCGCGGGAATTCCCAAGCGCTCAGGACCAGTCAGTCGGCCAGTCGGCTCACCGGTGTCTGGGTCGAGGTCAAGAGGCCCCGGCTCTGACCGCCCACAAAGACCTGGAAGGCGGTGGGCTCAGACACGTCGATGACCAGCCCCTTCATCTGCGGGGCGCCATAGGCTTCGCCGGCCGCCAACTGTCGGGCGAAATACACAGAACCCTCAGCGCCGCGCACGATCAGGGCGGCGGATTCCCGCGCCTTCAGGACGACGGCGGCGCCCTGCGGCGGGGTTCCATAAATGGTCCCGTCAGCCTTGAAGGCGGTGGGCAGATCGGTGGGATCGACCGCCGCCTCGGGGTTCAGCGCGCGGGCCTGATTGGAGGCGATCACCGCATCGGCCGAGCCGCCGGCTGCGGCGGCGACGTCGAGGCCGGGCGTCTCGTAGAGCTCCGGCACGGTGGACTCCACCGGCGCGGGCAGGGGCGCGCCCAGGGCCAGGGGACCCTGGGGCTCGCTCGACGTAGCGACCTGGCCAGGCGCCGCCGCCGCGACGGCGGGCGCCGGGTCCTGGGCGTCCTGGATGCCCCGCTGGGCGAAGTTCCACACGACGATGGCGCCGATCACCAGGGCGCCGGCGACGATGGCGAAGCCCAGACGGCGGTCGCCGGTGCGGCGGACACCCACCGGTTCGCGCAGGGCGTCGTCCGTGGCCGGCTCTTCGGCCTTGAAGCGCGTCACGGCCGCCTCGGCCTCCAGGCCCAGAGCCCGGGCATAGGCGCGGACATAGCCAATGGTGAAGGGGCGTGAAGGCAGGTCCTCGATCCGCATCTCTTCGATGGCGGCAAGGTAGGCCCGGCGGATTCGGGTGGAGTCGGCTACGTCCTGAAGGGACAGGCCGCGGAACTCGCGCGCGGCCTTCAGGGCCGCGCCGATCGTCGGACCGGAGTCGAGGGTGGGCATGTAGGAATCAAGAATCGCGGCGGCCCGTGGGCTGTCATAGCTCACGTTGAAGTCGGTGACTCGGCCCGTATCGAGCGCCATGTCTGCTCGCCGCCCTCGAAATAAATCGTCGCGACCGAAGGTCGCCACCCGCCCTGTCCGTTTTACACGGAACTGTTAATTTCCCTTTTAGCATAACGCGATAGCGCGCGGAACTCAATGTCGGCCTGTGGTTGATTCTCCACGGTCAAGCTAAACCGACAGGTAGAGTTTCCGCGCCAGGGTCTCGATCTCGTTACGCACCGAACCGCCGGTTCCGCGGATGAGCGCGCTGACCCCGCGGTGGGCCGCCTCCCGGTCGCAGGACAGCACCATCTGCTTTACCGGGCCAATGCCGGCCGGCGGCATGGACAGGCGCTCATAGCCGAGCGCCACCAGGGTGAAGGCCTCGAGCGGCCGCCCGGCCATCTCGCCACAGACCGACACCGGCGTGCCCGTATCGGCGCAGGCCTTCTGGATCTCGGCCAGGACCCGCAGGGCCGGCGGCGAGAGCGGATCGTAGCGGTCGGCCATCCGGGCGTTGCCGCGGTCGGCGGCGAACAGATACTGCAGCAGGTCGTTGGTCCCCACCGAGACGAAGTCGGTCATGGGCAGCAGGGCGTCCAGGTGCCAGATCAGCGACGGCGCCTCGATCATGGCGCCGACATCCAGGCGCGCCGGCGCGGGTCGGCCGCGCCGTTGGGCCCAGGCCACCTCGTGGTCCACCAGGGCGCGGGCGGCGCGGAACTCGTCCACGCTGGCCACCAGGGGGAACATGATGCGCAGGGCCCGACCGCGGGCCGCGGCGATCAAAGCCCTCAGCTGAAGACGCAGCAGGGCTGGCCGGTCCAAACCCATGCGGATGGCCCGCCAGCCCAGGGCCGGGTTCTCTTCCCGCTCAGCCTCGAGATAGGGCAGCACCTTGTCTCCCCCCAGGTCGAGGGTGCGAAAGGTCACCGGCAGGCCGCCGGCGGCGTCCAGCACCCGGCTGTAGAGGGCGGTCTGGGCGTTGAAGCGCGGCAGCTCCTCGGCGACCATGAACTGGAATTCCGTGCGGAACAGGCCGATGCCCTCGGCGCCGGTCTCCCCCAGAATCTCCAGGTCCACATCCAGGCCGGCGTTCATCAGCAGGGTCACCTTGACCCCGTCGCGGGTGAAGGCCGGCGTGTCGCGCAGCTTGGCGAATTCGGCCCGGCGTTGTGAGCGGACCTCGATCCGCGAACGGATGGCCTGCACCACATCCAGGCGCGGGCGCAGGTAAGCCTCGCCGGTCTCGGCGTCGACGATCACCGGATCGCCCTCGGTCACCCGGTCGCGCAGGCCGTCCAGCCGCCCGACGCAGGGGATGTCCAAGGCCCGGGCGACAATGGCCGCGTGGCTGGCCGAGGAGCCTTCCTCCAGCAGCAGGCCTTTCAGCTTGTGCCGGTCATACTCCAGCAGGTCGGCGGGCCCGAGGTTGCGGGCGATGAGGATGGCGTCTTCAGGCAGCTCCCGGGCCACATGGCCGTCGCCAGCCAGGTGGCGCAGCAGGCGGTCGGCCAGGTCTTCGAAGTCGTGCAGCCGCTCGCGCAGATAGGGATCCCGGGCCTGGCCCAGGCGGGCGCGGTGTTCGGAGCGCACCCGTTCCACAGCGGCCTCGGCGGTCAGGCCGTTGCGCACCGCGTCCTGCAGCGACCGGTTCCAGCCCCGGTCGTGGGCGAACATGCGGTAGGTGTCGAGCACCTCATAGGAGGCCTCCACCAGGCCGTGCTGGCCTTCCAGCATCTCGTCCAGCTGCGCCTGCAGGCTGGAGATGGCCTGGGTCAGCTTGGCCTCTTCGGCCACCACATCATCGGCCAGCAGCTTTGACGGGGCCACCGGCGGCTCGTGCAGCACGGCCACCCCCAGGGCCAGGCCGTCGGCGAACCGCGCGCCCTTCAGCCGTTCTGAGCGGTGGGGCGCGATCTCGACGCCGGAGAGCTCGTCCTCGGAGATCAGCTCGCCGGCGACCATCTCGGCCAGCACCATGGCGATGATCTGGACGTCCTCGACCTCGTCCTCGGTATAGACCCGCTCGGTGCGGTTCTGGACCACGAGCACGCCGATGGCCCGGCCGCCGCGCAGCAGGGGCACGCCCAGGAAGGCGTGATAGGGGTCTTCGCCGGTCTCCGGGCGATAGGAGAAGGCCGGATGGTTCGGCGCGTCGGCCAGGTTCAGCGGCCGGCCCAGGCGCATGATCTCGCCCACCAGGCCTTCGCCCGGACGCATGCGGGTCAGGTGAACGGCCAGGGGATCGAGACCCTCGGTGGCGAAAAGCTCCATCTCGCCGCCGGACCGGCGCATGTAGAGCGAGCACACCTCGGCGACCATGGACCGCGCAATGATGCGCACCACCATGTCCAGCCGGTCCTGCGCGGGCGCGCCGCGCTGGACGGCCTCGCGGATCTGCCGCAGCAGGCTCCGCTGTCCCCGAATGACCGCGCCGGTCATCGCCATCTTCTGGTCGTCTCCTGTCCTTCCGGAATTTCTAGCAGCATCAGACGTCGGATCAGAGACGGAATCGGGGCGGCCTGGCCATGTTCTCATTCAGGCGGACGCCAGGCCGCTCCGCAAGCCGTCCTGGACGGGGGCGTGCTGCGGGGCCATCCTCCGCGCCAACAAACATAAGTCCTCGGGGAGGGGGCCATGCGTCTTGGATTGATGCTGGCGGCGCTGGGCTGGGTCCTGGCGCTCGGCGGCGGTTGGGCGGCCCATCTGGTTCAGACCTCGGGCGGGACAGAGGTGCGCGACGTGCGCTTCCCCGCCGCCGAGGGAGCTCAGCTCAGCGGCCTGCTCTATCTGCCGGCGGACGCCAGCGCCCAGGATCCGGCGCCGGCTGTCCTGCTCAGCCACGGCTATATCAACACCCGCGAGATGCAGTCGGCCTTCGCCATCGAACTGGCCCGCCGCGGCTTCGTGGTCCTGGCCATGGACATGTCCGGACACGGCTATTCGCAGGGGACCGTCGGCGCCAACGCCTTCGGCGGCCCTGCGGCCTTCGCCTATCTCCAGGGCCTGCCGATGGTGGACAAGGCCAATATCGGCATGGCCGGCCACAGCCTGGGCGGGGCGCCGATCCTGTTCGCGGCCAAGGCCAATCCGAATGGCTACCGGTCCATGGTTCTGGTCGGTTCGACGCCCGGCATTTTCGGGGCGCCGCAGGGGGAAGGGCGCGCCTTTCCGCGGAATCTGGCGGTGGTTTTCGGTCAATATGACGAGTTTCCGGACCTGATGTGGCAGGTCCCCACCGGCGGCGACATCGTCAATGCGCCCCGGCTGAAGGCGCTGTTCGACACCGACGCCCCCGTGGAGCCCGGCCGCGTCTATGGCGACATCGCCGCCGGCGACGCCCGCTGGCTGCAGGTCCCGCCGATCACCCACCCGTGGGAGCATTTCTCCGGCTCCGGCGTCGGCGCGACGGTGGGCTGGCTGCAACAGACCCTGGAGGGGGAGGCCCGCCCCCTGCCGGCCGACAATCAGATCTGGTTCTGGAAGGAGCTGGGGACCGGGGCGGGTCTGGTCGGGGCTGTCCTGCTGATGCTGGGGACCTTCCAGGCCCTGAGCCGCCTGACGGGTCTGCCCGACGCCCAGCCCAGGGGCGAGGCGCGCGATCGCCGGTGGTGGATCGCCCTGGTCCTGACGGCGGCGGTTCCGGCCCTGACCTACTTCCCGTTCATGACCCTGGGCCAGCTGTTCGCCGCCGGGCCGCTCTTCCCCCAGCAGGTCACCAATCAGCTGCTGGCCTGGGCCCTGCTGAACGGCCTGATCACCCTGGTGCTGGCGCTGTTCATCCGGGGCCCCGCGCCCCGTTTCCAGCACCGCTGGCTGGCTGCGCCGCTCATCGCCGCGGCCTCGGTGGGCATGGCCTACTGTGCGGTGCTCGCCTGCGACGCCCTGTTCAAGACGGACTTCCGGTTCTGGGTCCTGGCGCTGAAACCCCTGGACAGCCGGCAACTGGCCTACGCCCTGGCCTATGCGGGGCCGTGGATCCTGTTCTTCCTGGTCAGCCAACGGGCGGTGGCCGCGCGCCTCAGCCTGAAGGGCCAGGGGGCGGGCGCGGAAATGGCCGCCTGGGCGGTCGCCTTGAGCCTCGGCTTCGTCGTGCTGCTGGTGCTGGAATACGGCGCCTTGTTCCTGACCGGACGGCTGCTCACCCCGGCCGAGCCGCTGAACACCATCATCGCCATCCAGTTCGCCCCGCTTCTGGCCCTGATCGGCCTGATCGGCGCCTTCGCCTATCGGCGCTCCAACTCCTACGTCCCGGGGGCGGTGATCTGCGGGCTGTTCATCACCTGGTACATCGTCGGCGGCACCGCCACCCACTGGGCGCCTGGGGCCTAGAGCGCGTTCCGATAAGTGGGAACCGGTTATCGGAACAAAGCGCGCTCAAGACTTAGAGTTTAGAGCCGGATTCAACGATCAGACGGTTCCGTCTGATCGCATCAGGCTCTAGGGTGGGGTCACCAGATAGGCGCAACGTCGCGCGCCCTGCAGGATATGGTCGATCCGCTCGACCTTCGCCGGGGCCAGCGCCTCGCGGAACAGGGTGAGCTCCGACCGGCAGAAGCCCTGGCAGGCGGTGGCGGCCGCGCAGATGGGGCAGTGGTTTTCCACCAGGACATAGGTCCCGTCGCCGGCCGATGACCACTCGGCCATATAGCCCTCGGCGGCGCGCAGCCGCGTCAGATGATCCAGCCGCGCCTCGAGATCGGCGTCCGCGGCCAGGGCGGCCATGTAGAGCGTGCGGCTGGCGTCTTCGCGCCGGCTGATCAGGCGGTCCAGGCCGTCAGGCCCGAACTCCTCGCGCACCGCTTCCAGCAGCTCCACCGTCACCTGAGCGTGGGCGTCGGGGAACCGCGCATGGCCCGCCGCGGTCAGGTTCCACCGGGCGCCCGGACGCCCCACGCCGCCGCGCGCCTGCTCGCCGACCAGCAGGCCCTGGGCCGCCAGCTTGTCCGTCTGTAGCCGCACCGCCTGACGGGTGACGCCAAGGTGAGCGGCCAGCTCCGCCGTACTGGCCGGGCCGCCGGTCTTCAGGCGCAGGAGGATGGCGTCGGCGGGTGCAGTCATGGGCCGGGGCTGGGTCTCTCAGTTTGACAAATATCAGCTTGCGAAAGGATCGCTGGGGGATTAGCCAGGGTCAAGTTTTTTCGCAAGTTCCAGGTTGTCGAATGCCGCCCACAGCGCCTGTCCCCGGCAGCTGGAAAGACGTCTTGGCCGAAGGCCGGTTCGCCCAGTTCGTGCTGATCTGTCTGGCGGTCTGGCTGCACGCGGCCGACAGCCTGGTCACCGCCACCATCATGCCCAGCGTCGGCGCCGACCTTGGCGGCTACGCCTATTTCGGCTGGGCCACGGCGGGCTTCCTGTTGGGGTCGGTGGTGGCCGGCGCCAGCGCGGGATGGCTGACCGGACGGACGGGACTTCGCCAGGCCTTCGTCCTGTCGGCGGTGATCTACGCCTTGGGCTGCCTGATGAGCGCCGCGGCGCCCGACATCTGGACCTTCCTGGCCGGCCGTCTGGTCCAGGGGCTAGGCGGCGGCTGGCTGGCGGGGTTCAGCTCTGTGGCCATCGGCCTGCTGTTTCCTGACCGGACCCTGCCCCGGGTCTATGCGGCGGCCACCGGCATCTGGGGGATCGCCACCCTGATCGGCCCCCTGATGGGCGGCGTCTTCGCCGATGCGGGCCTCTGGCGCTGGGCCTTCTGGTCGTTTGTGATCCAGGGCCTGATGGTGGCTGGCGCGGCGCTCTTCCTGCTGCCCAAGGGCGAAAAGGGGGAGGGGGGAGGCGTGCCCGCCCTGCAGCTCCTGCTGATCGCCGGCGGCGTCGGCGCCATCGCCGCAGCCGACGTGCTGGGCGTGTTCAGCCTGGCGGTGGTGCTTATCGCCGTCGGCCTGGGGGTGCTGGCCCTGAGCGTACGGATCGACGCGAAGGCCAAGGTGCGGCTGCTGCCGGTCAGCTCCGGGGATTTCCGCACCATCGGCGGCCTCGGCTTCGCCACCATGTTCCTGATGACGGCGGCCTCCATGGGTTTCACCGTCTATGGTCCGGCCATCCTTCAGACCACCCGGGGCTACTCGGCGCTGGCGGCGGGGTATGTGATCGGGGTCGAGGCCCTGGCCTGGACGGCCTCGGCCCTGGCCATCGCTCATCTCACCGGCGTCTGGCGCGGACGGATGGTGCGCCTCGGGGCGGTGCTGGCCGCCCTGGGCATCGGCCTGTGCATCTTCGTGATCGCCGAAGGGCCGCTCTGGACCCTGATCCTGGCGGCTGTCCTGCTGGGCTCGGGCTTTGGCCTGTCCTCGGCCTTCATGAACCAGATGGTGCTATCGGCCCTGCCGGCCGAAGAGCGCGGCCTGGGCGGCGGGGCGATCAACACTGTGCGGTTCACCGGCGCAGCGGTAGGCGCCGCCGTGGCCGGCGCCCTGGCCAATATGGCCGGATTTGGCGAGGCCCTGACCTATGCCAGCGCCAGCGCTGCGGCGCTCTGGGTGTTCGCCGCGGCGACGCCGGTGGCCGCGGCCGCCATCTTCACCGCTTGGCGTCTCAGCCAGAAGCAGGACGCCGGGGGCGCGGCGTCCCAGCCGCTGGAACCCTAGAGCTTGTCCAGCTCGTAGGCGGCGTGCAGGGCGCGGACGGCCAGTTCGGTATAGGCCGCGTCGATCAGCACGCTGATCTTGATCTCGCTGGTGGAGATCACCTGGATGTTGACGCCCTTGTCGGCCAGGGCGCCGAACATGGTCTTGGCGACGCCCGCATGGCTGCGCATGCCGACTCCGATCACCGAGACCTTGGCCACGTCCTCGTTCACGGCCACGTCTTCGAAGCCGATGACGGACTTGGCCTGGCGCATGATCTCGATGGCCCGGGCGGCGTCGCGCTTGCCGACGGTGAACTCCATGTTCGCCGTGTCCTGGGTGCGGGCATGGCTCTGGACGATCATGTCCACGTTCACATTGGCGTCGGCCAGCCGTCCGAAGATCTCCGAGGAGACGCCGGGATGGTCGGGCAGGCCGAAGACGCTGATCTTGGCTTCGTCGCGGCTATAGGCGACGCCGCTCACGATGCGCTTTTCCACGATCTCCTCCTCGTCGCAGACGATGGTGCCCTGACCGGGGGCCTCTCCGGGTTCTACGAAACTCGACAGTACGCGCACAGGCATGTGCTGGGCCATGGCCAGCTCCACCGAGCGCGTCTGCAGCACCTTGGCGCCCAGGGACGCCATCTCCAGCATCTCCTCGAAGGAGATTTTCGAGAGCTTGCGAGCCTTGGATTCGATCCGCGGATCGGTGGTGTAGACCCCGTCCACGTCAGTATAGATGTCGCACCGCTCTGCCTTCAGGGCCGCGGCGATGGCCACGGCGCTGGTGTCGGAGCCGCCGCGACCCAGCGTGGCGATGCGGCCTTCGCGGGTCACCCCCTGGAAGCCTGCAATCACCGCCACTTCGCCGGCGTCGAGGGCTGCGGCCAGCTTTTCAGGCGGGATGTCCTCGATCCGGGCGCGGCCATGGGCCTCGTCAGCGATGATCGGGATCTGCCAGCCCAGCCAGGAGCGCGCCGGTAGGCCCATGTTCCGAAGGGTCATGGCCAGCAGGCCGGCCGTCACCTGCTCGCCCGAGGCGACCACGGTGTCGTACTCATCGTCCGAGGGCGTCAGGCCCTGGGCGGCGGCGCCGGCGCCATCAGTCCAGGCGACCAGCTCATTGGTCTTGCCGGACATGGCCGAAACCACCACGGCCACGCGGTGGCCGGCGGCCACTTCCGCAGCCACAAGCCGGCCCACGCGCCGGATACGCTCAAGGTCGGCCACCGAGGTGCCGCCGAATTTCATCACCAGACGGGCCACGCCGGATCGACCCCCGCTAAAGAAGGCCGCCCTTCTACCGATGGCCAAGCCGGCCTGCAACGTAACAATCGAAGGTCACAGGGCGCCGGGGTCCCCCGCGCCGCCGCGCGCCCTTCCGCAAGCCTCGCTGCACGCTATATGTGAAGCCATGTCCGCAAGCCCTGATCTCCGCTCCAGCATCGATCCCGAAGAGGTCGAGCGTTTCTCCAGGATCGCCGCCGAATGGTGGGACCCGCATGGCAAGTTCGCGCCGCTGCACCGGTTCAATCCCACCCGGCTGACCTTCATCCGCGACAAGGCCCTGGCGCAGTTTGGGCGCGACCCCCTGGCGAGGCGGCCCTTCGAGGGTCTGCGTTTGCTGGACATCGGCTGCGGCGGCGGTCTGCTGTCGGAACCCATGAGCCGGCTCGGCTTCACGGTGACCGGAGTCGACGCCTCGGAGCGCAACATCGGCACCGCCTCGACCCACGCCGCCGAGCAGGGCCTCTCCATCGACTACCGCTGCGCCACCGCCGAGCAACTGCTGGCGGAAGGCACGCCCCCCTTCGACGTGATCCTCAATATGGAGGTGATCGAACACGTGGCCGATCCGGGCGAATATCTGCGCAGTTGCGCTCAGCTGTTGGCGCCCGGGGGGATCATGATCGTCGCGACCTTGAACCGCACCCTGAAGGCCCTGGCCCTGGCCAAGGTCGGCGCGGAGTACGTGCTGCGCTGGCTGCCGGCTGGCACCCACGACTGGCGCAAGTTCCTCAAGCCCGAGGAACTGCGTGGCTTCCTGGCGGGCGAGGCTGTGCAGGTGGATGGTCCCTATGGGGTGGTCTTCAACCCGCTCACCGGCCGCTGGTCCCAGGCCCGCGACAGCGAGGTGAACTACATGATGACGGTGACCCGAACAGCGGCCTGACTTTTGGCGAACCCGGACGGCGGCCTGAGCGTTGAAGGCTGCGATCAGGCTTGACCAGGGAGTTTCGTGTGGCTCGTAAAAGGCCCAAGGGTGTCGTCGGCGTCGGCTGGGCGTGCTTTGCCTCAGCCATGCTGGGCCGCACCGAGCATGTCCCCATGTCCAAGGATTATCCCGACACGATGGTCCGGCGCACCAGCTTCGAGGCCGGCGGTGGTCTGGGCTGGCGCATATCGGCTCTGGAAAGCCCTCGCGGGCAGCCCGCACCGTGGAAGATCGTGGTGGTGACGGGTTCCCCCTCGTGGGCGGAATACTGGGCGCCTGTGCTGGCCGCCCTGCCGCAGGACCGGGAGATGATCGTGGTCGATCGCCCGGGCTTTGGCGCCTCGGAGCCAGCCGACCACGTCCCGGACCTGGAGGTCCAGGCTCTCGCCCTGTCCCCCCTGCTGCAGGCGGCGCCGGGGCAGAAGATCCTGCTGGTCGGCCAGTCCTACGGGGCGGCCATCGCCACCCTGATGGCCCGCCGCTACGGCCGCCGGGTTCGCGGCCTTGTCCTGCTGTCCGGATACTATGGCGAGCCCGGCCCCACGGCGCGCTGGCTGCTGGACACCGGCGGCAAGGCCCTGGGACTCATCCCCCGTGATCTGCGTAATGCGGTCTTGGAGGTCACCGGCCAGCCCGAACAGCTGGGCCCTGTGCGGCGGGCCCTGGGCGAACTGCGGACGCCCATCCATCTTATTCACGGGGACCGGGACGACTTCGCGCCCCTCGACGCGGCCGAACGCCTCATGGCCGGGATCAAGGCGCGACACTCCATCCGGCTGACGCGGGTCGAAGGGGCGGACCATTTCATCAATGATGGGCCCACCGACCGTCTGCTCGCGGCTCTGGACGCCTGTGTGCCGCAACCGCGCCGGTGGCTTCCGCCGCTCCGGTGGCCAGCCCTGCCGGGGCCCGATCTCGCCGCCCTGTGGGCGCGGATGCGCGCCGACCCATCCCGTCGGTGGACAAGCGTGGCCGCCACGCGGGAGACGGCCTAGGGCGGCGGCCGGGGTCCAGAGTGGCTAAAGCGGGCAAAACCCTCTTGGCCCCTTTGACCTGAACGGCGATAACTCTTCCCAAGGGAGCCCGATCAGCGGCTCTGAACCGGCCCGGTCAGCGGGCGCTCATATGGGGAAGCACGACATGAAGGCCGCCGTTCTGCGCGAAGTGGGCAAGCCGCTTCAGATCGAAGACGTCCAGATCAACAAGCCGGGCCCCCATGAGGTGCTGATCCGCACCATGGCCGCCGGCGTCTGCCATTCAGACCTGCACTTCATCGAAGGCTCCTACCCCCATCCGCTGCCGGCCGTGCTGGGTCACGAGAGCGCCGGCATCGTCGAACAGGTGGGCTCGGAGGTCCGCACCGTGAAGCCGGGCGACCATGTGATCACCTGTCTGTCGGCCTATTGCGGTCACTGCGAGTCCTGCCTGACCGGCCGGATGAGCCTGTGCGTGTCCCCCGACACCAAGCGCGACAAGGACGATGAGCCCCGCCTTATGCAGAACGGCGTCGGCCTGCCCCAATTCCTGAACCTGTCGTCCTTCGCCGAGCAGATGCTGATCCACGAGCACGCCTGCGTGGCGATCCGCAAGGACATGCCCTTTGACCGCGCCGCCCTGATCGGCTGTTCGGTGACCACGGGCGTCGGCGCCGTGATCCACACCTCCAATGTGCGGCCCGGCGAGACGGTGGCGGTCATCGGTTGCGGCGGCGTGGGCCTGTCGGCGATCAACGGCGCGGCCATCGCCGGCGCCGGCCGGATCATCGCCATCGACATGGTCCCGGGTAAGCAGAACCTGGCCATGGCCTTCGGGGCCACCGACTTCATCTGCGCCGCCGACACCGACGCGGTGAAGGCGGTCATGGAGATGACCAAGGGCGGGGTTCACCACGCCTTCGAAGCGATCGGCCTGGCCAAGACCGCTGAGCAGGCGTTCAACATGCTGCGTCGCGGCGGCACCGCCAACATCATCGGCATGATCCCGGTGGGCCAGACCATCAACCTGATGGGCGCGGCCTTCCTGGGAGAGAAGCGCATTCAAGGCTCGATGATGGGGTCCAACCGGTTCCCCGTCGACATGCCCCGCTTGGTGGATTTCTACATGTCTGGCCGGCTGAAGCTGGACGACCTCGTGTCGCGCCGCCTGAAGCTCGAGCAGGTCAACGAGGCGTTCGACGAGATGAAGCGCGGCGAAATCGCCCGCTCCGTCATCGTCTTCGACGCCTGAGCGCCTCGTGCGGGGGCAGGCGGGTCGTGAAACGATCCGCCTTTCTCCTAATAGGCGTGCGGGCTTGTCGTCGGGGGAGACCCCGGGCAAGCTTCACCTACTGAGGTTCGGTCAACGACGTTCCTAGGGGGGAGATCGGGCGCGGCGGCATTGGTCCGCGACGATTCTGGGGGCGTCCAAAAGGGGCGGCGGCGGCCGCCCCTTTTTCTATGGCGGCTATTCCGGCGTGAAGAAGCCCATCAGGGCCGGGCGGACATAGGCGCTGATCACTGTCTCGACGGTGGCGTCTTCGCCCCAGTGCTCCAGCAGCAGCACCGAATTGAACATCGCCATCACCAGGTGGGCCGAGAGCAGCGGATCGACGGGGCGGAGAGATTCATCGGCGATGCCGTCGGCGATGATGCCGGAAAAGGCGTTGGCGATCTGCTGGAACCGCCCGGAAATCGACCGGCGAAGCTCGCCCGGCATGGCGGAGAGGGCGAAGTGGCGCAGCATACGCCCCCGCTCTCCACTGGCCTGGTGCGCCGTGAGCGAAGCTGAAATCAACCACAGCCGCTCCCATCCGCTGGGCTCGGATCGTCCCCGGGTCTTGGCCTCGTCGATCAGGTCGAAGGTGCGCTCGAAACAGGCGCGGGCCAGCTCATCCTTGTCGGTGTTGTGATGATAGAAGGAGCCCTTGGTGACGTTCAGATAGGCCGAAATCTTGTCCACCGACGCGCCGCGATAGCCCTCGCGGTTGATGATCTCGGTGGCCGCCACCAGGAACCGCTCCCGGGTGACTTCGTCGTTCAGGGCCGGCGTCGCGCCAAGGTCGAGCAACGGCTTGTCCGGCCGGATCTGGCCGGGCGCCGCCAGCCCGTTGATCATGACGTCCGAAATCTTCTCAGCGACCCGACCGAAGTCGGCGATCTCATAGCCGGCGATCCAGGTGTCAGACCAGCAGAGCTGGTCGATGATCAGGTGGGCCAGCATGTAGCGCCGCGGGCCGGTCAACCAGGGGGCGTCGGCCGGCCTGAGAAGCCGGGCCAGCCGCTGGCGCAGCGCCCGATAGGCCTCGACCAGTTCTTCGTCGCCGGGGGCGCCGATCTGGGTGATCTCGCCAAAGGGGAGCAGGCGGGGCGCCTCACCCAGTACGATACCCCGGCGGGTTTCGAAGTAGGCGCCGACAAAGGCGCGCAGCCGCGCCTGGGCGGTCTCCTCGCGCTCGGCGCTCTCCAGCATGGCGTTGAAGCGCGACAGGGTCAGCCGCATGCACTCGGCGGCCAGATCTTCCTTGCGCTTGAAATAGTAGGTCAGGCTGACCGGATGCAGATCCATCCGCTTGGCCACGGCCGCCAGGGTGAATCCGCTGACGCGCTGGTCGATGAAGACCTTGCAGGCGGCCGCCAGGATAGCGTCGCGCCGGGCGGCGTAGCGGGCGCGGGGTGGGGGACTGGTCGCGACGGTCACGGGGCCTCCGAGTGGTGACGTTCGCTCGTCACTTCAGCTTAGGCCCCAGGCGCGTCCGGCGAAACCCTGACGCAAGGTCAGTCTGGCCGGTCGATCAGCGGCGCAGGTCCGCCAGGGCCACGGTGTCGATCTCGGCGGCCGCCAGCTTGACCGCCGCATCGCCCTTGGCCGGGCCGGAGCTGGCCAGAAGGGTGTCGATCCGGCTCTTCTTGGCCTTGAACGCCGCCAGCTCGCCGCCGGTGAGGATCGTGCCCTGGGGCACCTTGGCGCCGATCGGGTTGACCCGCTGACCGTTCTTCCAGACCTCGTAGTGCAGGTGCGGGCCGGTGGACATGCCGGTGGAGCCCACATAGGCGATCACCTGCCCCTGCTTGACCCGCATGCCTGCGCGGATGCCCTTGGCGAAGCGCGAGGCGTGGGCGTAGCCGGTCTCCCAGCCATCGGCATGGCGCACGCGCACCCAGTTGCCATAGCCGCCCCAGCGGCGGGCCTCGACGATCACCCCGTCGCCGGCCGACAGGATCGGCGTGCCGGTGCCGGCGCCGAAATCGACGCCCTGGTGGCTGCGGCGGAAGCCCAGCACCGGGTGGCGGCGGGGGCCGAAGTTCGACGTGATGCGGGCCCCGTCCACGGGGGTGCGCAGCAGGAAGCCGCGGATGTTCTTGCCGGTCTCATCGAAGTAGTCGACGTCGCCGTTATTGCGCTCGAAGCGATAGAATTTGACGCCCTTGACCTCGGCGTATTCCAGCTCGCCAGTCTCGACCACGCGGCCGCTTTCCGTCACCCGCCGTTCGAACACCAGCTTGAACTCGTCGCCGGCCTTGATGTCCCGCTGGAAGTCCAGCTTGTGGGCGAACAGCTTGACCACCTTGGATGTCACCGACGAGGTGGCGCCCAGCTTGGCGGCGCTTTCATAGAGCGAGCCGTGGATTTCGCCTTGCGCGACCGTAGTCTCGTTGCGGATCGCCTCTTCCATCTCCCGCAGACGCAGGGCGCCGTCGAAGGTGCGCGACAGGGTCACGGCGGTGGCCGGGCCGGTGCGCAGGGACAGGCCGATCAGCCGAGCCTGGCCGGCCTCGCCGTCGGGACGGGCGATGGCGGCGTCGAAGGTCATGCCGGCCTTGATGTGGACGGTGTCCATGGCCTCGCCCAGGGTGCGGACCGCCTGGCGGGCCTCTTCGGCCGACACGCCGGTCCGGGCCACGGCGGCTTCAAGGGTGTCACCGGGCAGAACCTTGACGGCCACGCTCTCGGGACGGGCGAAGCCGGGAAGGGCCTCGGCCTGGGCGAAGGCCTCATGCTGCAGGGCGCTGATCGCGGCGGAGTCCAGAAGGGGCGGGGTCGGCGCGGTGGCTTCGGCCGCCGTCAGCTTCCAGCCCAGCGCCAGGGCGCAAATACCACCGACGCCCACCATCAGGCGGGGCGCATATCGAAGGGTCGGCCGTCTTGGATCGAACTCTTGCATCGTGCCCCCGGATTCCAACGACGCCACAGTCTGGGTCACCCAAGACCTGACACGACGAGATACAGCAAGTGGTAGGCCATGCCAGAGTCGGGTCATGCGGTTAACCGTTGGTAACTTTAGGGAGAATAGTCGATTTGTCGCCCCCTGGCGCGCTACGGGGGAACCCGGTCGCCTCAGGGATGAGTCTGTTCACAGCAGGTCCAGCGCGCGTTCGGGCGGACGGCAAAGAGCAACCCCTTTGTCCGTCACGACGATCGGTCGGTTGACCAGGATCGGGTCAAGGATCATCGCCGCCAGGATGGCCTCGTCTGAGGTCGCAGGATCCGTCAGACCCAGTTCGGCGGCCTGGGTGCCACGCTCGCGCAGCAGTTCGCGGGCGGTGGCGCCGGAACGATCCACAAGCTCCTGGAGTTGATCCTTCGTCCAGCCGACCTTCAGATATTCGACGACGGTCGGTTCGACCCCCTTCTCCCGCAGCAGGGCAAGGGTGTTGCGCGAGGTTCCGCAGGCGGGGTTGTGATAGATCACCACGTCGGGTCTGCTCATGGCCCTGGGATAGCCGAGGCCGGCCGTCGAGCCAAGCAAAGCCTTACCAGTTCAGTGATGTCTCGCCCTTCACGATCGTGGAATCGCCGCTGTCAAAGGCCATCACATCGTCCGGGCGCGGCGGCGGGGGCGTCGCCCCGAGCGGCCAGGACGGCGTAATCGCCCCATATCTGATCTCCACAGTCCCAGAGGCGGCCTGGGGGCTGAAGCTGACCTGGACGGGCTGAGGATCGGCGCTCCAGCGCAGTTGAGACCACTGGCCCGGCGTCGCCAGAAGGTCGACCGGCCGGCCGTTCAGGCGGACATCCTCAATCGGGGCGGTGCTGCGAAGCTCCAGGATCAGGGTGACGGCGCCGGCCGGCGGTGTCGCCGACAGGACCTGCCGGCCGCCGCCAGCGTCCAGATCAAAACGTGGGGCGGGCAGGTCGAGCATCGCCGCCGCGGCCCCCTGGACCGGCCGTCGCCAGACCGGGCTGGCGTCAACCGGACCGATCGCCTTCCCATCGGGAGACAGAAGGCGGCGGCTCCACTCGGTCAGGTGGGGCGCGGCCTCCAGCCGGTGCGCCTGGCCCGCTGTCTGATCAACCAGATATTGCGCCATGGTCGCCTGCGGGTATCGCGACGACCAAGGCGGATCGAACCGCACCACGGCCAGCAGCAGGAACCCCGCCCCCAGGACCAGCAGGGCGGTGATGCGTCCGGCGCCGCCCATCTTCGGGTGGGCGAAGGGCCAAAGCACAAAGGCCGCCAGCCAGGCCAGGATCGCCAGAAGCTCGACCATGTCGAGGTTCACATAGACGGCGTGGATGGCGAAACCGAGCCAGCCCAGACCGACGCCGCCCAGCAAAATCAGGGATACCCGCAGGGGCAGGGCGCGGGCGGCGCCCAGGCTGGTGAGCGCGGCCCCAAGGCAGGCCAGCAGCAGCGGCCAGGTGATGAGGAAGGCGGTGGTCGGGACGGTCGCCTGAAGGGCGAGGCCGCCGGTCAGGCCCATGGCCAGCAGGCCGATCCAGCTCGCGCTGCGCTGGGCTGGACGGCCGAAGGTGATCAGGGCGACGAGGCCTGCGACAAGCCCCAGGGCGAGCGCCGGCAGGTCCCACCCGCCGATCTGACAGCCGAGCCCCGCGCCGACGGCCATTAGCGCGGTGGTCGCCCGCATGCCGCCCTTGGCCAGGGCTGCGGCCGCCAGCAGGACGACGCCCAGCGCCAGCAGGATGACCACCACCTCGAACCGCGCCGCCTGGGCGAGCAGTTCCCGTTGCTCCAGATAGCCGAATCCCACCCCAGTCGCCTGTCGGGCGAAGCGCAGGACCACGGCGCCCGCCAGCAGGACATAGACCCCCGCCAGAGCGCCCTGAGCGACATCCAGAATGCGGATCTCCTGGCCCGCCCTGCGGGCGCGGAAGGCGCCCAGGATCAGCAATAGAGCCGCGCCCGCCAGCAGGCCCCATCCCAGGGACGGCTCATAGGCGACGATCTTGCCGCCGGGCAGGGGGGCATAGACGCGGTCTGGCCCCTGCCCGGGCAGGGTGTCGGAATAGGCCGCGGCGATCGTGGCGGCCAGGGCGTGGTCGCCGATGTCCTGGACCGAGCCGGGGGACAGGGTCTCTACGCCCGCGGTGGGACTATGATAATCGAACTGCCGGCCGGCGAAGGCGTAGTTGAGCCCGGCCACCCCCAGATCCCTCGGAACCGTGAAGTCCGTGTCGTTGGGCATCTGCTCATAGGCGAAGCTCGCCAGGGAGTTGGACGGCGATCTCGGAGACACCCGGGCGTAGAGGTCGATGGTCGGGCCGCCATTGACGCCGGTCTGGAACATGTTGACCCGTCCGGCCGAGCCGCGGGCCTCCAGATTGATCAGCAGGCCGATCCGTTCAGCCGCGCCGGGCTGTTCGAAGTACGCCCTGGCCCCCAGCAGACCGATTTCTTCCCCGTCTGTGAAGATCACGATCACGTCCCGCTCGGGCTGACCCCGGGCGCGAAGGACACCGATGATCTCAAGGATGGCGGCTACGCCCGTGGCGTCATCCCCGGCCCCTGGCGATCGCGGCACGCTGTCATAGTGGGCCATCAGGGCCAAGGCCGGCGCCGTGCGATCCCGGCCCGGCAGGACCCCGGTCAGGTTTTCGATACGGGCGCCCGTGACATAGGGCTTCCCCGCGATCTCTCGCGTCCAGACCGGACGGGCGACCGTCACCTGGGGGGAGAGGCCCAGGGCTGTCATCCGTTCGACGAGGTGCTCCCGGACGGCGAAATTGGCGCGACTGCCGGTGGGGTGGGGCTCGCGGGCGATGATCTCGATGTCGGCCAGGGCCCGGCCCGCGGAGAAGACTTCCGCCGGCGCGTCGGGGCTCAGGGCGCGAGGAGCCTGTTCCCCGAACCAGCCGATCACGGCCCCGAGGATCAGGCAGACCACCAGCGCGATCGTCCGTTCCATGGCTTGTCCTCCCCGTCTTGTTCTTGCGGGGGAACCTAGCCTGTTTTGTGTGACTGGCTATCGCCGCTCGCCTGACAGGCGGTCGCGGACGCAGAAACGCCCGCCGGAAGGAGCGGCGGGCGTTCTGTCTTGATCAGGTCTGGACGGACGACGTCGTCAGGCGGCGACGGCGGACTCCTGGGGATCGCGCAGCACATAGCCGCGGCCCCAGACGGTTTCGATGTGGTGCTTGCCCTCGGCGGCCGCGGCCAGCTTCTTGCGCAGCTTGCAGATGAAGACGTCGATGATCTTCAGCTCGGGCTCGTCCATGCCGCCATAGAGGTGGTTCAGGAACATTTCCTTGGTGAGCGTCGTCCCTTTGCGCAGGGAGAGCAGCTCAAGCATCTGATATTCCTTGCCGGTCAGGTGGACCCGCGCGCCGTTCACCTCGACGGTCTTGGCGTCCAGGTTCACCACGATGTCGCCGGTACGGATGACCGACTGGGCGTGGCCCTTGGAGCGCCGGACCACCGCATGGATGCGGGCGATCAGCTCGTCCTTGTGGAAAGGCTTGGTCATGTAGTCGTCGCCGCCGGCCCCGAAGGTTTTCACCTTGGTGTCGATCTCGGCGGACCCGGACAGGATCATGACCGGGGTGTTGATCTTGCCGACCCGCAGGGTGCGCAGCACATCCATGCCGCTCATGTCGGGCAGATTAAGATCGAGCAGGATGAGATCGTAGTCGTAGATCTTGCCCAGATCGACGCCTTCCTCACCCAGGTCGGTCGTATAGACGTTGAAGCCTTCTGACTTCAGCATCAGTTCGATGCTCTGCGCCGTGGCGCTGTCATCCTCAATCAATAGAACGCGCATCAGTCCCTCCTCGAACGACAGCGCAGCTTGGATGTCCCCGTTTCGGAAACCGTCCAAGCCCCTCCCGGTAATCTTGCCGGTGAGTTAATTTAAGACCGGTTAATATTGAAGGGCCTCTGACCAATTCGTTAATCCGATTTGAGAATCAGCGGCAAGGGCCGGCGCGCGGCGGCGAGTCGCAGTCCAGTTGAATCTTTTGTGATTGGACGCCGGCGCCGAAGCGGGGGTCGGGCGGCGGCGCGGGAAATGAGGGAACGGCCAGGCTGCCAGACCGTTTGCAGGGCTAGCCCGCTGACCCCTCGCCACCATAAGGACGCCCCATGACCGTCAAGCTGAAACCCCTGTCAGAGCAGGTGATCGTCATCACGGGGGCTTCGTCGGGGATTGGTCTGGCGACCGCCAAGCGCGCGGCCAAGGCTGGTGCGGCGGTGGTTCTGGCGTCGCGCAATGAAGACGCCCTCAAGGCTGTCGCCGATGAAATCAACGCCGCCGGCGGCCGGGCTCATGCGGTGGCCGGTGATGTCGGCGATCCCGCTCAGGTTGAGGCGATCGCCCGGGCCGCCATCGCGCGCTTCGGCGGCTTCGACACCTGGATCAACGACGCCGGCGTCGGCCTCTATGGCGATCTGGAGGCCGTGCCGCTGGAAGATCACGAGCGCCTGTTCCGGACCAACTACTTCGGCGTGGTCAACGGCTCCTTGGAGGCGGTCAAGCACCTCAAGGGGCGCAAGACAGGGGGCGCGATCATAAATCTGGGCTCGGTCCTGTCCGATGTGGCTGTGCCGCTGCTCGGTGCCTATTCGGCGTCCAAGCACGCGGTGAAGGGCTTCACTGACGCCCTGCGCATGGAGCTTGCCCGGGAAAAGGCGCCGATCAGCGTCACCCTGATCAAGCCCAGCAGCATCTCCACCCCGTTCCCGGATCATGCCCGCAACTACATGGACAAGGCGCCCCGGGTGCCGCCGCCGGTCTATGCGCCAGAGGTGGTGGCTGACGCCATCCTGCACGCCGCCCAGCATCCCACGCGGCATGTGACGATCGGCTCCGGCGGGCGCCCGATGGCGCTGCTGGGCGGCGGCGCGCCCCGAGTGGCGGACGCCCTGTTCGCCGCCGTCATGCCGAAGCTGGCCAAGCGGAAAGGCGCCAAGGTCCCGGGGGATAACCTCTACGCGGCCGGCAAGGATGGCCAGGTGCGCACCGACGCCTATGGCGGCCGCCGGTTCAGCGTCTACACCAAGGCTCAGCAGCACCCTGGCGTGACTGTGGGCCTCGGCGCCCTCGCCCTGATGGCGGCGGCGGCCTATCTCGGCCGGGGCGCCATCTCCCGCAACGCCCGCCCCATGGCGGCGAGGCTGGCGCGGCCCATGGTCGCACGGGCGGCGCTGCGGCGGCCGCTGGCGGCGGCCAGACTGGCCGCCCGCCACCCCCGGGAGGCCCTGGGGCTGGCCAAGGCTCTGCGCTGAGGGGCCTGACCCCGGGTTCGTTTACGAATCTTCACCTGGGATTAAGCCTGCGGAGCGACCCTGGAGATCAGTGATTTCCGGGGGCCCGGCCTTTGCGCAGTCTCGTCGCCGCCGTCGAGCGTATCGATCCACTTTCCGTCTCTGGCCGTGTGGCCGCCGTCAACGGGCTGCTTATCGAAGCCCGGGGCGGCGTGACGCGGCTGGCTGTCGGCGCGCGGGCTGAGATCGAGCGACTGGGCGCCCCGCCCCTGCCGGCCGAGGTGGTCGGCTTCCGCGACGCCCGCGCCCTGCTGATGCCCTTCGGCGCGGTCGAAGGCGTCGCGCCCGGCGCTGAAATCCGTATCGAACCCGGCGGCTCGGCGGTGCGTCCCACCAAGGCCTGGCTTGGCCGGATCATCGACGCCTTTGGCGAGCCCATCGATGGGAAGGGACCGCTGCCCCAGGGACTCGCGGCCTATCCCCTGCGCGCGCCGCCCCCGCCGGCCCACGCCCGCGACCGCGTCGGCGCCCGCCTGGACCTGGGCGTCCGGGCCATGAATGTCTTCACCACCTGCTGCCGCGGCCAGCGCCTGGGGGTCTTCGCCGGATCTGGCGTGGGCAAGTCCGTGCTGCTCTCCATGCTCGCCCGCAACGCCGACTGCGACGCGGTGGTCGTTGGCCTGATCGGCGAACGGGGCCGGGAAGTTCGCGAATTCATCGAGGAGACCCTGGGCGAAGAGGGCCTGCGCCGGGCCATCGTCGTGGTCGCCACCTCCGATGAGCCGGCCCTGAAGCGTCGCCAGGCGGCCTATATGACGCTCGCCATCGCCGAGTTCATGCGTGACCAGGACATGGAGGTCCTGTGCCTGATGGACTCCGTCACCCGCTTCGCCATGGCCCAGCGTGAGATTGGCCTGGCCGCTGGCGAGCCGCCGACCACCAAGGGCTATACGCCCACCGTCTTCACCGAGCTGCCCAAGCTGTTGGAGCGGGCCGGCCCTGGCCCCATCCGTCCGGACGGCACGCGAGCCGGGCCGATCACGGGGCTTTTCACCGTACTGGTGGATGGGGACGACCATAATGAACCCATCGCCGACGCCGTGCGCGGGATTCTCGATGGCCACATCGTCATGGAGCGAGCCATCGCCGAGCGCGGCCGCTTCCCGGCCATCAATGTGCTGAAGTCCATCAGCCGGACCATGCCGGGCTGTCATCAGCCACACGAACGCCAGATCGTCACCGCGGCGCGTCAGGCGCTTTCTGCCTACGCGAACATGGAGGAGCTGATCCGCATCGGCGCCTACCGGCCCGGCTCCGACCCGCAGGTGGACCAGGCGATCGCGCTCAACCCGGCGCTCGAAGGGTTCCTCAGCCAGGACCAGGACGAGGCCACCAGCCTTGAGGACTCGTTCGGCGCCCTGTCCCACATTCTTGAAGGCGTCGCCGCATGAGCTGGGCCAAGTCCCTCGTGAAACTGTCCACCTACGAGGTGGAAGTGCTCCAGAAGCGCATGGCCGAGATCAATCAGCGCCGGGCCGACGTCGAGATGCGTCTTCTGATGCTGGAGGCCGAGGCCGAGGCCGAGGCGCAGAACGCCCGGTCCAGCGCCGAGGCCGGCTGGTACCATATCGGCTTCCTGGACGGCCTGCGGGCCAGGCGGGCGGCGCTGTTAGACCAGCTGAAGGCGCTGGATCTGGAGGAGCAGGGCGCCCGCGACGCCCTGAACGGCGCCTTCGAAGAGCAGAAGAAGTACGAACAGGTGGCCGAGGAGATCCGGCTGAAACAGGTGCGCGAACTGGCCCGCCGGGACTCCGCGGCCATGGACGAGATGGGCCTGCGTCGGGCCGCCGCAGGCCGCAGGTGAGCCTCCCGGGCTCCCTCTACGGCCTCAGCCGCCGCAGCCTGCTGGGCTCGGCCCTGGCGCTCGGCGCCTGCCAGCCTGCGGCCCAGTCGCAGACCCCCACCGTCACCCTGCCGCCCCTGAAGTCCATCGCCCCGTTCCCGGTGGGAACTGCTGTTCAGGCCGTCCACCTCACCGATCCGACGCTGGCGCGTCTCATAACGACCCAGGCCTCCCAACTCACGCCGGAGTGGGAGATGAAGATGGAGTACATCGTCCGCGACGATGGGACCTTCCGCTTCGAGGCGCCGGACGCCATCGCCGCCTTCGCCCGCGCCAATGGCCTTGGCCTGTTTGGCCATACCCTGGTCTGGTACGCCCAGACCTCGCCGGCCTTCGAGCGGCTGGACGAGGGGCGGGTGAGCTTCGCCCAGGCCTATCGCAACTACATCCACGCCGTGGTTGGGCGCTACCGGGGCCAGGCGGTGGGCTGGGACGTGGTCAATGAGGCCGTCGCCGAGGATGGCGAGGGCTGGCGCGACAGCCTGTGGAGCCAGCGGCTCGGGACTTTCGAGCATATGGTGCTGGCGTTCCAGAACGCCCGGGAAGCCGACCCCACGGCGAAGCTGTTCCTCAACGACTACAATCTCGAATGGATTCCGAAGAAGCGCGCCACTTTCCTGCGTCTGGTGGAGCGTCTGCTGGCGGCCGGGGCGCCGCTCGACGGCGTTGGCACCCAGACCCATGTGGCGGCCGACCAGGCGCCGGGCGAGATCGCCCGCACTATCGCCGAACTCGGACAGTTCGGCCTGCAGGTGCACGTCTCTGAATTTGACGTCTCCCTGAGCCGGGCCCAGGGCCTCAGGCTCAACCGGGCGGAGCTCGAGCGCCAGCAGGCGGCCCTCTATGCCGAGGCCGCCGAGGCCTTCATGGCCCTGCCGCCGCGACAGAGATTCGCCTTCAGTTTCTGGGGCCTGCGCGACAGCGAGTCCTGGCTCAAGCGGGAAGACGGGGCCGATACGCCCCTGCCGTTCGATGAGCTGGGCCGGCCCAAGGCCGCCGCAGCCGCCTGGGCCGCCCAGGTCGGCTAGGCCTCAGACGACTCAGGTCTGTGGCGGCGCGGTGCGCGCCGGGGCTGGACGCGGAGGCGCCACGCGTTCGGCGTCAGCCTGTTGACGCAGCACGTGAAGATCGTCGCTGAGGCGGAAGATGGCCACGTAGAATTCACAGAATGAGCGCCACAGCAGAATGAGCGCGCCGACCACCAGCAGACCCGCCACAAGGACGGGGATGGCCAGCATCAGGCCCATCAGGCTTTCCTCGCGCAGGGCCACGCCCACCGCCGCGCCAATCGTGCCAAAGGCGCCGAGCGCAATGACCCCCAGGCCCGCCCAGTAGATCAGATGGATCACCGAGTTCGTCATGAGCCGGTCGAACGTCAGGAGGTCCCAGAACAGGGAGGCTCCAGCGCCGCGCTTGGGTTTCGATCTGCTGGCCATTCGTCATCCAACGCTTCGGGGACCAAAGGGCGTCCCGCGCGCCAAACCGCTATCAGCCGCAAGCGTTCCCGGCAACTTTGGAAAAGCGCAGCTTCTCCGCAGGTCGATCAGATCGTGCCCAGGGTCTTGAGCCGGGCCCGGGGATGAACCTCATTCTGGCTCATCACCGGGGTCTGGCCGCGGAACCGCTCGATGATGGAGCGGACATAGGGTCGGATGGCCGGGCTGGTCAGCAGCACTGGCGTCTCGCCGGACAGGGCGGCGCGCTCGAACACTTCGCGCACCCCGCGGATGAAGTCCTGCAGGCGTGACGGGGCCAGGGCCAGCTGCTTTTCCTCGCCGGGTCCGATCAGAGCCTCGCTGAACGCGTTCTCCCACTCGGCCGACAGGGTGACGATGGGCAGGGCGCCGTCGTCGCCGCGATAGGCGTAAGACAGCTGCCGGGCCAGCCGGCCGCGCACCTGCTCCACCAGCATGGCCACAGACGCCGTGTGTGGGGCCGCCTCGCCGATGCCTTCCAGGATGGCGGGCAGGTCGCGGATCGAGACCCGCTCCCGCAGCAGGGCCTGCAGCACCCGCTGGACCGTGGTGGCGGTCACGATGGACGGGATGAGGTCGTCCACCAGCTTCTTCTGCTCGGCCGGCAGGTCCTTCAGCAGCTTCTGAACCTCGGCATAGGACAACAGCTCGGCCATGTTGTCCTTGAGGATCTCTGTCAGGTGGGTGGTCAGCACCGTGGCCGGGTCGACGATGGTGTAGCCGCGGAAGGTCGCCTCCTCCCGCAGGCCTTCATCGATCCAGGTGGCCGGCAGTCCAAAGGCCGGCTCGCGCATGTGTTCGCCTGGGATTTCCACCTGGCCGCCGCGAGGATCCATGGCCATCAGGGCGCCCAGGCGCACCTCGCCCTCGCCGGCCTCCAGTTCCTTGATGCGGATGCAGTAGCCCTGGGAGGGCAGGCGCATGTTGTCGAGGATGCGCACCGAGGGCATGACGAAGCCGTACTCCGCCGCCAGCGTCCGGCGCAGGGCGCGGATCTGGTCGGTGAGGCGGCGGCCCTCCAGGTCGTTGATCAGCGGCAGCAGGCCGTAGCCCAGCTCGATCTTGATCTCGTCGATGGCCAGGGTGTCGCTGATCGGCTCCTCCTGGGGCTCAGTCGCCTGCTCCATCACGGGGAGGGGCTCTGGCTCCAGGGACTTGCGGCCTCGGTAATAGGCCAGGGCGCCAGCCGCGATGGACACCGCGGCGAAGGGCAGGACCGGCATCCCCGGCACCAGGGCCAGCACGCCGGACGAGGCGGCCACCATGCCCAGGCCCACGGGGTTCATGGCCAGCTGGGCGACCAGCGCCTTGTCGGCGGAGCCCTCGACCCCGGCCTTGGAGACCAGGAAGCCCGCGGCGATGGAGATGATCAGGGCCGGAATCTGGCTGACCAGGCCATCGCCGATGGTCATGATCGTATAGCCGGCCGCAGCGGCGCCCAAGGGCATGCCGTGCTGCATCACGCCGATGAGAATGCCGCCCAGGATATTGATCGCCACGATGATCAGCCCGGCGATGGCGTCGCCGCGGACGAATTTCGAGGCGCCGTCCATGGCGCCGAAGAAGGTGGACTCCTGCTCCAGCTCCTTGCGTCGACGCTTGGCTTCGTCGTCGTCGATCAGGCCCGCCGATAGGTCGGCGTCGATGGCCATCTGCTTGCCCGGCATGGCGTCCAGGGTGAAGCGGGCGGCCACCTCGGCGATCCGTCCCGACCCCTTGCTGATGACGACGAAGTTCACGACCACCAGGATGGCGAAGACGATCACCCCAATGACGAAATTGCCGCCCATCATCAGATTGCCGAAGCCCTCGATGATCTTGCCGGCGCCGTCTGTGCCCTCGTGGCCGTGGGTCAGGATCAGTCGGGTGGAGCCGATGTTCAGGCCCAGCCGGAACAGGGTGGTGACCAGCAGCACGGTGGGGAAGGCGCTGAACTCCAGCGGCTTCTTGATCAGCAGCGAGGTCATCAGGATCAGGACCGAGCTGGTGATCGACAGCACCAGCAGGGAATCCAGCAGGAAGGCCGGGATCGGCAGAATGAGCAGGACGATGATGCTCACCGCCCCGATGGCGAGCGCGACTTCCCCACGGGTCAGCCAGCCCAGCATTTCGCGGGCGGTGGGTGCGGGGGCGGCGTTGCTCTGGGCCATCAGCTTTACTCGACTTCCCGCTTAGGGCTCAGACTCAGGCGGCGTGGGCGCCGGCGCCCTGGGGCGCGGGCACGGCGACGCCAGCCTCGGTGTATTCCTTGAGCTTGTTGCGCAGGGTGCGGATCGAGATGCCCAGGATGTTGGCCGCGTGGGTCCGATTGCCCGCGCAGTGCTCCAGGGTGTCGATGATCAGCTGCTGCTCCATCTCGGCCACGGTCTGGCCGACGAAGCTGCGCTGAACGGCCTCAGCGGCGAAGCTGGCGGCCTGGGCCGCCCGGGCGCCCGCGTCAGCCGGCGACAAGGGCTGGCCATCAGGCAGGCGCACAGCGTCCTCGGTGATCTCGTCGCCCACCGACAGCAGCACCGCCCGGTGCATGGCGTTTTCCAGCTCCCGCACATTGCCCGGCCAGCGATGGGCGGCCAAGCGGCGGCGAGCCTCCGTCGACAGGGGTTTTTCCGGGACCCCGTTGGCGGCGGCGTACTTCTTCACGAAGAATTCGGCCAGGGCGACGATATCGCCCGGGCGGTCACGCAGCGGCGGCAGGCGCAGGTTCACCACGTTCAGCCTGTAGAGCAGGTCCTCCCGGAAGGTCCCGTCCTTCACCGCCTGGGCCAGGTCGCGGTTCGAGGTGGCGAGGATGCGGATATCGACCTTCACCGGCTTGGCGCCGCCGACCCGGTCGATCTCCCGCTCCTGAATGGCCCGCAGAAGCTTGGCCTGCAGGCGGGCGTCCATCTCCGAGATTTCGTCCAGCAGCAGGGTGCCGCCATTGGCTTCTTCGAACTTGCCGATCCGGCGGGCGAGCGCGCCGGTGAAGGCGCCCTTCTCGTGGCCGAAGAGCTCGCTCTCCAGCAGGTTTTCCGGAATCGCCGCGCAGTTGACCGAGATGAACGGCTTGGCCGCCCGACGGGACTTCTGGTGGACATAGCGAGCGACCACCTCCTTGCCCGAGCCGCTCTCGCCGGTGATCAGGATCGAGGCTTCCGAGGCCGCCACCTGGTCGGCCAGTTTCAGCACCGCCTGCATGTTGGGGTCGTGGACGACCATGGGTCGGTTGTCGTCGGAGACCGCCGCCAGGACCGCGGCGATCAGGGCCGCTTCCGGGGGCAGGGGGATGAACTCCTTGGCGCCGGCGCGGATGGCCGCAGCCGCCCGGGCGGGATCCGCCGCCACGCCGCAGGCCACCACCGGCACCCGGATGCGCTCGGCCTCGTTGGCCGCAATCAGGGCGGCGATGTCGAGGTCATAGTCCACCAGGAGCAGATCGGCCCCCTGGCCCGCGCGCAGGGCGTGGGTGGCGGCCGCGACCGTCTCCACATGGCTCACCTTGGCGCCGGCGCTCATCGCCATCTTCACCGCCGCTGAGAGCTGTCCGTCCAGTTTTCCGACGACCAGAAGCCGCATCTTCAAATCTCCTTACGCGCCGCCGTTTCAGGCCGCCGTGTCGCCGTCCTTGATGATTTCAGTCATCGTCACCCCGAGCCGTTCGTCGACGATGACGACCTCGCCCCGGGCGACCAGGCGATTGTTCACATAGATGTCGATGGCCTCGCCGACCTTGCGGTCCAGCTCGAGGATGCTGCCCGAAGACAGCTGCAGCAGCTGGGCGACGGACATCTGGGCCCGACCGAGCACGGCCGAAATACTGACCGGCACATCGAAGACCGGGGCCAGATCGCTGGCCGCCTTCTCCTCGCCCTCGTGTCCGAAGTCGACGGCGGGCAGATCACCCGGTCCCAGCTCCTGAAGTTTCAGTTCGTCAGACATGACATGGTCCTTTCACCCGTCAGGCGTCGCCGCCGGGAATGAGGGGTTCGGCGTGCAGGCCTTCCGAAGCCAGGGCCGCTTGCAGGGCCTCGGCGACCCGTTGGGCGGCGGCGGCCGGATCGAAACGCGCGGCCCCGTCGCCGAAATCCAGCGCAAAGGCGGCCGGCGCCATGCCGGCGTCGGAGCGGATCTGAATCTGCCCGGCGAAGCCTATGGCCTGGGCCGCCTCGGCCAGCAGGGCCTGAAGGCTTTCGCTCAGGTCCGGGGCCACCGACACCAGCAGGCGAGGGGCGCTTTCGATCTCCCGGGCCAGGGAATCCAGCGCCGCCTTCAGGGGCGCCCGGGGGAAGGCGTCCAGGGCGGCGTCGGCGATGGCCTGACCGCAGGCCAGGGCGAGCTCGGCCGAACCGATCCGGTGGGCATGCGCCACCTCCGCCAGCCGGGGCAGGGCGGCCTGGCAGGCCTGGGCGATGGTCGATAGGGCGTTGGCCTGCTGGGCTTCCACCCGGGCCATGGCCGCACGTTCGCCCTCGGCGTAGGCCTGGGCGCGGATGAGCTCGACCTCTTCCAGGGGATAGATGCGCTTGGGCCGCGCCGAGACCTGCGCCACGGCGCCGGCGTCGTCGAAAACGGTGTCGAAATCGAACTTTTTGAGGACGGGCTCGGACATCAGTAGATCAGCTCATCGTCGCCGCCGGCGCCGGCGAGCATGATCTCGCCCTTGGCCGCCAGATCCTTGGCCACCTGGACCATCTTCATCTGCGCCTGATCGACGTCCTTCAGACGGACGGGGCCCATGCCTTCCATATCCTCGCGCATGATCTTGGCCGCGCGCTCGGACATGTTGGAGAAGAACATTTCGCGCAGGGCGTCCGAGGCGCCTTTGAGCGCCAGGCCCAGCTGGTCCTTCTCAACGCCGCGCAGCAAGGTCTGGACCCCGCCGGGATCGAGCTTGGACAGGTCCTCGAAGACGAACATCAGGGCGCGGATGCGCTCAGCGCTCTCACGGTTGCGCTCCTCCAGGGCGGCCATGAACCGGGACTCGGTCTGGCGGTCGAAGGAGTTGAAGATGTCCGCCATCATCTCGTGGCTGTCGCGCTTGGAGGTGCGCGCCAGGTTGGACATGAACTCGGTTCGCAGGGTCTGTTCGATCTTGTCGAGGATCTCCCGCTGCACCGGCTCCATGCGCAGCATGCGGGTGACGCATTCCAGGGCGAAGTCCTCGGGCAGGGCCCCCAGCACCCTTGCGGCGTGCTCCGACTTCACCTTGGACAGGATGACGGCGACGGTCTGCGGGTACTCGTTCTTCAGATAGTTGGCGAGGACCGCCTCGTTCACATTGCCGAGCTTGTCCCACATGGTGCGACCCGCCGGACCGCGGATCTCCTCCATCAGCGCCTCGACCTTGTCGGGGGGCAGGAAGGCCTGCAGCAGCTTCTGGGTCTGCTCGAACGAGCCCATGATGGTGCCGGCGCCCGACATGCCGGCGACGAACTCCACCAGCAGGCCTTCGACCACGTTGGCCGCCACGGTGCCGAGGCTGGCCATGGCCTGGGAGACCTCCTTGATCTCCTCCTCGTCCAGGCTCTGCCAGATCACCCCATGGTCTTCGCCCAGGGCCAGCAGGACTACAGCGGCCTTTTCCGGCCCGGTCAGCTGGCTGATGTCGTTGATGGTCTTGTTACGGCCGCCGCCGCGCACGCTACCGGTCATGCGGATTCATGCAGCCAGCTGCGCAGGATCGCGACCGACTGTTCCGGATGGGTTTCGACGAAATCGGCGACCCGCTTGACCGAGGACGCCTTCACCTGGCCCTCAATGCGGGCGATGTCGATCTTCTGCTCCAGGGCGTCAGGACCAGGCAGGGCCAGGGGCTGGCCGCTGGCGGGGTCCACGGCGATCTGCACCGGCTGACCATCGGCGGTGGTGGTCACGAGGCGGGTGATGGTCTGGGTCTGTCCCGTCAACTCGCCGCCGCCGCCGCCGGCGCTCTTCAGCAGCGGGCGGACCACGAAGAAGACGATCAGCAGAGCGACGATGGCCAGGATGGCCAGCTCCACGGCGCGCATGACGTCGTTCTTGTCGAAGTCCGTCAGCGGGTTGGAGGATTCCACCCCGCCCATCTCCGCAGGCGCGTCGAAGGGCATGTTGACCACGGTCACCTGGTCGCCACGGGCCTCATCGAAGCCGACCGCGGTGCGGACCAGCTCCTCGATCCGGGCCATCTCTTCTTCGGTGCGGGCGGTGTACTCGCCCGGTGCGCCGTCCTCGCCCACCGGGCGGACGCCATCCACGGCCACGGCGACCGACAGACGCTGGACCTTGCCCGGCTCATTGACCTCGGTGCGGACGGTCTTGGAGATCTCGTAATTGGTGGTGGATTCGGTGCGGCCGCTGGCCGAGGCCAGGGCGCCGGCGTCAGCGCCACCGATGCCGCCGGGAATGTTGGCGTCGGCCGTCACCGCGCCGTTGTTGTTCGGTTCGTTCTCGTTGGCGCTTTCCTCGACCGTCTGCTCCGAGCGGACCACCTGACCGTCGGGATCATAGGTTTCCTGCTGCACCGTCACACGGGCGAGGTCGAGTTCAGCGGTGACGTTCACCCGCGCCTTACCCGGTCCAACCACGCTTTCGACCAGGGCCTTGACCGTCTTGGCGATCCGCTGCTCGACCTCGTTCTTGCGGCCCTCGGCGGCCTCGCCGGCGAAGCCCTCGCCGCCGGCTGACAGGGTCTTGCCGTGCTGGTCGACGACGGTGACCCGGTCCGGCGTCATCCGCGGCACTGCGCCGGCCACCAGGTTCTGAACGGCGCGCACCTGGTCGGCGTTGGGCGCCCGGCCCCCGACGCCCATGGTGATGGAGGCCGAAGGCTCCTCGGCCGCTTCCTCGAACAGCTGGCGTTTGGGCAGGACCAGATGGACCCGGGCGAAGGTCACCCCGTCGAGGCTGCGGATGGTGCGGGCCAGCTCACCCTCCAGGGCGCGCTGGCGGTTCAGCTGCTGGACGAAATCGGTCTGGCCGAGCGCATTGGCCTCGTCGAAAATCTCGTAGCCGACGGAGCCCGCGGTCGGCAGTCCCTTGGCCGACAGCATCAGGCGGGTGGAGGCGACATCGTCGCGATTGACCAGAATGGTCGAGCCGTCGCCCTTGACCTCGTACTTCACGCCCGCCTGGTCGAGGGCCGCGGTGATCGATCCGGCCTCGCGCATGTCGAGGCTGGAATAGAGCAGGGCCTTGGGCTGGCCGAGATTCATGGTCAGGGCGATCAAAGCCGCAGCCACACCGGCGCCGATGCCGAGAATGGCGGCCAGCCGGCCGATCCCGAACCTTTGCAAGGCGGCTACAAACTGATTCAAGGCGCGTCCCACCCCAAAGCCCTGCGACCGGCGCCCACTTTGGGCCGACCGCTAGGCAGGATTTACCCAGTCGATGGTAAACGCCGCGTTTAAGACTTGGCCGTGGGCGGGGATGTGGGGCGATTGGCGCCGGGGCGAGATGTCGCACCCGACGCCGCGGGGCCTGGGTGGCTCAGCTGCTCCAGGGGGTGAGGGCGCCCCAATGGAACAGGACGATGGCGAAGGCCGCATAGATCAGGGTCGTGGCGGTGAAGCCGAGCTTGCGCGTCACCGGCCAGCTGTCCAGCCGCCGGCCTCCCCGCCAGATGCTGAGCAGGGCCGCAAGGGTGACCAGGGTCAGCACCGAGGCTACCAGGGCGCAGGCCGAGGCCAGGATGAGGCGGGCCCCCGGCCAGCCATAGACCACCTGGGCGGTGTCCGAGGCGCCCATCAGCCAGGCGGCGAACAGGCCCATGGCCAGCAGCCAGAGCACAGCCTGGATGGTCTGGACCAGACTGGCCTGACTCTGGATCTGGGTTTGACGCAGATCGCGGCGATTGCGCAGGGCGAGGCCGACGAAGGTGGCGACCGCGGCCAGGGCGCTGAGTCCCGCCAGCCAGGCCAGGATCGCCGGGCGGCTCCACAGCCCGACCCGCTGGAACCGGACGTCGTTGTAGGTTCCCTGGAAGGCTGAGGCCCGGCCGCCGTCCAGGTCGAACACCAGGCGCTCGGGGCCGGTCGTGGAGACAAAGCGGCCGGCGGCGGGGTCGCCCTCGGGGACCCAGGTCTGGGCGCCGTTCAGGCCGCTGGTGACGAGCCGCCCATCCCGGCTGACCTGAACGCTGACGCCGGACAGGATGAAGCCCACGAACCGCTCCAGACCCACATAGGCCCTGCGGGTGCCCAGATAGTGACCCTCATAAAGGCGCGCCGAGCGGCGCAGATCGGGATCGCCCTCCTGCGGCGGGGCCATGGCGGGTCCATAGAACTGCGCGACCACCTGGGCAGGCAGCTTGGCCGCCAGTTCGGCGCCGTTCTCGGTGTTGACGCTGATGAAGACGCCCAGGTCGAGATCGGGGGCCACCACCATGTTGGAGGTGAACGACAGTGTGCCCCCGGCATGGCCGTAGCCCTTGCGCCCTCCCGGCAGCGGATAGGTGATGAAGCCATGGGGCCAGTCATTGATTCCGGCTTCATTGGGCCGCAGGGGCGTGCGGAAGGCGCGTGCCGTGGCCGGGCCGAAGATCAGCCGGGGCTGCGCGGCTGCATCGGTCGCCGCGTCGGCCGCAGGGGCCTGGCCGTAGACCCCGTCATTCAGCAGCACGATCATGTATCGCGCCATGTCGGCGGCGGTGGATGAGGCCGAGCCGGCCGGAGCCAGATGCCCCAGATACTCGAATGGCCGGGCCTCGAACCCCCTGGCTGGCGACCAGCGGAAGCCATCCGACAGGTCCCGGGCGAGGCTGGGGGCCATGGGCGCGGGAATGCCCTGCCTGGGGGGATGGGGCTCGCGGAAGGTGGTGCGAGACATGCCCAGGGGCCCGGTGATCTGCTGCTCAACCAGCTCCTCGAACGGGCGGCCAGAGACATAGACGAGCGCCTGGCCGGCGAGGCCGACGCCATAGTTGGAGTAGGTCGGGAACTGCCCGGGCTCGCGGACCCGACGGGGCCGCTCCTGGCGCAGATACTGGGCCATGGGGCGTTCACGATCGAAATTGCGCTCCATCAGCTGGCCCAGGATGCGATCTTCGAAACCCGGAGAATGGTCCAACAGGTGAGCCACCTGGATGGGCTGGGTGAAACCCTGGTCGCGGATCTGCAGGGCCTCAGGCAGATAGAGGTTGATCGGGGCGTCGATGCGGATGCGTCCCGCCTGGATCTCGTTCATCAGCAGGATCCAGGTGAAGGTCTTGGAGATCGAGCCGATGCGGAACAGGGTCCGGTCGGGGTCTACGCGCCGAAGGGGAGCGAGGCTGGCGTGGCCATAGCCCTTCTTGAAGATCACCTGGTCGTTCTGCACCACAGAGACGGTGACGCCGGCGATGCGGTCGCGCAGCATGGCTGAACCGATCACGCCGTCGAGATAGGCTTCCAGGCGCGCCGGATCGATGGCGGCCGCGCCTGTGGGGGTCAGCGCCTCGCTCCCGGCCTCGGCGCCCGGCTGGGTCGCCTGCTGAGCGGGCGCGCGCGGCGTTGTCCTGGGACGCGCCGCCGGGCGGGGCGCTGGGGTGGCCAGGGCCTCATAGGGAATGGGCGCGTCCGGCATGGCGGGCTGAGCCAGCGCCGCGCCTGGGGGGCACAGGGCCGCCGCCAGCATCGCCACGGCAAGCTTGGGCAAGAAGCGCATCACCGGAACTCGCTCTGTCTGGAATTTCCCCACGAGTCCCCCTTCTAGGGCGCCGCGACGGGGCGTCCAAGGCGTCCAATTACCGGGATGGGGCGCTCGGGAAGGACAGCAGGGGCAGAAGCGGCCGAAGCTGTGGACCGATCCACACCTGAGGCTCTGATGGCGGGGTCAGGCCCGCCTCCCGCTCCCGGTCCCGCACGCAGACCCCGACCGCTCGGCCCAGAGCGATGAAGTCCCCCACCTGGCTCAGGGCCGACAGGAAGCAGGCGTCGAAATACGGATAGGTGTCGGCCTCGCCGCAGCCGAACGAGGTGCGATCGGGACGGGCCGCGGTCAGGATCATGCGGTTGGGCTTGGCCAGGGCCGGCACAAAGACGCCGGAGAAGCAGGCGGAGATCACGACCACGGTGGGCTTGGTCCCGCAACTGCGGTCGAGCATCGCCCCGAGGATGGCCGGCGGCAGGATCTGGTCGTCCACCAGCACCCCACGGGGATCCCCGTGGGAGGTGAAATAGACGAGGCAGCCTGCCGCGGCGGGCGCCATGGCGCCCAGGCTGTCATAGATCCCGCGGACCGTGGATTTCTGGGGCCTCTGGGCGCGCTCGGCCTCTGGGCGGACGGAGAACTGGACGATCTGGGCCGGCGCGAGGCCAAGCCCGGAAAAGGCCTTGGCGATGTCGCGGCGGGCGTTGTCGAAGGCTTCGGTCGGCCCGCCAAGGGAGCCCTTGGAGTCGCCGGCGACCACCACGGCGGCCCAGGACTCGAATGGGGCGGCCAGGCTTGGGGTGGCTGTGAGCAGGCCGCAGGCGAGGCCGAGCGCCAGGGCGCAGATCCGAAACCTCAGACCGGCGCGCTGGCGGGTCACGTCAGCTCTTGTAGGATTTGAACGGGGTGGGCAGGGCCGTTCCCGTCGCCTTGGCCAGCAGTCGGCCCTCAGGGTCGTAGAGCTCGCCCTCGGTGAAGGCGATGCTGCGGCCCCATTTGACGACGCGACCGATCCCCTTGATCTGGCCAGGCATGGCCGGCCGCAGGAAGCTGGTCTTCATCTCCAGGGTCGGGGCGACATGGGTCATGCCCGAGGCGACCATGCAGGCCACCGACATCGCTTCGTCCAGCATGGCGCAGAGATAGCCGCCCTGGATCTGCTTCATGGGGTTGAGCAAGAGCTCGGCCTTGGCGTCGAAGGCCACCTCGACCATTTTTTCGGCCTGACTGACCGCGACCATCTGGAAGCCGAGGGTCTGAGATCCCGTGGGCTGGTTTTTGGTGCGCAGGAAGCGGGCCAGGATGGCCTCGTCCGTCAGCGCTTCAGGCTCGGTGGCGGCGACGTCGGTCATGGGGCCTATTTCTTGCGGAACTGGTCGAGGGAAATGACCTTTTCGGCCGGATCGGCGGGCGTTTCGGGCGCGGCGGCGGCCGGGGCGGCGTCGCCGGCTTCGCCCGCGGCAGGGGCGGCGCCATCGGTGGCGGCCTCGAACTGCAGCAGGAACTGCACGCTGGGATCATAGAACCGCGAGACCGCCGCATAGGGCACGGACACCCGCTTGGGCTGGCCGCCAAATTTCAGGGTGACCGAAAAGAAGGTCTCGCCCGGCGCCAGGTCCCAGTACTGGTGCTGCAGGACGATGGTCATCTCATCAGGATATTTGGACAGCAGGTCCACAGGCCCCGACACGCCCGGCGCGTCAGTCTTGAACGTCACATAGAAGTGGTGGGCGCCCGGCAGGCCCTCCGGCGAGGCCGCGCGCTTGAGCGCAGCCTTGACCACGCCGCGCAAGGCTTCTTGGGCCATCGCCTCATAGTGCATCTGGTCTTGGGCCGGGGGCTCTTGGGCCATGGGGTCTCCGCCTGCGATCTGCTGGCCGGAGGGTAGCGTTTCGGCGCCGGGGCGCAAGCGCGCGTTGCATCGCGGGCGGGCCATGACGGTGGTTGGCGCGCGGGCGGGGATTGTCTAGTGTCCGCGCCCGCGGCGGGGGCCGGTCATGTTGTTTGCGTCGCCGAGTTTTCTGTTCGTCTTTCTGCCGCTGTGCCTGGCCGCCTATTTCGCCAGCCGCACCATGGCGACGCGCAATGCGGTCCTGATCGCGGCCTCCCTCATCTTCTACGCCTGGGGCGAGCCGGCCTACGTGGCGCTGATGGCGGCCATGACCGTGGTCAACTATGGCGCGGCCCTGGCCATCGACGCCCGCGACGGTCCGTCGCGGAAGTCAGCGCTCATCGCTGCGGTCGGCGTCAATCTGGCCGCGCTCAGCCTGTTCAAATACGCCGGTTTCCTGGCCGACAGTCTCAACCTTGTGCTGGCGCCGGCCGGCCTGAGCGTCCCGCGACCACAGATCCCGTTGCCCCTGGGCATCTCCTTCTTCACCTTCCACTGCCTGTCCTATCTGATGGACACCTATCGGCGGCGGTTTCCGGCCAACCGAAATCTCTCTCAGGTGGCCCTCTACATCGCGCTCTTCCCCCAGCTGATCGCCGGGCCCATCGTCCGCTACAAGACCATCGCCAGGCGGCTGGTCCTGCGCCGCCACAGCCTGGGCCGCGCCTCGGCGGGCATGCGGATTTTCATCATCGGCCTGGCCCAGAAGCTCCTGATCGCCGACACCCTGGCGCCGGTGGCCGACGCCGTGTTCGACCAGAGCGCAAAGCCCGGTCTGGTCGAGGCTTGGCTCGGGGCGAGCGCCTACACCCTGCAGATCTATTTCGACTTCGCCGGCTATTCGACCATGGCCATCGGCCTGGCGATCATCTTCGGCTTCAGCCTGCCGCGGAACTTTCGCACCCCCTACGCCTCGACCTCGATCACCGAATTCTGGCGCCGCTGGCATATCAGTCTGTCCACCTGGTTCCGGGACTATCTCTACATTCCCCTCGGCGGAAATCGGGGGCCGGCCTGGAAGACCTGGCGCAATCTGGTGGTCGTGTTCCTGCTGTGCGGGCTCTGGCACGGGGCGGCCTGGACCTTCGTGCTCTGGGGCGCGTGGCATGGCGCCTTCCTGGTCCTGGAGCGGGCGGGTCTGGGTCGTTGGCTGAAGGCGGCGCCTTCGCCGGTCGCCTGGGGCTACGCCCTTCTGGTGGTGATCCTGGGCTGGGTGCTGTTCCGGGCCGAGAGCCTGGCCCGCGCCAGCGAGGTCTGGGCCGGCATGGCGGGGCTGCACGGGTTTGGCGCGCTGAGCGCGGCCACCGCGGTAGCCTTCCAGCCGATCCACCTGTGGCTGATCCCGGCGGCGGGCGCCTTGGCGGTGTTTGGCCTGCCCTGGCGGGTGCGGCCTGGCCCCTCGAGCCGGGCCTGGATCGACACTGCTGGTGTGGTCCTGCTGCTGGTCCTGGCCCTGCTGCGGGTGGCCCAGGGGACCTACAGCCCGTTCCTCTATTTCAGGTTCTAGGGAGGATGACCGGTGTTTGATCCTCGACGGTTCCTGATCCTGGGCGTCATGGCGGTGCTGGCGCTGCCGGTCCTGGCCATGCCGTTCCTTCCTTTGCAGACGGTGTCGCGGGAAGAAAACCGGATGCTGGCGCCGCCGCCCAGCATGCCGCAGACCCTGGCGGACTGGCGACATGCCCCGCGGGCGGTGGACGCCTTCCTGGCCGACCACTTCGTCCTGCGCGAGCCGGCCATCTGGCTCGGCGCGCGGCTGGAGCGCCGCCTGGGCGTCACGGCGCCGGCCCAGGCCATGGCCGTCATGGGTGAGGGCGGCCAGATGTTCCTGACGGAAGGGCTGCTGCGCTCCACCGGCCAGGATGTCGATCCCGAGCGGGCCGCCGACTATGTTGATTTCGTCTGTGAGGTTTCGCGCCGACTGGCGGCCCGGGGGACCCGGTTCGCCACCGGGCTGGCGCCCTCGCCAGGGACCATTCTGACCGACCAGACCCCGCCGTGGGCCCGGCCCGCCATAACCCCCAATGATCACGATCTGATCTTGCAGGGGCTGGAGGGCTGCGCAGCCCCAGCCATCGACCTGCGGCCCGCCCTGCGCGAGGCGGCGACGGAGGACCAGGCCTATCGCCTCTATGACAGCCACTGGACCCCCTGGGGCGCGCTGGCGGCCTATAACCGGATGGTCGCGGCCCTGGGCCAGCCCGATTGGGGCTGGTCGCAGTCCGAACTGACCTGGGGCGAGATCCGCACCGATGATGGCGACCTGCCGCGGATGGCGGGCATGCCGCCGGCCATCGAAACCCTGACGATCCATCACCGCACCAGCCTGCCCGAAGGGGCCGTGCGGCGAGACCTGGCGGCCTATGGCGGCCCCATGCCGACCTTTGCGGTGGAGCGCGCCGTCCCGGGGCCGACGGTGTTGATCATCGGCGACAGCTACACCGCCGACTTCTTCCCCTCGCTCATCGCTGAGCGGGTCGGCCGCTTGGTCTGGATCCACATGAACGGCTGTGGATTCGACTGGCGCGTCGTCGAGGACGAGGCGCCCGACTACGTCCTGCTGCTGCCGGCCGAACGCAACGCCATGTGCGGCGGCCAGCGGCCGGCGGGCTTCGACTGATCGGTGTGTGACGGGGATGATGGGGAAAGGTGGAGGGGTTCTGTTGCAAGGCCCCCTCCCGGCCCCGCCTAACGCTGCTAAGACGCTAGGAGTTTATGTCGAAATCTATCGGACCGCTTACGCAGCCAGACGGACTTCTTCAGCGAAGTTATCGTTCGCATTTAGATAAAGGCCCGAAACGGTGGGCCAAGCCGAGAGAAAGCAACACCTTTAGACGTCTGTCGATGCTGATCGGCCCCAGACTTCCCGGCGATACCCGGGGAAGGATTTGGTGGAGCCGCCGGGAATCGCACCCGGGTCCAGTCCGCTTATGACGTGCGCGTTTATCTCCATAGTCCGGCGAACCGGACAGGTTGAATATAGGGTGGGGCGCCTGGAATTTGAAGGGCTTTCGCGCGGGCCTAGGGCGCCCGGGGCGGGTCCTCGGGCTTGATGCGGCCACCTCCGACGATCAGAGCCTCATAGGCCGCCCGCTCCCGGGAGAAGTCCGCGCCATTGGGCAACAGGACGTCGATCCGCGGCTCGTAGCCCAGGGCGGCGCCGAACGCGGTTTCCAGCAGGTCTGCCACTTCACCTACCTCGGCGTCCTCGCAGTCGCGGCGCAGGACCCCCCCGGCGTCCTCGGTCAGCCGAATGAGGTCATAGGCCACGCCGTCCAGACAGATGGAGCCGACACTGGCGCTTCCCTCCTGGGCTACAGCGTCCCGGGGGCTGTTCCAGGCTGGGGATGTCGCCAGTTCCTGGATGCGGCTGCGATAGCCGGCGGGAAGCTCCACATCGAACCCCACTCGCCGGGCGATGTCCGGCTCGCAGCAGGCGCGGCCGGCGCGGACCTGGGCGAAGGCCTTGCCGTCGCGCCGGGCGGTCAGGCGAATGACCATCTGGTCGACGCTGTTGGAGGGCCTGCGCCAGACCTCAATCATCGCCTCGCCGCCATAGACCACCTGGGTCTGCAGGGGCGGCAGGCCCCAGAGGCGGTAGAGGGTGGGTTCGACAGGCGTGACCACCGGCGGCGGGCCTGCGCGGGGCAGTCGTCGCCGGGCCATCGGATCGGCGGCGTCGGCGAGCGGCGGGCGCTCGGCGCTCCACCAGTCCCGGGGATCCGGGGGCGGGTAGGGCGAACCCGCGGACGGGATTACATAGGTCTGTTGGGCGAGGCTCGGGGTGGCGGCCATGAGGCTGAGGGCCAGTCCTAGGGCCGCTCGCTGCATCCTGCTGGCCATGCCGTACTCCTAGAGGGCGTCGGCCCCCCGCGTGATGGAAAGCACGCCGGTGCGCGACAGTTCCACCAGACCCAGCGGCCGCATCAGTTCGGCGAACTTGTCGATCTTGTTGGGCGCGCCGGTGATCTCGAAGACGAAGCTCTCATGGGTGGTGTCGATCACCCGGGCGCGGAAGATGTCGGCCACCCGCAGGGCCTCGACCCGCTCGGCGCCGAGGCTCTTGACCTTCACCAGGGCCAGTTCCCGCTCCAGGCCGTTGGGGTCCCGGGTCACGTCCTGGACGTGGCGGGTGGAGACCATCTTCTCCAGCTGCGCCTCAATCTGGCCGAGCACATGGGGCGTGCCGCGGGTGACGATGGTCACCCGGCTGGTGTGGGCGTTGCGGTCGGTCTCGGCGACCGTCAGGCTCTCGATATTGTAGCCCCGGGCGGCGAACAGCCCGACCAGCCGGTGCAGGACGCCGGGTTCGTTGTCCACGAGCACGGCGAAGGTGGCGAGGTTCTCCACCTCGGCCTTGTGGTCGAGGTCATAGACGGAGGCGGGCTGGGGATCGGGCATCAAGGTCTCTTCTCTAGGCTCGGCCGTTCAGGTGTCACAGGCGCAGGCCGAGGGCAACCGCCCCCGGGCCACGCGCCATGGGACCGCCTCACACCAGCCGCTTGCCGGCGTCGTCGATGATGGAGCCGAGGTCGCGGGCTTCCTGGGCCAGGATCATCTCGTTGTGCGCCTTGCCCGACGGGATCATGGGGAAGCAGTTCTCTTCCTTGGTCACCCGGCAGTCGAACAGGACCGGACGGCGGACGGAGATCATCTCGGCGATCTTGTCGTCCAGCTCGCCTGGATGCTCGGCCCGCAGGCCCACCGCGCCGAAGGCCTCGGCCATCTTCACGAAGTCCGGCAGGCTTTCCGAATAGGAGTGTGAATAGCGCTCGCCATGCAGCAGCTGCTGCCACTGGCGGACCATGCCCATCCATTCGTTGTTCAGGATGAAGATTTTGATCGGCAGGTCGTACTGAATAGCCGTGGCCATCTCCTGCATGGTCATCTGGACGCTGGCGTCGCCGGCGATGTCGATGACCAGCGAGTCCGGGTGGGCGATCTGCACGCCGACGGCGGCGGGCAGGCCATAGCCCATGGTGCCCAGGCCGCCCGAGGTCATCCAGCGGTTGGGGTCTTCGAAGCGGAAGTACTGGGCGGCCCACATCTGGTGCTGGCCAACCTCAGTGGTGATGTAGACGTCCTTGTCCTTGGCGTGGTGGTACAGCCGCTCGACCGCCTGCTGTGGCTTGATGAGCTTGGAGTCCGGCGTGTAGGCGAAGCAGTCCCGCGCCCGCCAGACATCAATCTGCTTCCACCATTCGGCCAGAGCCGTCTTGTCCACCGACAGGCGCATCGCCTTCCAGGCGGCGATCATGTCTTCCAGCACGCTGGCGGCGTCGCCGACGATGCCCACGTCGCAGCGGACATTCTTGCCGATGGACGAGGCGTCGATGTCCACGTGGATCTTGCGCGAGGTGGGCGCAAACGCGTCCAGCCGGCCCGTGACCCGGTCATCGAAGCGGGCGCCCAGCGCCACCATGACGTCGCAGTCGTGCATGGCGTGGTTGGCTTCGAAGCTGCCGTGCATGCCCAGCATGCCCAGCCACTTGGGGTCTGCGGCCGGGAAGGCGCCCAGACCCATCAGGGTCGAGGTCACCGGCGCGCCGGTCAGTTCGGCGAACTCCCGCAGCAGGGCCGACGCCCGGGGGCCTGCGTTGATCACCCCGCCGCCGGTATAGAGGATCGGCCGGCGCGACTGTGCGATCAGGGTGACGGCCTCGGCGATGCGGCCGGCGTCGCCCTTGACCTGCGGGCGGTAGTCATGGGCGTGGGTGACAGCCTGCGGGCCCTGATAGGCCGCCTTGCCGAACTGCACGTCCTTGGGAATGTCGATGACCACGGGGCCGGGGCGGCCCGAGGTGGCGATGTGGAAGGCCTCGTGCATGATGCGCGGCAGGTCGTCGACGTTCTTGACCAGGTAGTTGTGCTTGGTGATCGAGCGGGTGATGCCGATCGTGTCGCACTCCTGGAAGGCGTCGGTGCCGATCAGGTGGGTGGCCACCTGGCCGGTGATGACCACCAGCGGAATGGAGTCCATCAAGGCATCGACAATGCCGGTGACGGCGTTGGTCGCGCCGGGGCCGGAGGTGACCAGGACGACGCCCGGCTTGCCGGTGGAGCGGGCATAGCCCTCGGCCGCGTGGGTCGCGCCCTGTTCGTGGCGCACCAGGATGTGACGCAGCCGCGGCTCGGCGAACAGCGCGTCATAGATCGGCAGCACCGCCCCGCCCGGATAGCCGAACAGGACCTCTACGCCCTGGTCGAGGAGCGAGCGGACGACGATCTCGGCGCCGCTCATCATTTCGGTGTCGGCGGCTTCGGGGGCGGTGATGGTCTGGTGGGCGGTCATGGCAGTGGCCTTCTTAGGCTGGCCTTCAGGGCAATAAAAAAGGCCCGCTGGGGGGCCTGGTGCAAGCGACCTCGTTCGCGCCGATCGAAATCGGCCCGTCTAAGGTCGCCACTTAAGTACGATGCGGACGCGCACGCGCGTTCTCCAGATAGAGTGTTTCCCGCTCATCGCATGCGCGGGCCAGGGCGTCAAGGCGCGCTCAGAGCAAGAAACTGCCCCCATTGGGCGTCTGGCCCGGCCGCCGAGACCCGCGGCCAGTCCGGGGTCTGGTTGCGGAACCAGGTCGCCTGGCGCTTGGCGTAGCGGCGGGTGGCCTGCTGGGCGGCGGCCAGGGCTGCGTCCAGGCTCATCGCGCCCGCCTGCCAGGCTGCGATCTCCGCCAGCCCCAGGGCCTTCATCACCGGGAGCTCCGGGTCCAGACCCCGCGCCATCAGGGCGGCGACCTCATCGGCGGCTCCGGCCTCGACCATGGCCGCCAGTCGGGCGTCGCAGCGGGCGTAGAGCGCCGCGCGAGGCGGATCGATGGCCACACCCCGCCAGGCGTCGGCGCAGAGGGGCGCCGCCGTCTGCGCCTGAAGCGCCGAGAGCGATTGGCCGGCGGTGAGGTAGACCTCCCAGGCGCGGACCAGCCGCTGGCGGTCGCCCGGCGCGATGCGGGCGGCGGCGGCCGGGTCGATCTTGGCCAGACGGTCCCGGAACGCGATCTCGCCGAGGGTTTCGAACTCGGCCGCCGCTGTGGCGCGGGTCTCCGGGGCGGCGGTGGGGATCGCGGCCAGGCCGTGGGTCAGGCTGCGGAAATAGAGGCCGGTTCCGCCGACCAGGATGGGACTTTTCCCGCGGGCGCGGATGTCCGCGATGATCGGCAGGGCCGCGCGTTGCCAGCGGCCCACCGACCAGGCCTCGGCGCCGTCAGCCACGCCGAACAGGTGGTGGGGCGCCTGGACGGCCTCCTCTGGGGTTGGTCGGGCGCTCAGGATGGCCAGATCCCCATAGAGCTGAATGGAGTCGGCGTTGACGATCTCCCCGTCGATTTCCCGGGCCAGACGCAGGGAGATCGCGGTCTTGCCGCTTGCCGTCGGGCCGCCGATCAGCCAGATGCGGGGCTCCATGGAAATCGCGCTCACCCTTGTCAGTCCGCAGGAGGCCGCCGTCGCCGCGGCCGCCGTCCATCTCACCCAAGCGCTCGCAGGCGCGCAGGCCCGCGTCAAGGAACCCCGGCCCCTTGGGCCCGGCGCGGTGGACCTGTCGGTGGAGGCCGAGGCGCTCGCGCCGGTTCGCGACGCCGTGGCGGCCGCCCTGTCGGACCTGCCGGTGGACGTCTGCGTCCAGCCCTGGGCCGGCCGGCGCAAGCGGCTGCTGATCGCCGACATGGATTCCACCATTATCGGCTGCGAGTGCATCGACGAGCTGGCCGATTTCGCCGGGGTCAAGGACAGGGTCTCCGAGATCACCGAGCGGGCCATGCGCGGCGAGCTGGATTTCGAGGCCGCCCTGCGCGAGCGCGTGGCCATGCTGAAGGGGCTGCCGCTCTCGGACCTGCAGCGGGCCTATGATGAGCGGGTGGTCCTCAATCCCGGCGCGCGGACCCTGGTGCGCACCATGGCCGCAGGTGGCGCGCGCTGCGTGCTGGTCTCCGGCGGCTTCACCTTCTTCACCACCCGCGTGGCGCAGGCGGCGGGCTTCCATGCTCAGCGGGCCAACACCTTGATCGAGGATGGCGAGGCTCTGGCCGGCGAGGTGGGCTCGCCCATCCTTGGCCGCGAGGCCAAGCTTGCGGCCCTGCGGGAAGAGGCCGCCGCCATCGGCGCGGATCTCACCGCGACCCTGGCGGTCGGCGACGGGGCCAATGACCTGGCCATGATCGAGGCCGCAGGCCTAGGCGTCGCCTACCGGGCCAAGCCGGTGGTCGCCGCTCAGGCCCACGCCAAGGTCGACTACGCCGACCTCACGGCCCTGTTGTATTTCCAGGGCTATGCCGCGACGGACTTTGTCACCGACTGAAGCAGGCCTTGATTTCACGCCTGGGGCCGCCTGGGCTAAGAGCCTGCCATGACCCTGCCGCGTCCCGTTTCCGCCGTCGTCTTCGACATGGACGGCCTGCTGATCGATTCCGAACGCCTGATGCTCCAGGCCATGCAGGGCGCAGCCGTCGCCATGGGCCGGGACATGCCGTTTCCGGTGTTCCAGAGCATGGTGGGCCTGACCCACGCCCAGAGCGACGGCCTCCTCATTGAGCACTTCGGCGAAGGCTTCGTGCTGGACGACTATGTCGCCGATGTGCGGGCGAGGTTCGTCGAGGCGCACCAGGCCGGCGTCGCCCTGAAGGCCGGGGTCATCGAGATGCTGGACCATCTGGACGCGGTCGGCGCGCCGCGGGCGGTGGCGACGTCCTCTCGCATGCGGTCGGTGGAGACCCATCTGGGCCATGCCGGCCTGCTCTCGCGGTTCGACGCCTTCATCACCGCCGAGAGCGTGACCCACGGCAAGCCGCACCCCGAACCCTATCTGAAGGCGGCCGCGGCCCTCGGCATGGATCCGCGCGACTGTATCGCCCTGGAAGACAGCCACAACGGCGTCCGCGCCGCGGCGGCGGCCGGCATGATGACCATCATGGTGCCCGACATGCTGGAGCCCAATGACGAGATGCGCGGCCTGTGCGTCCGCATCGCCCAGGACCTGCACGAGGTCCGTGACCTGTTGTCAGTGATGGTCCGCAAATGAAAAGCCCCCGATCCGGTTAGGGATCGAGGGCTGATCGGTTCGACAGGGACGGGCGCTTAACGCGCCCCGCCCGGACCCCGCTCGAAGTAGCGGAAGAAGGCGCTGTCGGGCGAAAGCACCATGGTCGCATCCCCCTGGCCGATGGAGGCCTCATAGGCCTGCATCGAGCGGTAGAAGGAGGCGAAGCCCGCGTCGCGGCCGAAGCTCTGGGCGTAGATGCGCGTGCGCTGCGCATCGCCTTCGCCTCGGGTGCGGTCGGCGGTTTCCTGGGCGGTGGCCAGGGTGATGGTCACTTCCTTGTCGGCCTCGGCGATCCGTTCGCGCTTCTGCTGCTCACCGACGGCGCGGATCTGAGCGGCCTGCTGCTGGCGGGCCGTCTCCATCCGGCGATAGGTGGCCGCCATGTTTTCCTGGGGCAGGTCGGCGCGACGGATGCGGACGTCGATCACCTCGATGCCCAGCCGCGAGGACGCCGCCCGGGCGCGGACATCGGCCAGGGTGTTGGCCATGACGCCCGACCTGGCTCCGGAGATGATGTCGCTGGAAGTGGCCGAACCCAGGACCTGACGAAGGGACGAGTTCACCAGCCGCTGGATACGGTCGCTGGCGGTCCGGTCATCGCGCAGGGTGCGGTAGTACTGCAGCGGCTCGCTGATCCGGTAGCGGATGAAGGCGTCCACCACCAGGCGCTCCTGGTCGGCGGCGATGACCTCCTCCTCTTCGGTCTCGAGCGCGATGTTGCGCTTATCGAAGCGCAGCACCTGCTCCATGAAGGGAACCTTGACCTTCAGGCCGGCACTGGCTTCTGCGCCGGCGTTCACCACGCGGACGGGATCGCCCAGGCGCACAACGATGGCCTGTTCGCGCTGGTCGACGACGAAGAAGGTGTTGGCCAGGACGATCAGGGCCACCACCGCGGCGATGGCGTAGGGGATGTAGCGACGGTCCATCATTGGCTGCTCCTCGCGCCGGGGGCGGCAGAGCCGGTTTCCGCCGGCGTGGCGGTGACGGCCGGAGCGCCGGTGCGCGGCCGGAAGACGTCCGGCGGCAGGATGATCGGGGCGCTGGCGCCGTTGGAGTCGACGATCACCTTGTTCGAGTTCTGCAGCACGCGCTGCATGGTCTCGATATAGAGGCGCTCGCGGGTCACCGCCGGAGCCGAGCGATACTCGGCATAGATCTGGTCGAAGCGAGACGCCTCACCGGTAGCCTCCCGAACGGCCTGCTCGCGATAGGCCTCGCCGGCCTGAGTGATGCGCGCGGCGTCACCCTTGGCTTCATTGACCACGCGGTTGAAGTAGGCTTCGGACTCGTTGCGGGCGGACTCCGCGTCCTGGCTGGCGTTGAACACGTCGCGGAAGGCCGCGATGACCTCGGCCGGCGGGTCGGCGTTGCGGATCTGGACCTCGACCACGCTGACGCCGGCGCCCCAGGAGTCCAGGGTCTGTTGCATCAGTTCTGCGGCCTGGGCCTGCACCGGGCCACGGCCGCGGGTCAGGATGTAGTCCAGCTGCGAACGACCGACGACCTCGCGCATGGCGCTCTCGGCCACGGCCTTCACGGAGTCCTCGGGATCGCGGATGGTGAAGATGAAGCGCGAGGCGTCGGCCACGCGCCAGGTGACGCTGAACTTCAGGTCGATGATGTTCTCATCACCGGTCAGCATCAGGCTTTCTTCGGGGTTGGCGGCCTCAGAGGTGCCGCCGATGTCGATGCGGTTCAGGGAGGTGACCGGCACCTTCTCCACCCGCTCGATAGGGGCGGGCAGGGCGTAGTTCAGGCCAGGTCCCGCCGACCGGGAATAGGCGCCGAAAGTGGTCACGACCGCCTGTTCGTTGGGCTGCACCAGGTAGAGGCCCGACATGGCCCACAGCGCGAAGGCGACGCCGGCCACGGCGGCGATGGCGCCAGGACGGATCTGGTCGCCGCCAGGACCGCTGAAGAACTTGCGCAGGCGCGCCATCAGGCGCTCCAGCAGCTGGTTGAGGTCGGGCTGAGGGCCGCGGGGGCCGCCCGGACCGCCGGGGCCGCGAGGACCGCCGCCGCCAAGACCCGGGCGCTTGGGGCCGCCGGGGCCACCCGGTCCGCCTGAACCGCCGCCTTGTTGTGGCGGTGTTCCCCAGGGGCCGGGGTTTACGTTGTCATTCCAGGGCATTCGTTTTGTGCGTCGTCTTTCTGGGTCGCGTCGTCGGGGACGTCGTGGATCGGCGTATCTCGGCGCGGCCGCGATTTGGGTCCGCGGGGGCGGACTTGTAAACCGGCGCTTGCAGCCGGATATGTGACGGCCAAGCCGCCAACGCAAGCCGAAGACGACATGAACACATCACGCCTGCCTGACCGCGACGCCCTCCTGGCCCTGCTCGACGAGGTGCTGGACCCCAGCAGCGGGAAGGGACTGGTCAGCGCGGGCCTGGTTCAGGGCCTGTCGGTGCGCAACGGCCGAGCCGGCTTCATGATGGAGGCGCCGGCCGGCATGCTCGAGCTCTATGAACCGGTCCGGGCCCGGGCCGAGGCCGTGCTGAGCGGCGCGCCGGGAGTCGAGCGCGCCCAGGTGGTGTTGACCAATATCGCGGGCGACGGCCCGCCCCCGCCGCCAGCCGAAGGGGTGACCCGGGTGCGCAAGGGAGTAAAGCTCGCCGCTGATCCCCAGGCCACACCGTCGCCGCCCGAGGGCGCCGTGCGGCCGCCCCATGTGCGCCGGGTGATCGCGGTGGCCAGCGGCAAGGGCGGGGTGGGCAAGTCCACGGTTTCGGTCAGCCTGGCCGTCAGCCTGGCGGCTCTGGGCCTGCGGGTCGGTCTGCTGGACTCTGACGTCTATGGCCCATCTGCGCCGCGGATGCTCGGGGCGGACGGCGATCCTGAATATCACCCCGAGAAGAAGCTGATCCCGCTGGAAGCCTGGGGGATCAAGGTCATGTCCATCGGCTTCATGGTCGATGAGGGGGCGCCGATGATCTGGCGCGGACCGATGGCGTCCTCGGCGGTGCGCCAGATGATGCATGAGGTGGCCTGGGGCTCGGAGGAGGCGCCGCTGGACGTCCTGGTTGTGGACATGCCGCCAGGCACCGGGGACATCCAGCTGACCCTGATCCAGAAGATGCAGCTCGATGGGGTGGTCATCGTCACCACGCCGCAGGAGATCGCGCTGATCGATGCGCGGCGCGCGGCGTCCATGTTCCAGAAGACGGCCACACCGATCCTCGGCCTGATCGAGAACATGGCCTATTTCGCCGACCCGGCCACCGGGACCCCGATCCCGATCTTCGGTCAGGGGGGCGGGCTTGCGGAGGCTGAGCGTCTGGAGACCCCGGTCCTGGCTCAGATCCCCATCGATGTGGCCCTGCGCCAGGGCTGCGACGATGGCCGGCCGCTGGTGGCCACGGCGCCCGACAGCGGCCCGGCCAAGGCCTTTCGGCAGGCCGCGGAAATGCTGCGGACCAGGCTTGGCCTGGCCCGCGGCTGAATGGTCAAAGGTGAGGCGTCAGGCGGTGGCGGCCTGATCGCGGGCGTCCAGGGCGGCGCGGATGGCCGCATGCTTCTCGGCGTTCATGCCGTAGCCGATGAAGCAGGCCCCGCCGATCAGGACGAAGATGATCGGCGCGAACAGGTAGCACATCTCCAGGCCGAAGATGGCCGTGGGCGTGTTGGTGACGTTGTCGGCGGCGTTGTAGCCCACCAGCGACAGCACCGGGAAGATGATCCCCACCGAGATGGCGGCTCCCACCTTCTGCGTGCTGGTGACCATGGCGTAGAGCAGGCCCGTCTGCTCCTTGCCCTGCTCCAGGCGGATGGCGTCGCCCACATCGGCGACCATGGCCCTGACCAGTACGACAAAGGCGCTGGCGGTGAAGCCCACGGCGAACATGCCGATGGCGGTCGGCAGGAACAGGCCCTTGGGAATGGCCATCAGGATGGTCTGAAACACCGCATAGGCGACCGTCGCGCCCATCAGGGTCTGATGCTTGCCAAAGCGCTGGGCGAGCTTCGCCCAGACCGGCGCCCCCAGGAGCCCCGCGCCGATGAAGGGCACCAGCAGGATGGAAACCTGAGCGTAGTTGAACGCCTTGGCGTCGTGGAAGAAGAAGACATAGATCGCCGCCGTGGTGCCGGGGCCCAGCGCCAGGGCGAGGTCGGCCAGGATCAGGCGGATCATTTCCGGCCGCTTCAGGGCCTGCCAGTACTCCCGCAGGTCGAAGGTCTCGGCCGCGCTGCGCGGCGCCACCTTCTCCGGGGCCAGCAGGGCGCAGAGGGCCGTGGCCAGGGGAATGCCGATGATCACGATCCAGCCCACGGCCGGCATGCTGCTTCCTGAGCCCGGCTCGATCCGCCCGCCGGTCAGGGCCGGCAACAGCAGCAGGCCCACCGCGCCGGCCACGCCGACGGCGTGCATCCAGCCATAGACCCGCGAGCGCTCGTCATAGCTGGTGGCGATGGATGAGGCCCAGGCCGCATGCGCCAACGAGACGATGGACAGGGCCGCATAGATCACCAGCAGCCAGAGGATCAGATAGCCCTCGCCAGCGCCCGCCGGCGGGTTGAACAGCTTGTAGGCGCCCAGCATCATCACCGGCGCGCCGGCGATGACCCAGGGGCGGTAGCGGCCGATGGGGGTGCGCGTGCGGTCCATCAGCGCCCCGATCATCGGGTCAAAGGCGATGTCGATCAGCCGCACGATGGTGAAGGCCGCGCCCACGGCCACCAGGCTGATGCCGATATGACCGGCGAAATACCTCGGAAGGAAGACGCCGAGGGCGAGGCCCAGGACGGCGAGCGGCACGGCGGTGCTGGAAAAGGCCAGGACAGTGGTCAGGGGCAGGCCGCCCCCGCGGGGCGCAGCTGCGCCCTGGGGTAAAGCACTCACGGAACGTCTCCAAATCTATGTTTTTGGCGCAAGCTTGGCTGCGCGATTATGGAGACGACAAAACGCCCGCTTGCGGCGGCGCGCAAGCGGGCGGTGAAGATATAACCTTGGTCGTTATTCAGCCCTTGCGAGGCTCGATAAGGGGGGTGGGGATCGAGGGTTCGCTAGCCAGGGTCTCCAGCACCGGGGCGGTGTCGTAGAGGGCGTCCCGCTCATCCAGTTCGCGGCGGATTTCGCTGTGGCGTTCCTCGCCCAGCTTGTAGCCGATGAAGCAGAGCCCCCCGAGCGCCACGAAGAAAATCGGCCCGATCAGGAAGGCCTGCTCCAGGCCCCGCACCGCCTCGGCGGAATTGGCCGCGCCATCGGTGGCGTTGTAGCCGACCCGGTCGAGGACGGTGAAGGTCAGGAAGACCGCGAAGGCCCCGGAGATCTTCGAGGTCAGGGTGGTGATGGCGTAGAGCAGGCCGGAACGCTCCTTGCCCTGTTCCAGGCGCACCTCGTCGGCGACATCGGCGGTCATGGCCCGGGTCAGCACCTGGAAGCCCGCCGCCAGGAAGCCCGCGGTGAACATCTGGAAGGCGCCGACCATGAGGTCGGCCTTGGGCAGGAAGGGCAGGGCCACCAGGGCGGCCGCATAGCCGGTGGTGGCGACCATCACCGCCCGGTGCTTGCCGATCCGCATGGCCAGACGGCCAAGCAGGGGCGCGCCGGCGAAACCGGCGACGATATAGACCGCCAGCAGGCCGCTGGCTTGGCCGGTGGTGAAGCCCCGGCTGTCAGTGAAGTAGAACAGGTAGAGCGCGCTCATCCAGCCGGGACCGAGCGACAGGCACAGGTCGGCCAGGACGATCCGGCCCATGGAGGGCCGGGCGATCAGCCGCCAATATTCCTTCAGCTGGAATTTCTGCTGGCCGGGGACGTCGGGCGAGATCTTCTCCGGCGTCAGCGCCACCACCAGCCAGACGGCCAGGGGCGTGAGGATCAGCACGAACCAGCCCATGGCCGGCACGCCCTCGGACTCCGGCATGTCCAGGGCCGCGACGATGAAGGGCATCATCAGCACCAGCAGGGCGCCGAGAACGCCCACGGCGGTCATGATGGCGAACACCCGGGAGCGGTCATTGTACCTGGGCGCCAAGGTCGCGGCCCAGGCCGCGTGGGACAGGTGCAGGATCGAGGTGCCGATATAGAGGATCAACAGCCAGAAGATCAGGCCGCCAACCCCGCCGGAAGGCGAGATGAACAGCATGAAGATGGCCAGCATCAGCACGGGCGCGCCGATCACCGTCCAGAGGCGATAACGTCCGAACCGCGTCCGGGTCCGGTCCATGGCCAGGCCGAGCAGGGGATCAAGGGGGATGTCGATCATCCGCACCAGGGCGAAGGCCGAGCCCACGGCCAGCAGGCTGATGCCGATCTCGCTGGCGAAATGCCGGGGCAGATAGACCGACATGGCGATGGTCAGCGCCGACAGCGGCAGGCTGGTGCAGGCGAAGGCGAGGATGGTCGACAGCTTCAGCTGTGACGGTTGTGCAGGCGCGGCTGCGTCGGTTGTGGCCACTCGGGCGTCTCCCCAGATCTATGGTGACGCCTCTGACGGGCGTTATCCGTAATTCATAGGTTACGCGCGATCACCTGCGTCAAGGCAAGGCCCATTTGGGGTTGAGGGGCAAAAGAAAACGGGCGGCCCCCAGGGGGAGCCGCCCGTCGTCAGATCATCGGCGAAACCGGGGTTTAGCCGCCCGACAGCTTGCGGAAGAACTTCTGGCTCTGCTCGCCGCCGGCGGCGTAGGCCGCCTGGCCTTCGGGGTCGGCGATCTTGGACCAGTTGTCACGGACTTCCTCGACCGACAGGCCGCCTTCGCCGAGGTACACGCCCTCGGTCTCATAGATGCGCGACAGGGCGAAGGCGCCCGCGCCGGCGGTCAGGATGGCGCCGGTGGGGGCCTCTTCCGAGCAGAGATAGACCACGCCCGGGGTGACATATTCGGGCTTCAGGCGCTCCAGAACAGCGGGCGGCATCAGGTTCTCGGTCATCCGCGTGGCGGCCACCGGGGCGATGGCGTTGACGTGGATGTTGTTCTTGGCGCCTTCGAGACGCAGGGTGTTCATGAAGCCGATGATGCCGAGCTTGGCCGCGCCATAGTTGGACTGGCCGAAGTTGCCATAGAGGCCCGAGGACGAGGTGGTCACCACGATCCGGCCGTAGTTCTGCTCGCGCATGATGTCCCAGACGGCCTTGGCCGGCTTGACGGTGCCCATCAGGTGGACATTGAGCACCAGTTCGAAGTCGGCGATCTCCATCTTGGCGAAGGACTTGTCGCGCAGGATGCCGGCGTTGGCGACCAGGATGTCGATCCGGCCCCACTGGTCCATGGCCTGCTTGATCATCAGGGCCACGCCCGCGTCGTCGGTGACCGACGAGCCGTTGGAGATGGCTTCGCCGCCGGCGGCCTTGATCTCATCGACCACCGCATCGGCCGCGGCCGAGGAGCCGCCCGAGCCGTCCACCGAACCGCCCAGGTCGTTGACCACGACCTTGGCGCCGCGCCGGGCCAGCTCCAGAGCATGCTGGCGGCCAAGCCCGCCGCCCGCGCCCGTCACAATGGCCACTTTGCCGTCGAAGCGGATGTCCGCCATGGAAGTCTCCCGAAGTCAGGTGAAGGAATTGCCGGCCTTGTGCGCGGCTGACCCCTTCTCCGTCAAGGCGTTGCTAGGGTTCTCACGTCGCCGGGCCGGCTCCCGCTGAGGCGGTCTGGGCCGGGCGCAGGAACTTCACCAGCACCCGCTGTCCGACCAGGAAGGGGGCGCCGTCAGCGCTGACCACCACCTCGACCACCCGCTCGTCGGCCCGCTGGGTGGGGTCATCGGAGACCAGCTTGCGGGCGCCGAAGACGGCGGCGCGGCGCAGGACCTGACCCTTGAAGGTCTGGGTCGGATCGGCCTCGGAAGCGATCTCCACCGTCTGGCCGAGGCTCACATGGGGCAGGGCGCCCTCGGCGATCTCGGCGCGGACGATCCGCTGGCCTGCGGGCTCCAGGTCGAACATGTTGGAGACGTTCAGGGTCGAGGCGCCCGAGCCGGGATTAGCGTAACGGCGGACGATGACACCATCGGCCGGGGCGCGGATGATGGTGAGCTCCAGATTATAGCCGGCCTCGGCCAGACGCGCCTCGGCCGTGGCGACCGCCGCCCGCTGGGCGCGGAGTCGGGCCTGGGCCTGGCGGATGCCGTCGCGGGCCTGGTCGAGGCGCTGGCCGGCCACGAAGTTGGACGCCGACAGGCTTTCGAGTCGGTCGAATTCGCGATTGGCGGTGGAGATCTCCACCTCCGTCAGGGCGATCTGGGCGCGGGCCTGCTCGACCTCGGCCCTGGCGCGGGCGGCCGACAGGCGGGGTTCGTCATCTTCCAGGCGGGCCAGGATCTGGCCCTCGCGAACGCTGTCGCCCTCCTGGACCAACACCTCCCGCACGATGCCGGCGCTGCGGGCGGCCACCTGGATCAGGCCGCCTTCCACATCGGCCTTCCCGTTGGCGATGGCCACATAGGGGCTCGCGGGGGCGGCCTTTTCGGCGGCCTTGGCCGCTTCGGCCTTGCGGGCGTCCGCCTGAGTTTTGAGGACGAGGCCGCCGCCGGCCAGGGCGACGAGGACGACAATGATGATCCAGAAGACGGGGCGGCGCAGGAGGGCAGGCATGGGTCAGGCCTCGATCAGATGGGAATGGGGCGCGGCGTGCGCGCCGGAGGTGACGCGCCGGTCGTCAAGAATGGCGCCGTCCTCAATGTGGATGATGCGGTCGGCATAGGCTTCCAGCCGCGGGTCGTGGGTCACGCAGATCACGGCGGCGCCATGGTCCTTGGCCGCCCGCTGGAGGAGCTTGATGACGATCTGGCCGTTTTCGCCGTCCAGCGCCGAGGTCGGTTCGTCGGCGAACAGCAGGCGCGGCGCCTTGGCCAGCGCCCGGGCGATGGCCACCCGCTGCTTTTCCCCGCCCGACAGCTCCGATGGCCGTTGATTGAGCCGGTGGCCCAGGCCCACCTCTTCCAGGGACACGGCCGCCCGATCCCGCGCCTGGCTTTTGGTCAGGCCGGTGTGCTTGAGGACAGTGGTCACCTGCTCCAGGGCGGTGAGGGCCGAGAACAGGTTGAAGCCCTGGAAGATGAAGCCGCAGTGATCGAGGCGGAACTTGTCGATCTTGCCGGTGCGCAGGCCCCAGAGGTCCTGGTCGAGCGCCTGGACCTGGCCCTCGTCGGGACGCAGCAGCCCCGACAGGCAGGCCACCAGGGTCGACTTGCCAGAGCCCGAAGGCCCCATGACCATGGTCAGGTCCCCGTGGCGGGCGTCGAAGTCCACCGACTTCAGGACCTCGATATAGGTCCGGCCAGTCTTGAAGCGCTTGGACAGGCCCGTGGCTCGGATGGCGTCGTCGCGGTGCGGGGCAGAGGTCATCGCAGCAGGTCCGCAGGTTGGCTCTTCTTCAGGACGCCGAGGGACATGAGCCCCGAGGCCAGCGAGATGAGGAGGAGCAGGATGGCCACCCCGATGACCCAGCCTGCGGGGAAGCCCATGGGCAGGCCCGCGCTCCTGGCCAGCAGGGAGACGAGGAAGGTGAAGACCGCCGTAGCCGCCAGGCCGACGATGCCGACCCAGAAGGACAGCTCCAGGACAATCAGGCGAAGGGCCCCCATGGAGACGCCCAGGGCCCTCAGGCTGGCGAACTCCTTGATGTTGGCCATGATCGCCCCGCGCAGGGTCTGGGAGGTGATGCCGACGCCGATCAGGAAGCCGAGGAAGACCGAGAAGCCGAGCATGATGCCGATGATCTGCTCCTTCATCAGGGCCCCCTCATTGGCCTGAGCCAGCTCCTGTCGAGTCCAGGCGCGGTAGCGGCCGTCGGCCACGGCGTTCAGGTCGTCGCGGACCTGGACCGCCCGGGCCGGATCCTTGATCTGGACCATCAGCGGTCCGACCTTCTCGCCGTCATCGGCCATGCCCAAGAGGCGCAGGGTGTCGCGGGACACCACCACCGAGGGCTGGTTGATCGAGGGATAGCCGTCGAGAAATGCGCGGACGGTGACGGTCTTGCCGTTGATCGTCGCCTTGTCGTTCAGGGTGACGCCGAGCCTGGCCTGTGTGCTGCGGTCGATCACCGCGGCGAAGGGCTCCAGCAGGGCGATGCGGACATCCTCGGGGTAGTCCACCGGCAGGGTGACGGCGCCCGGGATCGGGTCGACGATGTCGAGCTGGATCCACTGGGTGACCTGCTTTTCGCCGGCCTCCGGGGTGTTCATCCAGCGGCCGCCGGACCCGTCCAGGCTGGCGACCTGGACCACTTCGGGATGCAGGTACATTTCCGGCGCCAGGCGACGGGGCAGGCCGTTTGAGCCGGAATTGATCAGGCTTTCGGACTTGGCCGGCAACACCATCAGCTCGGCCCGCGAGCGGTCGATCGTGGCCGTCGCCGCCTGGACGATGCCGGTGAACATGCCCACCTGGGCGAGGATCAGCAGGCCTGAAAAGGCCAGGGCGATCACCGCCGCCAGATAGCGCCGCCATTCGTAGATCAGTGTGGCCAAAGCCAGTGACATCCCCGGTCCTCCTGCCGCCAGGAGTGGCCGGACCGGGGCTGCAACCCAAGTTAATTCGAGGTAAGGCGAGGCCCGCGCCGTAGCCAGCCGCCGCGCCGGCTGTTACGCCCTGTGACAGTTGGGCCCTTTAGGGCCCAGGCCCCATTTCTCATGAGTGTTGATCCATGAAATCAGCCCTGCTCGCCGCCTCCGCCACCGGCGTTTTCCTGTTTGGCCTGTCGGCCGGGACAGCCCAGGCCGACGAAGGCATGTGGACCTTTGACAACTTTCCCGCCGCCAAGGTCGAGACCGCCTATGGGGTGAAGATCGACCAGCCCTGGCTGGACAAGGTGCGCGCCGCCTCGGTGCGCCTGACCAATGGCTGCTCGGCTTCGGTGGTTTCAGGCCAGGGTCTGGTGCTCACCAACCATCACTGCGTGGTCGACTGCGTCCAGGATCTGTCGAGCGCCGACACCGATTATGTGCAGGACGGCTTCCTGACCAAGGCCCGCGAGGAGGAGCGTCAGTGCCCCGGCCAGCAGGCCGAGATCCTCACCGAGATCACCGACGTCACCGACACCATCCGCGCCGCCGGCGCGGGCCTCACCGGTCAGGCCTTCAACCGCGCCCGGGACGCGGCCGTGGCGCGGCTGGAGGAAGAAGGCTGCATCGGCGACGAGCGCTATCGCTGCCAAGTGGTGAGCCTCTATCGGGGCGGCCAGTACAAGCTCTACAAGTACCGCCGCTACGCCGATGTGCGTCTGGTCTTCGCGCCGGAAATCGCCACGGCCTTCTTCGGCGGCGATCCGGACAATTTCAACTTCCCCCGCTTCAACCTCGATATGGCCTTCCTGCGCCTTTACGAGGACGGCAAGGTCGTGGAGACCCCGCAACACCTGACCTGGGTCGCCCGGGCGCCGCAGGAGGGTGAGGCCACTTTCGTCTCGGGCAATCCCGGCTCCACCGGCCGGCTGTTGACCGTGGCCCAGCTGGAGACCCAGCGGGACCTGTCCATCCCGGTCAGCCAGCTGCAGCGCTCTGAGCTGCGCGGTCGCCTGATCGCGTTTTCCGAGGTCAGCGCCGAGAACAAGCGGATCGCCACCGACCCGCTGTTTGGGGTGGAGAACAGCTTCAAGGTCTTCTTCGGCCGCCAGTTCGCCCTGAACGATTCGGCCTTCATGGACGCCAAGCGGGCGGCGGAAGCCGAACTGAAGGGTAAGATAGCCGCCGATCCGGCCTTGGCCCGCGAGATCGGCGATCCCTGGAGCGAGATCGAAGCCGCCCAGACCGCCTATGCCGAGCAATACCTCCCCTACCGCCAGATCGAGGCGGCGGCCGGCGGCGGGTCGGACCTGTTCGGCTACGCCCGCACCCTTGTCCGGGCCGCCCAGGAGCGGACCAAGCCCAGCACTGAGCGCCTGCCGGAGTATTCCGAGGCCCGCCTCTCCCTGCTGGAGAAGCGCCTGCTGGACGCCCGGCCGGTGGATAAGGATCTGGAGGCGCTCTACCTCCGCTTCTGGCTGTCCAAGACCCGGGAATATCTGACCACCGACCATCCGGCGGTGCAGCAGCTCTTGGGCAAGGAGAGCCCGGAAGGTCTGGCGCAGGCCCTGGTGGCGTCGCGGCTCGACGATCCGGCGGTCCGGAAGGCTCTGTGGGAAGGCGGCCTGACCGCTGTCCAGGCGTCCCAGGATCCGATGATCCAGCTCGCCCTGCGGATGGATCCCCTGGCCCGGGAGGTCCGTGAGACCTGGGAGACCGAGGTCGAGGCGCCCACCGCCCGGGCCGCCGAGCGGGTCGCTGCGGCCCGGTTCGCCGCCTATGGGGATGCGGTCTATCCGGACGCCACCTTCACCCTGCGTCTGTCCTATGGCCAAGTTCAGGGCTGGACCCATCGGGGCCAGACCATTCCCGCCACGACGACCTTCGCCGGCCTCTATCAACGGGCCACGGGCGCCGATCCCTACGCCCTGGCGCCCCGCTGGATCGCCGCGAAGGACAAGCTGAACCCGGACACGGTCTACAACTTCGTCACCACCAACGACATCATCGGCGGCAATTCTGGCTCGCCGGTGGTCACCGCCAAGGGCGAGGTGCTGGGCGCGGCCTTCGACGGCAACATCCACTCGCTGGGCGGCGACTATGGCTATGACGGGAGCGTCAACCGCACTGTGGTGGCCGCCACGTCTGCGGCGACCGAGGCCCTGGAAAAGGTCTACGGCCTGACCGGCCTGCTGGACGAACTGATGGACCGCTAGGCCCTGATCGGCTGTGGGCGGAGCCTCGGCTTCGCCCACAGGTTCCGGACCCTAGAGCCCGGGGACATCCAGGATCGGCGCCCGGCGCTTGGCCCGCTTGCGCAGGAGGCGCCAGCCGATCGTACCCACCCCGCCGGCCACTACGAGCGCGATGAGGCCGAGCGTCAGCGGGTCGAACTGGTCGAAGATGTCTAGCTGCTCCAGGCCCTTGGCGGTCAGATAGCCAGGAGCGAGGGCGGCGAACACCCAGACCACCGCCGAAATGACATTGGCGATCTGGAAGTCGCGCACCGGCATCCGCAGCATCCCCACAACGGCGGGCACAAAGGCGCGCATGGGGCCGATAAAGCGGCCGGCATAGATCGAAATGACCCCATAACGCCGACAATAGAGCCGCGTCAGGGCGAACTGGCGCCGGTAGCGCCGCAGCCAGCGGTGCCGCAGCACCCGCATGCCGAGCTTGCGGCCGATGAAGAACGAGATGGCGTCGCCGACGATGGCCCCGATGATGCAGCCGATCAGCACCGAAACGGGGTCTAGCACGCCGGTGGCCAGCAGGCCGCCGGTGAGCACCAGCAATGGCGTAGCCGGCACCAGGGCGCCGACGATGACCAGGGACTCCAGCATGATGAACAGCCCCAGCACCAGGCCCGCCCAGGCGCTGTTGTTGCGGATGAACTCCGCCACCGGTTCGAGCATCGCTTCCATGTCGGGGTCTCCATCACCGCGGCGCTGACCTGCCCGGGCGATGTGGCATCCTAGTGGCAAATTCTGTCTGTGAGATAAAGGCCGCCCGGACTGGGGACAGAAAGGCGCGCGGCGCCATGGGACCGGGCAGCCAGGCGCCCCTAGGACTCGCCGCCGTCGGCCTCGTCCAGGCGCCTGTTCAAGGTCTGGAGCGCGGCGCGCAGGGCCGCCAGGTCGCCCAACTCACCCCCCAGGCGGCAGACCAGCTGGCCTGGCACTGCGCCGGCCGGTCCCCGCAGGTCGGCGCCCTTTTCGGTCAGGGAGACGATCACCCGACGCTCGTCCTTGGGATCGCGGGCGCGGTGGACCAGGCCCTGGGCTTCCATGCGTTTGAGCAGCGGCGTGAGCGTGCCGGAATCGAGGTCGAGGGCCTGACCCAGGTCGCCGACGCTGCGCGGCGCATGCTCCCACAGGGCCAGCATGACCAGATACTGAGGATAGGTGAGGCCAAGCGGCTCCAGCAGGGGGCGATAGAGCCGGGTCACGCGATTGCTGGCGCCGTAGAGGGCGAAGCAGAGCTGCAGGTCGAGGCGAAGGGGATCAACCCCTTCGCCCGTCGCACTCTGGTTGGATCGGGTCTGGTTCCTGGTCACCGCACCGTCGTCGTCAGCTGCACGTCGATATTGCCGCGCACCGCATTGGAATAGGGGCAAACCTGGTGGGCTGTCTCCACCAGTTCGTGGGCGGCCGCCTCATCCAGGCCTTCGATCTCGGCGGCCAGGGCCACGCCCAGGCGGAATCCGCCGCCATCCTTGGGGAAGAGCTGGACGGTGGCGGTGACCGCGGCGTCCTTCAGACCAAGCTTCTGCTGGCGGGCGACATGACGCACGGCGCTCTCGAAACAGGCGGCGTAGCCGGCGGCGAACAGCTGCTCGGGATTGGCGCCGTTTCCATGGCCGCCAAGCGCCTTGGGCATGGCGAGGTCGGCCTTGAACAGGCCATCGGCGGTTTCGACATGGCCTTCGCGGCCACCGACGGCGCGGGCGCTGGTTTCATAGAGGGGGGACATAGGGAGCTCCTTTTCAATCTTGAGCAATTAGATTGTGTGCAATCTAATGTGCGTCAAGGGGAGGCGCCCGACTTTCTGCGCGCAGTCATCCCTTGCGCCGGACAAGGCCTTGCTCTTCAAGGGCATGGGCGACGCCGCCGCGACTTGAGGCGCGGGCTTGGGGAGGCTTGATGTTCAGACTGGAAAACGCCCAGAGCCTGCTGGGTCTGGGCCTGATCCTGGTGGTCTGCTGGGCCCTGTCGGAGGATCGCTCGCGCTTCCCCTGGCGGCTGGCCCTGGGGGCCGTGGCGGTCCAGGTGTTGCTGGTGCTCGGCCTGTTCGGAATCCCCGGCGCGCGCGCTGTGGTGCGGGCGATCAATGCCGGCGTCGATGGCCTGGCTGCGGCGACCGCCCAAGGCACCCAGTTCGTGTTCGGCTACATGGCCGGCGGCGCCCAGCCCTATGATGTGACCAATCCGGGCGCCCTGTTTGTCTTCGCCTTCCAGGTCCTGCCCCTGATCCTGGTGATTTCGGCCCTCTCAGCCCTGCTCTGGCACTGGAAGATCCTCAAGTGGATCACCCAGGGCTTCGGCTTTGTGTTCCAGAAGACCATGGGCCTGGGGGGCGCCTCGGCGCTCGCTGTGGCGGTGAACATCTTCCTGGGCATGATCGAGAGCCCGATCGTGATCCGGGCCTATCTCGACAAGCTGACGCGCTCGGAAGTCTTCCTGATGATCGTGGTGGGCCTCGCCACAGTGGCGGGCTCAACCATGGTCGCCTACGCCACCATCCTGCGCGAAGTGCTGCCTAATGCGGCGGCCCACGTGCTGGTGGCCTCCATCGTCTCGGCCCCGGCTGGCGTGCTGCTGGCCCGGATCATGATTCCGGAGAAGAAGGGGCAGGGGGGCTATTTCGCCGACTATGGGTCGCTGCTGAAGTACGACTCCTCCATCGACGCCATCTCCAAGGGCACGATGGATGGCCTGACCGTGGCCCTGAACATCTCGGCCATCCTGATCGTATTCGTGTCCTTCGTGGCCATCGGCAACGGCCTGCTCAGCGTCTTCCCCGACGTGCTCGGGGCGCCTCTGACCATCGAGCGGGTGCTGGGGGTCGTGTTCGCGCCGCTGGCTTGGCTGATCGGCGTGCCCTGGGCCGAAGCGTCGCAGGCGGGCTACCTGCTCGGCGTCAAGCTGATGCTCACCGAGTTCATCGCCTTTATCCAGCTGGGCGGCGTTCCGGCCGAGGCCATGACCGAGCGCACCCGCATGATTATGACCTATGCCCTGTGCGGCTTCGCCAATATCGGTTCAGTGGGGATCACCGTGACCGGCATGGGCGTGCTGATGCCCGAGCGCCGCGCCGAGATCATCGGCATGGTCTGGAAGGCCCTGCTGGCCGGCTTCCTCGCCACCTGCATGACCGCCGCCGTCGTGGGCGCCATGCCCCGGGAGCTGTTTGGCCTTTAGGGCGCCTTGACCGCCGCGGCGTCACGGCGCCACCTCTGGACGGAAAGCCGGAGGGACGACCATGAAGATCTATGACACCCAGCGCGCGCCCAATCCCCGCCGCGTCCGCCTGTTCATGATCGAAAAGGGCATCGAGGACGTCGAGATCGTCCCGGTCAGCCTGCTGGAGGGCGCCCACAAGCAGCCGGACTATCTGCAGAAGGCGGGCCTGGCCAACGTGCCGATGCTGGAGATGGACGATGGGACCTGCATCACCGAGTCCCTGGCGATCTGCCGCTATCTCGAAAGCGTCTATCCCGAACCCAATCTCATGGGCCGTGACCCCAAAGAGACGGCGATCATCGAGATGTGGACGCGTCGGGCCGAGATGATGGTGGCTACCCCCCTCATGATGGCCGTGCGTCACACTCATCCGGCCCTGGGCGTGCTGGAGAAGCAGAACCCGGCGATCGGTGAGGCCAACGCCGAGAGCGGGACCCGCGCCTTGAAGCTCTTCGATCGCCGCCTGGCCGAGAGCGAGTGGATCGCCGCCGACCGGCTGACCATCGCCGATATCGTCGCCTTCGCCTCCATCGACTTCGCCCGGATGATCAAGTTCCGGCCCCCTGAAGAGCTGACCCATGTGAACCGCTGGCTTGAGGCCATGAAAGGCCGAGAGTCGGTGAAGATCGCACTGTGAGGCCGCTTCTCCTCGCCGCCCTGCTGGCAGCCCTCGCCCTGCCGGCGGCCGCCCAGGACCTCACGGTCTCCCGGGCTGACGGGACCTCGGTCACCCTGAGCGCTGCGGCCCTCGCCGACCTGCCTAGGGCCCAGGTGAGCGTCGAGGGCAAGGCGGGTCCCGACCTCTATGAGGGTCCCGCGCTTTCTCACGTGATGCGGGCTGCAGGCCTGCCGGTGGGCATGCGCGCCCATGGCGCGCCCATGCGGGGCTATCTCGTGGTTCGCGGCGCCGACGGCTATGCGGCGGTGCTGTCGGCGGTGGAGGCTGACAAGGACCTGCATGGGGACGGCGCCATCCTGGCCGACACCATGAACGGCGGCCCCCTGCCTGAACGGGAAGGTCCCCGTCGGGTCATCGTCGGCGACGACCTCAAGTCCTGGCGCAGTGTCCGCCAGGTGGTGGCCATTGACTACCGGCTGGCGGAATAGGGTTCAGGCCCGCGGATAGAGGATGATCTGGGTGCAGCGGAAGGCGGCCATCAGCTTGCCCGTCGCCGTATCCTCGACTCGGGCGTCCCAGACCTGGGTGGTGCGACCGCCGTGCAGCAGGCTGGCGGTGCAGCGGGCCTCGCCCTCCCGCAGGGTGCCGACGAAGTTGCACTTCACCTCGGCGGTGGTGAAGCCGCTCGCCCCCTCGGGCCAGGCGGTGGAAACGCCATAGGCGCAGAGGATGTCGGCGACGCTGAGCACCGCGCCGGCCAGCAGGAAGCCGGTGTGCGCCACCAGGTCTTCTCGCACCTTGAAGGTTCCGACGACCTTGCCGTCGGCGACCTCTACGATCTCCAGCCCCAGATGCCCCGGCAGCTTGCCCAGGTTGGCGTCATTCAGGCGTTCGCGGCTGGTGGTGTTGGTGAAGCTGGGCATTGGGCCACGCTAGAACCGAAACCGATGTTCGACCAGGGTGCGTTTTGCGCCGCCAGAGGCGGAACCTTTGCCCACGGCAGAGGTTTGGATGGCATGTCATTGCTCATCCTGATCGTCATCGTTCTCGTGCTGCTGGGCCTGGCCCTCTATGCGGTGCGCCTCCTGCCGATTCCGGCGCCCCTCAATGGGATCATCCAGGCGGTTCTGGTGGTCATCGCCCTGGTGGTGATCGCCCAGCGCGCTGGCGTCTTCTAGGCGGGCTTGATCAGCTCCAGCGAGCGGATGCGCGCCTCAAGGCTTGGCCCTGAGGCCATGACGAAGATCTCGTCGGCGCCGCTCGCCTGAGCCTTCTCCTGCAGCCGTCGCCGCACGGCGCCGCCGTCGCCGACGATGCTGCGCGCCTCGATGGCCGCCAGTTCCGGATGACCCTCGAATTCCGCCAGATAGGCCAGAGCCTCGGGGATCACCGGGAAGCGCCGTCGCTGGCCCGTCGCGGTCGCCAGCGTCGAGGCGCGCCGCGGCGCGTCCAGGCGCCTGGCCTCAGCCTCGGTGTCGGCCGCCAGGGCGATGGTGGCGATGGCCGCCATGGGCTCGGTCCGGAAGGGCGAGGGCGTGAAGGCTTTTCGGTATGCCGCCACGGCGGGGCCACCCTCGCTCCGGGCGATGAATTCAGCGAACACCATGCCCACGCCGGCCTGTCCGGCGAAGGCGGCGCTGTCAGCCGAAGAGCACAGCATGAAGAGGTCCGGGTGGCTTGGACCGGTCGGGTGCGCCCGAATGCCCTTGGCCGGGTGGTCTGCGCCCAGGGGCTCGCGCCCGCTCGCATCCAGAAGCCAGGCGTTCAACAGGGCGAAGTAGTGCGGAAAGGCCTCAGATGAGGCCGAACGCAGGGCCGCCCCCGTGCGCCCGTCGGCTCCGAGCGCCCGACCGACCCCCAGGTCGATCCGACCGGGCGCCAGGGCCTCCAGCTCCATGAACACCTCAGCCACCTTCAGCGGCGAATAGTTCACCAGCATCACCCCGCCCGATCCCAGCCGGATGGTGGAGGTGGCCTGGGTCAGTGCGGCGATCAGGATTTCGGGCGCAGGCGAGGCGAGGCCTTCGATATTGTGATGCTCGGCCAGCCAGAACCGGTTGTAGCCCAAGTGCTCGGCGGCCTTGGCCACCTCGATCGTCTCCCGGACCGCCTGGGCCTGGGTGTTGGTCCCGCCCACGGGCGAGAGATCGAGCACCGAAAGCTGCGTCACGCGCTTGGCGACCGGAACTCACGGATGACCATCCGCACGCCATAGGCGGCCACCAGGCCGGCGAACAGCATCACCACGATGGAGACCGGCATGGCGGTGGGCTCGGCCGCGGTCATCCACTGGCCAGGCGCGACGCCGGTGAGGAAGAAGCCGAGCTCGACCATCTTGAACAGGGCGACGGGCCCGGCCAACAGGGCGAGGGCCGCCCCCATGGCGATCTGGCCCAGATTGCGTTTGGCGGGTGGGCTCATGGGAACTCCTGGCGAAGACGGCGGGACCCGAACATGGCCCTGCGCGCTCGGGGCGCAAGGCTTACTTGCGGGGTCCGCGCTTCTTGATGACGCCGGAGAAGCTCATGACGTTCTCAGCCCCGGTGGTGATGAGCCCGCGCACGAAGACCATGGAGCGGGCGTTGCGGACCACTTCGCCTTTGCACTCGACCAGAGCGCCCAGCGGCACGGCGCCGACGAACTCGCCGTTCAGGGTGGCGGTCACGCTATGCTGGCCCTCCAGGGCCTCCCGGGCGATGACGAACAGGCAGTAGTCGGCGAAGGTCATGATGCAGCCGCCGTGCATGAAGCCGCCGCCGTTCATGTGCTTCTGCTCAGCGCGGAAGGCGCAGCGGGGCGTCCCGTCCGGGTCGTGGCGGAAATAGAAGGGACCAGCATGATCCTCGAAGGGATCAGAGCCTTCCCAGGTGCGCCAGCCGGCCCATTCGCCCTCGGTCACCAGGCCATTTTTCGCTTCGCCGCCGCCGTCCATACGCTCAACCCATTCCTGAAAATCTCAGCCCCGCGCTCCTTAGCCGCCGGGCGGGGCGGGGTGAAAGCCCTGATTTCTGTAGCGGTGGGTCGCTGCGGACCTCGGCCGCTCACCCCAGGGCGGCGCCGAAGGGTTTGCTCGCTTGGGCCGCAGTCACTAGTTTCCGTCCCCTCTGAACCGAATGATGCGAGGCGTGACCATGGAAGGCCGGACCGTCTATCTCTGCGCAGGTCTGCGAAGCCCGATCGGGCGATATGGCGGCGCGCTCGCCAAGGTGCGCGCCGACGATCTGGCCGCCCATCCGATCCGCGCCCTGATGGCCAGCCTGCCCAGCGTCGACTGGGAACAGGTCGACGAGGTCATCTATGGCTGCGTCAACCAGGCGGGCGAGGACAACCGCAATGTGGCTCGGATGGCCCTGCTGCTGGCCGGGATGCCGAGCTCGGTGCCGGGGCTGACCGTCAATCGCCTTTGCGCCTCTGGCCTCGACGCCACCATCGCCGCGGCCCGGATGATCGCCGTGGGCGAGGCTGAACTGGTGATCGCCGGCGGGGTCGAGAGCATGACCCGCTCGCCCTTCGTCATGGGCAAGGCCGATTCAGCCTTTTCACGGTCGGCGGAGATCTTCGACACCACCATCGGCTGGCGGTTCGTGAACCCTCAGATGCAGAAGGACTACGGCGTCGACTCCATGCCGGAGACCGCCGAGAACGTGGCCACGGACTATCAGGTCGCCCGCGCCGACCAGGACGCCTTCGCCGCCCGCAGCCAGCAGCGCTATGGCGCGGGGGAGGCCCGCGGCTTCTTCGAGGGTGAGATCGCCCCGATCACTCTGAAGGACCGCAAGGGCGAGACCGTCATCTCCAAGGACGAGCATCCCCGCCCGGACACCACGCTGGAAGCGCTGCAGGGCCTCAAGCCCATCGTCCGTCCTGACGGCACGGTGACGGCGGGCAATGCGTCCGGCGTCAATGACGGGGCTGCGGCCCTGCTGCTGGCCTCGGCCGAGATGGTCCAGAAGCTGGGCCTCGAGCCGCTGGCCCGGATCGAGGGCGGCGCCTCAGGCGGCGTGGCGCCCCGGGTCATGGGCTATGGCCCGGTGCCGGCGGTGGAGAAGCTCTGCGGCCGCCTCGGCCTCACCCCTCGGGACTTCGATGTGGTCGAGCTGAACGAGGCCTTCGCCGCCCAGGCGCTGGCCTGCACCCGGGCCTGGGGTCTGGCCGACGACGCCGAGCATGTGAACCCGCATGGCGGCGCCATCGCCATCGGCCATCCCCTGGGCGCCTCAGGCGCGCGCATCGCGCTGACGGCGGCGCGGGCGATGAAGGAACGGGGCGGCGCCCGGGCGCTGGCCACCATGTGCGTCGGCGTGGGCCAGGGTTCGGCCCTGGCGCTGGCCAAAGCCTAAGACCCTCCAGGAAAGACGACAGACCATGGCCCTCGACGCCGAAACCCGCGACCAGCTGATCGACACCGTCCGCCGCTTCGTCACCGAGCGGCTGCGCCCCCTGGAAGCCCAGGTCTCCGAGACCGACACCATGCCCGATGACGTGGTCGCCGAGATGAAGGAACTGGGCCTGTTTGGCCTGTCCATCCCGGCCGAGTACGGCGGGCTCGACCTCTCCATGGAGGAAGAGTGCCTCGTGGCCGTGGAGCTTGGCCGCACCAGCCCGGCCTTCCGCTCGGCCTTTGGCACCAATGTCGGGATCGGCAGCCAGGGCCTGGTGATGTTCGGCACCGACGAACAGAAGGCGAAGTATCTGCCGGGCATCGCGTCCGGCGAGATCATCACCTCCTTCGCCCTGACCGAGCCGGAGGCGGGCTCGGACTCCGCCTCGGTCCAGACCCGGGCGACCAAGGACGGCGACGTCTATGTGCTGAACGGGTCGAAGCGCTACATCACCAATGCCAACAAGGCTCACCTGTTTACGGTGATGGCCCGCACCGATCCGAACAAGCCGGGCGGCGGCGGGGTCTCGGCCTTCCTCGTGCCCCGCGACCTGCCGGGCCTCTCGGTGGGCAAGCCCGAGAAGAAGATGGGCCAGCAGGGCGCCCATATCTGTGACGTCACCTTCGACAATGTCCGGGTGCCGGTGGAGAACCGCCTGGGCGCCGAGGGCGAGGGCTTCAAGGTGGCCATGCAGGTGCTCGACCGCGGCCGGCTGCATATCTCGGCGGTCTGCGTCGGCGTGGCCGAGCGGCTGATCACCGACTGCGTGGCCTATGCCAGCGAGCGCAAGCAGTTCGGCCAGGCCATCAGCCAGTTCCAGCTGGTCCAGGGCATGATCGCCGACTGCAAGACCGAGGCGCTCGCCGCCAAGGCGCTGACCATGGAGACCGCCCGCAAGCGCGACGCCGGCCAGGGCGTGACCATGGAGGCCGCAGCCGCCAAGTACTTCGCCTCCGAGATGGTCGGGCGGGTGGCTGACAAGGCGGTGCAGATCTTCGGCGGCGCCGGTTATGTCGCCGATTACGGGATCGAGCGGTTCTACCGCGACGTGCGCATCTTCCGCATCTATGAGGGCACCAGTCAGATCCAGCAGGTGGTCATCGCCCGCGAAACCCTGAAGCGTGGCGGTTGATGTCCGATCCTATCGAAACGGCGATCTTTGATCTTCTGACGCCCCTGGCGCCCGGCAAGTCCATCTCTCCGGAGGAGGCGGCCCGGGCCGCCGATCCCGAGGGCTGGCGCCGCTGGCTCTCGCGGGTGCGCACCGTCTCGGTGGGGCTCGCCCGGGAGGGCCGGCTGGTGATCACCCGCCATGGCAAGCCGGCTGATCCCAACAAGTTCAAGGGCGTCTACCGCCTGCGCCTGCCGATCACCGGCGAGGTCCTGCCGGGCGTACTGGCGCCGCCGGACTCGCCCGCGCCGGAATAGGCGCTCAGCGCCCGCCGGCCAGAACCGCCAGCCGCGCCTGCTGGGCGTGGACCGGGTTTGTCGTCGCCCCGGACAGTTGGAACCGGTCGACGGACTCCGAAAGCGAGGCGGCGTGCTGATCCAGGGTGCGGGTCGCCGCGTTGGCCTCTTCGACCATGGCGGCGTTCTGCTGGGTCACCTTGTCCATGTCGGTGATGGCGGTGTTCACCTGGGCCAGCCCCACCGACTGCTCTTCGGCCGAGGCGGCGATGGCGGCGATGACGTCAGAAATCTCGGTGACCTTGCTGACAATGCCGCTCAGCACCTCGCCGGTCTGGCCCACCAGGTCGACGCCGCTCTGCACCTGATGACCGGAGGCCTCGATGAGGCCCTTGATCTCCTTGGCCGCGTCGGCCGAGCGTTGGGCGAGGGCGCGCACCTCCGAGGCCACGACCGCGAAGCCTCGGCCGGACTCGCCGGCCCGGGCGGCCTCAACCCCGGCGTTGAGCGCCAGAAGGCTGGTCTGGAAGGCGATTTCGTCGATCACCCCGATGATTTTGCTGATCTCCTGGGCGGAACTGGCGATCTCTCCCATGGCGGTGACGGCCTGGCCGACCACCTGGCCGCTGCGCTCGGCCTCGCCGCGGGCGGACGCCATGGCGCTATTGGCCTGACGCGCCCCTGAGGCGGTGCGGCGCACGGTGACGGTGATCTCGTCCAGGGCGGCCGCAGTCTGCTGCAGGCTGGCGGCCTGGCGCTCGGTGCGGTGGGAGAGGTCGTCCACCGCTGTGGCGATCTCCCGCGAGCCCGCGCGGATTTCGCCGGTGGCCGTGGCGATGGCGCCGAACGCGCCCTCCAGCTGGCTGACGGCGGCGTTGAAGTCGGCCTTCAGGGCCTCGTAGTCCGGCGCCACGGCCACATCGATGCGGGCGCCCAGATCGCCTCGCGCAAGGCGGGACAAGGCCCGGGCCATGGCCTCCACCAGGGCCTTCTGATCCTCGGTCGACCGGGCGAAGGCGGCTTCGGCGGCGGCCAGGCGGCGGTCGAGCTCGCCCCGGGCGGCGTCGGCCTCCGCTTCAAGCCGGGTCCGGGCCACGGCGTTCTCGCGGAAGACCACGAGGCTGGAGGCCATCTGGCCGATCTCGTCGCCGCGCTCGGCGCCGGGGATGGCCTCCACCATCTCGCCCGTCGCCAGGCGGCGCATAACCCCACTCATCCGCGACAGGGCGGTGATCACCAGGCCTTCGAAATAGAGGGCGCCGAGCACGACGCCGACCACCGTGGCCAGGCCAATCCCGATGCTGATGGTCGTCGCCATGGCCAGGATGCGCTCGGCCTCCGCCCCGCCGCCGGCCTGCGCCACCATACGCAGCAGGGCGATGTTCAATCCGGCCAGGGCCAGCATGGACGCCATGCCGACCCCCCAGGAGAGGCGCATGCGTCCCTTGATCGTTTTCAGCATTCCCACGTCACCTGCATCGTCTGCGGCCTAGGCGCCCTACTGGCGACCGCAAGCTGAACCGATCCTCGCGCACGACCCTGGACACTCGGTTAACGGGAGTTGAATCTGAGGCCTACAACGCAGACAGGTTGTCGCACCTCCAGGCCCCGTGGCGGGCGCGGCCTGCGGCGCCTACATGGCGAACATGCCCTCTGACCCAGGCCTCCAGTCGCTGCTTGCCGAGATCGCCGCTTGTCGCGCCTGCGCCGGCGATCTCGTGCCTGAGCCGCGGCCGGTGGTGCGGGTGAGCCCGGAGACCCGGCTGCTGATCTGCGGCCAGGCGCCGGGCCGGCTGGTGCATGAGAGCGGCCTGCCGTTCAACGATCCTTCGGGTGTTCGCCTGCGCAGCTGGATGGGCGTGGACCGGGACACCTTCTACGACCACCCGGCCATAGGCGTGGCGGCCATGGCCTTCTGCTTTCCAGGCACAAATCCCAAGGGCGGGGACTTCCCGCCGCCATCCCGCTGCGCCCAGCTCTGGCGCCCGCAACTACTGGCGCAGTTGCCCAAGGTCGAGCTGACCCTGCTGGTGGGGTCTTACGCCCAGGCCTGGGCGCTGGGGGCTGCGCGCAAGGCCACCATGACAGAGACCGTGGCCGCCTGGACTGAGTATGGGGCGGGCATTCTTCCCCTGCCGCATCCCTCCTGGCGCAACACCGCCTGGCTAAAGCGCAATCCCTGGTTCGAGGCTGAGGTGACGCCCTATCTTCGCCAGAGGGTGGAGGCCATCTTGCGCGCATGACCCGTCTGACCGTCCTCTTGTTCGCCCTGATGCTGGGAGCCTGTACGCCGCTCATGACCCAGACCGCCGGTCAACCGCCCCTGGGGTTCGAGGGCCCCCGCCTCTCGGGAGACCGGTTTGTGAGTTTCGATGGGGCGCGGCTGGGCCTGACCACCTGGGACGCCCAGGACGGCGCGCCGGACGCCGTGGTGGTGGCCGTCCATGGCATGAACGACTACGCCAACGCCTTCCACCTGGCCGCCCCCTATTGGGCCGAGCGCGGGGTGACCACCTACGCCTATGACCAGCGCGGCTTTGGCCGATCCCCCAATCGCGGGGTCTGGCCCGACGAGTCGGTGCTGCAGGAAGACCTGCGGACCATCGTCGCCCTGGTTCGCGCCCGTCATCCCCACGCCCTGGTGGTGGTGGCCGGCGAGAGCATGGGCGGCGCCGTGGCCATCCGCGCCTTCGCCTCGCAGCGACCGCCGGCGGCCCACCGGCTGGTGCTGATGGCGCCGGCCGTCTGGGGGTGGTCGACCCAGCCCCTGCCGTTCAAGACCGCCCTGTGGTTCGCCGCCCACATGACCGGCCCCAAGGTCTATACGCCGCCCGAGTGGGTCACCGACCGGGTCAAGCCGACGGATAACATCCCCGAGCTGCGGGCCATGGGGGCCGACCCGCTGATGATCTGGGGCGCACGGTCGGACACCCTCTACGGGCTCGTGGACCTGATGGAGAACGCCTGGACCGACATCGCCCGGCTGCAGGTCCCGGTGCTCTATCTATACGGCCAGAACGACGAGATTATTCCCGAGCGTCCCGCCCTGCAGGCGGCCGCGCGGCTGAAACCTACCGACCGCTCGGCCTACTATGCAGACGGCTGGCATCTCCTGACCCGAGACCTTCAGCGGGAAGCGGTGATGGCCGATGTCCTGGCCTACATCGAGGACCCTGAGGCGCCCTTGCCGTCCGGGGCGCCGCCCATTCCCACCGCGCCGGGCGGGGACGACTGGACGCCAGCCGCGCCCCGTGCGACGGCGGGCTTGTGACGGCGCAGCCTGCGGGCTAGAGCCCACGAAATTGGTTTCAAACGCAACGATCCCGTGAGCGCATGACCCTGTTCGACTCTCCCGACTTCGATGGCCACGAGGCCGTTCACGCCTTTTCCGACGAAGCCACGGGGCTGCGCTGCATCATCGCGGTCCATTCCACGGCCAGGGGGCCTGCGGCCGGCGGCTGCCGCATGTGGCCGTTCCCGACCTCGGCCGACGCCTTGCAGGACGCGCTGCGCCTGTCGCGGGCCATGTCCTACAAGAACGCCATGGCCGACCTGGATCTGGGCGGTGGCAAGGCGGTGATCATCGGCGATTCCCGCACCCAGAAGTCGCCGGCCCTGTTCGAGGCCTTTGGCCGGGCGGTCGAAGCCGTGGGCGGCGCCTACTGGACCGCCGAGGATGTGGGCGTCTCGCCCACCGATCTGATGCACGCCCGTCGGCACACCCGTTTCGTCGCCGGTCTCGAAGGCCATGCGGCGGCCTCTGGCGATCCGAGCCCTGTGACCGCCGAAGGCGTCTTCCGCGGCATCAGCCTCTGCGTACGCCGCGCCCTGGATCGGGACCTCTCCGGCGTCACCGTCGCCATCCAGGGCGTCGGCCATGTGGGCGCCTATCTGGCCCAGAAGCTGAGCGCGGCTGGCGCACGACTGGTGATCACCGATGTGAACCGCGAGGCGCTGGCCCACGTGGCGGCTCAGACAGGCGCGATGATCGTGGCGCCGGATGAAATCTTCGACGTGGAAGCCGATGTCTTCGCGCCCTGCGCCCTGGGCGGGGCGATCAGCGCCGAGACCTTGCCGCGCCTGCGCGCCCGCATCATCGCCGGCGGCGCCAACAACCAGCTGGCCGACCCGGTGATCGGCCAGACCCTGTTCGACCTCGGGCTGCTCTACGCCCCGGACTATGTGATCAACGGCGGCGGCATCATCAATGTGGCAGGGGAGATTCGCGCCCTGGACTCAGGCGAAGCCTTTGACCCGGCCTGGGTGGAGGGCAAGCTCTCCCGCCTGATGCTCACCCTGGAGGAGGTGCTCGACCGCTCCATCGCCGAGCGCCGTCCGACCCACGAGGTGGCCGGCGAGATGGCCCGGGAGCGGATCGCCCGCGGGCCTAGGTCAGCCTGACCAAACAGGGGGCCTCAGAGCGAGGCCAGCCTGTCCTTTCGGGGCTCGCGCACCATGAACAGCAGCAGGAGCAGGCCTGCCGTCAGGAAGGCGATCGAGGTGCCGAACACGCTCTCATAACCGAGGGTGGCGGCCATCAGACCGCCGGCCAGGGGACCTGCCGAGGCCATGACGCCTGAGGCTGTGGACGACAGCGCGATCCGCATCGGCATGTCGTCCCGGTTCCCGAACTCCAGGATCATGGTCTGGGCGCTCATCATGTAGCCCGACTGCGAGGCGCCAAGGCCGCAGAAGGCCAGGAAGATGGCCCACACCTCGTGGACGTTCAGCAGGAGCACTGTCGAAGCGATCCAGATGACCAGGGAGCTGATCAGCACCACGCGGAACCCGGTCCTGTCCCCGAGATACCCCCAGACGAGGTTGGCCAGGGTGTCGGCGCCCAGGAAGGCCAGGGTGAGCAGGCCGATATTGGCCCCGGTCAGCTCGATCGTGGTGCTGACATAGAGAATGTAGAACGGCGTCGCCATCCGACCGGTGATCGCCAGCATCTGAACGATCAGGAAGAACATGTAACCACGGTCCTGGGAGACCAGGCGCGGGAAGTCCTTGAGCCGTTCGAAGAATGGCGTCTGGGCCCGGGTGGTGGGGGGTTCGGGCTCGATCATCAGGGCCTGAAGGGCCCAGAGGCCCGCGGTGGTCAGGATGGTGGCGAACAGGAAGGTGGTGGCGTAGCCGTTGCCCAGCATGTTGCCTTCGATGAAGTACTTGCCGGCCACCCAGGCCAGGGCGGCGGCGATCACCCCGCCGGTGGCGTTGCGCCAGGCCTGCAGCCGGCCCCGCCGACTGATGGGGATCACCTTGGCCATGAGCAGGGAGAAGACGACTCCCTGGGTGCCCATGAACAGGCCGAACATGAACATGAAGGACAGGATCGCCACCACCAGGGGCTGACCCGACAGGAACCAGCCGGCCAGCGCCATGCCGAGAATCTGAATCCGGGCGAGGCCCCCCATCCAGACGGCCGCCGGCATCACCCGTTTGCGGTGTTCGATCTGGGTGGCGCCGAAGATCGGCGACAGCATCCCGCCCACCTGTTGCAGGGCCAGGCCCAGGCCGACGATGAAGCTGGAGCCGGAAATCAGGTAGAGATAGGCGGGCAGAAAGGTGGGCGCATTGACCAGTCGGAAGCCGGTCATGCCCAGCATGCCGTGCAGATAGTGGGCGATATAGTTGCGCTTCAGATTGGCCCAGACGAACTTTTCGTACTCGATCTCGCGCTCGGCGAGGCTTTTGCCGTCTTCGTCAGGATGGATCACGACCACCTCTTCGGCGGCCGGCGTTTCCTCAGTTGTCTTTTCCAATAGCGTCCCAGCCGCGCGGGGGTCGCAAAGGGTCGCGCGGCGGCTCCCCAAAATTATGATCTGCTAAAACAATGACTCCGTCCTATCAGAGTCCGCCGCCCTGAAAAGCCGATTTCTCGCCCGCGCCAAAACTGGGCGCGAAGGTCGCAAGCTGCGCCTCAGGCGGCGCTGGCCAGGGGGGCGGCCAGGGTGACGTCCACCTTGACCACCATGCGGCTCAACCCCGGATCCCCCAGGATGGAGCCGCTGATCGGCGCGGCCTCGGCCGGGGTGCGGCTGACCGCCACGGGGATCAGGTCGGCGGCCTCAGCCAGGCCGTTGGTGGGGTCGAAATCCATCCAGCCGAAGGCCGGTAGAAAGACCTCGCACCAGGCATGGGTGGCGCCGGCGCCGCGCACGCTCTCCAGTCCCGGCGAATAGAGGTAGCCGCTGACGAAGCGGGCGGCGAAACCCAGTCGGCGCAGGGCCTCCACCATCAGCCACGCGAAGTCGCGGCAGGTCCCCTGGCCGAGCGCCACGGTCTCGTGGGGCGCCTGGGTGCCCTCCTCGTGACGGGCCTGGTAGGCGAACTGCTGATGGATGGCCCGGTTGAGGCGCAGCACATAGTCGATGGCGGGCTCGCCCACCGCCGGCGCTACCCCATGCAGCCAGCGCAGCAGCAGGCCCTCGGGGTCCAGGGTCGCGGGCTCAATATAGGGGCCGAGCACGGCCCGTTCGCTGGGGGGATAGACGATCGGCGTCGCGGTGCGGGGATCATCCACCTCCTGCGGCTCCAGGGGGGCGGGGAAGCGTTCGATCTCCAGCTCGCTCAGGATGAAGAACTCGTCCGATTCTTCGCTGACATTGAGCTGGCAGACGCAGTTGCCATAGGCGTCGTATCGCCAGCGGGTCTCGCCGCGGGGGGAGAAGGTCAGGGCGCCCTTCACCACCCGCAGGGCGTGGCCGCCCCGGGGGCGCACCAGCAGCTGGTGCGGGCCAAAGGCGACCGGGCGCTCATAGGCGTAGCGGGTTTCGTGGCGGATGATCAGGCGGGACATGGGCGCGCTGCTAACACGCCCTGGCTGTGATGGTTCCCCCGAAAGGTCGCCAAGGGGCGGGGTCTGGCCAGGCGCCCTACGGCTTCGCCGGCAGCACCGCCAGCAGGGCGCGGGTGAAGCCGGCCGGCGCGACGGTCAGATGATCCTCATCGGCCAGCACGGTCGAGCGCACTGTCAGGTTCGGATAGGCGCGGGATTTCAGAACCTGCTCCATGGCGGCCATGTCGCCGACCATGTCGTAGCGGGTGGCGTGGCGCGCGGTGGGGCCAGGGGTTTCGAAGGCCCCGATATACATGAAGACCTCGGCTGGCAGGTCGGTGTGGGCCTGCGCATAATCGGCCTCCATCTTCATGATGTGGCGCTGGCCAAACCAGAAGGAGGGGCTGCCCAGCACATAGGCCCGGAACATTGCAGGATCGGTGAACAGGATCTGGGCGCCCAGCAGGCCGCCATAGGAGTGACCCAGCAGCACGCGGGCCTCGGGATCAGCCCGGAACCGTCCCTCGATGAACGGCAGCACCTCGGACTTTAGATAGGCCTGGTAGGCGACGCCCCCGCCATGGGTCAGCTCACAGCGGCTTTCCGGATTGCAGGGAACCGGCGTGTAGTCGCGGCTGCGCGACGCCGCGCCGCCTTCGCCCTTGGCGTAGGACAGGCCGACGAGGATGAAATCCTCGAGCACCGGCCCATCCAGATTCACCCGGCGAGTGATCTGGCGGAGGATGGGAAAGCTGTAGTCGGCGTCGGTGACGTAGAGGACCGGATAGCGGCGCTGCGGCTCGGCCTCATAGCTGGCCGGCAGGCTGACAAAGACCTCGTAGTCGCGACCGGAGACGGGGTCTGGCACGGTCCACACCTGGGTGTCCTTCAGGACGTAGGGCTGGCCTTCCAAGGGCGCAGCAGGAGCAGTCTGCGTCGTCTGCGTCGTCTGCGTCGTCTCCGTGCAGGCGCAGGCGAAGAGCGCCGCCACCAGGCCTGCGGCCAAAACTCTCAGATCCATCATCGCTCCCAAGCTCTGCCTTGTCCGGCTAGACAGGAAATGTGGCGGAACTCAGATGGCGCGGCGGGCGGCTATTGTCCCGCCCCCACCGCGACGCTGGAGAGGAGGGCGGCGAGCTCGGCCTGCCGGGCGCAGCCGGTCTTTTCGAGAACGCGGCGCAGCTGATTGCGGACGGTGTTGATCGACACATCGCCAGCCAGCGCCAGGTCCTCCAGCGTCTTGCCGGCTCCAATCCCCTGGGCCACCCGGGCCTCGGCCGGCGTCAGGTCGAAGAGCGAGCGCATCAGGTCCAGTGACGGGGTCCGCTCGCTGCTGACCGGCGTCATCAGCAGGAGCGCGAAGCTCTGGCCGAATATGTCATGGGCCGAGCGCTTGATGGGGATCAGGTGCAGCACCATCGTCGCCTTGCCCAGTTCGTCGCGCAGGGGGAAGGTGCAGCGCCCCAGGCCAGGGGCCGCGTCGATGGTCTTCAGGGCGTCGGCGAGCATCTGCTGGGCGGCCTTGTCGCTCAGCACCAGCCGGTTGCCCGCGCCAAACCGGACCTCCCCGGCCAGCGGCGCCATCCACTCATTGGCCTCGACGACCACGCCGCCTTCGGTGAGCAGCAGGGCCGGCAACCGCATCCCGCTCAACGCCTCGGTGGCGCCCTGGGCGCGCTGCAGGCCCAGGCGGGCGCTGACCAGGGCGCTGCGCGCCAGGTGCGGGCGCAGACTGTTCAGGGTCGCCACGTGCTCCGGCTCGATCGGACCCCGATCCAGTGTCCGTTCGATGCTGAAGACGATGGAGTCCCCGGTCGGCACCTGCAGGCCCGTGCCGGCCGACCATCCGAGGCCACGGGGGTGGAAGAAGTCGCGATAGATAGGGTCGACCTTGATCTGGTCTTCGCTCCAGAAGTCCTGCTCCACGAAGAAGGCGGGATCGGACTGGCTCATGATGCAGGTGCGCCGGGGACAGCGGTGGAACCAGCCGTCGTTCACATAGGCCTCAAACACCTCGCGGATCGACCCCGACGCCGTCCAGCAGAGCGCCTTGCGGGCGGAGAACAGCAGGCCGCCCCGGGAGTCTGTCATCGCCGCCAGATCGTCGAGCACCGAGGGCCACAGATCCGGCGCGACGGAACACTCGTAGATGCGGTCAATCAGATCGCTTTCCATCGGATCTCCCTGCGCTTGCCGAGATTATCGCACCCAACCTGCGCCGCCTCGCAACTCCTTTCGAAGCAGGCATCCAGCCACGCTTGCGGAACATAACAAGAACTCTAATATGGCCGGCATGGCCGTTCTCGATTTGAAGCAGAAGCTCTCCATCCTCGCCGACGCGGCCAAGTATGACGCCTCCTGCGCCTCATCAGGGGCGGGGAAACGAGACTCCCGGGGCGGCAAGGGGGTTGGCTCCACCGAGGGCATGGGAATCTGCCACGCCTACACGCCGGACGGCCGGTGCGTCAGTCTGCTGAAGATCCTGCTGACCAACTACTGCATCTATGACTGCGCCTATTGCGTGAACCGGGTTTCGTCCAACACGCCCCGGGCGCGGTTCAAGGTCCAGGAGGTGGTCGACCTGACGCTGGGCTTCTACAAGCGCAACTATATCGAGGGGCTGTTTCTCTCCTCCGGCATCATCCGCGACAGCGACTATACGATGGAGGCCATGGTCGCGGTGGCCAAGGCCCTGCGCGCCGACCACGACTTCCGCGGCTACATCCATTTGAAGCTGATCCCGGAAGCCTCGGTGGAGCTGACCAACCAGGCCGCCCTCTATGCTGATCGGGTCTCCATCAATGTGGAGTTGCCCCGGGAGGAGAGCCTGGCGACCTTCGCGCCGGAAAAGGACGCTGGCGTGATCCGCAAGGCCATGGGCGCGGTGCGCCTAGGTATAGAGGCGGGGAAGGAGCCGGCGCGAAAGACCAAGCCGCCGAAATATGCGCCCGCCGGCCAGTCGACCCAGATGATCATCGGCGCGGATGGCGCCCGCGACGGGGAAATCCTGGCGCGGTCGAACACGCTCTACGGAAACTATGGCCTGCGCCGGGTCTACTATTCGGCCTTCAGCCCGATCCCGGATGTGGCCAAGTCCCTGCCCGCCCAACGTCCGCCCCTGATGCGCGAGCACCGGCTCTATCAGGCCGACTGGCTGATGCGGTTCTATGGCTTTGAGACCGCCGAGATCATCGCACCGGGCGAAGATCTGGACCTGACCATCGACCCCAAGCTCGCCTGGGCCCTGCGCCATCGGGAAGACTTTCCGGTGGATGTGAACACCGCCTCGCGCGAGCAGCTGCTGCGGGTGCCTGGCCTGGGAACCCGCAGCGTCGACCGGATGATCGCCGCGCGGAAGCTGACGCGGCTCTCCCTGGCCGATGTGAAGCGCCTGGCCCGCAACCTCGAAAAGCTGAAGCCCTTCGTCACCGCCAGCGACTGGAGCCCGGGCGCCCTGACCGACCGGATCGATCTGCGCGACCGCTTCGCCCCGCCGCCCGAGCAGCTGAGCCTGTTCTGATGCGCGTCGTCCGCCTGGCGTCCGAGACTGACTTCGACGGCTGGCGAGCCGCGGCCCGCGCCCTCCGAGGGGAAGGTGCGGCGCCGGCCGAGGTGCTTTGGACCGTCGATGGCGGCCAGGCGAGCCTGTTTCCGGCGCAGGCGCCTCAGGGCCAGGCGGCCGGGGAGGGGGGATTCAAGGTCAGCCGGGCCTTTGTCGATCTCGCCGGGCGGGTCGCCCTGCATCGTTCGCCGGCGCGGTTTGACCTGCTCTATCGCCTGCTCTGGCGGCTGGAGACGACGCCCCGCCTGCTGGAGATCGCCAGTGATCCGGACGTCGCCCTGGCGCTGGACATGCAGAGCCAGGTGAACCGGGCCGCCCACAAGATGAAGGCCTTTGTCCGCTTTCGCGAGGTGGAGACCGCCGGTGTCGGCGAGGCCTTCGTGGCCTGGTTCGAGCCGGCCCACCGGGTGACCGAGGCCACCGCGCCCTTCTTCGTGCGCCGGTTCTCCAACATGGCCTTTTCCATCCTGACGCCGGATGTCTGCGCCCATTGGGACCGCCAGGTGCTGAGCTTTACGCCCGGCGCTGATCCGGCGGATGCGCCGGCCGGCGATGACCTGGAGGCCTATTGGCGGACCTATTACGCCTCGACCTTCAATCCGGCTCGGTTACGGACGGCGACCATGGTTCGGGAGATGCCCAAGCGCTACTGGCGCAACCTGCCGGAGGCCGCGCTCATTCCGGAGATGACCCGCGCCGCAGGAGACCGGACCACCCAGATGGTCGAGACGGCCCCTTCCGAACCCGCCCGCCGGATCGTGCGGGCCGCCCTGAGGGCCAGCCGCGACGCCCCCTTCGATGGGGCCGCGCCCGCCAGCCTTGAGGAGGTCGCAGCCGGCGTCGACGCCTGTCGCCGCTGCCCGCTGTGGCGCGATGCGACCCAAGGGGTGGCCGGAGAGGGCCCGGCGCAGTCGCGGCTGATGATCGTCGGTGAGCAGCCCGGGGATCAGGAGGACCTGGCCGGCCGCCCGTTCGTCGGGCCTGCAGGTCAGGTGTTTGATCATGCCCTGGCCGCAGCCGGCGTGCCCCGGCGGGAGACCTACGTCACCAATGCGGTGAAGCACTTCAAGCATGAGCTGCGGGGCAAGCGACGCATCCATAAGACCCCGGACGCGCCCGAGATCGAGGCCTGCCGCTGGTGGCTGGACGCCGAGCGGCGGCTGGTCCGGCCGCGGGTGATCGTGACCCTGGGCGCGACGGCGGCCCGTGCGGTGCTGGGCAAGGCCGCGCCAATCAGCAAGGTTCGGGGCCAGGCTATTCAACTTGAGGATCAGGCCCAGGCGGTGGTGACTTGGCACCCGTCCTATCTGCTGCGGGTTCCGGACGTTGAGGCCAAGGCCCGGGCCGAAGGGCAGTTCATCGAGGACCTGAAGCTCGCCTGGTCCCTGGCTAAATAGCGCTCAGACCTTTTCCAGGGCCCTGAATACGGCCGGCGCCTCAAACCTGATGAGGTCACCGGGCTTCACCTCGCCGCCGGTCAGGACGATGCCCATGATCCCAGCCTTGCGCACCAGATGGCCCTCGGCGTCGCGGCCGAGGCAGGCGGCCATCAGGCCGGGTCGGAAGCGGTCGAGCTGGATGCAAGGGTTGCGCAGGCCGGTGACCTCTATGACCGCGCCCTGACCCAGGTGCAGCCTCGTCCCAGCCGACAGCGCGATGAGATCAGTCCCCCGGGTGGTGAGGTTCTCCCCCAGGTCGCCTGGGCCAATCTCGAAGCCGGCGGCGTTCAGCTCATCATGCAGTTCGCCGGCGATCAGATGAACCTGGCGCAGGTTCGGCTGGGTCGGATCCCGGGCGACCCGCGAGCGGTGCTGAACCGTAGGGCCGGCATGGCCGTCGCCCTCAACGCCGAGCCCGGCGATCAGGGTGACGGCGTCCTGCAAGGTCTTGGAAAAGCTGTGTCCTGGCCGGCTCGCCACATGGGTGACGCGCGGGCCGCCGGTCACGCCAGAAATCCGGCTTCGGCGAAGTCCAGCATGCGGCTGAGCAGGCCGTCGGCGTCCTGCTCGCGGGTCAGGCCGTCGGACAGGTGGTGCAGCCGGTCGAACTCGGCGAAGCGGTTGTTGTGCACCATGCCCAGGCAGAAATGCAGCCGCCAGTAGACGTCTTCCAGGGCCATCTCCGGCCGGGCCGCGATCAGGGCGTCAGCGAACCGGCGCAGGTGCGAGACATCGTTCTGCAGCACGTCACGCATCTGGGCGGTGCCCTCGCTGCGGGCGCGGATGATGAACTGGACGGAGATGCGCCGGTCACCGGCCGGATCGGCCCACTTCAGGGGCGGCGCGAACAGGGCCTCCAGGATGTCGCGGACCGGCGGCTTGCCGCCATGGCGGTCATTGGCCTCGTGCAGCATCCGGGCCCGCTCGCGATTCAGCTCGGCGGTGCGCCGGCGGAAGATCTCGAACAGCAGGCCGTCCTTGGAGCCGAAATGGTAGTTCACAGAGGCGAGGTTCACGCCGGCCTCGGCGGTGATGTCGCGCACCGAGACGTTCTGGAAGCCGTGCAGGGCGAACAGCCGCTCGGCCGCGCAGAAGACCGCCGCCTTGGTGGCGGCTTCCTGCATGTCCGCTTCGGGCTGCGGCGGCGGTGGGGGTACGGCTTCGGTCATGCGATTCTCAAACGTCCGTTCTCCAGCCTATCAGCCGGAGACGGACGGCGCCGCAGGTAATCCCAAACCCCTACCGCGCCAGCTCGCGCATGGCCTTGTCCAGGCCCTCGAGCGTCAGGGGATACATGCGATCATTCACCAGCTGCTTCATCACCTCGACCGAGGGGGTGTGCGCCCAGTGGCGCTCGGCGGTCGGGTTCAGCCAGACCATGTGCTCATAGATCTGCGCCACCCGGTCGATCCACACCGCGCCGGCTTCCTCGTTCCAGTGCTCCACCGAACCCCCCGGATAGGTGATCTCATAGGGGCTCATGGTGGCGTCGCCGACGAAGATCACCTTGTAGTCGCTGGAGTATTTGTGCAGCACATCGAAGGTGTTGAGCTTCTCGGCATGGCGACGACGATTGTCCTTCCACACGGTCTCATAGAGACAGTTATGGAAGTAGTAGAACTCCATGTTCTTGAACTCTGAGCGGGCCGCCGAGAACAGCTCCTCACAGATCTTGATGTGGGCGTCCATCGAGCCGCCGACATCGAAGAAGATGAGCACGCTCACCTTGTTGCGGCGCTCAGGCCGCATGTGGATGTCGAGATAGCCCTTTTCCGCCGTGCCGCGGATGGTGCCGGACATGTCCAGCTCCTCGGTGGCGCCATCACGGACCCATTTGCGCAGGCGGCGCAGGGCGACCTTGATGTTGCGGGTGCCGAGCTCGACGGAGTCGTCGAGGTTCTTGTACTCGCGCTTGTCCCAGACCTTGATCGCCTTGCCGTGGCGACCCTTGTCCTGGCCGATGCGGATGCCTTCAGGGTGATAGCCGTTGGCGCCGAAGGGCGAGGTGCCCCCGGTGCCGATCATCTTGTTGCCGCCCTCGTGGCGCTCCTTCTGCTCCTTTATGCGCTCGGCGAGCGCCTCCATGAGCTTGTCGAAGCCGCCCATGGCCTCGATCTGCGCCTTCTCCTCTTCGGTGAGGAACTTCTCGCTGATCTTCTCCAGCCACTCGGCGGGAATGTCGGCCGTGCCGACCCCGTCCACCTTCTCCAGGCCTTTGAAGACGTGACCGAACACCTGGTCGAACCGGTCGATGTTCTTCTCGTCCTTCACGAGGGCCGCCCGCGACAGGTAGTAGAAGTCCTCGACCGACCGATCGATGACCATCTTGTCGAGGCCCTCCATCAGCATGAGGTACTCTTTCAAGGACACCGGGACCTTGGCTTGGCGCAGCTCGGTGAAAAATTGCAGAAACATGGGGCAGGCCTTCCCAAACAGCGGGACGAACAGACGTTTGACTGCAGAGGATGGGGCGGCGACGCCGCGATGTCCAGCGTCCGGGGCGGTGAAAGACGACAGATGCGCCAACCAGACGGCTCCGGGCGGGGCCCTAGGCTTCCATCGCCCGCAGCTTGCGCCACACGGTCATGCGCGAGACGCCCAGGCGGCGGGCGATCTCCACAGGGCCGACGCCGGCCTGCTGCAGCGCGCGAATGTCTTCCGGCGCCGGCGCGCTGCGGCGCTTGCGTCCCGCCCAGGCAGGCTCCACCGCGGCCACAGCCTTCAACGCGGCCCTCAGGGCCCGGCCGCCCTCGCCGTCCGTGGTCAGGTCCGGCTCCACGATGAACAGGCTGGCGTTGCGCGCCTCCAGCCGGTCGATGACGCGAAGCACGTTGCGTGTGGAGTGTCCCAGTTGGTCCAGGCGCGTGACCACCAGCTGGTCGCCTTCGCCGATGAAATCGAGAATGGAATAGAGGACGGCGGTTTCGTCGCCGCCGGGCGCCGCAGGCTCCTCGGCGCGCACGACGTGGCAGCCCAGTTGTTTCAGGACTGCGGTATCCTCGGACGAACGAGCGTCACGCAGGCGAACATAGCCAATTCTCAGCATCCAACCGACGTCCTTCCGCGCAGAAATGACAGGCGCCTAAATGCCCCGAACGGATGGCCCGCGTCAAAGCGACTGGCGTTAAATCTCAGCAATAATCCACCAAAGAGGTCGGTTTGACGCCACGGCTCGGGGCATGTGGCGAGCAAATGTGACAGGAAGCGTAGAAAATCTATCCTGTGCGCCGAAAAATGAACTCCCGGTCGATGGTGGCGCCTACAGGGAAGCCATACTCGCCGACGGGCAGGAACCCGTACCGGCGGTAGAACCGCTGCGCCCCATGGTTGTCCGACCACACGCCAAGCCACAGATCCTGTGGTCCGTCACGGTCCAGCCAGGCCAGGACGGTCTCGAAAAGCCGCGCGCCAAGCCCCCCGCCCTGGACTGACTTGCGCAGGTAGAGCCGCTTGATCTCCCTGGAGTCTGGGCCGACCTCGGGATGGGGCAGGTCACAGGGACCGGCCAGGGCGTGGCCCACTGCTTGTCCCTCCTGTTCCACGAGCCACAGGGCGCGAGCCGGATCGGCCAGGGCCTCGCCCAGATAGTCCGTCCCATAGGCGGCGCTGAGGAAGGTCGTCAGGTCTTCAGGCGGATACAGGTGGCCGAAGGTTTCGGTGAAGGTGGCGCGTCCCACCTCCGCCAGGGTCTGAATATCGTCCGCATGGGCGCGGCGGATGATCACGTCTTGCATTCCCAAGGCTCAGGGGTCCGTTAGTATGGCGGCATGATCGGCCTCTACACCCATGAGGACATGCTCGACCACCGCCCCGGCGCCACCCATCCGGAGCGCCCCGAACGGCTGGCCGCGGTCATCGAGGCCCTTGAGGCGCAGGACAGCCTCGACTTCGAGCCCCGTGACGCGCCCCAGGCTGAGCTGGCCGACCTGCTGCTGGTGCATGACGCGGACTATGTGGAGCGCATCTTCGCCGCCGCGCCGCGGGCTGGCCTGATCCGGTTGGACGAAGACACGGTGATGTCGCCGGGCACCCTGCTGGCGGCGCGGCGTGCGGCGGGCGCGGTGGTTGCGGCGGTGCGCGATGTGGCTGCCGGTCAGTTCGAGCGCGCCTTCTGCGCCGTGCGTCCTCCCGGCCATCATGCGGAGCCCGGCGCGGCCATGGGCTTCTGCATCTTCTCCAACATCGCCATCGGCGCCCGGGTCGCCCAGCTGGCGGGTCTTGAGCGGGTGGCGGTGGTGGACTTCGATGTCCACCATGGCAATGGCACCCAGGCGGCCCTCGCCGGCCGGCCCGGCCTCATGTTCGCCTCGGTCCAGCAATGGCCCCAGTGGCCGGGCACCGGTCATCCCGACGAGGTGGTGGCGGACAATGTCGTCAACGCCATTTCGCCCGCGGGCGGGGGCGTCGATGGCTGGCGAGCGGCCTTCTCGGGCCTGATGACCAGGGTGGCCGAATTCCGCCCCGACCTGATCCTGATTTCGGCGGGTTTCGATGCTCACCGGCTGGATCCCCTGGGCGGCGGTCCCGGGGGGCAGCAGCTGGGCGCCGAGGACTATGGCTGGGCCACCGAGCAGATCGTGGCTGTGGCCCGGGCCAGTTCGCGCGGCCGGGTTGTGTCGGCGCTCGAGGGCGGATACGACCTTGAGGCTCTGGGCCGGTCGGCGGTAGCGCACGTCCTGGCCCTGCAACGGGGGTGAAGGGTGCGCCTGGCCTGCCTGGCGCGAACCCTGGGATGACATGGCCGATTCTGTGACCGTCGATTCTGCCGCTCCCGCCGCTTCGGGGCCTGTGCGCCCCGGCGCCATCATCCTGGCCCGTCACGGAGAACCGGCGCTCAGCCGCCGGGTCTGGCTCAACGCCGAAGGCTACCGGCGCTTCTGGGCGCAGTACGAGGTCCTGGGTCTGCTGCCCGGTCAGACCCCCCCAGATACCCTGACCGAGTTCGTCGCCAGCGCCGGGGTGGTCTTTTCCTCTACCCGCCAGAGGTCGATCGAGACCGCCATCGCCCTCACCCGGGGGCGGAACTTCGCCAGTGAGGCCCTGTTCGTGGAGGCTCCGCTGCCGCCCCCGAATCTGCCGGCCTTCATCAAGCTGCGACCGTCCTACTGGGGATTCCTGGCCAGGGTCTGCTGGTGGTTCTTCAATCACCACGAGGGCGAGGAGACTCGCCGTCAGGCCGAGGACCGGGCCGCAGCCGCCGCTGATCGCCTGATCGAGGCGGCCGGCGCCGGCCAGGATGTGGTGGTGCTGGCCCACGGCTTCTTCAACTTCATGGTTGGCCGGGCGCTGCGCCGACGCGGATGGCGGGTGGCCGTGAGCCAGGGCTACAAATACTGGTCCATGCGGCGCTTTGAGCGGCCTTGAGGCTGCTTAGCCGGGTGGCCCGTTGCGGCGGCCGTCCCCGGTCTCTAGGTTGGCGGCTCCCGCGAGGAGCGAAATGGCCGATACCGACGACATTCAAGCCCTGACCTTCGAACAGGCGCTCGCCGAACTGGAGGGCATTGTGACCCGGCTGGAGTCCGGCCAGGCCGCCCTGGATGATTCCATTCAGCTCTATGAGCGCGGGGCGCGCCTCAAGGCCCACTGCGAGTCGCGGCTGGAGGCCGCCCGCCTGCGGGTCGAGAAGATCGTGGTCGGCGCCCAGGGGACGCCGGGGACCGAACCGGCCGAGTTCAGCTGATGACCGGCGAGGTCGAGCGCCGCGTGGCCGAGGCCGCAGACCTGGTCACGGTCGCCCTCGACGAACTTCTGCCCAGGGCCGATGGCCCAGAGGCGCGGCTGACCGAGGCCATGCGCTATGCGGCCCTTGGGCCCGGCAAGCGGATGCGACCCTATTTCGTCATCGAGACCGGCCGCATGTTCGAGGTGGAGGAGCGTCCGCTTCTGCGGGCCGCCTGCGCCCTGGAATGTGTCCACGCCTACAGCCTGATCCACGATGATCTGCCGAGCATGGACGACGACGACCTGCGGCACGGGCGTCCCACGGTGCACAAGGCCTATGACGAGGCGACCGCCATCCTGGCGGGCGACGCCCTGCAGGCTTCGGCCTTCGAAATCCTCGCCCATCCTGACACCCATCCCGACCCGACCGTGCGCTCAGAAATGGTTCTGAGGCTGTCAGCCGCCGCCGGCGCCAAGGGTATGTGCGGGGGGCAGATGATCGACCTGCTGGGCGTTCGTGACGACCTGGGCGCGGTGGCCCGGATGCAGCGGATGAAGACCGGGGCGCTGATCGCCTGCGCCTTCGAACTGCCCCTGGTCATGGCTCAGTCCGGCGACGCCCGCCGGCCGGCCCTGATGGCCTTCGCCCAGGATCTGGGGCTGGCCTATCAGATCGTCGACGATCTTCTGGACGCCGAGGGCGATCCCGACCTGATGGGCAAGCGCGTGGGCAAGGACGCCGCCAAGGGTAAGGCCAACTACGTCACCCTGCTGGGCGCCCAGGCCGCGCGGGAGCGGCTGAACCTGCTGATCGAACAGACCAAGTCGCACCTCGACCCCTTCGGCCCGCCGGCTGATTTCCTGCGGGCGAGCGTCGATTTCGTGTTACAGCGCCGCAACTAGCCGCAGCATCAGTTGTTTGCCCACTTCATGCCGCCGAAAACGCCTCTCCTTGACCAGGTTTCCGCGCCCGCCGACACGCGCGGCTTCACGGTCACGCAGCTTCAGACCCTGGCTGACGAACTCCGCAGCGAGACGATCGACGCCGTCTCTCAGACGGGCGGACATCTCGGCGCTGGCCTTGGTGTGGTGGAGCTCACCGTCGCCCTGCATCATGTCTATGAGACGCCCCGCGACATCCTGATCTGGGACGTCGGCCACCAGGCCTATCCGCACAAGATTCTCACCGGCCGCCGCGACCGCATCCGCACCCTGCGCCAGGGCGGTGGGCTGTCGGGCTTCACCAAGCGCGCCGAGAGCGAATACGACCCCTTCGGCGCGGCCCACGCCTCGACCTCGATTTCGGCCGCGCTCGGCTTCTGCGCCGCCCGCGATCAGGCCGGCCGCGACAATCGCGTGGTGGCCGTCATCGGCGACGGCTCCATGAGCGCCGGCATGGCCTATGAGGCCATGAACAATGCGGCCGAGACCACCAAGCAGCTGACGGTCGTCCTCAACGACAACGACATGTCCATCGCCCCGCCGGTGGGCGGGATGAGCGCCTATATGGCCCGCCTGGTGTCCGGCGGTGGCTATCAGTCCCTGCGCAATCTCGGCAAGTCGGTGGCCAAGGCCTTCCCGCGGCCGATCCAGGAAGCCGCCCGCAAGGCCGAGGAATACGCCCGCGGCATGGTCACCGGCGGCACGCTCTTCGAAGAGCTGGGCTTCTACTATGTCGGCCCCATCGACGGCCACGACATGGAGGCCCTGGTGGCGGTGCTCCGGAACGCCCGGGAGATCGTCGATCGTCCGGTGCTGGTCCATGTGGTCACGCAGAAGGGCAAGGGCTACGCCCCGGCCGAAAGCGCCGCCGACAAGCACCACGCCGTGGTCAAGTTCGACGTGGTCACCGGCCAGCAGGCCAAGGCCCAGGCCAAGGCGCCCAGCTACACCAAGGTCTTCGCCACCGAGCTGATCAAGCAGGCCCAGCGCGATCCGACCATCTGCGCCATCACCGCGGCCATGCCCTCGGGCACCGGCCTCGACCTGTTCGGTCAGGCTTTTCCCGATCGCACCTATGATGTCGGCATCGCCGAGCAGCATGCGGTGACCTTCGCCGCTGGGCTCGCCGCCGACGGGATGAAGCCCTTCGCGGCCATCTATTCCACCTTCCTGCAACGCGGCTACGACCAGGTGGTCCACGACGTGGCCATCCAGGGACTGCCGGTGCGCTTCGCCATCGACCGGGCGGGCCTGGTGGGCGCCGATGGGCCGACCCATGCCGGTTCCTTCGATGTCGGCTTCATGGGCGCCCTGCCAGGCATGGTGCTGATGGCCGCCGCCGACGAGGCCGAACTCGCCCACATGGTCGCCACCGCCGCGGCGATCGATGACCGTCCAAGCGCCTTCCGCTACCCGCGGGGCGAGGGCGCCGGCGTCGCCATTCCGGACATCGCCAGCCCCCTGGAGATCGGCAAGGGCCGGATTATCCGCGAGGGGACGGCGGTCGCGCTGCTGTCCTTCGGGACCCGCCTGCCGGAATGCCTCAAGGCCGCTGAGATGCTCGGCGCCCGGGGCCTGTCGGCGACGGTGGCTGACGCCCGGTTCGCCAAGCCCCTGGATGTCGACCTGGTCCTGCGGCTGGCCCGGGAACACGAGGCCCTGATCACGATCGAGGAAGGCGCCATGGGCGGCTTCGGCGCCTTCGTGCTCGAGGCCCTGGCCCGTCACGGCGCCCTGGACCGCGGCCTCAAGGTGCGGACCCTCACCCTGCCCGACATCTTCCAGGATCATGACAAGCCCGAGCTGATGTACGCCCAGGCCGGCCTCGACGCCGAGGGTGTCGTCCGTGCGGCCCTTTCGGCGCTTGGCGCCGATGTCGTCGCCGCCGCCGGCCGCCGCGCCTGATCAGCGGCAGTACCGCAGGAAGCTCTGCACCGACCTGCGCGGAGCGGGCGCCGGCGTCACCACCCCGCCCACGGCCGCGAGGCTGATTACCCCAGTCTGACGGAAGGCTTCGGCCACGGGCGCGCGGTCGGCGAACTCCACCGAGACGATTGAACCGCCGCCTTGCGGATCGATGTCGGCCACGCCCGGTATGGTGGTTCTGGACTCTGCAGACGCGATGGTGACGCTGACCGGCCAGGGGGCGGGGCGACCCACATCATCCACCCAGCGGCCATCGACCGCCTCAACCCCCAGCCGCTGCTCGACAGGGAATCGCGCCACCAGCTGTCGGCTGTCCTTGACGCAGGTGAAGATTACAGACGGATCGGTCAGTCCTGGCGGGACATAGCTCAGCGCAACAGGCTCCGGATCGTCGCGATAGGTCCAGGCGCCCTCCTGAGCGATGGCGGGGGCGGCGATCGAGAGCAGCAGGGTGGTCAGCAGGGCCGGATGCATCATGGGGGCGAGCTTAGCTTCGCCTTCTGGAGGGCTCCAGCCTGATCGTATTCAGACGCGCTGACCGCACTGGGCGAAAAAGCCGCTGATCAGAGCCTGATCGGGGCCGCGCGCGCCGGCCGCCACGGTCCGGCCGGTGGTGCGCACCGACAGCTCGCCCGTCCGGGCGAAGCCATAAAGGGCGGGGTTGTCCACTCCGGCGGTCTCGATGATCACGCCCACGCCTTCGATGGGCGTCGGCGCAGCGGCGCTCGTCAGATCAAGCCGGGCCTCGCGAGAGACCAGTCCCACGGCGCCCGCATCCCCCTTGGAGGTGGCCACCGCCACTTCCACCTCGCCCGACTGAGGCTGGCAGCTCAGCATGACCAGCACGTTGTCCGACCGGGGCTGGCCATAGACCAGCTTCAGCCCTTCGTCCTGAGTGTGGTTGAAGCTCCAGCTCATCGGCGCCGGCGCCTCTGGCGCGGGATGGGCGCAGGCGGCGACGAGAACGATGGCGGCGGTGAGGCCCAGGGCCGAACGGGTGCGCATGGTCGCGTCTCCTTCGCAGAGGATAACGTCGCTGCGCCCGCCCGGTTCACCGCCTGGGCCGCGCGGCCGGTCAGAAGGGCGAGAAGGTCTCCACCAGCGCCTGTCCGGCGGGGGTCCGCTGCACGCGGCTGATATCGCCGCGGCCGCCATAGCTGATGCGCGCCTCGGCGATCTGCGAATGGCGGATGGTGTTGGACGAGGTGATGTCCTCCGGGCGGATGATTCCGGCCACCGACAGCTGACGCAGCTCACCGTTGGTGCGCACCTCCTGGGTGCCCTGGATCATCATGTTGCCATTGGGCAGCACGCCGGTGACCACTGCGGCGATGACCAGATTGATCTTCTCGGAGCGCGAGACCGATCCGGAGCCGGTGTTGCTGGAGGTCGAGTTGGTGGAGATGGCGTTCGCCGGGTCGAAGCCGCCCGGCAGAATGCGGCCGAGGCTCGATTCCAGGCCCAGGAAGTTGGGCACGCCGGCGGACATGGACCCGCTGCGGTTGCTGTTGGTGGAGTTGGAGGTCTGGGCCCGGTCGTCGATCTCGATCTGGACGGTGACGATGTCGCCGACCCGGTTGGCCCGCTGATCCAGGAAGAAGGCCCGCGCGCCGGTCCGCCACAGGGAGTTGGCCGAGGCCGGCGTGGGCATCGGCTGGTTGGCCGAGGCCAGGATCACTTCCTGCTGCTGGCCCACCAGGGCGGCGGGATAGCGGACCGGCGTCAGGTCAGGCCCGGCGACCGCCTCCTGCACGGTGGAGCAGGCGGCCAGCGGCAGGAGCGCGAGGAGGGCGAGGGTGGGAAGGCGCATGGCGCAGTCTCTCTTCAACAGGATCAACGCAGGGCGTATCGGGCGGCCGGGCTGGCCAGGATCTGGTCGGCGCCGGGGCCCACCGCCGCCTGGCCGGGGCCGGTGGCCACGGCCTGGACCGTGCGCTTGGAGGTCAGGTTCTGGGCGGCGAAGCCTTCGCCGAGCGCGGCGCGCGACATGGCCTTCGCCTTGACGCTCAGCATCATGCCCGCGGCCTCATAGGTCAGGGTGACGATGTCGCCGGCGGCGATGACCTGTGGGGCGCTGACGTCCCGGGTCGAGACCGCCGCACCGGCGCGCAGCGGCTTGCGGGCCGCCAGACCGATCACGGCCTCGGCGTCCTGCGGGGCGTCGCCCGGCGCCATGACCGCCTTGCCCCAGATCAGGTCTTCCGGCTGGACGATCTCGCCGGTCGACATATTGCGGGCATAGGTCAGCACTTCGACATTGCCAGACCGCGCCGCCGTGGCCGTAGCGGTTCCGCTGTCGGCGCCGGTGCGCACGATGATACGGCGGAGGCCCTGGGCGTTGGCCCAGTCGAGACCCGCGCGCCTGGCCAGCTGCTGTACGGCGCCGGCGTCCAGCACCACGCTCAGGCCTGGCTTGGCCGCGACCCGGACATCGGCGGCGGAGCCCGCGCCGTCGAACAGATCGCCCAGGGTGACGACGCCGTCGGAGTCGTAAACCTCGGCTTTCAGGGTGACGGAGGGCGCGGCCAGGACAGCCGGGGCGCATCCGGCCCACAGGGCGGCGGCGAAGAGGAGGGGGCGGATCAGGGTCATCACTTCACCGCATTGGCGGCTTGCAGCATCTCGTCTGCGGCGGAAATGACCTTGGAATTCATCTCATAGGCCCGCTGGGCGACGATCAGCGCGGTGATCTCGCTGACGGCGTCCACATTGGAGGCCTCGGTATAGCCTTGCAGCAGATTGCCGAAGCCCACCGTGCCCGGCGCCCCGATCACCGCAGGTCCGCTGGCGGCGGTCTCCACCAGGAGGTTATCGCCGATGGCGCTGAGGCCGGCTTCGTTGACGAAGTTGGCGAGCTCGATCTGGCCCACCACCTCGGCCTCGGCCTGACCTTCGCGGATCGCCTGAACCTCGCCGCTCTTGGAGATGGAAATGGACGTGGCGTCGCCCGGTACGGCGATCGCCGGCTGGATCGCGTATCCGTCCTCGGTCACCAGCTGCCCGTCAGCGTTGAGCGACAGGTTGCCCGCCCGGGTATAGGCGGTTTCGCCAGTGGGCATCAGCACCTGAAAGAAGCCGCGTCCACTGATGGCCAGATCATAGGGATTGCCGGTCTGGGTCACGGCGCCCTGTTCGGTGATCCGGTAGACCGACCCGGCCTTCACGCCGCCGCCGATCTGCACGCCGGTGGGCACGATGGCGCCCTCGGCGGCCATGGCGCCGGCCCGCTCAAGGGTGTGGTAGAGCAGGTCCTGAAACTCGGCGCGCTGCTTCTTGAAGCCCACCGTGTTCATGTTGGCGATGTTGTTCGAGATGACCTCGACGTTCAGCTGCTGGGCTGACATGCCCGTCGCTGCGGTGCGGAGCGCCTGCATGGTGAAGACCTTCCCTAAGTAATCTAGTTCGCCCGGCCCATGCGCTCGACAGCGCGGCGGGACAGGTCGGCGGAGGATTCCATCATCTTGGTGATGCTCTCATAGGCCCGGGTGACCTCGATCAGCCGGGTGATCTCCAGGATGGGTTTGACGTTGGAGCTTTCCAGCATGCCCTGGCGGACCCGTACGTCGGGGGCGGCCTCAGGCTGCAGGTTGGAGGTGTTGCGCAGCAGGTTGTCGCCGGTCTTTTCCAGGACCGACAGATCATCGAACCGGACGACGGAGACGCGGCCGATCGGGTTCTCGCCCTGGCTGATGGTCCCGTCGGGGCCGATCTTGACCTGGCCGTCCTCGGGATTGACGACGATCTCGCCGCCGCCCTCGCCCGACAGGGGCTGGCCCGCCTGATTGGTGATGCGGCCGAGCTCATCGAGCCGGAAGCGACCGTCGCGGGTGTAGCGCGGCCCCTCGTCAGTGGTGATCTCGAAGAAACCCTCGCCCTCGATCCCCAGGTCGAGATCGGAGCCGGTGCTGAACAGGCCGCCCTGCGTGAAGTCCCGGGCCACGCCCCCGTCGATGACGAACTTCACCGGCCGCGGAGCGCCTGCATTGGAGGCCGGGGCGCCGGGCTCGGTGCGGGCCATCAGGGACTCGACCTTGAAGCCTACCGTGTCGGCGTTGGCCACGTTGTTGGCGATCAGGTCCAGCTCGCGCCGCAACACCAGTTGGCGAGACAGGCCGACGTAAACCGCATTGTCCATCTGCTCGCCTCCCTGGGTGCGACAGGATTTCTCACCTGACGCCTGCAAGCTTTGGGCCAGCCGAAAAAGCGAGCGATTACAATATTTAAGAAGGTTAATTCCGACCCCCTGGCGGAAACTGCCGGGCAGGATCGGCCCCCGTTAACAGGTGTAAAAACCTATCCTTAACCACCGCTGTCGCATGGGTGAGGGGTAAGATTCTAAGGAGCCGCGCGCGTGGCGAAGTCCAAGGACAAGAAGGACAAGGAAGCCCCGGTCGATGGCGACGAAAACGCCGTCGACGGCGAAGGCGCGCCCGGCAAAAAGAAGCCGCCGCTCAAGCTGCTGATCATCGCCGGCGTCGGCGCCCTGGTGGTGCTGGGCGGCGGGGGCGCGGCGGCGTTCATGTTCCTCAAGCCCAAGCCGGCCGCCGAGGGCGAGGCCCACGCCGAGAAGGACAAGAAGGCCGAAAAAGGCAAGGAAGAGAAAGGCAAGGGCAAGGAGGGCGAGGCGCCCGAGAGCCCGGCGGTGATCCGGCCCGGCCCCGACGGCGTGGTCTTTTACACCATGCCCGACATCGTCGTGAACATGCAGACGCCGGAGGGCAAGGCCACCTTCCTCAAGCTGCGCCTGACCCTTGAGCTTCCTGACGAGGCGGTGGCTGGCGAACTCGACCCCAACCTTCCGCGCCTGCAGGACATGTTCCAGACCTTCCTGCGTGAGCTGCGACCCGAGGACCTGTCCGGCAGCCAGGGCAGCTACCAGCTGCGGATGGAGATCCTGCGTCGGGTCAATCTGGTCATCGCACCGGCCAAGGTGAACGCCGTTCTGATCGAGGAGATGCTCATCAACTGACGACCCCCGGGTCTTCAGTTGAGCTTTCGCCATGGCAGACGACAACGACATGTCCGCAGACAACGGCGCTGACGCCTGGGGCGCAGGCGGCGAGGCCGATCCCTTCGCCGGGACCGAGCGCATCCTCAATCAGGACGAGATCGACAGCCTTCTCGGCTTTGATCTGTCCGACGATGAGGCGTCTGAGCGCACGGGCATCCGGGCGATCATCAATTCGGCCCTGGTCTCCTATGAGCGTCTGCCGATGCTCGAGATCGTCTTTGACCGCCTGGTGCGGTTGATGACGACCTCCCTGCGCAATTTCACGTCGGACAATGTCGAAGTCAGCCTCGACAACATCTCGTCGATCCGGTTCGGCGACTATCTGAACTCGATCCCGCTGCCGGCCATCCTCGCGGTGTTCAAGGCCGAGCAGTTGGAAAACTACGGCCTGCTGACGGTCGACTCCAATCTGATCTACTCCATCGTCGACGTGCTGCTGGGGGGACGCCGCGGCACCGCAGCCATGCGCATCGAGGGCCGGCCCTACACCACCATCGAGCGGGTGCTGGTCCAGCGGATGGTCGAGGTGGTGCTGGCCGATGCGCGGGCCGCCTTCGAGCCCCTGACGCCGGTGTCCTTCGTGCTCGACCGTCTGGAGACCAATCCCCGCTTCGCCGCCATCGCGAGGCCAGCCAACGCCGCCATCCTGGTGAAGCTGCGCATCGACATGGAAGACCGCGGCGGTCGCATCGAGCTCCTGCTGCCCTATGCGACGCTTGAGCCCATCCGCAAGATGCTGCTGCAGCAGTTCATGGGCGAGAAGTTCGGCCGCGACAACATCTGGGAAGGCCACCTGGCCACCGAACTCTGGACGACCCAGATGGAGGTCCGCTGCGTCCTGGACGAGCTGCAGATTCCGCTTCAGCGCCTGCTTGATCTGCAAGTGGGCGAGACGATCGTGCTCAACGCGACGCCCGAAAGTCCCGTTGAGCTGCGGGCCGGGACCATTCCCTTGACCCGGGGCCACATGGGTCGCCGCAACCACAACATCGCCGTCCGCGTCGAGGCTCCCCTCTCGCCGCAGGCCCGCAAAGCCGTGCAGAGGATCTGATGAGTCTGGTGGCGATCTCCATGAACCTGCTGCTGGCGGTTCTCCTGGCCGCGGCCCTGATCATGGGCTGGCGGCTCAACAGGCGCCTGAAGGCTCTGCGCGACAGCCATGAGGGTTTCGCCCAGGCCGTGGCCGAGCTGGACGCCGCCGCCCGTCGCGCCGAACAGGGCCTGGCGGACCTGCGGGCGGCCACCGACGAGGCGGCTGAAACCCTCGGCGACCGCGTGTCGGAGGCCCGTCAGCTCAGCGCCCGCCTGGAGCGCCAGGTCCGTGAAGGACCTGGCCTGCTGGAGGCCGAGGAGGCCGAGCGCGCCGCCGAGCGGCGGCTTGGCGCGCTCCTGTCTGGCGCCCATGAGCTGCGGCCCCCGCGGCCCCGGGCTGAACCCGAGCGCGAGATCGCGCCAGCGCCACGTTCGTCCCGCCCGCTCTCGAAGATGGCGCGGGCCCTGGAAGAAGACCTGTTCGACACGCCCCCGGCTGAGGCCGAGGGCTATCTGAGCCGAGGCCGTCGATGAAGTCCGTTCCCCGCATCCTGCCCATCGTCGGCGTCGCCATTGGCGGCGTTCTGGTGGTCAACGCCCTGGCCGGCGCCCAGGCCTTGCCTGACCTGCTGTCGGGGGCCCGCGCCTTCGCCCAGGAGGCGGTTGGCGAAGGGGCCGGCAAGACGGCGGAGGGCGCCGGCGAAGGGGCTGGCGAGGCCGCGGCCACCGGCGAGGGCGCAGAGGCCGTCGCCAAGTCCACCCTGCCCAAGCCGGTCGCCGCCTGTGCGCCGACGGCGGCGGAACTGGCCCGGGAGGCCGGCCTTTCGCCGGCCGAACTCCAGGTGCTTCAATCCCTCGGCGAGCGCCGCGGTCAGCTGGACGCCCGCGAGCAGTCCATGGAGACGCAGCTCGCCCTCATGGCTGCGGCCGAGGCCAAGCTGGACGCCAAGGTCAAGGCGCTGACCGGCCTGAAGACCGACATCGAAGGCCTGATGGGCGAGGCCGAGGTGCGTGAGAACGCCGAGGTCGCCCGCATGGTGAAGGTGTTCGAGGGTATGAAGCCCAAGGACTCCGCCGCCCGCATGACGGTGCTGGACGATTCCGTCCGGCTGCCCATCGCTGCGGCCATGAAGGAGCGCGCCCTGTCCGCCATGCTGGCGGCCATGCCGCCGGAGGAGGCCAAGCGGCTCACCGAGAGTCTGGCCAGCCGGTTCGAGTCCGCCCGGGCGCTGGGCAAGGCGATGAGCGCCACCGAGAGCGCCGCAGCCCAGGCCGCCCCACGGCCAGCCGCGCCGGCGCCGAAGGCGGGCGGCTGATCTGATGACTCTCCGGCGGACCCTGCGCTCCGGCGTCGCGGCGGCCTGCATCCTGGCCACGGTCGCGCCCGCGGGCGTGGCCGCCCAGGGCGCGCCCCAGGCTTCGGCTCAGCCGCTGGAGGTCCGGGTCGCCCAGGCGCGGGGCTTCTCTCGCGTGGAGTTCCAGTGGCGCGGCGTGGCGCGGATGACCAGCCGCCAGGCCGGGCAGGTCCTGACCCTCCGCTTCTCGCGGGACGCCAATCCCGACATTTCCCGGCTCCGGGTTTCGCCCCCGCGCGGGCTGAAGACCGCCCAGGCCCGTCATGTGGGCGGGGTGCTCGAGCTGGATCTGACCCTTGAGGAAGGGTTTGAGGCCCGCATGGGCCAGGCCGATGGCGCGGCCTTCGTCAATATCGCCCCCAAGCCTGAGGCGCAGACCGCCGAGGCGCCGGAAGCCAAGGCCGTGGCGGCGGCGCCCGCGCCCCTGGAGCCGCCGCCCGATCGACCCAATCCGGTTCCGGCCGATGGCGTCGTCCGTCTGGACGCCCGTCTGGAAGGGGCTCAGGCGGTGCTGCGTTTCCCCTGGGCGGCTCCGGCCGGCGCTGCGGTCTTCCGCCGGGGCGATGCGGTCTGGGTGGTGTTCGACGCCCCGGCCCGCCTCGATGTCGCCAAGGCGCCCAGAGGGCTGCGCCAGTTTTCCCGCATGGAGGCCTTCCGGGGCCCTGACTATTCCGCGGTGCGCATCGCCAGCCCGCAGGGCGTACCGGTCTTCGCCATCAGCGAGGGCAACACCTGGATCATCGCCCTCGGGGCCGGCGCCCAGGCGCAGCCCGCGGTGATCAATGTGCGCCGGGACGAGACCGGCGGGCCGGCCAGCCTGACGGCGGCGGTGTCGGGAGTGACCCGCATCGTGCGCATCGCCGACCCCATGGTTGGCGACACCCTGACCATCGCCACGGCGCTTGGCCCGGCCAAGGGGCTGCCGTCCCGGCGGGAATTCGTCCAGATGGCCCTGCTGCCTTCGGCCCAGGGTCTGGCCATGGAGGCCTTCGCCGAGGACATCACCTTGTCCCGCGACGGGGACCTGGTGGCGATTGGTCGTCCGGCGGGTCTGGCCCTGTCATCGCCGACAGTGGCCGCGCGGCGCAATGAGGCCCCTGTCGGCGCGCCCATGCCAGCCGGTCGTCCCGCCCTGGTGGACTACGACAACTGGCCCAAGACCGGATCAGGCGGCTTCATGTCGCGCTACAACGCCCTGGTCACCGCGGCGGCCGAGGAGGGCCTCGACGGCCAGGAGAGCAAGGTGGCCGCCCGCATGGCCCTGGCCCGCTTTCTGGTGGGGACCGAGCTCGCCTTCGAGGCCATCGGGGTCCTGAACGATGTGGCCCGCCAGCACCCGTCCCTGATGGGAGACGCCGAGTTCCGTGGTCTGCGGGGCATCTCCCGGGTCATGGCCCGACGTTACAAGGAGGCCAGCGCCGACTTTTCCTCGCCAGCCCTGTCCAATGACCCGGCCGCCGCCCTCTGGCGCGCCTATCTCGCCGGACAGACGGCGCAGTGGCCTGAGGCCCGCAAGGAGTTCGCGGCCGGCGCGGCCGCCTTCAACCAGTTTCCCGCCGTCTGGCGACAGCGCTTCGCCCGGGCTGACGCCAAGGCCGCCCTGGAGATGGGGGACCTGGATGGCGCCGACTCACGGATCCGGATGGCGCTCGCCGAAGACACCGACGCCCTGGAGGAGCTGGCTGTCCGCCTGCTGCAGGCCGAGCTGGCTGAGCGCCGCGGCCAGACTGGTCGGGCGCTGCGCATCTATCAGGCCGTCGCCAGCGCGCCGGTGGACTATCTCTCCGCCCCGGCCCTGCTGAACGCCACCCGTATCCGCTACGAGGAGGGGGACATCACCCCGATTCAGGCGACGGCGGCCTACGACAGCCTGCGGTTCCGCTGGCGAGGCGACGCCACCGAGCTCGCCACCATCCGCGCGCTGGGCCGGCTCTATCTCAGCCAGGGGCGCTATCGCGAGGCCCTGGAGGCGCTGCGGTCGGCGGGCCAGAGGCTGCCTGACCTGCCCGAGGCGCTTGGGCTGCAGGCCGACCTCAGCACCGCCTTCCGTGCCCTCTTCCTGGACGGCCTGGCCGATGGGCTAGAGCCTGTCCAGGCGCTGGCCCTGTTCTTCGACTTCAAGGACCTTACCCCCCTGGGCGCCGACGGCGACATGATGGTCCGCCGTCTGGTCCGCCGCCTGGTGGATGTGGACCTGCTCAACCAGGCCGCCGACCTGCTGGCCTATCAGGTGGACAACCGCCTGGACGGCGTGCCCCGGGCGCAGGTGGCGACCGATCTGGCGCTGATCTATCTGATGGATCGCCGACCCGAGCAGGCTCTGGTGACCATCAATGGCACGCGCTCGACCATACTGCCGCGGCAGCTGAACGCCGACCGGAGGCTCATTGAGGCCCGCGCCCTCTCCGATCTGGGCCGGCTCGATCACGCCCTGGAAATCCTCGAGCGGGATGAGTCGGTCGGCGCCCGCGACCTGCGCGCCGAGATCGTCTGGCGCAAGAAGGACTGGCCGCAGGCCGGCGCACTGTTCGAAGCCTCCCTGGGCGATCGGTGGCGCAATCCGGCCGCCTTGAGCGCCGAGGACGAAGGTAAGCTGCTGCGGGCAGGGGTGGCGTTCAGTCTGGCCGGGGACGACGCGGCCCTGGCGCGGATGGAGGAGCGCTACAAGGGTTTCCTCGACGGCGCGCGCAACCCCGAAGCCCTGCGGGTGGCCCTCACTGGCGTCGCCTCAGGGCCGGTTGGAGTCGGTGAGTTCGGCCGGCTCGCGGCTGACAATGAGGCCTTTGCGGGCTGGGTGGCGAAGATGAAGGACAAGTTCCGCGCTGCTGCGGCGCCGGCGGCCCAGGCTGCGGCCAAACCGGCCACGGCGGCGAAGCCGGCCTGACGTCAGCTCCATCTGGTCAGGAGGCGGTCTTTCGAAAGGACGCCTCAGGACGCCTTGGACATCGGCGGCTTGGCCTGCCAGCCCTCCACGGCGCCCACGAGGGCGCAGTTCCGATAGAGGCGGGTGAGGTTCATCTCATTGACCGGCGCCAGGGTCTGGGCGAACCGCAGAATGGTATCGGCCGGAATGATGTAGCCGCCCCCCACCGCACGACAGATGTCCTGCTCGGCCAATTTGGCCAGGCGCCTGCGGGTGGTCTCGAAGGGGACGCCAGAATCCCTGGCTAGGGCGGCGATACTGACGGGCGCCTTATCCGCATCGGCGACCAGCGGCGCCCCGTCGGCCTCCTTGGCCGGGTAGCGGGCGTCACCGACATGGGCGGTGTTCAGATAGCTGAGGTTCAGCACCAGAAGCAGGTTCATATAGTCGCCGCACAGCAGCCGCATCTCCCCACCTATCCGCAGGGCGTAGCTCATGAAGTGCCGGGCCACGGCGCGGTAGGGGTGATCGGGGGGATGATAGGGGGGCGAGGGCAGAGGGCGGTCGTTGAAGTAGCCCAGATCGGCGAGGCGCCAGTAGGTGTGCGCCGCCAGGGCGTCTATGGCGATCACCGTGGCGGCGTTGGCCGGGGTATGGAAATAGGATTCCGGCACGATCACGCCCGCGGCGTCAGAGACGATCGCGCCCGTCGCCTTCAGGCGATTGATCCGGCGCCGCACGGTCTCAAAGCGCAGATCCAGGCTGTCGGCCACCCGGCTGATGCTGACCCGCCGACGCGCCATGTCCGGCGGCGGCCGGTCCAGCGCGCCGAACGCCACCTGCTCGTCGAGCCCGGCGGTCGCGGCGTCCACATTGGCCTGGACAATGGTCGCCACCAGCAGGGCGTCCATTGGATCCAGACTCTTGTCCCGGCCCTGCCACAGGGCCAGCAGCGCGCCCCGGGAAATGTTGAGCGCGGCGGACTCTAGGGCGGTAAGCGACCGGGGGTTCATCGCAGGGGTATGGTCCAGGGGCGGAGGGAAAGCCATATGACGCTGTCAACCAGGGGATTCGCAAACGGAAATCTGGGCCGTGCTCGGGCCGTCGGTTTCCTTTGACCTAGCCTGGCCCATCATGGCTTCGTCTCCTTAACAACAAGGCGACAGTGGGAGAGCCGGGCATGGCGCAGTTTGGCAGCTATCAGAACGAAATCTATCAGGGGGGACTGCGCGGCGTGCTGCCCGGCGTACCCGTCGACTACGCCACCCTGGTCGCCCGGGCGACGGCGGCCATGCCCAGCCACGTGTTGAACTACGTCCAGGGCGGCTGCGGCGATGAGTTCACCCAGGACCAGAATGCGCTGGCCTTCCATCACTGGGGTATGGTCCCGCGGATGATGGTCGAGACCAGCGTGCGGGACCTCTCGGCGGATCTGTTTGGCCACACCTACCACTCGCCCCTGTTCATGGCGCCGATCGGGGTGACCGCGATGTGCAGCCAGGACCAGCACGGGGACATCGCCGCGGCCCAGGCCTCGGCCATGACCGGCGTGCCCATGGTGGTCTCGACGCTCGGCAATGACACGATGGAGGATGTGGCGCCGCATCTGGGGACGACGCCGGGCTTCTTCCAGCTCTACACGCCTCGCAACAAGGAGCTGGCCGAGAGCCTGATCACCCGGGCCGAGGCCGCTGGCTATCGCGGGATCATCGTCACCCTGGACACCTGGGTCACCGGCTTCCGTCCGCGGGACCTGAACGCCGGCAACTTCCCACAGCTGCGCGGCCATGTGCTGAAGAACTACACCGCCGATCCGGTCTTCCAGAAGCTGCTCGGCAAGGACGCTTCGGAGTCGCCGGCCGAGGCCGTGGCCCTGTGGGGCTCGCTGTTTGGCCGGCCCATGCTCTGGGAAGACATCGCCTGGCTGAAGTCGGTGACCAAGCTGCCGATCATCCTGAAGGGCATCTGCCACCCCGAAGACGCCCGCAAGGCCGTCGATCTGGGGGCCGACGGCATCTACTGCTCCAACCATGGCGGCCGGCAGGCCAATGGCGGCATCGCCGCCATCGACATGCTGCCCGATGTGGTCAAGGCCAGCGGCGACTTACCCGTGTGGTTCGACTCCGGAATCCGGTCGGGCTCCGACGTGGTCAAGGCGCTCGCCATGGGCGCCGCAGCCGTGGGCGTCGGCCGCCCCTTCGTCTATGGCCTGGCCCTGGACGGCGCGGCTGGCGCGGCCCACGTGCTCAAGTGCATCCTGGCCGAGGCCGACCTCTTCATGGCCGTCAACGGCATGCCGACCCTGGCCGACCTGAGGCGGGAAGGCGTGCGGCGGCTCTGATCGCCGCCGCAGCCGCAGCCGCAGCCTATTCGGTGTAGAGCGCGCGCAGGCGCTGGATGTCGGCGGCGTCGACCTCCAGTTCGGCGGCCAGATAGCCCTCGACGCCCCCATAGCGGCGGTCGATCTCAGCGAAGAAGGCCTCGAGATAAGGGCGCTCCACCCCGCCGAGGACCTCGAGAACCTCGGCCGGCATGCCGGCCATGGGGCCAGAGTCCCCCGACATCCGGTGGTGCTGGTTGGACAGCAGGAAGTCCTCGATCACCGTCTCCCGCGGGACGCCCAGGGCCGAGAGGATCAGGGCGGTCTGCACGCCGGTGCGGTCCTTGCCCGCCGAGCAGTGATAGAGGATGGCCCCGTCGTCGCCTTCCAGCAGCTCGGCGAAGATGGCGCGGAACTGGGTCTTATGGCTGTCGACCACGGCCGGATAGAAGGCGGTCATCGCCGCGCGCACCTTGTCGGCGCTGGGGCCATCGGCGAAGGCGGCCATGAAGGCCGAGATGTCCAGCTCATAGTCGTGGCTAACCAGGGTCGCGCCCGTCTGCGGCCAACGGGTCGGCTCATCCTTGCGCTCGCCGACGGAGCGGAGGTCATAGACATAGTCGATGCCCAGGGCCTGGATCTTGGCCAGGTCATCAGGGGTCAGACCCGAAAGCGCCGCTGAGCGGTAGATCTTGCCCCAGCGGACAAACCGGCCGTCTTCGGTCTCATATCCGCCGACATCGCGGAAGTTCATGGCCCCCGCCAGGGGGACCAGCCGCTCGGCCAGGCGGTACCGGGTCCCGTCTGTGCTCTGCAGCAGAAAGTAGTGGCGGGCCTCGGGGGAGGCCGGAGCCACGCTGTGGCGGCCATTCTGGTCGGCGGGAGAAATCAGGGTCATCTGATCCAGAGGCGCCGTCGGATCCTGGCCCATATAGACGTCAACCGCCGCGCCGTTGGTCTCGGTCCAGGTCAGGGCGAGGGCCCCGTCCGGGCCTCGGCTGGCCTGGGCGTTGACGATGGCGGCCTGAGCCGTGCCGGCGAAAAGCCAGAGCGCGGAAATCAGGGCGCCACGGCGGGCGGTCGATCGCATCATGGGAGGTCTCCAGATCAGTAGGTGAAGCGGACGCCGGCCATCCAGCGGGCGCCGACCTGCTCGACCTCGGTCGGGAAGTCCTCGGAGCCCTCATAGGCGACATAGATTTCGTCAGTGAGGTTGTTGGCGTCGAGGAAGACGCTCAGGCGCTCGTTGACGGCGTAGCGCAGGGACAGGTCCAGGCTCTCGGTTGCCGCCCGGAATTCGCCCGAGCCGAGGCCGCCGATGGTGTCCTGCCAGTCGTCGCGCCACTGATAGCTCAGGCGGGCCGACAGGCCGTACTTCTCGTAGAAGACCGAGGTGTTGAGGATCCGCTCGGAAGTTCCGGGGAATTGCTCGGTGCGGCCATCCTGGGTCTCGAAGTCGCCCTTCAGGAAGGTGACATTGCCCTGGAAGCCGAGGCCCGACCAGGCGCCGGGCAGGAAGTCGAACTGCTGGAGATAGGCGAGCTCCAGGCCATAGAGCTTGCCGCGGCCGCCATTGAGGGTGGTGGTGTAGTCATAGCCGGTCCGGTCGACGCCGGCGGCGTCGAAGCGGTCGTCGGTGACCTTCGAGACTGCGTCGTAGAGGACATTATCCACCGACCGGTAGAAGGCGCTGACCGACGCCAGACCCGCGCCGCTGAGATAGCGTTCATAGGCCCCGTCGAAGCCGATGGTGCGCTCCGGCTCCAGGGTCGGGTTGCCGCCGGTGACGCTGCGGCCCACATCATTGATCGAGGCGCCCGCGCGCACCGTGCCGAACGACGGCCGGGCGATACCGGTGGACAGCGCCAGACGCAGCACCGTGTCGGCGTCCAGGTCGTACTTCACATTGATGCTGGGGAAGATCGAGGTGTCTTCGTTCTCGTAGGCGACGGGGGTGGTCACCGTGCCGGCGGTCAGGAAGCCGTCGATGGTCTGTTCGAACCGCTCGACCCGGGCGCCGGCGACGATCTGGGCCGAGCCCACTTCCCACTTGGCCGAGCCGTAGGCCGCCAGCAGCGTCTCGCCGATCTCATAGCCGTCGGCCGCCGGGTTGTTCCGCGCCGGATTATAGAGACCAGCCGCCTGCAGCTGGTCGAGCAGGGCGGCGAGGTCGCGGCCCATGGCCTTGTTGTCCAAATAGTTCACGTCGAACCCGCGAGCGAAGCCGCTGGTCCAGGGGGTGGACGTGACATAGTTCGCCGCGCTGAAGGTCGCGCCGATGCGCGGCAGCAGGGCGGGCAGCACCAGGGTGTTGGCGGTCGAGGCCAGGGTTCCGTTGACCTTGCGGTCGTCGAACTCGGCGCCCAGACGAAGGGTGACCGGCGTGTCGCTGAACATCAGCTCGCGGCTGGCGTCGAGCTTGTAGACGTAGGACTCCGACGTCACCGCCGAGTCCACCGGAATGGCGATGTTCACAGGGAAGGCGGTCTGGTAGAGGGCGCTCACCGGCGCGCCGCGCACGAAGCTGCCCGGCGTCGCGCCGGGGACCGTCGTGGCCAGCGACAGGGTCGGGAACTTGGCGTTGCTGCGGTCATAGATCACCGAGGCGCGCTGCAGGGGCGAGCCCTGCTGCGCCAGGATCAGCGGCAGCTCGGTGGTGTTCTCGGTCTCAGTGTAGTTGAGCCGCCACTCCAGGTTCCACGCCTCGAACTGGTGATCGCCGCCCAGGGTGTTCAGCCAGTTGGAGTTGCCGTAGTGGCCATCGTTGAAGGTGCCCCGATAGGGGACCCCCACCAGGTTCCCGCCGGTCAGGCCGCGGGTTCCGCCTGAGGCTGAGCTCAGCTGGAAGACGTACTGGTCGCGCTGCTCGTTGTCCTTGAACTCGGTGTATAGGGTCTTGGCGAACAGACGATGGTTGTCGTTCGGGCGGTATTCCACGCCGAACAGGCCACCATTGCTCTCGCGCACCAGCCGGTAGCTGCGCACATCCAGGATGGTGGGCCCCACCGCGTCATAGGCGAACTCGCGGTTGTCGGTCACCTGTTCGCGGCTGTAGTGCGAGCCGGCCAGGATCACGCCGAACTGGTCGCCAGACCAGGAGGCGCGGGCGGCGTACTGCTCCTGTTTGCCGCCCCCAAGGTCCATTTCGCCCAGGCCGACATCCCCCGAAAGGGCGAAGCCCGCCTTGTCGAAGGGGGAGAAGGTGCGCAGGTTCACCCGCGCCACGATGGCTTCAGCCGAAAGGTCGGGCGTCAGGGACTTGTTGACCTCCAGCGCGCTGAGGATCACCGCCGGCACGGCGTCGAAGCGGAATGCGCGCTGCCCGCCGCCTTCGTCCACGCCGATGGCGTTGATCCCGTCGATTGACACGCTGGTCCAGCGGTTGGGCGCGCCGCGCACCTGGATGTAGCGCTCCTGGCCCTGGTCGCGCTGCACGGCCACCGAGGGGATGCGAGCCAGGGCGGCGGCGGAGTTCTGATCCGGGAACTGGCCGACGGTGTCGGCGGCGATCACGCTGACGAGGTTTTCGGCGTTGCGCTGTTCGACAATGGCTGCGCGCTGGCTGCCAACGATCGAGCCGGTGACGACCAGCTCGTCAAGCTGGGTGTCCTGAGCCTGAGCAGCGCCGGTCCAGAGAAGCGCGCCGCCCAGGAGGGTCGACGCTAGCAGAATGTGTTTGCGAGTCACGAGGTTTGCCCCACCCGAGAGAATGTCGCGGAGCCCTATCAGTTCGAACGGATGTACAGCTTGACGTCCCGGTGAACCTTTCACGAATTGTCTATGAAGGACGGCCTGTGGGTGTTCTTTAAGTGGGGTCTCTGGTGGGTGTGGCGGGTTCCGCCCTTGATGGCTGGAACCAGAAATAAAACATTCGTACACGGGGTGGTGGGCGCGCGGTCCTTCGCTATGATCGCCCGCATGCCATCGCGCGCCACCTCATCGTCCGCCCGGGAGCGACTCGTCGCCGCCGCGGCGGACCTCATCGCCACGGGCGGGGTGCGCAGCGTGACGGCGCGGACCCTGGCCGAAGCCACCGGCCAGAGCCCGTCTGCGGTGAACTACCATTTCGATGGTCGAGAAGGCCTGCTGGCGGCGACCTTTGAAGAGGCCGCAGGCGACATCTCCGCATGGCGGTCAGGCTGGCTGGCGACCTTGGCGGCCGATCCCCCGTCGGACGCCTTCGCCGGTTGGTTCCTGGCTCTGACGCTGGAGCGAGTTGGCTCGCGAACCGCCTTCCTGGTTCTGCGGGAACTGCGGCACCAGTCGGCGCGCTCGCCGGCGCATCGCCCCCTGGCCAGGCAGGAGGCCGAGGCAGCCGATCGCTTCTGGGCCGCAGCGCTCGCCCAGTTCGGCCTGCCGGCCGAGGCGGCAGGCGCGTGCGCGGACTATACAGAGGCCATCCTCGGCATCCACGGCGGCCCCCCTGATCATCCAGACCAGACGGCCTGGCTGGTGGAGACCACTCGGCGGTTTTGCGCCCGGCTTTCAGGAGACAGAGGCCAGGCGCCGGGCTGGGATGGCTGGCGCCAGTTCGCCCGGGCGCGCGGCGCGCCTGAAGCCTCGCCAGGCCTGGCGACCGCTCCCGCCAGCGCCGTGCGGATCGCAGGGGCCGCGGCGGCGGTCCTGGGCCGGGACGGCATGGAGGGGCTGACCCATAGGGCGGTCGCTGCTGAAATTGGGCTGTCCCTGGCCGCGGTGAGCGGCCACTTCCCCTCCCGGGTCAGTCTGGTCCGGGCCGCGTTTGACCATCTGATCGCCTCAATCCAGCTGGTGCGCGGCGGCGTCGCTCCAGATCCCGCCGTCCGCCGGCCGCTTATCGAGGTGGCCGCTGAAACCGCGGAGGCCCTGTTTGACGAGGGTGGGGCGGCGTCGCCGGGGCTGCTCGCCCTTGACGAACTGCTGACGGCGGCGATCCGTGAGCCGGACCTGCGGCGCGACGCCGAAGACCTTCGGGCGTCCCGTGGTGAGAATTCAGCGAAGCTGCTTCACGGTATCAACCACGCCGCCTACCCGGTCGACGGTCTTGACGCCCACATTCTGTCGATCGCCACGACGGGCGCGATGCGTTCAGCCTATGCCCAGGAGCCTGCGGTGCGCCGCCCCTGGCTCGCCGCCCGCCTGACCGCCTCGGTCGGCGCCATGTTCGGCTAGGCGCCGCCCTGGCCGCTACCCCCCGCCGGTTCCCCGCTGGAAGCTCTCCACGAGGCTGCCGGCCACAAGGCGCCAGCCGTCCACCAGGACGAAGAAGATCAGCTTGAAGGGCAGGGACACCACCACTGGGGGCAGCATCATCATGCCCATGCTCATCAGCACGCTGGCCACCACCAGGTCGATGACCAGGAAGGGGACGAACAGCAGGAAGCCGATCTCGAAGGCGGTCTTCAGCTCCGAGATCATGAAGGCCGGGGTGACGATGCGCAGCGGCAGATCCTCGACGCTCGCGGGCTGCTCTTCCCGGGACAACCGCACGAACAGGGCCAGGTCCTCCCGGTCCACCTGCGACAGCATGAAGGTCTTCACCGGCGTGGCGGCGGCGTCAAAGGCCTGGGGCAGCTCCATCTCCTGATCCAGGAGAGGACGGATGCCGTCCGCATAGGCCTGCTCGAAGGTCGGGGCCATGATGATGGCGCTGAGGAACAGGGCCAGGCTGATGATCACCGCATTGGGCGGGCTCTGCTGCAGGCCGAGCGCCGTGCGCAGCAGGGAGAGCACGACCACGATCCGCACGAAGGAGGTGGTCATGATGACGATGGACGGCGCCAGCGACAGGACCGTCAGCAGGCCCACCAGCTGGACAACCCGCTCGGTCAGGCCTGCGCCGGTACCGAGATCGACGTTCAGGGCCTGAGCGTGGGCCACGGTCGGGCCGACGATGCTCACCAGGCTCACCAGGGCGGCAAGGCCGGCGGCGCGGCGCCAGTCTGCGGCGGGGAGGGCTGAGAGGGCGCGGAAGACTTGGCGCATCAGGCGTCGGCCTTGGGCTTGCGGGCTTTGCGGGGGGGCGTCTTGCGGGGCGGGGTCGCCCGGCTTTGGATCGGGACCGGGGCGGGCGAGGGGGCGTTCAGCACCTGACCCTCACCTAGCAGCAGCAGGCGCTCCTCCCCGTCGCAGGAGACGATGAGCAGCCGGCGGCTGGGATCGAGCACCAAGGTCTCGACCACGGCCAGGCGGCGCTCGGCGCGGGTCGGGGCGAACCGCGCCATGGCCTCGGGCCCAAACCGGCGCAGGGCCACGCCGGCCAGGCCGATCAGGCCGATCGTGATGACGAGAGCGAAAACCGCCCGGGCGAAACTGGCGAGATCCATGGGGCGCACCTGTCCGGCGCGCGGGCGCCGGTCTTTGGCCCGGTTTGCCGTCAACACTCTTAAGGAGCGATTAACCCTGTTTATTCACCATGTTGCCCATGAACCTGGCCGACATCCCCCTGTTCTCGATGCTGCGTGGCCGCATGGGCCATCTGGGCGAGCGCCAGCGGCTGATCGCCCAGAACGTCGCCAACTCCGAGACGCCTGGCTACACGCCGCAGGATGTGAAGGCCTACAGCTTCCAGGCCCAGGTGCGCGGTGTCCAGATGACACAGGCCGGGGCGCCGGCCCGCACCCAGGCCGCCCATCTCAGCGGCACGGTCAATCGAACGGCCGCAGCCTCGACCTTCAAGGCCGTCCGCAGCAAGGACTCCGAGACCACCATGGACGGCAACTCCGTGGTCCTGGAGGAAGAGATGATGAAGATGTCGGAGGCCCGCATGGCCTACGACGCCGCCGTCGGCTTCTACCAGAAGTCCCTCAACCTGCTGCGCACCGCCGCCCGCCCGCCCGGCCGCTGATCTTCGGAGACTGAGCCATGGCTGAAATCAAATCGACCCAAGGCGCGGCCCAGGCCATCGCGGCCACGGCCCTTCGCGCCCAGCAGGCCCGGATGCGGGTCATCGCCGAAAACCTGGCCAACGCCAACTCCACCTCGCAGCAGGCCGGCGGCGACCCCTATCGCCGCCAGGTGCCGGTGTTCGAACCGTCCAAGATCGATGCGGGTCAGGGGGTGCGCATGGCCAGGGTGCAGCCTGATCAGAGCGCCTTCCGCACCGAATACGAGCCCGGTCACCCTTCGGCCGACGCCCAGGGCTATGTGAAGCTGCCCAACGTCAACACCCTGGTGGAGGCGATGGACATGCGCGAGGCCCAGCGGGCCTACGAGGCCAACCTCAATGTGATCGAGACCGCGCGCGCCATGGAGATGCGCGTCCTCGATCTGCTCAAACGCTAGGGACGATTAGGCCATGATGACTCCGCTCGCCGCAGCCAAGGCCTATGCCGCCACGCAGGGCGCGGCCCTTCCCGCCGTCGGCGGCGGGGCGGCCGCAGGCGGCGCCGACTTCGGCGCCATGCTGAAGAACGTCATGGAACAGGCGGTGGAGACCTCCCGCACCGCCGAGACCCAGATGGCCGCCCATGTGCAGGGCAAGGCGCAACTGGTGGACGTGGTCACCGCGATCTCGGCGGCCGAGACCAGCCTTGAGACCGTCATGGCCGTCCGCGATCAGGTGATCTCCGCCTATCAGGAAATCATGCGGATGCCGATCTGACGTAGCCGTACCGCCTGAGGCTGGGGCGCCCGCCCTGCGCCAGATAGGCGGCCTTGCGCTGCGCCAGACCATCCTCGTCCAGGGCCGCGACCTCGGCGGCGTCCACCCCGTAGAGCCGCGCATTATTGCCGCCGAAGATGGCGGCCTTCACCGCCCCATCGGCGGCGCCCAGCTCGGCGAAGCCGTGAGTGCGGCGCATGTCCTCAGGAATCTCCAGCCGCCGCAGGCCCTCGATCTGCCACTGGGGCGAGCCGGTCCAGACCGCGTCAGTCCCCCAGCAGACATGGTCGGCGCCCAGACCACGGATCAGAATGCCCATCAGGGCCGCGCAGACCCGGGGCTCGGCCACCATGGTCTGGGCGAACACCTGGCCAAGGTCGGCATAGACGTTGTTCACGCCGTACTTTTCGGGGATGTCCGCCAGGTCGCTGACCCAGTCCAGCCGGCCCGTATCTTCGAACTGGGCCAGCGCCTTGGCCGGGTCCCCCAGGCGATAGGCTGAGTGGTAGATGACGAAGGTCAGGTCGGGCCAGTCCTTGGCCGCCTGGCCCACATCGCGAACATCGGCGAAGGGCGCCAGATGGGGGAACTGCGCCTCGACCTCGGTGGAGAACAGCCCCTTGTGCACGCAGACGATCCGGCGCCCGGCCGCGGCCATCTTCTCGTAACCCTTATAGGCCACCGCCTCGTCGTCCATCCGCCAGGGATAGCGGCTGGTGGCCTTGTGGGTGTTGTCCCCCACCGTGTAGCCCTTGAGGGAGTCCGGGCGCAGCTCGAGCGCCGCGTCCAGGGCCTCCAGCCAGCCCGGCGCCCCGGGCGTGAAGATGGCGTGGGTGAACAGCCGACGGCCCCCGGCTTCTGCGTTCACCCGCTCGCGAGCCTTGGCCATCTGGCTGTTGGTCAGGAACCAGTCCTCAGGGATGTCCGACGGCGCGCTGGAGATCAGGGCCGCCTTGGTGTCGCTGTCGAGGAAGACCTCCTTGATGTAGTTGTCGAACTTCAGGTCCTCGAGGGTCTGCGGCCGTCCCGACAGGTCCGGGTTCCAGCCCCGCTGACCCACGGCCTCGCGCATGCGCACAAAGCCGGTCAGCCGGGTGTCGTCCCGCAGGAAGTGGGTGTGCATGTCCATGATGAACTGGCCGCGCAGGGACTCGGCGCGTTCCTGCGCCATGTCCGGGGTCGCCGCCTCGGCGCGGCTGGCGGAGAACAGCGGGCCATAGACATCGTTCAGCGCCACGAAGGCCGCGGCCATGCCCGCCGAGGTCTGGAAGAACCGCCGCCGGCTCAGGCCCTGATGCCGGGACAGGTCGCCGCCCATCTCCATCAGCCGGGCCTGGACCTCCCGCTGGCGCGCCGTCTGGACCTGGGGCGCGTATTCGTCGCTGGCCACCATCTGGACCGGGATCGGCGTGCGGGGCGAGGTGGTCTCAGCCGGCTCAAGACCAGCCTTGTCGTCGTCACTGAGAAATCCCATCGGCCTCTCCCTCCATGGCGCTTACAGGAGCCTAGCTCGCCGCCCAGCGTCTGTGGGACACATGCCGGTGAAGTCTTGAGCGACCTCAAGGGGAGCCCAACCGCGACTTTGCGTGTTAGGTCTGGCGCATGGCAGACCCTCGCATCGCGCTGGAGCGCATCACCAAGACCTATGGCGGCCATCAGGCCCTGGCCGATGTGAGCCTGCAGATTGCGGCCGGTGAGTTCGTCGCCCTGGTGGGCGCCTCCGGGTCGGGCAAAACGACGCTGCTCAAGACCATCAATGGGTTGATCAAGCCTGACAGCGGCGAGGTGCGGATCGAGGGCGAATCCGTCGGTGACCTCACCCCTCATCTGCTGCGTCGTCGCATTGGCTATGTCTTCCAGGAAGTCGGCCTGTTTCCCCACCTGACGGTGGCTGAGAATATCGGCATCACGCCCAAGCTTCTGGGCTGGGACAAGGCGAGGCGAGCCGTCCGCGCCGCCGAACTTCTGGACCTGGTGGCGCTGCCACAGGAGATGGGCGGCCGCTTCCCCGCCGCCCTGTCCGGCGGCCAGCAGCAGCGGGTCGGCGTGGCCCGGGCCCTGGCGGCTGAGCCGCATATCGTCCTGATGGACGAGCCGTTTGGCGCGCTCGATCCCCTGACCCGCGACAGCCTGGGCGACGACTACCGCGCCCTGCATGAGCGGTTGAACCTCTCCACCGTCATGGTCACCCACGACATGACCGAGGCCCTGCTGCTGGCCGACCGAATCGTGGTGGTGGCCGACGGCCGGCTGATCGCCGACGGGACGCCCCAGGCCCTGGCCGCCTCGACCGATCCAGCGGTCGCCGCCCTGCTCGCCGCCCCCCGGCGCCAGGCCGAACGGCTGCGCGCCCGCCTGGGAGAAACCGCATGAGCCCGCAGGTGGAGGCGGCGTTTGCGCGCCTGCCGGAATACCTCGCCTGGCATGTCCTGCTCAGCGCCTCTGCGCTCGGTCTCGGCCTGCTGATCAGCCTGCCGCTGGCCGTGGCCGCCAGCCGCAACCGTCACATCCGCTGGCCGGTGCTGGCCGGCGCCAGCCTGATCCAGACCATTCCGAGCCTCGCCCTGCTGGCCCTGTTCTTCCCCCTGTTGCTGGTGATCTCGGCGGCCAGCGAGGACCTATTGGGCTATGGCTTCTCGGCGCTCGGCTTCCTGCCGGCCCTCTTGGCGCTGACCCTCTATTCCATGCTGCCCATCGTGCGGAACGGAACCACCGGCATTCTCTCGGTTAGCCCCGCCATCATCCAGGCGGCCGAGGGGGTCGGCATGACGCCTCGCCAGCGCCTGTTGCAAGTGGAGCTGCCGCTGGCTGCCCCGGTCATCATGGCCGGGGTGCGCACCGCCGCGGTCTGGACCATCGGGGCGGCGACGCTTTCGACTCCGGTCGGCCAGACGAGCCTCGGCAACTACATCTTCTCAGGCCTGCAGACCGAGAACTGGGTGCTGGTGCTGTTCGGCTGCGGCGCCTCGGCCCTGCTGGCCATGGTCACCGACCAGCTGCTGGGCCTGATCGAGGCCGGGGCCGCCAAGCGCGACATCAGGCGCGCGGCGATCGGCGCGGCCGGCATCCTGATCGGGATCATCGTCGCCCTGACGCCGCTGATCAGCTTCGGCAAGCCCGCCAGCTATGTGGTCGGCGCCAAGAACTTCTCCGAACAGTACATCCTGGCTGAGATGATGGCCGAGCGGATCGAAGACCTGGGCGGCGAGGCGCGGATGAAGGAGGACCTGGGCTCCGCCATCGCCTACCGCGCCTTGGCGTCAGGCGAACTGGACGTCTATGTCGACTATTCCGGCACGCTCTGGGCCAATGTCCTGAATCGCGAGGATAATCCCGGACGCGAGGCCGTGCTCGAGGAACTGACCACGGAACTGGCGGAGCGGGACGGGGTGCTGGTCCTGGGCTCCCTGGGGTTCGAGAACGCCTACGCCCTGGCCATGCGGCAGGACCGCGCCACCGCGCTCGGGATCGAGAGCCTGGATGATCTGGCCCGGCGCTCGGGCGGCCTGACCATGGGCGGCGACCTGGAATTCTTCGCAAGACCGGAGTGGACGGCCATCAATGAGGCCTATGGGTTCGACTTCCGCGCCCGGCGCTCCTATCAGCCGACATTCATGTTCCGGGCGGTGACGTCGGGAGACGTTGACGTGATCTCGGCCTTCTCCAGCGACGGCCGGATCGCCGCTGACAATCTGGTCACCCTGGCCGACCCGCGTCAGGCCCTGCCGCCCTATGACGCGGTGGTGCTGATCGCGCCCGACCGCGTCAACGACGCCCGGCTGCTCGCGGCCCTGCGCCCGCTGATCGGGGCCATATCGGTGGAGGCCATGCGCGACGCCAATTACAGCGTCGACCGCGATGTCGACAAACTTCGCCCGGTGGAGGCGGCCCGGTCCTTGTCCCAGACGCTCGGACTGGACTGAGCCGGCGTCCCTAACGCTGGTTGTCGGAGCTGGGCGGCGGCGCGAGCAGACGCAAGCCTTCCGGCGTGATGTCCCAGCCCTGGCGGCTGCGGGCGGCCAGGCCTAACTCCACCAGAACCTGGGCGTCGCTGATATTGATGAACGGCACCTCGCCCCCGGCCTTCTTGCGGCTGAGATTCTGGAGCGCGTGGAGCTGGCCTTCCGTCAGATCACTCATGGACGGGTCAGCGCGTGCTGCGGCGGTCGTTCAGCATCGGCCGGGGCGTCTGCTGCGGGGTGTTGGCCGGGGCGGTGGAGCGCGGATCGGTGAGGTCGCGGCGCGCCGGCGCCTGCAGACGCGAGTCGTAGATCTTCATGGAAGGCGGCCTTTCGGGCCTGGGCCAGCGGGCGGGTCCGCAAAGGCGATAGCGCTTACCCTAGCACGGCCCGGCCGCTCTGTCGGACCCCATGTGCGCGTCAGGCGGGGCGCCTGGGCGATCATGGCTTAAGGCCCCGCCGCGAACGGGCTAGGCTCAGAACATGCCTGAGTCCCACCCCCACATCCTCGTCACCGGCGCCACCCGCGGCATCGGCGCAGCCATTCGGACGTCTCTCAGGGCCCGCGGCGCCCGGGTCGTCGGCCACGGAACGCGGGCGGCGGATGGCGTGCTGGCCGCCGATCTCAGCGAGATGGGGGCCGGCGACCGGCTGTGGGACGCCGCCCTGGACGCGCTGGACGGCCGCATCGACGTGCTGGTCAACAACGCCGGCGTCTTCGAAGCCATCCCCGTCGATGCGCAGGACGCCGAGTGGCAGGCCAGCTGGGGGCGCACGATGCAGATCAACCTGCAGTCCAGCGCCGATCTCTGCCGCCGCATGGTGCTGCACGCTCAAGGGCGCGAGCCGGACGCCGGGGGCCTTCGCGGTCGCATCGTCAATGTGGCCAGCCGGGCGGCCTATCGCGGGGACTCGCCCGCCCACTGGCACTATGCGGCGTCCAAGGCCGGCATAGTGGCCATGACCAAGTCCATCGCCCGCGGCTATGCCGGCCAGGGCCTGGCCGCCTTCGCCATCTGCCCCGGCTATGTGATGACCGGTATGGCCGAGGATTATCTGGCCAGCCGGGGCGGGGACAAGCTGCTGGCCGACATCCCCCTGGGCCGCGTCGCCCAGCCGGGCGAGGTGGCCAGCGTGGCGACCTACCTCGCCCTCGACGCCCCGGCCTCCATGACCGGCGCCGTGCTGGACGTGAATGGCGCCAGCTTTGTGCGGTAGAGCGCGATGACCATCGTCGCCGCATATGTCTACGAGGACGGCGCCCGCGTCCGCGCCGCCTCGCTGAGCCCCGACGGCCTGGCGCTTGGCCCTGGCGAGTTCGTCTGGATCGGCCTGCTGGAGCCTGACGAGGCCGAGCTACGCGCCCTGCAGAGCCGCTTCCACCTGCACCCGCTGGCGGTGGAGGACGCGCTCTCGGCCCACCAACTGCCCAAGGTCGAAACCTATGGGGACGAGCTGTTCGTCGTAGCCCGCACCGCCCAGATCGAAGAGGGGGAGGTGATCGCATACGGCGAGACCCATATCTTCCTGGGCGCCGGCCACATCATCACCGTCCGCCACGGCTCGGCCCGGGGCCATGTGGACCTGCGCGCCCATCTGGAAGCCTCGCCCGCCCTGCTGAGGCACGGGCCCGATTATGTGCTGCACGCCATCCTCGACTTCGTGGTCGATGGCTACACCCCCATCGTCGACCAGGCGGAGGAGGCGGTCCTGGCCATGGAGCAGCGGGCGCTGGACACCTTCCTCAGCCGGGCCGAGATCCGCGCCCTCTTTCAGCTACGCCGTGAGTTGTTGCGCTTCGAGCGCATTCTGGGGCCGATGGAGGAGGCGGCCAGCCGCCTGGAGCGGCTGGAATTTCCCTGCATCGACCCCGAGGTGCGCCCCTATTTCCGCGATATCCGCGACCACGTGAGGCGGGTGAGCTCCCGCGTCGGCGCCCTGCGCGAGACCCTGACCTCGGTGTTCGAGGTCTCCAACCTGCTTGAGCAGCAACGCCAGGGGGTGATCACCCGCAGGCTGGCCGCCTGGGCCGCCATCCTGGCCGTGCCCACGGCAATCGCCGGCATCTATGGGATGAACTTCGACTATCTGCCGGAGCTGCACTGGCGCTATGGCTATCCCGCCGTGCTGGCCGTGATCGTCGCATCATGTGCGGCCCTCTATGTGGGCTTCCGGCGCTCGAAATGGCTTTGACCGCCCACCGTCCAGAGACAGGACCCCTTCGCCCATGACCATCTTGCCGGACGACGACCAGGGCGAGCCCGAAGGCGGCGGCTATGACGCCGAGGACTGGCGGCGCCTGACACCCTTCACCGCGGCTGTGGCCACGCTGGACGACGTGCAGGCCCGCCGGGCGGTCTTTGCGCTCGGCGACACCACCGACGCCCGCGTGCTGGAGATGGAGCTGCCCCAACCGGTGATCTGGTGGGAGGAGGACGGCGAGCAGGCCGCCGTAGCCGTCCAGGCCGAGGTCCACACCAATTCGGAGGGCGAGATCATGGAGGTCGTGGGCCTCATCCTGCCCGATGGCGATGCGGCTGTGGCCCTGCTGGAGGACGTGGACCTGGTGGATGACACCGACCCGACCTGGCGCGACCTGGTGGACCGGGCCGTCGACGGGGCCGAGGCCGAGGACTAAGGGCCAAGGGCGCCCTAGTGCCGGTCGACCTTGCTGGCCAGCCAGTCCATCAGGGCCAGCAGGACGCCGGAGCCGACGAAGGTCAGGTGAATGACCACCAGCCAGAAGAGCGAGCGCTCCTCGATACCCTGGCCTTCCGACAGCTGCATGAAGGCCCGCAGCAGGGAGATGGCCGAGATCGCCACGATGGAGGCGATCAGCTTCATCTTCAGGCCGGAGAAGTCCACCGTCCCCATCCAGCTCGGCCGGTCCTCATGGTTGGCGGTGTCGATCTTGGAGACGAAATTCTCGTAGCCGGAGAAGATCACGATCAGCAGCAGGTTGCCCGCCAGGGACATGTCGATCAGCGACAGGACCAGCATGATCGCCTCTTCGGCGTTCATGCTTCCGACGGTGGGAATGGCCAGGAACAGCTTCTTGGCGAAGACGAACAGCAAGAGCGCCAGGGCCAGAACGAGGCCGATATAGAAGGGCGCCATCAGCCAGCGGGAATGGAACAGGCCGCTCTCCAGCGCCAGCTCGGCGCGGGGCTTGCGGCTCTTGACGGCGGAGGCGGTCGGCGTCGTCGGGTCCATGCTCAATCTCTCTGTCGACGGCGCGCAGATAGGGGGCCGCGCCCGCCCTGCGCAAGGGGAGGCCGCGCACGATGACCCTGCATCTCCCCGCGGCTGGCGGCCCAGGCGATGGCGATGCTAAAGCCTTGCCCCCACGACCCAGATTCCACGGGAGACGATGCGCCATGGAAGGCCCCACCTCGCACTTCTACTTCTCCCAGCGCCTGCGCCTGCACTATGTGGACTGGGGCAATGAGGGGGCCGAGCCCCTGCTGCTGGTCCATGGCGGCCGCGACCATTGCCGCAACTGGGACTGGGTGGCGCAGCGCCTGCGCGACCGCTACCACATCATCGCCCCCGACCTGCGCGGCCACGGCGACAGCGCCTGGGCCATCGGCGGCGGGTATGACATGGGCGCCTATATCTACGACATCGCCCAGATCGTGCATCAGAAGGGCCTGGCCCCCGTCACCATCATCGCCCACTCCATGGGCGCAGGCATCGCGCTGAACTATTGCGGCGCCTATCCCGACGCGGTGAAGAAGATCGTCGCCATCGAGGGTCTGGGTCCGTCCCCCGCTGTCATGGCCGAGCAGGCCAGCCGCACCGTGGACCAGCGCCTGCGCGACTGGATCGAGGACCGGCGCAAGAATTCCGGCCGCACCCCGCGCCGCTACGCCACCCTGGACGAGGCCTATGCCCGCATGGCCGAGGAGAACCCGCACCTCTCCCCCGAACAGGCCCGTCACCTGACCATCTATGGCGCCCACCAGAACGAGGACGGCACCTACAGCTGGAAGTTCGACAACCACTCCCGCTGGGGCATGGGCGGCCTGTCCCACGCCGACCAGCACTATCTGTGGAGCCAGATCACCTGCCCGGTGCTGCTCATGCGGGGCGAGGAGTCCTGGGCCTCAGACCCGGAGGCCGACGGCCGCATCAAGCACTTCAAGAATGCCCGCCTGGTAAACTTCGAAGGCGCCGGTCACTGGGTCCACCACGACCAGCTGGAGTCGTTCATGGCCGAGGTGGAGGGGTTCCTGGCGGAGTAGGGGAGGCCCCCACCCCGCCAGACGCTCTTGTCTTAGAAGGTCACCCGGACGCCCAGGCTGACGCCTGCGGAGTCCTGGTCGCCGGCCTCGGCATAGAAGCCGCGCACGGAGCTCTCCACGGCGCCCCAGGCGGCGGACAGTCCGCCGGCCAGGGTGACGGGATCGTCCAGCTCGCCCAGCTGTCCGCCGACCCGCGCGCCCAGCATGGCGGCGTTCACCCGGTAGTCGGTGTCGCCCCAGCTTGCGGCGTAGCGGACCGACAGGTCGCCGGACACTTGGGCCGACCCCATGGCCCGCGGCGGCAACAGGACCTCCAGGCCAGGCCCGGCCTGGTAGCGGGTCAGCTCCACATCCTCGATGGTCAGGGCGAAGACATCGGCGCCCGTCTCGGTGAAGCCGTCAAAGGCCTGGTGCGAAACCTGGCCATGCACGAACGGGCGCAGGGCGACCTGGCCCATCGGCACGCTCAGGCCGACGCGGCCATCGACGAACAGGCCATAGCCTTCGGTCTCGGCCCGGCCGGTCAGCCCCTGGGCGCCGAGGATGGTGCCGGCGGCGCCGGCTACATTGGCCCGGGTTAGGCTGTAGTCGCGGCGGTGGACGCCCGCCGAGCCATCGACGAACAGCTGGCCTCGGGTGGCCGCGCCATAGGCCGCCAGGGCGAAGGCCTCGACCTTGGCGCTGTTGGCCGCGCCCTGTTCGTCCAGGTCCGTGGTGGTCCAGGACAGGGCCGCGCCGACCCTCGCGGCCTCACCGACGGCCATGTCATAGCCCGCCATCAGGCCAAGGCTGTCGGCCTCGGCCCCGGGGACCAACGCTGCGCCATCATGACGACTGCGGCCGCCCTGGGCGGCGGCCCAGGCGCCGGTCGCGCCCTGGCGCTTCAGCCGGCCATCGAGGCTCTGCAGCATTATCGCCTGGCCCTGATCGGCGGCCCAGGCGCTCTGGGCGGTGAGGCCGGCGCCCTGGCCCGACCGGGCGGCGGCCATATTGCCCATGTTCAGCAGGCCCCAGCCATAGACGGGGTCCAGCCCGGTCGCGCCCACATCGGTGGCCGTGACCAGAACGAACCGGGCCAGGTCGGCGCCCGAGGCGGTGGGGAACATCTGTCGGGCTACGGCCACGGCGCCGGTGACATGCGGCGCGGCCATGGAAGTGCCGGAGGAGCGGTCATAGCCCCCCTGGTCCAGCGGGACCGTCGAGACGATGCCAGCCGCCTCGCCATCGCCCCCCGGCGCGGCCAGGCACCAGGCCGCGGCCAGGCCGCAGCGGTTGGCGTAGTCGACGATCTCGCCCGACAGGTCGACCGCCGTCACCGCCAGCCAGTTGCGCGCCAGCTCAGGCGCGTAATAGGGCAGACCCGCCTGGGTGTTCGGCTGGCTCTGGTATTCGTTGCCGGTCGAGAAGACGATCACCGAGTCCAGCGCCACGGCGCGCTTGAACACCTCGATCTGCCCCCGCATCACGGTGTCGAGCATGGCCCGGCCCTGCGGCGTGCCAGTGTAGTAGTCGAAGCCCCAGGAGTTGTTGAAGATTCGCACATTGGCGTTCAGCGCCCGTCCATAGACGTCGGCGATGGTGAGGTCGGCGGCCGCCTCCGTCCCGCCCGGAGGCGCATAGGGGACCATCAGGGCGAGCTTGGCGTCATAGGCTACGCCCTGCACGCCGGCCCCATTGCGGGCCGCCGCGATGATGCCCGACACGTGGGTGCCGTGCATGTCGTAATCCCGCAGCGCCGGCCCGCCGGTGTTCCCGTCATACGAGAAGGTGGCGAGGTTGGGCCTCAGATCCGGATGGGTGGCGTCAATGCCGCTATCCAGCACCCCGACGGTCGCGCCCGCGCCAGTGAAACCCAGGCTGTTGGCCGCTTGGGCGTTGATCAGCACCAGGCCCTGATTGGCGGTCGCCTCGGTGATCGGGGCGTCCTGCGCCAGCACAGGCGAAGCCGCCACCGCGCCCGCCACCACGGCCAGCACGCCAAAACTACGTATGGTCACTCAGATTTTCCCCCTCTTTACCGGGGGACGGGTACCACCCTGGCGGGCAGGCCCATACGGGTTTCTGCACTCAAGCTTGCGCCGCCACCGTTCGCAGACGCCGCCCAGCCTCTAGCCCATCACCAGGGTCGCGCCGGTGACATATGCGATCAGCAGGACCAGCGTGGCCAGGATCACCCGGTGGCTGCGCGCCGTGGCTGCCAGGATCAGGGCTGCGTAATAGATCAGGTTCGCCGCCGTCCAGGCCCCCAGCTCCGCCGCCGTGGCCCGGGCCTCCAGGGCGCTGGCCAGGGTGGGGATCAAGGCGATCATGTTGCTGACGATCACACAGAACACCACCGGCCTGCGGTGCTGCAGGATGTGGTTGGTCAGGGTGTCCACATCGCCTTCCTTGGGGAAGACCTGGGTCGCGGCGAAGTAGTAGAGCAGGGCCACCACCGCGGCCCCCAGTGCATGGGCGAATTCCACCGAATTCAGCGCCCGCCACTCCCAGGCCGACACCCAGAAGGTGATCAGGTCCAGGAATAGCAGCACGGCGAACAGCGGCGCCATGACCCCCAGCGGTCGGGCGGCCCGCTCGTCATAGGCCCTGGAAAACCCGGCCACGATCTCGGTCACCGCCAGACCCAGCAGCAGGCCGTAGAAGGCGAACAGAAAACTGAACTCGTCGCTCAAACCCGCCCCTCAACGCCGCGCCCGATGGGGCAGGGGCCGGGAGGACCCAGGACGGCCGCCGAAGCAAGCTTGACCATTGGCGCGCGCCCAGGCCCCTCTCCAGACGTCGCGACCAGCCGTCCGCAGGCGTCGGGCTGTGCTCAGGCGTTCCTGGTTCCCGAGCGCTGTGAAATCATGGTCGGGTGGAGGACTTGGACGATGATCACGGTTTGGGGCGGACAGACCTCGCGGTCGCTCAGGGTCGTCTGGCTGCTGGAGGAGATGGGCGTCGCCTACCACATCCGGCACGTGGACATGCTGGCTACGGAGAAGGATCCGGCCTGGCTCGCCGTCAATCCCGGCGACTTCCTGCCGGCGATCCAGGACGGCGAGGTCACCATGGTCGAGTCCGTGGCGATCATGGAATATCTGATGGGCCGCTACGGCCCCACGCCGTTGCAGCCGGCCCCCGGCGACCCGGCCTTCCCCGCCTACCAGCAGTTCCTCCACATGGGCGAGGCGGGCCTGGCGACCCTGATCATGGTGCCCCTGGTCAGCGGCTTCATCGCCCCGGAGGCCGAGCGGGACAACTGGGGCGCCCGCTGGGCGCGCGAATGTGTCGAGCGACGACTGATGCTGGTCAGGCGACAGCTCGCCACCGCGCCTTACATGGCCGGGGACCGGTTCACCGCCGCCGACATCTCGGTGAGCTACGCCCTGAGGCTGGCCGCCAACCACGCCGGCTTCACCCTCACCGACGCCGAACAGACCTACCTCACCCGCACCACCTCCCGCGACGCCTACCAGCGCGCCTTTGCGAGATCCCATGAGGGGGTGGGGGCTTAAGCGGCGCGGATTGCTGGCGCGGCCTGGGAGGTCGGCTTTCCGCCACTCCCGGACATTTGGCCCGCGCGGGCGGTGGTCATTGGCTGATCGGAGACGAAGGTCTGCTTCCAATCAGTGCGGATGAGGGGAAGGGCTTAGCGCCTGACGGTGGGAGCGCCCTTCATTCAGCCTCTGGCCAACGCGCTGGCTGCCTTGCCGTCATACTGGCCGCCGAAGGTCGTCTTCAGGTGGGCCATGATGGTTCCAACGTTGGCGTCGGGGTTTGTGGCCCGGAACTCGTTGATGGCCTGGCGCAGCTCCGACTCCGTCATCTGCTTCGGGCCATAAGATGAAAGGATCGCGACCTCGGCTTCAGCAGCCTTGGTGCGCTGGTCGACCTTGGATGCATCGCTCCCGGACTCGATCAGGCGCCCGCGCTCGCTCGCGAGGTTCTCCAGGGTCAGTTTCGTATTCTTCAGGAATTTCGCGACGGTCGCGGCGACCTTTTCATCAGTGACTTCCGTCACGCCGCGTTTGAACTCTTCGGTCGTGATCTGAGTCGCTTCGCCGATCAGTGTGGTGAGCAGGTCAGCCTTCAGGCGGTCGTTCGACTTACGCGCCGCCAGTTGATCAGCTTTGAGCTCGTCGAGCAAAGCCATGTCGCTGTCCTTTCGATTCACTCTGTCCGGCCGTTCTGTCGTGGGGGACATGACCGCCGTTTAGGCGCGATGGCGCCATTGGGCCACCGTAGCCCTGTGATCTTTGCGCACAACCTCGACCTTGCGCCGCTGCGCGAGCCCGGGCTGAGGTCCTGTATCACATGCTGGAAGCCGACGGGATCAATGCGCAGCCTCAGGCATGCCCCCGATAGACGGCCGGGAGCCAGCGTGCGCCTCGCAGCCCGCCCCCGCCTCCACCCTTCGTTAACCACGTTTGTCCATTGTCCGGCGCAGTTCCCCCCGCTTTGCGAAAGGGCGCGCGATGAATGGCGCCGAGGTTCTGGATATTGGCCGTGACGCCATCTGGCTGACCATCCAGCTGTCGGCGCCGGTGCTGATCGTGGGCCTGGTGGTCGGCGTGGGCATCGGCCTGATGCAGGCGCTCACCCAGATCCAGGAAGCCACCCTGGTCTATGCGCCCAAGATCGTGGCCATCTTCCTGTCGCTGCTGCTGTTCCTGCCCCTGATGGGGGCCCTGATGGCCAGTTTCATGAACCAGATCGCCGCCCGCATCGCGGCCATGTAGGGCCATGGAAGCCTATGCCTCGGCCCCCCAGGTCTATGCCGCCGGCCTGATCTTCGCGAGGCTCGGCGCCCTGATGATGCTGATGCCCGGCGTCGGCGACGGGGCGGTGCCGGCCCGCATCCGGCTGGCTTTCGCCTTCCTGTTCGCCCTGATGATCTTCCCGGTCCTGGGGGGGCAGGTCGGCGCCGTGCCCGACAGCAATGGCGCCATGTTCGCCCAGATCTTCCGCGAGATCCTGATCGGCCTGATGATCGGCCTGATCCTGCGCATGATGCTGGCCGCGCTGGGCATCGCCGGCGAGATCGTCTCGATCCAGTCGACGCTGGCCTTCTCCCAGACCGCCAATCCCGGCCAGGCCCAGCCGTCCACCTCGCTGTCGACCTTCCTGACCGTGATGGGGGTGACCCTGATCATGGTCACCGACCTGCATCACATGTTCCTGGCGGCCATCGTCTCCTCCTACCGCCTGTTCCCGTTCGGGGGCGACGTGCCGGTCGGCGACGCCGCCCAACTCGCGGTGCAGACCACGGCTGAGGCGTTCGCGCTCGGCCTGCAGCTGGCCGCGCCGGTGGTGGTCTTCTCGCTGATCTTCAACATCGCCGCGGGCCTCGTGGGCCGGGTGATGCCGGCCTTCCAGATCTTCTTCGTGGCCACCCCGCTCTTGGTGCTGTCGTCCCTGTCGATCTTCGCGCTCAGCCTCGGCGTGCTGGGCATGGTCTGGGTCGACCGCTACCGGGCGCTGCTGGCGAACTTCCTGTGATCCATGGCTGAAACCGACCAGTCATCGAAAACAGAAGAGGCGACCCCGCGAAAACTCGAACAGTCGCGGGAAAAGGGGGATGTGGCCAAGACCCAGGACCTGGCCCCCCTGATGGCGCTCGCCTTTTCCGCCGGGGCCATCGCCATCCTCGGCGGCTGGCTGGCCAAGAACATGGCCGCGGCGCTTCTGCCCTTCATCGCCCATCCCGAGCAGATCCAGCTGGAGGGCGGGGGCGGGGTCAATGTGGCGCGCATGGCGATGATGGCTGCGGCCCCGGCGCTGGCCGCCGTCCTGGCCACCGCAGCGCTGGGCGGCATGGCCGGCAACCTGGTGCAGCACGGCTTCCTGTTCACGCCGGACAAGGCCAAGCCGGACTTCAAGAAGGTCTCGCCGCTCTCGGGCTTCCAGCGGATCTTCGGCCCCGACGGCCTGGCCCAGTTCGTCAAGTCGATCGCCAAGATCCTGGCCGTCGCCGGGGTCTCCTACTGGACGCTCAAGCCCCACTTCCACGAGTTCCAGACCCTCTCGGCCCTCGATCCCGCCGCCATGCTGCCGTTCAGCGCCGAGGTGCTGCGCCAGATGGTGTTCGCCGTCATCGCCCTGATGCTGGCCATCACCGCCGTCGACTGGCTGTGGCAGAAGCAGCGCTTCCTCAAGAAGCAGATGATGAGCCGCCACGAGATCAAGGAAGAGTACAAGCAGACCGACGGCGACCCGCTGATCAAGGCCAAGCTGCGCCAGATGCGCCATGACCGCGCCCGCCGGCGGATGATGGCCGCGGTGCCCACCGCCACCGTGGTGGTGATGAACCCGACCCACTACGCCGTGGCGCTGAAATACGAGGCCGGCAGCGCCGGCGCCCCCGAATGCGTGGCCAAGGGCCTGGACGCCGTGGCGCTCCGCATCCGCGCGACCGCCGAAGAGGCCGGCGTCCCAGTGATCGAGGACCCCCCGCTGGCCCGCGCCCTCTATGCCGCCGTGGAGATCGACCAGACCATTCCGCCGGCCCACTTCGAGGCCGTGGCCAAGATCATCGGCTTCATCATGGGCGCCCGCGCCGCCCCGCCGCCCCGGGCGAGGCCGCTGCGCTAGGGCGCGTTCCGATAGGGGGGGAACCGGCTATCGGTGCGAAACGCGCTCAAGACTTAGGCTCTACCGCCAGGCGAAGACCGGCTGGTCGAGCTCGGCCACCCGGGTGACGCGGCCGGCCACCAGTTCGCGCAGCTGATAGATCAGGGCCGCGGTGGGTGCGTGAATGTGCTGGTCGCCGATCAACAGGCGGATGACCTGGCGGGGGCTCTCGGGGATGGTTTCGAAGTCCACAGCGTGGTCAGCCATCAGTCCGTCCAGCCGGATGTGGTGAACCGAGGCCACCTCGTCGGGATTGGGCCGGATCTGGCCGGGATCATCCAGCCAGGCCACCACCGGGGCGATCGCATAGCCCGACCGCGTCGGATAGTCGTCCAGGACGCCCAGGATGTTCTCCGGCGGCAGGGTGAGCCCCAGCTCCTCCTCCAGCTCCCGCAGGGCGGCGACCTCCAGGGTCTCGCCCGGATCGCAGCGGCCGCCGGGCAGGGCCCATTGGCCCGCATGGGCGCGCAGGGTCGAGGCCCGCCGGGTCAAGAGGAAGGCCGCCTGGCCAGAGCCGTCGTCGGCCGCCACCAGGGTGATGGCCACGGCGGCCGCCTTCAGGCCCGCCTGCGGATGGACGATCCGCGGGAAGGTCTGCAGGCGGCCTGAAAGCTCCTGGCGGAAGGCCGCGTCGAAGCGGCAGGTCACCGGCGCGGCCTCAGCCGGCGGCCTTGGCCGCCTCGATCTTGTCCTGGGTCTTGGTCTCGAAGTCGCTGGCCTCGTGGCGCTCGCGCAGCTGGCTGGCGGGCTCGCCATAGGTGCGGTTGACCATGCGGCCGCGCTTCACCGCCGCCCGCTCGCCGATCTGGTCGGCCCAGCGGATGACGTTCTTGTACTCCTGCACCTGCAGGAACTCGCCGGCCTCGTACAGCAGGCCCTTGGCCATGCCGCCGTACCAGGGCCAGACGGCCATGTCGGCGATGGTATACTCATCCCCGCCCAGATAGGCGCTCTCGGCCAGCCGGCGGTCCAGCACGTCCATCTGGCGCTTCACCTCCATGGCGAACCGGTCGATGGCGTATTCGATCTTGATCGGCGCATAGGCGTAGAAGTGGCCAAGCCCGCCGCCCAGATAGGGGGCGCTGCCCACCTGCCAGAACAGCCAGGACAGGCATTCGGCGCGCTTGGCCGGATCGGTGGGCAGGAAGGCGCCGAACTTCTCGGCCAGATGGATCAGGATGGCGCCAGACTCAAACACCCGGATCGGCTCAGGCCCGCTGCGGTCCACCAGGGCCGGGATCTTGGAGTTCGGATTGGCGTCCACAAAGCCCGAGCTGAACTGGTCGCCGGCGCCGATATTGATCAGCCAGGCGTCGTACTCAGCGCCGCCGTGGCCGAGCGCCAGCAGCTCCTCCAGCATGATGGTCACCTTCACCCCATTGGGCGTGCCCAGGGAGTAGAGCTGCATCGGATGGCGGCCGACCGGCAGGTCCTTGTCGTGGGTCGGTCCGGCGATGGGGCGGTTGATATTGGCGAAGCGGCCGCCGCTCTCCTTGTTCCAGGTCCAGACCTTGGGGGGGACGTAGTCGGTGGTGTCGCTCATCAATTCTCTCCCGGACGGGCGTTGTCAGCCGCGCGCCTTGGCCGGCGCCTCGGCCCAATGTGGTGGCCCGCCCCGCGTTTGGCGAGCCCTCAAGCGCCCGCGCGGGAGGGTTTGGTTAAAACCTTCCTGCCACAGAAAGGTCTCGTAAGGGTCTCAGGTGGCCTTGTGCAGTATGATGCTCGATGATTCGGTGGGGCGAACGGCCCCACGTCCAGAGGCAAGCCGCAGGTCCGCCATGGCAGAGACCCCGCAAGGCCCTGAACCGGCGCGCCGGTTTGACCCGCTCACCGCCATCGCGGTGGTGTTCTTCCTCATGGCTGTAGCCTTCGCCGCCGCGCCCGCGATCAACGCCGGGCCCGCCACTTTGGCCGGCCTGATGCTGCTCGTGGGCCTGGCCGGCGTGGCGTGTCTCGGCCTCTTTGTCCTGCGCTCGACCCTGGAGACGCCGACCGACGCCGAGCCGGGCGCCGAGCGACGGGGGGAGGCCCTGGCCGAGCCCGCGGCGCTGGCCGGCGCCGATGGCCGCATCCACGCCTGCAACAGCGCCTGGCGCGACGTGCTGGGCGACGCGCCCCGCCTGCCCAAGGGGGGCTCCTCGGCCGCCAGCCTGTTTTCAGCTCTCGGCGCCGCCCGCCGGGGCGAGACCGCCCACGCCACCCTGCGCGCCGCCGGCGCCGACCACACCGCCGAGATTGCGCCTGTGGGCGCGCCCGGCGCCGCCCGCCGCTTCCTGATCCGCCTGCGCCCGGCCGCGCCCGAGCGCCTGGCCCTGCCGGCCGCGGCGCTGGAGGTGCTGACCGCGGCCGTCGGCGCCAAGGCCCCGCCGCCCAAGGTGCTGGACGCCTTCGCCGCGGCCTCGCCCTTTGGCGCGGCCCTGCTGGAGGGGGAGGACCCCTTCAACGCCGTCATCATCGAGGCCAATCCGGCCCTGGCCGGCATGGCCGGTCCCTTCCAGCGCGGCCAGGCCTTTGGCGACCTGATCGAGACCCAGTCGCGCCAGGACGCCGCTCAGCGCCTGGCCCAAGGGATGGAGGGCGCCCTCGAGGTCCGCCTGTCCCGCGACCCGACCAAGATCGCCCACCTCTATCTGTCGCGCACCGGCGGCCGCTGGGTCGCCTATCTGGTGGACGTGTCCGACCAGAAGCAGATGGAGCTGCAGCTGGCCCAGAGCCAGAAGATGCAGGCCATCGGCCAGCTGGCCGGCGGCGTCGCCCACGACTTCAACAACCTGCTCACCGCCATCCTGATGCAGCTGGACAGCCTGGCGGCCCGGCACCCGGTGGGCGACCCCTCCTATGAGGGGCTGAACGAGATCCGCCAGACCTCCAACCGCGCCGCCGACCTGGTGCGCAAGCTGCTGGCCTTCTCCCGCAAGCAGACCGTCCAGCGCGAGATCCTCGAGCTTGGCGAGCTGATCAGCGAGTTCGAGGTCCTGCTGCGCCGGGTGCTCAGCGAAGACGTCACCGTCGACACCGAATATGGCCGCGACCTGCCCCATGTCCGCGTCGACCGGGGCCAGCTGGAAACCGCGGTGATGAACCTGGCGGTCAACGCCCGGGACGCCGTGCGCGCCTATGGCGGCACCACCGTGCGCATCCGCACCGCCCGGGTCACCGAGGCTGAGGCGGCAGCCCTGGGCTATACCGGCGCCAAGGGCGACCAGGCCCTGATCGAGGTCTCCGACGACGGCCCCGGCATCGCGCCGGAGGTGATGGACAAGATCTTCGACCCCTTCTTCACCACCAAGCCGGTGGGCGAGGGGACGGGCCTCGGCCTCGCCACCGTCTATGGCATCGTCAAGCAGTCCGACGGCTGGATCTCCGTGGCCTCGAAGATGGGCGAGGGCTCGGCCTTCCGCATCTTCCTGCCGGTCTATCAGCCCGCCATCGGCGTCCCGGCGCCGGCCCCCGTGGTCAAGGCCAAGACGGTGGCCCGCGACCTGTCGGGCGCCGGCCGCATCCTGTTCGTGGAGGACGAGGACGCCGTGCGCGGCGTCGCCGCCCGCCTGCTGCGCGCCCGGGGCTATGAGGTGATCGAGGCCGCGTCCGGCGAAGAGGCCCTGGAGCTGGCCGAGCTGCACGCCGGCCAGATCGACCTGATGATCTCCGACGTGGTCATGCCCGGCATGCAGGGGCCAGACCTGTTGAAACAGGCCCGCCAGTACCTGGCCGGCGCCCCGGTCATGTTCATCTCCGGCTATGCCGAGGCCGAGTTCTCGAACCTGTTGGAGGGGGAGACGAACATCTCCTTCCTGCCCAAGCCCATCGACATCAAGACCCTGGCCGAACGGGTCAAGCAGGAGCTGCAGAAGGCCGCCTGAGGCGCATCCCGCGCGCCCCAGGGCCTTCCTTCAGGCTCAGGCCTCGCCCTCAGGCCCCAGCAGCGTCTCCACCGTGGCGACAATGTCGGCCGGCCAGGGCGCCATAAGGCCCGACAGCCGCCCCCGGTCGCCGGCGAACAGGGCGCGGCTGGCCTCCTCGAAGCCCGGCGCATCGCCCGCCATGGCCGACATGAAGCGATAGGCGCCCTCGCGCCGCGCGCGCTGCGCATCGGCCCCCGCATGGGTTTTGCGCGCCTGCTCCACCAGCTTGCGCAGGGTCACCGAGGCGCCGCCCGGCTGCTGCGAAAGCCAGTCCCAGTGCCGGGGCAGGAGGGTGACCTCCCGGGCCACCACCCCCAGCTTCGGCCGCCCCCGCCGCGCGGGCTCCGGCTCCGGCTCCGGCTCAGGCTCAGGCTCAGGCGCCGCCGCCGCGGCCTCAACCCGCCCCTCCAGGTCCGTCAGCCGCCCGGTGGCCAGGTCAAAGGCCAGCAGGGGCGCCTCGGGCGCCGCGCCGCGCGCCTCAAGGGCCTTGGCCTGCACCTCGTCCAGCGGCCCCTGGGCGATCTTCCGCACCCCCTGAAACAGGACGAGGCCAGAGGGAAATTCGCTCGCGTGATCGGTCATCTATTTACCCGGATAAAAACACCAGACATATATACCCGGGTAAATAGGAGCTGTCATGACCTCATCGACCCGCAAGGCGCTGATCGCCGCCTATAAGGAGCGCCCGACGATCGCCGGGGTCTTCGCCGTCATCTGCAACGCCACGGGCCAGGCCTGGGTCGGCCAGAGCCGCCACATCGACACCCATCAGAACGGGATGTGGTTCGCCCTGCGCCAGGGCTCCAGCCCCCATCGCACCCTCCAGGCCGCCTGGACCACCCACGGCCCAGACGCCTTCCGCTTCGAAATCCTCGACCGCCTGCCGGAGACCTACTCCGACCTCCGCCGCAAGGACGAGCTGACCAAACGCGCGGCGCTGTGGCGCGCGCGGCTGGAGGCGGAGGGGGTTTAGGGGGGCGGGGGGCGGGCGTCACTAGGAGGCGTTCGCGCGTCTACCTCAACTAGACACACGGCAACTCCGCTCTCGGTGCCCTCATCAAGCGATAACTGGAGGTTGCGATGAAGGGGCCCCATTTGGCCCTGCTGAGTTTCATGGGGGGATCAGGGCTTCGGAGGGCCATAGAATCACGCTGTGGCGTGGAGTGGCCCGGTCCACCACAACATCTTGTGGTTCCGGGCAGAATCGTGCGATCGAAGAATTCGTTAATATGCCCCTTCCAGGCACAAGCCGAATCTCCCTAAAGAGAGATATGCGGTGGGCTGGGCTGATAGCTTCCTCGCCAAATGAAGTTTGAGCTTTCGTCATCGACGAACGCTTGCTGTTCCTGAATGTGTGAAGCGTACCGACTGAAAGAACGAGTTGGGAGAGGTCGGCAACGCAACTTGGCGGTCGGCGGCCAGCCTCTCCCGTGACCGACTCGTTCGTCGGTGAAGGCATCTTAAGACGGGCCGGTGGTCGTCCACAACCACGCGTTCCGCCGTGAGCCTTGGCCGCCGAACGGGTCTCGCAAGGAGATGCCGACATGGCGAAGAACTGGCAGGAAGATCGCGCTCGCGATCACATCGAGAAAAAGATCAAGGACGTCAATACGGTGACGGTCGTCGACTATATGCGTGACGCCGCGCTGGAGAACATCTCCGTAAACAAGGCGTATCGGGTCCACGCCGCTCACGTCTATGCAGACATAGTCAACTTGGACGACATGCTCAACGTCACCGACGTTGAGGGAGAGACGTGCCACAAGCGCACCCTGCGCTTCTTGAATCTGCACTATCGGGCGGCATATCGGGCGATCCAGGGGGCGGACGCCAAGCGCGTCGACTTCCACAACCAGCGCCTCCACGCCATCGTCGCCAAGCCATACGGAGAAGAGAGCGAGGCAATGCGCGTCCATCGCGCGGTCGCTCTGGCCCAGCTGCTGATCAACGTTCTGGCTCAAACCGGCGACGACGACGAGCATATCCCGAATGCGAAGGTTCGGGTTGGCATCGACACCGGCGAGGCCCTGGCCGTCAACAACGGCCGGAATGGCAACCGCGAACCGCTCTTCCTCGGCGACCCGGCGAACCACGCCGCCAAGCTGTCGGCTGCCGGAACGGCGACCGGCATTTATTTGACGAACCAGGCCCGTGCGGCAATCGGCCTGGACGAGGTGGACGCACCGGCCACGACACGCCTGGCTGCGGACGAGATCAAGACCAGCCAGGACGAGGCGGCGCTGGAGATCACGGCGGAGTCTGTCGTCAACAACTGGCGAAAGGACCTGGAAGCCCACCCCATCGGTGCCTTCGAGTTCAGTCGGCCGACTCCGCCGCTAAAGAACCTCGACATCGCGGCGTTGACCCCAGGCAACTCCCGCCGGTTCGAGGGGGTGTCGACCTACGCCGACCTGGACAACTTCACCCAATACGTCAGCGATAACATGGACGACAATCCCGAGGACGTGGTCCGCGTCCTACATGTCCTGCGCGCGGAACTTGATCGCGTCCTCACCTCGGACTTCGAAGGGCGCAAGATCCGCTACATCGGGGATTGCCTACACGGCCTTTCATTCGAAGGGACGTCGTGCACGACGGACGAGGAGGAGAGCGTCTCCACCGCCGTCCTGTGCGCCGGCGCCCTGCGCAGCAGTTTCAACCTTGCCATCGAGATGCTTGGGGATGAGGGCATCGCCGTTTCGGGCCTGGGGCTGCAAATCGGTTTCGAGTTCGGCCCGATGACCGCCACTCGCCTTGGGATGCAGGGCGACCGCGTGCGCTGTTCTGTAAGCCGCGGCGTGCGTCGGTCGGAGGCCGAACAGGGTCGTTGTGGCGACGGGGAGACGGCCATCGGCCCCAACGCCTATGACTCCGGCACACAGGCCGTTCGGGACCTGTTTGGCTCGAAGCGGAAAATCGCGGACCTCGACTATGACACCGCGGTCGATGCTCTGGCCGAGAACAACGACAAGACGGCCAAGGCGGCGCGCGCGGCAGCCTTCGCCGTGGCGTCGCCGGCCGTGGCGCGCGCGGCCGACACGGTGGTCAAGCCCTATGCGCGCCGCCCCTGACGGTTCCGTTACAGCCCTGATCGGCGACCAGGCCGAGGCCCACGAGGCCTCCGTCTTGGGCTCGGCGGACAACACCTTGTCCGTCGTCGTCAGGTTGCGGCGCCCGAGCGGCAAAATCGTGCCCTATCGGCTCCGGATCGAGGAGGGCGATCCGGAGCCAAGGGTTCGAGAAGAGACGCCTGAGCATCTGCCGACCTTCTGTCCCAACCGCCATATCAATGCGGGCGGGTATTTTTGCCTGAGTTTTCCCTCTGAAGACCCACTTCCGGTTCAGAATGCTGAGAGCGCAGAGGCGTGGTGGGCTCGCCTCCTGAAGTTTCTCAACCTCCAGGAAACAGCATCTGCCCTTCGCCGCTGGCCGACGACCAGCGAGTGGGCCCATGGCGACGCGGCCAGACTTCAATGCCGGGCGGAGCTTTGCGCCGCCGCCTTAGGGCCGCGGTTCACCGAAGCGCTGAACCGCCGCCGCCTTACGGCGAAGCGGTCGGGCGCCTTCCTCCAGGTGCTGGATGGCGAGAGGCGGCTTTTTTCGATCTGGTCAAAAGAACACCGGGTGGCGACGCAGAGGCAAGCCTGTCCCTGCGGGTCTGGTCTGCCCATCGTCGCCTGCCGGGACCATGCAAAGCGGGCCACGGAGCTCCCCTTCGCGCTCCTGGCCTGGAGCAAGGCAGAGAAAGAGTTTTGGAATCACGCGCGCACCCAGACCTGCTGCGGGACGCTGCGCGACTGCCCGCTCACAGAGGCTGGCTCTCTGTCGGCGGCGAACGAGGACCTGTCGGCGCGGGCCGCATGAAGGACGATCCTGGGATGTTGAAGCGGTATCAGGGGGAGGAGGGTGAGCGCCTTCGGATCGAAGCGGCGCTCGACAGCAAGCTAGCCAAGGGCAATCGCCCCTTGGCGAAAGAGATCGCCAGGGATGCCCAGGTTCGCGCCTTCAAGAAGGGCGAGACGCTGATCGAACAAGGCGGCGCTGACAATCAGGTCTACATCCTGATCTCGGGTGCGTGCGACGTGATCGTCAACGGCAAGGTGGTCAACCGGCGCGGCCCAGGCGACCACATCGGGGAGATGGCGGCGATTCAACCGTCGCAGCCGCGGTCGGCGACTATTCTCGCGACCGAGCCCGCCGTGGCCTTCGAACTCCCCGAGCCCTTGTTCGCCAAGTTGGCGTCCGCCCACATTGACATCTACAAGACCATCGCCAAGGAACTTGCCCGGCGCCTGTTGCAGCGTAACGCCGTGACAGGCGTCCCGCGGCAGCGCATCCGGGTGTTCGTGATCTCATCCGTCGAGGCTTTGCCGATCGCCCGGGCGATCCAGTCGGCGTTCGAATACGATCCCTTCACGGTGGTGGTTTGGACCGACGGCGTCTTCAAGGTCGCCAACTACACCCTGCAAAGCCTGGAAGATCAGATCGACCAATCCGACTTCGCCATAGCGATCGCCCATTCCGACGATCTGGTGGAGAGCCGCGAAACCCAGTGGCCGCAACCCCGCGACAACGTGATCTTCGAATTGGGGCTGTTCATGGGTCGGCTCGGCCGCGCCCGCGCGATCCTGATGGAACCGCGCGACGAGAAGGTCAAACTGCCGAGCGACCTGGCCGGCGTCACCACCATCCCCTACCGCTACGAGGCGGGCGGCGATGCGGCCGCGCTGCTGGCGCCGGCGTGCAACCGGCTGCGCGCGCATGTCCTCGAACTCGGCCTGGCTGTGGGCTAAGGCCAATGGCGAACTCGACGCTGGCGACCCAGGTGGCGACCATCTTCAAAGAGGCCTGGGCAACGCGGGCGGGTCAGAAGGTTCCCGAGCCGAGCGACCTGAAGCTCGGGAACGACGCAGTCGAGTTCGACGTCGCGACCATCCTCTATGCGGACCTTACCGGCTCGACGAAGCTCGTCGATGCCGAGAGCTGGACGTTCGCCGCTGAGATCTACAAGGCTTATCTGTATTGCGCGGCGACCATCGTCAGGGCCGAAGGCGGCGCGATCGTGTCCTATGACGGCGACCGGATCATGGGCGTCTTCATCGGCCAGAGGCAGGCGACCCCAGCGGCCAAGGCCGGACTGAAGATCAACTACGCCGTTCAGGAGATCATCAACCCGGCCCTGGCAGCCCAGTACCCCAACAACGCGTTCACCATCAGCCAGGTCGTGGGGATCGACACCAGCCCGATCCGCGCGGCGCGCACCGGCGTCCGCGGCGACAACGACTTGGTGTGGGTGGGCCGGGCCGCGAATTACGCCGCCAAGCTGACCGACCTCAAGCTCGCCGAACGGACCTGGGTGACGAAGGCGTCCTATGATCGACTCGCCGAGGACGCCAAGCTTGGCGGACCGAACAAGCAACCGATATGGAAGCCCTACAACTGGACGCAGATGAACAACCAGTCGATCTATGGCTCGACGTGGCGGTGGTCCGTCTGAGGAAGCCGGAGCGCCATGACCGCACAAAACTCCACGGCGTTTGCAACCGCCCAGCTCGACCGGCTCATGGGCTTCTTCCCCCGCGTGGAGGGCAAGGCGTCGGTCATACTGGCCTTGAACATCGCCATGCTTGGCGTCACGGCGCTCAACTTCCCAGTCCGTGACTTCGATAGCCCTCGAGGCTGCTTCGGGATCATCGCCGCGCTGCTCCTGGGGCTAAGTCTCTTGCAGCTCTGCGTCGTGTTTTTCCCCCACCTCAAGTCCGGCGAAAAGTCATCGCTCGTCTTCTTCGGCGACATCGCCGGCATGAGATGGCGCACCTATCACAACGCAGTCACGGGCTTGACCGATGAGGCGCTGCTTGAGGACCTGACCTGCCAGATTTGGCGCAATTCCGAAATACTGAAGATCAAGTTCGACCGGACCCAGGCCGCCTTCGTCTTCACGCTGCTGGCGTTGCCGTTCTGGATGTTGCTCCTGTTGGCGGCCACCCTTCGAGCTGGTCAGTTCGTCCTTGGGACATAGTTGCGCTTTGCAAACGCCGCGAAGCAACCGGCGCGTGCGTGTCCAGCGACACCGGTCAGCCGAGCTAATGAGGTGTCAGCAACCGGACCTCACGAATTTCCGCTAAGAGCCCCAAGCGGCCATCGCACCAGAGGCGACAGCCGGACCTCCCACCCTACCCCCAGCTCTCCACCGCGCCGCGGCGGCGGCCGGGGGCTGAGGGGGCGCTGGCGCTCAGGGGCGGGAAGGGGGCCGGTTCGCGGGCGGCGGCGCCGTAGAGCCAGCCCTGGGCCATGTCGACGCCGGCCTTGCGGACGACCTGCTCCACCAGGGGGGTCTCGACCATTTCGGCCAGGGTCTCGACCTTCATCTCGGCGCACATGCGCACCAGCTGGCTGATGAAGGCCGAGCCTCGGCTGTCGTGCTCCAGGTCGCGGATGAAGGCGCCGTCGAACTTCACCACGTCCACATTCAGCTGCTGCAGATAGGCCAGCGAGCTGGCGCCGGCGCCGAAGTCGTCCAGGCAGATCTCGCAGCCCAGCGCCCGCAGGCTCTGCAGGTGGCGGTCGGCCTGGGCCAGGTCGCCGACGGCGGCGCTCTCGGTCAGTTCGAACATCAGCCGGCCCTTGACGCCTGGGTGGGCGGCCAGGCGGCGGGCGAGCTCGGTGACGAAGATCGGGTTGCCGATGGAGCGTCCCGACAGGTTCACCGCCAGGATCAGGTCTGGCCTGCGGGTCAGGTGCTCCAGGGCCTTGTCCACCACCGCAGTGTCCAGCGCGCAGACCAGGTCCATCTCCTCGGCCATGCGGATCATGGGGAAGGGGGCGCCCTGGTCGCCGAACCGGATCAGGGCCTCATAGTGGTGCAGGCTGGCGGGGCCCTTGAGGCTGACCACCGGCTGGAAGAAGAGGGCGAAGTCGCGGGCCTCGACCCGTTTGCCCAGCGCGCTGACCTGGGCCATGGTCTGGGCCACCGAGCGTTCGAAGGCCTGGCTGAGATCGGCCGGGGCGGTGTTGGCGCCGCCTTCGCGCAGGAAGCCGTCCATGGTGTAGCGCAGGGCCCGCAGCAGGTGGTCAGGGGGCAGTTCGCCGCACGCGCTCACCTGATGCACCACAGGGGCGACGCCCAGGGCCGGGTCCAGGTCGAGCAGGCGGGCGATGCGCTGAGACAGTTCCTGCGGCGTCTCGCGGCCTTCGCGCAGCAGGGCGAAGCGGTCCTCGCCGAGGCCTGCGGCCGCGCCGCCGCCATAGGATTGCGAGCGGATGACCGCGGCCAGGCGGGCGCGCAGCTCGGCGCCCTCCGCCTCACCGGCCTTTTGGGCGGCGGCCTCAAAGCCCGGCACGTCGACCATGGCCAGCTCCACCTCCAGCCCCCGGGCGCGGGCGTGCTCCAGAAGGGTGACGGCGGCGGTCTCGAAGGAGGCGCGGTCGTGCAGGCCGTGGGGGCCGGCCGCCCGGGCGGCCTTGGCGCGGGTCAGCACGCAGGACACCGCGCCTGCGTTCTGCGGCAGGCGGAAGGCTGAGAGGCAGGCGCCGCGGTCCTCGCCGCCCTGGCTGGCCAGCCGGATATTGATGGGGCCGGCGCGCATGCCCTCGCCCAGGCCCTTGAACACCATCTTCACCAGCTCGCGGTCGTCGGCGGCGATGAAGTCGAAGAGGTCGGCGCCCTCCAGCGTGCGGTCCTTGGACCCGGCCAGGGCTTCCCCGGCGCCGAGCGCGGTGGTGATCCGCCCCTCGGCGCTGGCCTCAAGAAGGAGGTCGGCCGAGGCGAAGGCGAACCCCAGCAGGGCTTTATGAGTCAGCGACAAGACGGCCTCCCGTTGGAGGGCGATCCTGCATGCTCACGCTTAATCTGGCGTAACGCGGTCGTCAAAAACCCGCGACAAAGTGGCCGAAATCCCCCATTTCGGGTGGGTAATGCGGCCGAAATGGACCGCTTCGCGCCGCAGGAGAGCCCATGTCCGTCGCCCTGATGCTCGCCGCCGCCCTGGCGCTCGCGCCCGGCTGTGATCTGGAAGCCCCCAGCGGGGAGGCCGGCTGCGACCGCGCGGCCGTCGACGCCCTGCCGATCAACGCCCTGCAGGCGGTGGGCACGCACAACTCCTACAAGCTGGCCATTCCAGAGCCTGAAATGGCGCTGCTGCGAGCCATGGCGCCCCAGCAGGCGGTGGCCCTGGACTACGCCCATCCGCCGCTGACGGTTCAGCTGGCGGCCGGCGCGCGGCAGCTGGAAATCGACGTGCTGAACGATCCCGACCCCGGGCGCTACGCCCGGCCGCTGGGCCTGCGCATGGTCCCGGGAACGACGGCCTATGACACCGCGCCCCTGACCGGGCCTGGCCTCAAGGTGATGCACGTCCAGGACATCGACTATCGCAGCTCGTGTCCGCTGTTCACCGGATGCCTGGCGCAGGTGGCGGCCTGGTCGAGGGCCAATCCTGACCACGTTCCCCTGCTGATCCTGTTGAATCTGAAGGAAGGCCAGGCCCTGCCGGCGCCCGGCGCAGTGACGCCCGCGCCCTTTGACGCCGCAGCCATGGACGCGGTGGACGCCGAGATCCGCAGCGTGTTCGCCCCGGAGGCCCTCATCACGCCTGATGATGTGCAAGGCGACCATCCGACCCTCCGGGCGGCTGCGGCCGCCGGCGCCTGGCCGGCCCTGGGCGAGGCCCGCGGCAAGGTCATGTTCGCCCTCGACGCCCCGCGCAGCCAGGTGGACCTCTACCGGGGGACGCGGCGGTCGCTGGAGGGGCGGGTGATGTTCGTCAACATCGAGGAGGATGAGGACGCGGCGGCCTACATCACGCTCAATGACCCGCAGCCGCAGGCCGAGCGCATCGCCGCGGCCGTAGCCGCCGGCCTGATCGTCCGCACCCGGGCCGACGCCGACACGGTGGAGGCGCGGGCGAACGATACGTCCCGCCGCGAGGCGGCCTTCGCCGCCGGCGCCCAGTACATCTCCACCGACTACATGACCCCCGATGCGCGGTTCAGCGACTACCGGGTGGCGCTGCCGGGTGGCGGGGCGGCGCGGCTCAATCCCCGCTGGACGAAGGACTGAAGCGCCGCCGCTCCGGTCCAGGCCCTAGTCGGGCGCCCGCTCGGAAAACCGCGGCAGCTCGTCGTCGAGCGACCACCAGTCGGCATGGGAGTCGGCGAAGATGTGGAAGCCCAGGCGCGCGCCGCTGGGATCATCCAGGGTTCCGGCCCGCAGGCGCACGACGCCGGGCTTGGCGGTGGTGCGGCTGAACAGGGGCGAGCCGCAGCGGCCGCAGAAGGCCCGCGTCTTGCCCGGCGAGGATTCGAACAGCACCAGGGCCTCTTCCCCCGACAGGAAGCGAAGGTCGGCCTCGGACACCGGGATGTTGGCCGCGAAGGCCGAGCCCTGGGCCTTGCGGCACTGGCTGCAATGGCAGAGCTGGATATCGGCCAGGGTGCCGCTCAGCTGGTAGCGGATCTGGCCGCAGAGGCAGCCGCCGAGATGATCGGCGTCCGAGGAGTCAGTCATGGAAGCTCGCGCGCCCGGCTCTGACCGCCGAAATGGCGGGCTGCGCCCACTCTGCCTAGCCACGGCGCACCGGTCCAGGCCCGCCAGGCTGGACAGGCGCCGCGCATCCGTCGGATTGGCCGCACACCCCACCGCTCGCAAATGAGCGCCGCAGTCGTTAAATAGCGGCTATGGACGCCGTCATCCTCGACACCCATCGCGACACGCCACCCCCCTCCGCCGCCGATGCGGCGGTCGAGGCGGTGCGCGTCGCCGTCGGCCTGCCCGCCGGAACCCGTGTGGTCGCCGCCATGTCGGGCGGCGTGGACTCCACGGTCACCGCCGCCCTGCTGGCCAAGGCCGGCTATGATGTGGTTGGCGTCACCCTGCAGCTCTATGATCATGGACAGGCCCTCGCCAAGAAGGGCGCCTGCTGCGCCGGCCAGGACATCCACGACGCCCGCACCGCCGCCGAGGCCATCGGCATTCCCCACTACGTGCTCGACTACGAGAGCCGCTTCCGCGAGGAGGTGATGGAGGAGTTCGCCGACGCCTATCTGCGCGGCGAGACGCCGATCCCCTGCGTGCGCTGCAATCAGACGGTCAAGTTCCGCGACCTGCTGGACGTGGCCCGGGACCTGGGCGCCGAGGCCCTGGCCACCGGCCACTATGTGCGCCGGGCCGCTGGCGGCAACCGACCCCATCTGCAGCGCGCCGTCGATGCGACCCGCGACCAGAGCTATTTCCTGTTCGCCACCACGCCTGAGCAGCTGGACTTCCTGCGTTTCCCCCTGGGCGGCCTGCGCAAGACCGAGGTGCGGCGGGTGGCCGCCGAGCTTGGCCTGGCCATCGCCGACAAGCCCGACAGCCAGGACATCTGCTTCGTGCCGGAGGGCCGCTACACCACGGTCATCGACCGCCTGCGCCCGCAAGGCGCCGAGCCCGGCGACATCGTCCATATGGATGGCCGGGTGCTCGGCCGGCATGAGGGTGTGACCCGCTACACCATCGGCCAGCGCCGGGGGCTGAACGTCGCCGTGGGCGATCCCCTGTTCGTGGTCCGCATCGACGCCGAGGCCCGCCAGGTGATCGTCGGCCCCCGGGAAGCCCTGCTGACCGGCGCCCTGCGGCTCAAGGAAACCAACTGGCTCGGCGAATCGGCCAGCTTCGCCGCCGCCTGCGACGAGGGCCGACCGGTCCTGGCGCGGGTGCGCTCCACCCGCGAGCCGGTCCCGGGACGGCTCGCCTGGGTGGGCGACGAGGTCGGCGTGGTGTTCGACGGCGCCGAGGAGGGCGTGGCGCCGGGCCAGGCCTGCGTCCTCTACGCCCCGGAAGATCCAGACCGCGTCCTGGGCGGCGGCTTCATCGCCGCCACTATTGCAGCTCAACCCTGAGCGGAGTCAGATTTTCCGCAGCACCCCTGGTCAGGCCCGTCGCGGTCTGGCAGGCCACATTCCTGTCGAACCCGCAGGGCACAGGATTCTGCTACAGCCCTTCTCGTCCTCCCCGGTCCCTACGGAACCTTCCTGTTCATGGCTTTTGATTCCTCGGCCCCTGCGGGTCGCCTCAGCGCCGCCCACTGGCGCAAGACGCTTGCGGCCTATCGCAGCCCGCAGCTTTCTCGCAGCCTGGCGGAGATCGCCTGGACCCTGCTGCCCCTGACCGCTTTCGCCCTGGCCGCCACCCTGCTGGTGGCCAACGGCGTCTGGCTGGGCCTGGTGCTGACCATTCCGGCGGCGGCCTTCCTGGTGCGGATGTTCATGCTGCAGCACGACTGCGGGCACGGTTCGCTGTTCGCCAGCCGGGCGGTCAATGACGCGGTTGGCCGGGTGCTCGGCGTGCTGACGCTGACGCCCTACGGCTACTGGCAGGCCTCCCACGCCAATCACCACGGGACATCGGGCAATCTCGATCGCCGCGAACTGGGCGCCATCGAGCTGATGACCGTGGAGGAATATCAGGGGCGATCGGCGCTCGGCCGCTTCCTCTACCGCTTCTATCGCCATCCGGTGGTGCTGTTCGCCATCGGTCCGGCCTACATGTTCTTCCTGCAGCACCGCCTGCCCATTGGCATGATGGGCGACCGCAAGGCGTGGATCAGCGTCATGGGCGCCAATCTGGGGATCGCCGCGGTGATCGCCGCCGGCGTGGCGGTCTTCGGGGCCGTGCCGTTCCTGGCGGTCTATGGCGCGACGGTGTTCATGGCTGCGGCGGCCGGCGTCTGGCTCTTCTATGTGCAGCATCAGTTCGAACAGACGACCTGGGCGCGGGCGGGAAGCTGGAACCTGCATGAGGCCGCCCTCAGTGGCAGCTCCTTCTACGATCTGCCGCGGCCGCTGGCGTGGCTGACCGCCAATATCGGCGTGCACCATATCCACCACCTGCACAGCCGCATTCCCTTCTACCGGCTGGGCGACGCCCTGAAGGACTATCCGGAGCTTCGGACCTACAGCCGGCTCGGGGTGCGCGAGAGCCTCGGCTGCGCCCGCCTGGCCCTCTGGGACGAGGCAGCCGGCCGCATGGTCGGCTTCAAGGATCTGCGTCAGCCCGCCTGACGTCGCTGACGCCGCACTGGAGGGCCTGGCGCGCCGGGAGTATCTTCCGGGCATGAGCCAGTCTAATCCCGTCGTCATCGCCGCCTTCGCCCGCACCCCCATGGGGAGCTTTCAGGGCGCCCTGTCGCCCTTGAAGGCCACGGAGTTGGGGGCCGTGGCGGTCCGCGCCGCCGTCGCCCGCTCAGGCGTGGACCCCGACCTGGTCGAGCAGATCTTCATGGGCTGCGTCCTGCCCGCGGGTCTTGGTCAGGCGCCGGCCCGACAGGCCGCCCTGGGCGCCGGCCTGCCGCGGTCGGTTCAGGCCACCACCGTCAACAAGATGTGTGGGTCTGGCATGCAGGCGACCATTATGGCGCACGACGCGCTGATGGCCGGTTCGGCCGAAATCATCATCGCCGGGGGCATGGAGAGCATGTCGAACGCCCCCTACCTGCTGGCCAAGCATCGGTCGGGTGCGCGCATCGGGCATGATACGGCCTTCGACCACATGTATCTCGACGGGTTGGAGGACGCCTATGAGCCGGGGCGGCTGATGGGGTCCTTCGCCGAGGAGACCGCCCGGGCCTACCAGTTCACCCGCGAGGCCATGGACGATTTCGCGATTCTGAGCCTGTCACGGGCGCGGACGGCGACGGAAAGCGGCGCCTTCGCTGGCGAGATCGTTCCGGTGGAGGTCGCGACCCGCAAGGGCGCGGAGACCATCGCCGTCGACGAGCAGCCCCTGAAGGCTGATCCGGCCAAGATTCCAACCCTGAAGCCCGCCTTCGCCAAGGACGGGGCCATCACTGCGGCCAACGCCAGCTCGATCAGCGACGGGGCCGCGGCCCTGGTCCTGACACGGGCCTCGGTCGCCGAGAAGCTCGGCCTGCCGGTGGTGGCCCGCATCACAGCCCACGCCGCCTACGCCCATGAGCCGGGAGCGTTCACCACCGCCCCGGTCCCGGCCATGCGTAAAGCCCTGGCCAGGGCCGGCTGGACCTTGGACGAGGTGGATCTGTTCGAGGTGAACGAGGCCTTCGCGGTGGTGGCCATGATCGCCGAGCGCGAGCTGGCCATCCCTCGGGAAAAGCTGAACGTGAACGGCGGCGCCTGCGCGCTCGGCCACCCGATCGGCGCCTCGGGGGCGCGGATCCTGGCCACCCTGATCGCGGCGCTGCAGGCCCGCGGCGGCCGTCGCGGCCTCGCCAGCCTGTGCATCGGCGGCGGCGAGGCCACGGCAGTGGCGGTGGAGCTGGTCTAGATCGCGGTCAGCCCGGCGAGATCATCTTCTCCGGGCGCACGACCTCGTCGAATTCCTCATTGGTGACGTAACCGCCACCCACGGCCTCGTCGCGCAGGGTGGTGCCGTTCTTGTGCGCGGTCTTGGCGATCTTGGCGGCGTTGTCGTAGCCGATCTTCGGCGCCAGAGCGGTGACCAGCATGAGGGAGCGCTCAAGCGCAGCCTTGATATTGTCTTCGCGGGCCTCGATGCCCACCACGCAGTTGTCGGTGAACGAGATGGCCGCATCGCTCAGCAGCTTGCACGACTGCAGGAAGTTGTAGGCCATCACGGGGTTGAAGACGTTCAGCTCGAAGTGGCCCGAGGCGCCGGCGAAGGTCATGGTCGTCTGATTGCCGAACACCTGGGCGCAGACCATGGTCAGGGCCTCGCATTGGGTGGGGTTCACCTTGCCCGGCATGATCGAGGAGCCGGGCTCGTTCTCCGGCAGGGACAGCTCGCCGAGGCCCGAGCGGGGGCCCGAGCCCAAGAAGCGGATGTCGTTGGCGATCTTGAACAGGGAGCCGGCGACGGTGTTGATCGCCCCATGGCTGTAGACCATGGCGTCATGGGCGGCCAAGGCCTCGAACTTGTTCGGCGCGGTGACGAAGGGCAGGCCGGTGATGGCCGCAATCTTCTCGGCCACCTTCTCGGCGAAGCCCACCGGCGCGTTCAGGCCGGTGCCGACGGCGGTGCCGCCCTGGGCCAGTTCGTAGAGGCCGTAGAGGCTCTCCTTCAGCCGGCGCACGCCGCCGGAGACCTGGTGGGCGTAGCCGGAGAACTCCTGGCCCAGAGTCAGGGGCGTGGCGTCCTGGGTGTGGGTGCGGCCGATCTTGATGATGTGGTCAAAGGCCTCGGTCTTGGCCTTGAGGGCGGCGTGCAGATGCTCCAGCGCCGGCATCAGCTCGCGGGCCACCTGCTCGGCGCAGGCGATGTGCATGGCCGTGGGATAGGTGTCGTTGGACGACTGGCTCATGTTCACATGGTCGTTGGGATGGACCGGCGACTTGGAGCCCATCCCCCCGCCGAGGATCTCGATGGCGCGGTTCGAGATCACCTCATTGGCGTTCATGTTGGACTGGGTGCCCGAGCCGGTCTGCCAGACCACCAGGGGGAAGTGGTCGTCGAGCTTGCCGTCGATCACCTCCTGGGCGGCCTGGACGATGGCCGCGCCGATCTTCGGGTCCAGCCGGCCGAGCTCCATATTGGCCTCGGCTGCGGCGCGCTTGACCACGCCCAGCGCCCGGATCATCGGCTGGGGCTGCTTTTCCCAGCCGATCTTGAAGTTGCCGATGCTGCGCTGGGACTGGGCGCCCCAGTAACGGTCGGCCGCAACCTCGATGGGGCCGAAGGTGTCGGTTTCGGTGCGGGTCGCGGTCATCGCAAGGATCTCCAGCCTTAGATTGTCGCGTCGGTTTAGCGAGGCCGGGCGAGACTGCAAAGCGTCTGCGGGCTAGAGAGAGGCATGAACGACGGCTGGACCCACCACGGCAAGGTGCGCGCCCGGGAGGGTGAGGGCGATCTGGAGGTCGTGGTCGATGGCCTGACCACCCAGGCCAAGTACTATAAGCCGCTGATCTACGAGTTTTTCCGCAAGGCCTGGCGGGGCGGCCGGCCGGCCTGGGGGGACTACGCCGTAGAGATCGCCATGGAATATGTCGGCGACCCGCCGTGGCTCGATCTCGACAATCTGGCCAAGGCGATCCTCGACGCGATCAAGGGCTACGCCTTCCATGACGACGCCCAGGTGGCCCGCCTGCTGGTGGAGCGGCGGGCCGGGGAGCGGGAGCGGATCATCGTGCGCGTGCGCCGGATGGCCGATGGGGGCGTCCAGCCAGGCGTGGGCGCCTCAGGCGGTCCGGGCCGGCCGTTCCAGGGCCAGTAGGGCCAGCACCCCGTAGGCCACCACCACGAAGGCGCCGTAGCGGCCCAGGCTCTCGGGGGGCAGGGCGGGCATCAGGGTGTCGAAGAGGCCCAAGACCAGGATCGAACCCACCAGTCCGGGCGCGCTGAAGGCGAGGGCGGCCGGCGCCCGCCGCCGCATAGGAAGTCGTCGCAGGCGGACCGTCAGGTGGAAGAAGAAGGCGATGGCGCTGGCCACCAGGGCCGCGTTCAGCACATAGAACCAGAAGGCCTGCTCGATCAGCCCGCCAGCGAAGGCGGCGTAGAACAGGGTGGCGGCCGACCAGACCAGGCAGCCTGCGACCGCGAACCAGAAACTGTCTTCTTTCGACACGACACGCCTCCCACAGCCCATTTTAGGCAGAAGGCTGCGACAGTCGTGCCAAGGACAAGCTTATCCGGCGTCGCCCACGAAAAAGCGGCCGCGCTGGAAGCGCGGCCGCCATTCTCGCGAACCGATCCTGGGGGAGAAGAGGTTCAGCGATACTGTTGCAGTCGGGTCGTCCGCAGGCCGGCGAGGCCGTGGCGCTCGATCGACTTCTGCCAGGCGAGGAATTCCTCGGACGTCAGGCCATAGCGGCTGAGCGCGTCGTCAAGGCTCAGCAGCCCGCCACGCACCGCGGCGACCACTTCGGCCTTGCGACGGATCACCCAGCGACCGGTGTCGGCCGGCGGCAGATCGGCCAGCGTCAGGGGCGCGCCGGTCGGGCCGATCACATAGGGCTCCCCACGGCTGTTCGTTCGGGTCTGTTGTTGTTGCAACATGGCTTTACGCCCTTCACACCATCATCGTTGAGCCAGACCATAGCCCGGCTGCCATAACAGCTCGTGAATCCCGATAGTGAAAATCACAGTAACCATTTGATCCCCCCGTGTACTGAAATGATACAGTTAGAGATTTCAGAAGAGATTAACCTTCACTAAATCTCAGTTACGCTTCAAGTTATCGGCGCATACTGATAAGTTCATCCAGCATCTGGTCGGCGGTTGTAATGATGCGCGAGCAGGCGGAGTAAGCTTTCTGGGTGGTGATCAGGCCTGTAAACTCAGCCGACATGTCGACTGTGGAGTTTTCGAGGGTGGAGGGTGAAATGGCGCCGGCTCCGCCCTGGCCCGGGAGCTTGATCACATACTCACCGCTGTCGATGGTGCCGCGGTAGGCGTTGCCGCTGACGGCCTGCAAACCGTCAGGATTGGTGAAGGTGGCGACGCCCACCTGGGCGATCTTTCGCACCTGGCTGTTGTCGAAGATCGCCGAGACGATACCGGCCTCATCCACTTCCACGCCCACCACGGTGCCGACCGTGGCGCCGTCGGGGTTCACCAGCCGGACGGTCGAGGCGTTGGCGTACTGGGTCAGCTTGTCCAGGTCGAAGGTGATGTCCTGGGCGCCGACCCCCAGGGCGTCATCCCAGCGGGGCGTGCCCGCCGTGCCTGAGGCCGCCAAGCTGATGGTCGGGGCCGCGCCGGCCGCGCCAAACAGGGTGGTGTTGTCCAGATCGATGGTGCCGTCCTGGTTGAACATCACCAGGCCCTCGGCGATCTGGCCCGAGGGGCCGCCGGTCACGTCGCCAGCCGGAATGGCGTAGATTTCCGCGTGCCACTCATTGGGGTTGGCCGAGGAACGCAGCAGGCTGATGGACACCTTGTGGGTGCCGCCCATGGTGTCGACGACGTTCATCTCGATGCTGAAGTCCGGCTGGGTGCCGGTCAGTGGGTCGGCGTTCTCCTCCCAGTCGGCCATGGAGCGGGTGGCCGCATCATAGGTGCCTTCGGCCGCGGAGATGGTCTGGCGCTTGTCCAGATTGGCGTTGATGACCACGTTCGCCGTGGCCTGAACCGCCGAGCCCAGGTTCTTGACGTTGATCGAGTCGAGCTCGTTCAGGTCAGAGGGGTTGTAGCTGATCGTCCCATCGGCGGCGATCGGCCAGCCCTGCAGGAAGAAGCCGGCGTCATTGCGCAGGAAGCCGTCGGCGTCGACGCTGAACGAGCCGGCCCGGGTGAAGACCCGCTTGTCGGCGTCCGTCAGGCCCGCACCCTTCTCGGTGACGATGAAGAAGCCGTCCCCAGCGATGGCCAGGTCGGTGGAGGCGTTGGCGCTCTGAATCAGACCCTGCTGGCTGATGTACTGCCGCGTGAGCCCTTGAACGCCGCCGGCGCTGTAGCGCCCGGTCACCGCCTGCGCCGTTACGATATTGGCGAAGTTCACCTGGTTGCGCTTGTAGGCGACCGTGTTGATGTTGGCGATGTTGTCGGAGATCGCCGCGAGGGCCGACGAATTGGCGGTCAGGCCAGAGACGCCGGCGAGCATGGCGCTGTTGATGCTCATGGGGGTGTTTGCCTTCTTGTTGGGCTCGAGGGGGGCGGTTGCGTCCTTTCAGGACGCGGTCAGGCCGCCAGCGCCGGCGTTTCGTCGTCGCTATTGTTACTGGGGGCAGGGGTTCCGCCGGAGGCGGTGGTCGTGGTCGGCGGCAGGCCGATGCTGCTGATCGTCTGCCAGAGGGCGCGGCTGCCGCCGATGGTCACATAGGTCTGGCCGTCCACCTGTTCGACCGCGCGGACCAGCCCCTCGATGAAGGTGTTGTGGCCCACCTCGGCGCCGGCGGAATCGGTGGCGGTGATGCGCAGCGTGTAGAGCCCGCCGTCGGGCTGCTGGGCCCCCAGGACGTTCTTCCCGTCCCAGCGGAAGTCGTGCTCGCCGCCGGACAGGTTCTCCAGGGCTTCGACATGGACAATGGCGCCCTTGTCGTCGAGCACCTCGATCTTGACGCTCTGGGCCTCCCGGTCGAGGCGGAAGATCCAGTCGGCGGCCTTGTCGGTGAGGGCGGCCTCGTCGGTGGCGGCGCGGACCTGCTTGCCGATCAGGCTGACGGCGTCGGCGACACCATCGCCGGCCGAGCCCACGAGCTGCTTGAGCAGGTCATTGGTCAGCAACTGCTGCTCCACCCCGGTCATCTGGACGATCTGCTGGGTGAAGTCCCCGGAATCCATCGGCGAGAGGGGGTCCTGGTTCTTCATCTGCGTGGTCAGCAACACCAGGAAGGTGTCGAAGCTCTCCGCCAGACGCTGGTTGCCCACGCTGGTGGAGACAGCGCTCTGCGGATTGGAGACGGCGTTGGTTTCCATGGGGCTTCTCTAGATCCGAAGGTCCACGCCAGTCGGTGACTGGCGCTGCTGGTAGAGACGGGTGGCGACCGCGGCGGTGTCGGCTTCATCGGCCATGCCCAGCGCGCTCTGGAAGGCGCGCCCCTGCCAGGCCTCGCGGTCGGGCGCCTGGTCGGCGAACTGGCCGCCGCTGCGCTGATCCTGGGGCGAATTGAAAGACAGGCCACCCGACAGATCGAAGCCCGCCTGCTCCAGGGCCCGCATCAGCTCGCCCGAGCGACCGCGCATCTCGTTGGCGGCATGGGGATTGTCGAAGGCCATGGCGGCGGTGAGCTTGCCCTGGGCGTCGATGTCGACGCGCACATCGACGCGACCCAGGCCCTCAGGGGTCAGCTGGATGTCGAAATGGGTCGAGCGGCCCTCAAGCCGGCGGGACACCTGGGCGGCGAGGTCGGCGACGGTCGCAGAGGTCGCCGCCGGTCGAGCGCCCTCGCGGACCTCGGCGGTCGCCGTTCCCGAGGCGGTAGTGGTCAGGCCGGCCATGCTCTCGGGGCCATCAAGGCTCTCCGAGGTGACGGGCTCCAGGTTCTCCGGGGCGGTGGCTGCGGCCTGGGAGGCCCCAGACTCCACCAGAACGGCGGGGCCATCTGTCTTGGGCGTCACGGGCCCTTGGGCGGTCAGGGCGAAGGGCGATGGCGGCTGGGCCGCCACCATCGTCTTGGCGCCGCCCAGGGCGACCTTTTCAGGCTCGGCCTCAGACGCGTCGACGCTGTCGCCCGCAACGCCAGGCGCCGTGACCGGCCCAGACTGACCGGCTCGTAGACTGACCACCCCGGCGGCGGCGGCGGTCATCAGGGGCTGGGCGCTCGCCTGGGCGGTGGCGGCCTGAGCCTGGGCCGTAACCGGGGGCGCTGCGGGGGCCGGGGGCGGCGCAGGGGCCGCGACAGTCTCAGACGCAGGCAGGGTCGAAGGCCTGTCCTGTGCGGATGGAGGCGTCAGAGCCGGCGCGCTCTGGAGCCTGACCGACTCCGGGGTCGGGGCCGCGGCGGTCGGTCGGGCGGCGACATCAGTAGCCTCGACCTGGACCTCGCCTGCGTCAGCTCCGGCCGGGGCCTGCGGCGCGTCGGGGGTCTCAGAGGCCGCGTCCGGCGCGGGCAGGTCGACGGCGCCGACCATGGTGGCCGCGGGCGAAGCCGCCGCCATGGGGTCTGTCGCAAGGGTGTCGGTGGTGGGCGCCTGCGCCTGCGCCGCCGTCATCGCGACCGGCGCCGGGATGATGAGGCCGACCGCAGCCAGTTGGCCATCTGTGACCAGGCCCTCTTCGGTCTGGTCTTCGGACTCGGGGTCAGCCACTGCGTCAGAGGGAGCCGTGGCGACCTGGCCCGTCGGGGAGGGGCCGCCGCCGGGCAGGGCCGGGGCCGCAGCGTCGTTCGCCGGGCCAAACAGCGCCGCCATCAAGGCCTCGAATCCTCCCGCAACTCCGCCCACGGGCGCAGCGGCGCCGGGGGCGGGCGCTGGGACGGGGGGCGTGATCGGGAGCAGTGAAAACGACATGAGACTCAGCAGGGGACCGGACGACGCGCCACGGGGGACGCTGGAGGCGATGAGGTCGGCGCCTGCTGCGCCCATGGGTTCGATGAGACGTCAGCAACCTTCACGCCAGTTTCGAGTGAGCCGCCAAGCAATTGAAATAAAAAGATTATCCGAGAGGCTTTGGCGCCGGCGGATTGTCACGCAGGCGGAACTTGCCCAGTCAGATGCCTGCGGCTCGGACGAGTCTGCCGCCTTTCGGAAAGGTTACCGGCGGGCGCGCTCAAACTGGCGCCAGACTTGCGACCTCTAAAACGTCCATTCCGGACCCTGAATGGGTCGGTATTGAAAAGGCTAGGGTTTTTCCGGACCCTCGCGTGCGCGTTCATCTCAGGCCCGGCAGAATGCGCCGGCCCACGCAGCGAGGATTGCCGGGTGGAAGGATAAGGCCATGTCGCTGACAGCGGTCCTTAAGACGGCGAACTCCGGACTGGTGGCCTCGCAGGTCGGCTTGCGGGCGGTCTCCGACAACATCGCCAACGTCAACACCGCTGGCTACGTCCGCAAGACCGTCGACCAGCAGCAGCTGGTGGTCGCCGGCCAGGGCATGGGCGTCGAGATCTCCGGCGTCAAACGGGTCACCGACCAGTACCTGCAGCTGGCCACCCTGTCGGCGGGCTCGGAGTCCGGCCGGTGGGACGCAGTGGCCCAGTATATGGACAACGCCCAGAGCCTGTTCGGCGACCCGTCGGGGGATGCGTTCTTCTTTGGCCGCCTGGATGAGATCTGGTCCGCCTTCGCCGCCACCGCCAACGACCCCTCCTCAAGCCTGCTGCGCAGCCAGTCGCTCTCCTCCATCGAGGACTTCCTGAATGAAGGGGCGCGGATCAACAGCTCGCTGAACGAGCTCGGCCGTACGGTCGACACCCAGATCAGCGCCAATATCGACCGGGCCAATGACCTGCTCGACCAGATCAACAAGCTGAACGCCGACATCAGCCGCGCCCAGATGGTGGACGCTGACGCTTCGGGATCGGAGAACATCCAAAGTCAGCTGGTGGACGAGCTGGCGACCCTGATCAATGTGCAGGTCAGCGCCCGACCCACCGGCGGCCTCATCATCCGGTCCACCGAAGGGGTCATGCTGGCGGGCGACGGGGCGGCCAAACTCTCCTATTCCCGCACCGACAGCACCAAGGGCTACATCACCGCCGACACCTCAGGCGGGGCTGCGGCAGGCCGGCCGATCACCATCACAGGCGGCGCCCTGCGCGGGCTTCTCGATCTTCGGGACGACAAGCTGCCGGGCGTCTCCGACCAGCTCGGTGAATTTCTCAGCCGTGCGGCTGATGCGATCAACGCGGCGCACAACGCCTCCACCACCGTCCCGGCTCAGGCCACGCTCACCGGCCGCAATACCGGGCTCGACCTGCCCACCGCGATCTCCGGCTTTACCGGCGCCACGACGGTGGCGATCGTCGACGCTGCAGGCCAGCTGACCCGACGGGTGGATATCGATTTCACGGCCAGCACCATGAGCGTGGACGGCGGGCCTGCGGCGGCCTTCACCCCGGCCAGCTTCCTGGCGGATCTGAACACCGCCCTGGGCGCGACGGGATCGGCCAGCTTCACCAACGGCGCCCTCAGCCTGACCGCCGCCGCGGGCGGCGTGGCCATTGACGAGGGGACCTCCAAGAAGGCTAGCCGAGGCTTCTCCCACTTCTTTGGCCTGAACGACATCGTCCGGTCCGGCGGCTTCACCAATTATGACACCGGCCTGTCGGGCACGAGCGCGCATGGTTTCACGCCGGGCGACCAGATCACGATCCGCCTGGCCCAGGGCGACGGCAAACCGATCCGCGACGTCCCCGTCACCGTTCCCGCCGGCGCCACCATGAACGACCTGGTGGCGGCCCTGAACAACAACACCAGCGGGGTCGGCCTCTATGGCCAGTACACGCTGGACTCCAACGGGGCCCTGACATTCAAGGGCTCCGAGCCCTTCTACGCCACCACGTCGATCGTGCAGGACAACACCGCGCGCGGGGTCGGCGGCCCGTCGATCAGCGCTCTGTTCGGACTGGGCGTTGTGGAGCGGACGAGCCGCGCCAATCGCCTGGAGGTCGCCGCGGCCTTCATCACCGACCCGATGAAGGTCGGCCTCGCCAAGCTTGATCTCAGCGTCGCCCCTGGCCAGCCGGTCCTCACCCCTGGCGACGGGCGCGGGGCGCTCGCCCTGGCCACCGCGGGCGAAAGGGTCTCGCGGTTCGGGGCCGCAGGCTCTCTGGGAGAGGTGAACATGACCGTCTCCCGCTACGCCTCGGAGTTCGGCGGCTCCATCGGCCGGGAGTCGGCGGCCGCCGACACCCGCCGGTCCAGCGCCCAGGCGGTGCGGACCGAGGCGGTGAACCGCCGCCAGTCCGTCGAGGGCGTCAATCTGGACGAGGAACTGGTTCGACTGACCACCTATCAGCAGGCCTTTAACGCTTCGGCCCGCATGATCCAGGCGGCCAAGGAACTGTTCGACGTCCTGACCAACATCGTCTGAGGACCAACACCATGGTGAGCCGCGTCTCCACCGGCGGAAACTACAGCGCCGTCCTGGCCAATCTGATCTCCGCCCAGCAGCGGCAGATGGACGCCGGCACCAAGGTCGCCAGCCAGAAAAACGGCTCGGACCTGAAGGACTATGCCCGCAATGCCGAGATGCTCACCGCCATGCGGTCCATCGAGACCCGCCTGGGCGCCTTCACCGAACAGAACAAGCTGGTCAGCGACCGGCTGACCACCCAGGACTTCGCCCTCTCCCAGGTGGCCGACGCCGCCCAGATCGCCCGCCAGGCCATCGCCGAATCCATCGCCAGTGGCCGGGTGGACACCCTGATGCAGGATATGCAGGCGGCCTTCCGCAACGGGGTCGAGGGCATGAACGCCCGGTATGGCGGCAAGTACCTGTTCGCCGGCGGTCAGGTGGACACCCCGCCATTCTCGGCCACCTCGCTCAGCGACCTGACGATCCCGGCGACCAATGTGGCCGACTATTTCCACAACGATTCCTATATCGCCCAGGCCAAGGTCGATGACTCCACCCTGGTGGACCTCGGCTTCCTGGCTGACGCCTTTGGGACCGGCATGATGGAGGCCTTCAAGTCGATGCAGGCCTTCGAAGAGGGGGTCGACGGGCCGTTCAACGGCGAGCTGACCGTCAATCAGCGGGCCTTTCTGGAGACCCAGCTCTCCGTCTGGGACGCAGCCTACAAGGACCTGGTCAATGTCGGCGGCCGCAACGGCATGGTGCAGAGCCGCGTCGAGTCCGTGAAGGAGGACCTGATCGCCCGCACCAACAGCATCAAAGGGATGGTGGGCGAGATCGTCGACGCCGACATGAGCCTGGCGGTCTCCAACCTGCAGCAGGCGCAGATTTCGGTGCAGGCCGCCGCCCAGGTCTTTGTCGCCCTGCAGGAAAGCTCTCTGCTCAACGTCCTGAGGTAGGCCCTCAGTCCTCGGTCCAGACCGGAGCGGGGTCGCCGGCCAGGGTGTGAAACGCCTCGTAGGCCTGGTCCATGGCGCCGCCGACATAGCTTGGCCTTGAGGTCATGCGCTCAAGCCAGGCCGCCGCGGCCGGCGTCGTCTGCAACAAGGCTGCGCCCTCCGGCGTGCGGCCAAAGAACAGCAGATGCGGCAGCAGGAAGGCGTCGGCCAGGGTCAGCTGGTCGCCCACCAGATAGCCGCCGTCGGCTGCCGCTTCCCCGATGATCCGCATCTGCAGGCGCAGCGGATCACGGGCGGACTGAACGAAATCCTGATCCACCTCGAACCCCCAGGCTGGACGCACCAGGCGCTCCTTCATGAAGCGGTTCATGACCGGGAACACATAGGCGTTCACCAGGCTGATCCAGCGAAGAACCTGCGCCTGGCCCAGGGCGTCGGCGGGCTGCAGCGGCGGGCCGTCGAAGGCGCGGTCGATATAGTGGGTGATGGCCTGGGTCTCGTAGAGGATCACCTCGCCATGCTGCATCACCGGCATCTTGCCGAACGGATGCAGAATGAGATGCTCGTCAGACCCGAAGACGACCGGGTTCAGGGCGTGATCGACGCCCTTTTCGTCGGCCGCCATCATGGCCGTCCACAGGTAGGCGCTCCCGGCCATCGAGTGAAATGTCAAGGTCGCCATGTCCGCTCTCCCCCTGACAGAGGGTGACCGGATGAGAGCCGCAGGCGCCTTGCGGTAGATCAAGCCTCTGGCGGGCGGATCGAGGTCTGCGGAGGGATTTCGACGCCTCATCACAGGCCTTGCCAGATCTCATGGCCGCCGTCCTGGAGGGGGCGGCCCGTCCCGCCCATGTCTGTTCCAGACAAGGCGGACCGCCGGCCACCTCCTGGCCCGGAAACCCGCCGACCTTGGAAGGAGACGACCATGTCGAAGACTGAAATCCATGGCCGCGCCAGGACGGGCGCGCCGCGCCGCGCCATTCCGACCCGACCCGGCGCCATCGGCGCCGCCGTCCTCATCCTGGCCTGGGCCGGCGCCAGCGCGGCTCTCGCCGCGGTCAGCCCCAAGGTGGAGCGGGGTCTGGAGGCCTGCCTGCCGATGCTCAAGGGGCAGGCCCCAGAGGCGGTGGCGTCGCAGCTTGGCCTGGAACGCCAGGGCCGCGCCTGGGTGCTGAGCGGCGCTGGAGCCACGGTGGAGCTGGCGCCGCCTGGCCCGGCCAACCCACAGGTCTGCGCGCTATACATCTCCCATGAGCCGGATCAGGCCCAGGCCATCCTCGACGGCGTCGACGCCTGGGCGAGCGCGCCGGCGCGGGCCATGGAACGCGTGCGCCATCAGGAAGCGACCGCGGGCGGCGCGCGCCTGACCAGCGCCTGGAGCGGCCAGAGCGCAGGGCAGGACCTCGATATCGTGCTGTCCAAGGACGCTGCGCCCACCGATGGCGACCGCGAATCGATGATCGTGATCACCGCCCGCTGACCGTTGGGGGCCGACGTCCCCGCCGCACCAGGACCCTCGCGGCGGGGACGGATGGCGCCTGACGCCGCACGAGAACATCTTGCGAACAGAGAACAAAAAGCGTACGACTGAGTCCTGGACGCCCAGCCGGGGATCGCCCCGGTCGGTCCGACGGAATCATGGGATAAGGGGTCCCCTCAAATGGCACAGTCGGCGTTGAAACTCGTGGGTAAAGAAGAAGGCGACAAGCAGCGCGCGCTCGAGGCGGCGCTGTCTCAGATCGATCGGGCCTTTGGTAAGGGCTCGGTGATGAAGCTGGGGGACAAGGGCAAGATCGTCGAGATCGAGTCCTATTCCACCGGCTCGCTCGGCCTGGATCTGGCCCTCGGCATCGGCGGCCTGCCCAAGGGGCGGATCGTCGAAATCTACGGCCCGGAAAGCTCCGGCAAGACGACGCTCGCCCTGCACGTGGTGGCCGAGGTTCAGAAAGGCGGCGGCACCGCGGCCTTCGTCGACGCCGAGCACGCCCTGGATCCGTCCTACGCCCACAAGCTCGGGGTGAACCTCGACGACCTGCTGGTCTCGCAGCCAGACACCGGCGAGCAGGCCCTGGAGATCACCGACACCCTGGTCCGTTCCGGCGCCGTCGATGTGATCGTCATCGACTCGGTCGCCGCCCTGACGCCGCGGGCCGAGATTGAGGGCGAGATGGGCGACAGCCTGCCGGGCCTCCAGGCCAGGCTGATGAGCCAGGCTCTGCGCAAGCTGACCGGCTCCATCTCCAAGACCAAGACCCTGGTCATCTTCATCAACCAGATCCGCATGAAGATCGGCGTCATGTATGGCAGCCCGGAGACCACCACCGGGGGCAATGCGCTGAAATTCTACGCCTCCGTCCGCCTGGACATCCGCCGCACCGGTTCGGTCAAGCAGCGCGACGAGATCGTCGGCAACAATGTCCGGGTCAAGGTGGTGAAGAACAAGGTGGCCCCGCCGTTCCGCGAGGTCGAGTTCGACATCATGTATGGCGAGGGCATCTCCAAGCTGGGCGAGATCATCGATCTGGGCGTCAAGGCCGGGGTGGTCGAGAAGTCCGGCTCCTGGTTCTCCTTCAACAGCCAGCGCATCGGCCAGGGCCGGGACAATGTGCGGGAATTCCTCAAGGCCAACCGCGACGTAGCCGACGAGATCGAGAAGGCGGTGCGCGGCGCCACCTCCAAGATCGAGGAAGAACTGCTGGTGGGCGCCCCGGACGAACCGGACGACTGACCTTCGGAATCTCCGCAGATCGCGTCGTGACCGCCCGGGCCGGACGCCCCCGCCGATTCGTGTCCGGTTCGCTCCTGGACCCCAACGCGGCGCCTCGTCTGCGGAGGAGGACGCCCTGGCCCGCCGCCAGGGCGTCCTTTTTCTTTGCGCGCGGCGGCAAGTCTCGTAAACGACCCGCAAATTTCCCCTGCGCGGCCGGCCGCGCGAGCCCTATATGCAAGCCATGTCCAGCCTGAACCAGCTCCGCAGCGCCTTCATCAACTACTTCAAGGACCGTGATCACCTGGTGATCCCGTCGGCGCCCCTGGTGCCGCAGAACGATCCGACGCTGATGTTCGTCAACGCCGGCATGGTGCCGTTCAAGAACTACTTCACCGGAGCGGAGACCCCGCCGGCGCCCCGTGCGGTGTCGGTGCAGAAGTGTGTTCGGGCCGGCGGCAAGCACAACGACCTGGACAATGTCGGCTATACCGGCCGCCACCAGACTTTCTTCGAGATGCTCGGCAACTTCTCGTTCGGCGACTATTTCAAGGAAGGAGCGATCGAGCACGCCTGGGCCTTCATCACCCGCGACCTGGGGCTCGATCCCGCCCGGCTGATGGTCACGATCGCTCCGGACGATGACGAGGCCGCCGCCCTGTGGCGCAAGATCGCCGGCCTCCCCGATTCCAAGATCGTGCGGCTGGACGAGAACTTCTGGTCCATGGGCGACACCGGCCCCTGCGGCACCAATACCGAGATTTTCTACGATCACGGCGACCACGTCCCTGGCGGCCCCCCGGGCAGCCCCGATGAGGATGGCGACCGGTTCGTCGAGATCTGGAACCTGGTCTTCATGCGCTGGGAGCAGTTCGCCGACGGCTCGCGCAAGGACCTGCCCAAGCCGCAGATCGACACCGGCATGGGCCTGGAGCGGATCGCCACCGTCCTGCAGGGCGTCCATTCCAACTACGACACCGACATGTTCCGGGCGCTGATCGCCGCCAGCGAAGAGGCCACGGGCGTCAAGGCGCAAGGCGAGGCTCGCTTCTCTCACCAGGTCATTGTCGACCACCTGCGCTCCACCAGCTTCCTGATCGCCGACGGGGTGTCGCCGTCCAACGAGGGTCGCGGCTACGTGCTGCGGCGGATCATGCGCCGCGCCATGCGCCATGCGCACCTGCTCGGGGCGGCTGAGCCCCTGATGCACCGGCTGACGCCGGCCCTGGTGACGGAGATGGGCGAGGCCTATCCCGAGCTGCGCCGGGCCGAGCCGGTGATCGCCGAGACTCTGCGCCAGGAGGAAGAGCGCTTCCGCCGCACGCTGGGGCGCGGCATGAGCCTGCTGGAGGAGGCGACCGCCCAGGTTGGCCCCGGCGGCGTCCTGCCGGGCGAGACCGCCTTCAAGCTCTATGACACCTACGGCTTCCCCCTGGACCTGACCCAGGACGCGGTGCGCGCCCTGGGGATGAGCGTCGACTTGGTCGGTTTCGACGTGGCCATGAAGCGTCAGAAGGATCAGGCCCGTGACGCCTGGACCGGCTCTGGCCAGGCTGCGGCGGCCGGGGAGTGGTTCTCCTTACGCGAACGCCTCGGCCCCACCGACTTCGTGGGCCATGATCAGGGCGAGGTGACCGCCGAGCTGCTGGTCCTGATGGCCGACGGCGCCGAAGTCGCCAAGGCTGGCGCCGGTCAGACCGTTCAGGCCCTGTTCGACCGCACGCCCTTCTACGGCGAAAGCGGCGGCCAGGCCGGCGACACCGGCGAGGTGGAGTGGGACGGCGGCCGCGGTCGGGTGATCGACACCCAGAAGCAAGCCAGCGACCTGCATGTGCATGTGATCGAGATCGAGTCCGGCGAGCTGGCCCCCGGCGCCCGGGCGCGCCTGGCCCTGGACGCCGACCGTCGCACCACGACCCGGGCCAACCATTCGGCCACCCATCTGCTGCATGCGGCCCTGCGCAATGTGCTGGGTCCCCATGTGAGCCAGAAGGGCCAGATGGTCGACGGCGAGCGTATCCGCTTCGACTTCAGCCATGGCCAGCCGCTGACCCTGGAAGAGATCGACAGGATCGAGGCCGAGGTGAATGCGGTGATCCGCCAGAACCTGCCGGCCGAGACGAAGAACATGGCGCCCGAAGCCGCGATCGAGGCCGGCGCCATGGCCCTGTTCGGCGAGAAGTACGGCGACGTGGTCCGCGTCCTGACCCTGGGGCGAGCGCTTGACGGGGAGGGCGCCTATTCGGTGGAGCTGTGCGGCGGCACCCATGTGGCCCGCACCGGCGACATCGCCCTGTTCAAGATCGTCTCCGAGAGCGGCGTGGCCGCTGGGGTCCGTCGGATCGAGGCCCTGACCGGCGAGCCCGCTCGCCGCTGGCTGCTGGATCAGGCGCTGGTTTCGCGTCAGCTGGCCGAGCAATTCAAGACCCCGGTCTCTGAGGTCCTCGGACGGGTCGAGGCCCTGGAGGCCCAGCGTCGCAAGCTCGAGAAGGAGCTGGCTGACGCCAAGCGCCAGCTGGCTATGGGCGGCGGTGGCGCGGCCCAGGCCGGGCCGGAGGAGATCGCCGGGGTTCAGGTGCTGGCGCGGATCATGGACGGGGTCGGCGGCAAGGATCTGCGGCCCATCGCCGAGGAGTTCAAGAAGCAGATCGCCGACGGAATTATCGCTCTGGTGGGCGTGGCCGAGGGCAAGGCCGCCGTCACCGTCGCGGTGACCGGCGCGGCCAAGGATCGCTTCAACGCTGCAGAACTGGCCAAGGCCGCCGTGATCGCCATGGGCGGCCAGGGCGCCGGCGGTCGGCCGGACTTCGCCCAGGGCGGCGCCCCGGACGGCGCCCGGGCTGAAGAGGGCCTGACGGCGCTCAAGGCCGCCATCGCGGGCTAGGCCGCCCTGCGGGCCGCCGCGGCCCAGCCCAGGCTGCCCTGGCTTCAGGCGGGCCGTGTCCGCACGCAGGCCAGCTTGTTGCCCTGCGGGTCGCGGACATAGGCGGCGTACCAGCCCTCGCCATATTGCGAGCGCAGGCCAGGCGGGCCTTCGCAGGCGCCGCCATGGGCCATGGCCGCGGCGTAGAAGGCGTCAACCATCTCCGGCGTCGAGGCGTAAAGGCCGACCATCACGCCATTGCCCGCCAAGGCCGGCGCCCCGTCGAAGGGCTTGCAGACCCAGAGGGTCTGACCGAGGGGATCATCCTCCCGGCCGTAGCCGGTCCAGTTCTCGAACTCGTGCAGACGGCGCAGGCCCAGCGGCGCAAGCGCGGCGTCGTAGAAGGCCTGGGCCGCGGCGTGATCGTCAGCGCCCAGGGTCACATAGCCCAGGCCAGGCGGCGTGCTCATCATCATTTCTCCCGTAGGTGGCCAAGCGCCACAGAGAGAACATAACAGGAACGGATCAGGCGAGGAAGTGGGCGATCAGACTCAGGGTGAGGGCGCTGAGCACGGTTCCGGCGATCACGGCCTCGGCCGCGCCCCGCGCGAAGACGCCCATATTGCGGGTCTGGATGAAGACATTGACGGCGGTCGGGCAGGCCGCCAGCAAGGTGGCGGTGGCCCGCAGCTCCGGGGCGATGCTCGCCGCCCCCAGGACCAGCCAGACGAGCAGGGGGGCGAGCGCCAGCTTGATCGTCAGGGCGAGGACCAGCGGTCCCTGATCCTCGCGTCGCGGCCATCCCCCTTCGCGGCCGATCAGTCCGCCCAGGGCCACGAGCGCCACGGGGCTGGCGGTGAGGGCGAGCCAGGTGAGGACCTGATCGGCTGGCCCCGGCGGCCGCGCGCCAGTGGCGGCGAGGACCAGACCGCAGGCGGCGCCCAGGACGGTCGGATTGGCCAGCACCCGTCGCAGCGCGCCGGCCAGGCCCACCGCGGCGCTCCCGGTCTGGAGGATGGCGACGGCCAGGCCCATCAAGAGGATGAAGTCGACGGCCACCAGGGCCGCAGCCTGGGGACGCACGGCCTCTCCCAGGACGGCGACCGCCAGGGGCGCGCCCAGGAAGGCGGTGTTGCCGAGACCGGCCACCATGGGCAGGCCTGCGGTCGTCTCGCGCGACATCCCCAGGCGCTGCGCCGCGATCCAGGCGCCCAGCAGCAGCAGGACCATGGTCAGGCCGTAGAGACCGAGGGCCAGCCCCTGGCTGGCGTTCGGAGGCGGGGCGTCTCCGAGCCAGCGGATCAGAAGGGCAGGAAAGCCGACCCAGAAGGTATAGGCCGAGAGCCAGCCCCCAAGGCGGGGTCCCAGCAAACCGATGCGGCCGGCCACGGCGCCAACGGCGATAATCGCAAAGAACGGCGCGATACGCGCAATCAGATCCAAGGCGAATCCGTCGTGGGACTAGACGGGGGCGGTGTCAGGCAGGCGCACATGCACCAGCTTCCACTGGAAGAGATCGGTGCGCTGAAAGGTGAAGACCATCACCTCGCCCGGCTGCTCAGGGGGGTGGACGGCGAAGCGAACCCGGTTGACCCCCCAGAACCGCAGGGCTGGCCACGGCTCGCTCAGCGCCGCGGTGATCCGCGCCAGGCCCTGCGGCGGCGGCGGCTCAGGCGGCGCTGTTCCTGGGATGTAGCCGCGGGTCAGGTCGTAAAGACCCGCCGCAGTCAGATAGGGCTCAAGCCGTGCGGGGGCCGGCGTCAGGGGCGCCAGTGGCTCGGCGAAGGGCTCAAGCGCGCGGCGCATGGCGCCCAGGGGATCGCGCCAGATATCCACGGCCTCGCCTGGGGCGGGCGCAGGCTGCCCCGGCTCCTCCACCTGATCACGCAAGCTGGCGCGCACGGCGCGCAGATCGACCATCTCGGCCAGGCCGGCCACATCTTGGTCCCGGGCATTGGCTTTCAGCGCCCGGAAGGCGAACCAGGGGGCGAGCGCAAACGCCAGGCCGAACAGGACCAGACAGAGCACGAAGATCTGAAACAGCTGACGTCTGACCATGGGCCGGTCGGGTCCCCTCGGCCAAGCTTCGCAGGTTGTCGGCAAGGGTTAACACGCCTCGTCATCCCTCGCCAATTTCCTCGCCTCGCGCGGGACAGCGAATTCGGGAGCCTAAGCTTGACCAGCGCGTTGAAAGCTCATGGGGGCGCGTCTTCACAAACTGATCCATGATCTGCGCACGACCTTCTGGCTTGTGCCGGCCATCCTGGTGAGCCTGGGCGTGCTCGCCGCCTTCTGGGCGGTGGGCGCCGAGGGGGCGGACTGGATCCCTGAGCCTCTGCTCGCCCTGCTCTATGAGGGCGGGGAGAGCGGCGCGCGAACCCTGCTGGGGGCTATCGCCACCTCGACCATCGGGGTCACAGGAACGCTCTTCTCCATCACAATCGCAGTCCTGACCCTGGCGTCCAGCCAGATGGGGCCGCGTCTGCTGGACAACTTCACCCGGGACCGTGGCAACCAGGTGGTGCTGGGGGTCTTCCTGGGGACGTTCGCCTACTGCCTTGTGGTGCTGCGCCAGGTTCGCGGGGGGGAGGATGACCTTTTCGTGCCGCGGCTGGCCCTGGCCGGCGCCATGCTGCTGGGCGGCCTCTGCGTCGCCCTGCTGGTCTACTACGTCCATCACATGTCGAGCCGGATCAATATCGACACGGTGATCGATTTGGTGCGCCGGGACTTCTTCGCCGCCCTGGACAGCCAGACCCAGCCCAAGCCGGACGTCAGTCCCCTGCAGCCGGCCGATGTCGATCTGGACTGGTCGGACGCCCGCCCTGTCCCCGATCCCCGGAACGGCTACCTGCAACAGCTGGAGGCTGACGATCTGGCCGACTGGGCCGTGGCAAATGGCGCGCGGGTCCGGCTGCTGGTGCGGCCCGGAGACTTCATCATGGCCGGCGGCTGCGTCGCCCTGGTCTGGCCCCCGGACGTCGAAGGCGCGAAGGAGGCGGTGGTCGGGGCCACGGCGCTCAGCGCCCGGCGCACCTCCGGCGCCGATCTCGAATACAGCGCCCGGCAACTGGTGGAGGTGGCCGTTCGCGCCCTGTCGCCGGGGATCAACGATCCCATGACCGCCATCGCGGTGCTCGATCAGCTGGGATCGGCCCTCTGCCGCGTGGCCAATCGCACCTTCGTCTCAGGCGTGACAGTCAGGGATGGCCGGGTCGTGGTTCTGCGGCCAGTCAGCGACTATGCGGGCCTGGTGGACGTCAGCTTCGACATGATCCGTCAGAACGGCGCCGGGGCCCCGTCGGTATTGATCCGCATGCTGGAAATCCTGGCCCTGGTGGCCGAGCAGGAGCGGGATGCCGAACGTCTGGCGGTCCTGGTCTCCCACGCCGACAAGGTCATGTCCGATGGCCAGAAGGCCTTCGCCAATGACAGGGATCTCCAGGATCTGCACCAGCGTCACCGCGCGCTTGGGCGGGTGGTGGCCCATGGGGGTCCGGCGCGCCGCACCGGACCCTAGGTCGCATCAAGCCTTAGGCGGCCAGGGCCTTTTCGAGGTTGGCGGCCACCTTGTCGATAAAGCCTTCGGTGGTCAGCCAGCCCTGGGTGTCGCCCACCAGCAGGGCGAGGTCCTTGGTCATGGAGCCGCTTTCGACGGTGGAGACGCAGACCGCCTCCAGGGTTTTGGCGAACCGGTCCAGGGCGTCATTGCCGTCCAGCTTGGCCCGGTGCTCCAGGCCCCGGGTCCAGGCGAAGATCGAGGCGATGGAGTTGGTCGAGGTGCTCTCGCCACGCTGATGCTGGCGATAGTGGCGGGTGACCGTGCCGTGGGCGGCCTCGGCCTCCAGGGTCTTGCCGTCCGGGGTGATCAGCACCGAGGTCATCAGACCCAGCGAGCCGAAGCCCTGGGCCACCTGGTCGGACTGGACGTCGCCGTCATAGTTCTTGGCCGCCCAGATGAAGCCGCCGGACCACTTCAGGGCCGAGGCGACCATGTCGTCGATCAGGCGGTGCTCGTAGACGATGCCGGCGGCCTTGTACTGCTCGGCGTACTTGGCCTCATAGATCTCGGCGAAGATGTCCTTGAAGCGCCCGTCATAGGCCTTGAGGATGGTGTTCTTCGTGGACAGATAGACCGGGTACTTGCGGTTCAGGCCGTAGGCCAAGCAGGCCTCGGCGAATTCGCGGATCGAGTCATCCAGGTTGTACATGGCCATGGCCACGCCCGATCCCGGATAGTCGAACACTTCACGCTCGATGACGTCGCCGTTTTCGCCTTCCCAGCGGATGGTCATCTTGCCCTTGCCGGGCACCAGGAAGTCGGTGGCGCGGTACTGGTCGCCATAGGCATGACGGCCGACGATGATCGGCTGGGTCCAGCCCGGGATCAGGCGCGGCACGTTCTTGCAGATGATCGGCTCACGGAAGACCACGCCGCCGAGGATGTTGCGGATCGTCCCGTTGGGCGAACGCCACATCTGCTTGAGGCCGAACTCCTCGACCCGGGCCTCGTCGGGGGTGATCGTCGCGCACTTGATGCCGACGCCGTATTTCTGGATGGCCTCGGCGGCCTCGACCGTGACCTTGTCGTCGGTCTTGTCCCGATACTCGATGCCCAGATCGTAATAGGCGATGTCGATGTCGAGGTAGGGGAAGATGAGCTTGTCCTTGATCATCTTCCAGATGATCCGGGTCATCTCGTCCCCGTCGATATCGACGACGGGATTGGCGACTTTGATCTTGGCCATAGGCGAGGCGCGCTCCGTGGCGGAATTGAGGGGTTGAGGCCGTATACAAGCCCTAGGCCGAGGCGCAAAGCCAGGATGGACGCAATCGTCCTCGACACGGGATCGTCATCGCCCGCCGATAGTTAGGTCTCTGTGGAAACCCCCGCCACCTTCTCCGCCCTGATAGGGGCGCCCGTTCTGCTGCTCGTCGCCGAGCCGTGGGACTTCATATCGACCTATGGCCGAGGCCGGTTGCAGGGACAGATCAGCAATATCCGCGACTTCGGTCCCGCCGGCGGTCAGGAGCTGTGGATTTCGCTGCCGTCCCTGACCATCGGCGGTCATCGTATCGACAGCCTCCGCGCCATCCCCTTGCGCATGGTGGAAAGCGACATCGTGAGGCGCCTGCTGGACAGGCGCCCAGCGGCCGTCCGGCTGCTGGGGCTTGAGGGGAGCGGGGTCCGACTGGCCGCGGCGATTCGGCGCCTGGGTCCTGGCCGCCCTGCGGCTCAAGCCTAGCCCACCGCGGCGGAGACCGCCCGGGCGACGTCGGCGATGATAGCCTCCCGCTCGGCTTCCGGCAGAGTGGAACCCGACAGGAACACCGCGACCGCATACTGCCGGCCATCGGCCAGGGTGATCAGGCCGATATCGTTGGTCGCCGGGTTCAGGCCAAGATCCGTGCGGGCCGTCCCGGTCTTGTGGGCCAGGCGCGCGCCCTCGGGCAGGCCAGCAGCCAGCCGGTTGGGCCCTGAGCGGCTCTCCTCCATGACCTTCAGGAGACGGGCCGTCGATGCGTCGGAGAGGAGTTCGCCGCGGGCCAGCTTGGACAGAAAGAGCAGGGCGTCCCGCGGCGTGGTGGTGTCGCGCGGATCCTGCAGGTAGCGCGCCGTGGCCGCCCGGCGCACCTCGGGGGGCGTCTCGGCCAGGGCGGCGCTGTAGGCGGCCTCCGTCTTCAGGGCCGGGCGGAAGGATTCCAGCCCGGCGATCTCTGGCTGCATCTGGCGTTCATAGCGGTCGACCCGCATGTCGCTCAGGTCCTGGCTACGCAGCCAGGCGGTCACCGCGCCTGGCCCGCCGATCCGCCGCATCAGCAGGTCGGCGGCGGTGTTGTCGCTGGTGCCGACCGCAAGCGTCAGGAGCTCGGCGACGGTATAGTCACGGCGGCCTGGATAGGCTGCAGCCACCGGGCTGTAGGGCGGCGACAGGTTCTCGTCGTCCAAGGTGAGCATTTCATCCAGGGTGAGCCGACCGGCGTCCACCTCGGCCAGGACCGCAGCGCCCAGGGGCGCCTTGAAGACGCTCTGCATGGGAAACCGCTCGCTGCCGCGGATCGCCCACAGCTCGCCGCTCTCCAGGTTCATGAGCGCCACCCCCAGTCGCGCCTCGCCAGCGCGGGCGCTGAGATCCTCTCCCATGGCGTCCAGGCGTCCAGCGTCGAGGGCCGGGGTGGTGGAGACGGTCTGGGGCATGCCCGGGTCGCAGGCCCCCACCAGGACGACGGCGGCCAGGAGAAGAAGGTGACGCATGAGGTGAAATGCTCCAGATGCGGGCCAAACTCTTGCGCGCCGCATCCCATAGGACCGAAAACGCCCAGATGACTGTAAGTTCCGCGCCCGCGCCAACCATTATCCTGTCGGCCCCGCAACTGGCCGAGAACATCGGGGCCGTAGCCCGGGTGATGGCCAATTTCGGCCTGGAGGACCTTCGCCTCGTCAATCCGCGCGATGGCTGGCCCCAGGACCGGGCCTGGGCCTCGGCCTCGGGCGCCGACTGGCCCCTGGACGGGGCGCGGGTTTTCTCCAGCGTCGCCGAGGCCGCGGCTGACCTGAAGGTGCTGTTCGCCACCACCGCCCGGCCCCGCGAGCTGCAGTTGCCGGTGATCACGCCCCGGGAGGCGGCCGCCGAGCTGGCCGGCCGGGTGGCCGCTGGCCAGAAGGTAGGCTTGCTGTTCGGCGCTGAGCGAGCCGGGCTGGAGACGGCCGATGTGGCGCTTTGCCAAGCGGTGGTCACCGTGCCGGTGGACCCGCGCTTCCACTCGCTGAACCTCGCCCAGGCCGTGGCGCTCACGGCCTACGAGTGGCGGCTGACGCAAGCCGCAGGTCCGCCGCCCAGGTTCAGGGACGGGCCTGAGCCTGCTGACCACGCCGCGATGATGGGCCTGTATGGCCATCTGGAGGCGGAGCTGGACGCCGCCGGCTTCTTCCACCCGCCGGAGAAGCGACCCTCTATGATCCAGAACCTGCGCTCGGCCCTGGGGCGGGCAAGCTTCAGCGACCAGGAGGTGCGCACCTTCCGTGGAGTGGTCACCGCCCTCTCGCGGGGCCGTGGCCGGGTTCTCGACAAGCTCGCCCGTCAGAAGGCCGAACGTGAGGCGGGCGGGAAGGGGGCAGAGCCGGAGACTTGACGCCAGAGCGCCGGCGAAGCTCATAGGGGATCAATGATAACCTAACAGCGTCGGGGAGAGCGCCATGTCGGGACCGGATCTGAAAACCGCGGCGATGAAGGCCTGGCTCTATGGGCTGCCGCTGATCGAAATCGCCGCGACGCGCGCCCGAGGCCTGTCCTTCGGCCAGAGCCTGAACACCATCGGCCATGTGCGCAATCTGGCCACGCCCAAGCACCGGGCGGTGACCACGCCCAACAACGACACCCTCTATTCGTCGGCCCAGCTGGACCTCTCCCAAGGGCCGGTGACCCTGAGTCTGCCGGCGACGGGGGATCGGTATTTCTCGCTGGCGCTGATGGACGCCTATTCCAACAACTTCGCCATCCTGGGGACCCGGACCACCGGCCCCCATGGCGGGACCTTCACCCTGGTCGGGCCCAATGCGGCGGCCGAAGGGCGCCATGTGGTGCGCGCGCCCACCAACCACGTATGGGCCCTGGCGCGGATCGTGGTCTATAGCGCCGCCGACCTGGAGGCCGCCCAGCAGGTGCAGTCGGGCCTGTCGATCCAGGGGCCGGCGGCCCCGCCGCCACCGCCAGCGGTCAAGCGCAGCGCGTCCTGGCAGGAATACTTCGCCGCCCTGTCTGCCCTGATGGCGGCCAATCCGCCGCCGGTCACTGATCGGGGCCTGCTGGAAGAGATCGCACCGCTTGGCCTGGAGGGGGACTTCGACGCCGGGCGGTTCTCGGCCGACGAGGCCGCCGAGATCGAGGCGGGCGTGGCCGAGGCCCGCGTGGCCGTGCGCCGGGGCGGCGTGACCGGGGATCAGTTCGTCGATGGCTGGTCCTATCCCAGCGCGACGCTCGGCGACTTCGGCCAGAACTACCACTACCGCGCCGCCGTGGCGCTTGGGGGGCTTGCGGCTCTTCCGCCGGTGGAAGCTCTTTATATGCGCGCCCGGGGCGACCAGCCCCGCGCCCTCTATGACGGGCTGAAAGCTTACCGCCTGCACTTCCCGGCCGACCGCCTGCCGCCGGTGAACTCCTTCTGGTCGCTCAGCCTCTATGAGGCGACCGACGAAGGTCAGTTCTTCTTCGCCGACAACCGGCTGGATCGCTACGCCATCGGCGATCGCACCGAGGGTCTGACCTATAACGAGGACGGCTCCCTCGACATCTGGATCGGCAGCGCCTCGCCGGGCGAGGACCGGGAGAGCAACTGGCTGCCGGCGCCCGAGGGGCCGTTCGCCCTGTTCATGCGCACCTACCTGCCCAAGGCCGAACTGCTGGACGGCGTCTATCGCCTGCCGCCGGTCGAGGCGGTGGACGCGGCCTAGGCTGAGGCCGGCGGTTGCGGTCAAGGCGCGCGCTAGCCCATGATCAGTCAGGCGCCGCCAAAGGGCGCAGACCAAAGAACGAAGCCGGCGCGATCACCCCGTCGGACGTCGTCGCAGGAGGAACTACCCATGACCGACTCCCTGACATCCCGCCGCGCCCTGATCGCTGGCGGCGCAGGCCTGGCGGCTCTCGCGGCGCAATCGGCTGCGGCGGCGGATTTGAAGACGCCGCCGGAGGCCGCCTCCGCCCTGGCGCCCCATGGGCGGTTCGGCGGCAAGGTGGTGCTGATCACCGGGGCGACGTCGGGCATCGGCCGGGCCACCGCCAAGGCCTTCGCTCTGGAAGGCGCCAAGGTGATGTTCTGCGGCCGCCGGGAGGGATTGGGCCAGGAGGTCCAGGCCGAGATCCGGGCGGCTGGCGGCGAAGCGCTCTACCGTCGCGCCGACGTGCGGGTCGAAGCCGATGTGGCGGCTCTGGTCGCGGCCTGCGTTCAGACCTACGGCGGGCTCGACATCGCCTTCAACAACGCCGGGATCGCCGGACGCGCCGGCGAGATGGGACCTGAGTTCGACTGGGCGGTCCACAACGACATCATGGCCACGAACCTGGAAGGCGTGGTCCGCTGCATCAACCACCAGGTCCCGGCGCTGAAGGCGCGCGGGGGTGGGGCGATCATCAACACCGCCTCGGTGCTGGGCTATGTGGGCTCCGGTCCGGTAATGTCCTACGCCCTGTCAAAGGCCGGCGTGCTCAGCCTGACCCGCTCGGCGGCGCTGCAGTTCGCCGGGAACAATATCCGCGTCAACGCCGTGTCTCCGGGCCCCATCGACACCCCGATGATGGGGGGCGGGGCGGCCCAGGCCTCGGGCGCGCGGACACCGGCCGGCCGAGCCGGACAGCCGGAAGAGGTGGCTCACGCGGTGATGTATCTGGCCGACAGCGCCGCCAGCTATGTCACGGGCGAGGACCTCAAGGTGGACGGCGGGGTCCGCGCCTAGTTCGGCGGCGCCGGAGCGGGCAAAGCGCCGCGCATCGCGCGAGCCTTGAGCGGCCCGACACCCTGGGGATGTGACATCTTGTCTCTGTGGATAAGTTGGCTCTACGGTCTCCCAGGGGGTGACGATCATGCAGACCGTGGCGGTCATTTCGCGTAAGGGCGGCGCCGGCAAGTCGACCGTGGCGGTCAATCTCGCCGCGGCCCTGCGAGACGCCGGCCAGCGGGCGGTGCTGGCGGACGCCGATCCCCTGCGCTCCTCCAGCGAAGCGCTGCGCGCCCACAGCCTGTCGGTGGTGGAGACCTCGGCTTCCAAGCTCTTCGCCCTGGTGACAGCCTCCCGACGCAGCGGCTGCGATGTGCTGGTCATCGATACGCCAGCTTCGCCTGAGGCCGACATCGTCGCGGCCATCAAGGTCGCCGACCTTTGCCTGGTGGTGACCCGGCCCACCTATCTGGACCTCGCCGCGGCCTTGAAGACGGTCGATCTGCTGCGCCAGCTTCGGGCGCCGGGCCTTATTCTGCTGAACCAGTGCCCCTCGCCACGGCAGGGCCAGGAACCGCGCGTGGTCTCGGGCACCCTGGAGGCCCTTCGCTTCGCCGGCGTGCCGGTCTCGCCGGTGGCGCTTCGAGTGCGTCAGGCCTATCAGGGCGCCCTATCCTATGGACGCGGCGTCACCGAATGGGAGCCCAACGGGGCGGCGGCCGCCGAAACCCGCGCCCTGGCCGGTCTGGTTTTGGGCAAGTTGCGGGGGGAGGGGCAGACGCCCCGAGCGGCCAACGACATCGTCCGCCCCGGGGCGCTCAGCACCGTCCGGACCTGAGCGCGGCTGCTGCTGCTGGCCTTGACTCGCGGGGGTGTGGCCGCCATACACCGCGACTTCCCACCGGCGGTCTCCGCGCGGTGCGAAGTCTATTACGGGTGATACGGGCCCCGCCGTTGAGATCGCGCCTCCAGTCTCGGAAGCGCCGGGCCGTGTCGATGATGAAGAGTGTTTCATGACCAAGCGTCATTCCGCGAAGTACAAGCTCGACCGTCGTATGGGCGAGAACATCTGGGGCCGCGCCAAGTCGCCGGTGAACCAGCGTTCCTACGGCCCCGGCCAGCATGGTCAGCGCCGCAAGTCCAAGGTCTCCGACTTCGGCCTGCAGCTGCGCGCCAAGCAGAAGCTGAAGGGCTACTACGGCAGCCTGACCGAAAAGCAGTTCAGCCGGACCTATACCGAGGCCGCGCGCCGCAAGGGCAACACCTCGGAAAACCTGATCGCCCTGCTGGAATCGCGTCTGGACGCGGTGGTCTATCGCGCCAAGTTCGTGCCGACCGTCTTCGCCGCCCGTCAGTTCGTGAACCACGGCCACGTCCTGGTGAACGGCAAGCGCGTCAACATCCCGTCCTACCGCGTGAAGGCCGGCGACGTGGTCGAGGTGCGTGAGCGTTCGCGCAACATGGCCCTGGTGCTGGAAGCCATGGCGTCGGGCGAGCGCGAAGTGCCCGACTATATCGAAGTCGACGCCAAGGGCCTGTCGGCCAAGTTCATCCGCGCCCCGGAACTGGCCGAAGTGCCCTATCCGGTGAAGATGGAACCGAACCTCGTGGTCGAATTCTACGCCTCCTAAGGCGTCGAACATCTGCGATTTGGAAGGGCTCCGGAGCGATCCGGGGCCCTTTTTGCATCTGGACGCCGCCACCCGCCCGGGTATCCAGCGGTTTGGCATGCCCCGGCGCCGTGGCGCTGAAAAGTCAGCAGGGTGAGCGCGAAGCCCCCCGGGGCGCGCCAAGGCCGTTGACCGCCGCCTCGCGCCCCACTATGTCCGCGGCTCGGTCCGGGCCCCTCTGGTCGCGACGGCGGTCGCGATGATGTCGGATCTTCACTCTCCAGGCGCAGACGCAGCGCCGTGACTATGAGAGGTGCGGGGTCCGATGGACGCTCTCCTGCTATTTTTACAGACGCCGTTCCTCGGCCAGGCGACCTGGCTGTGGCTGTTGTTCCTCGGCATCGTGCTGACGGTTCTGACCCTCGACCTGGGGGTCTTCAACCGCAAGGACCACATCATCGGGCCCGGGGAGTCGGTGAAGGCCGCCTCGGCCTATATCGCCCTTGGCCTCTCGTTCGGGGCCTGGATCTGGTACGATCTGGGCTCTCAGAAGGCGGTGGAATACTACACCGGCTACCTGCTCGAGCTGACCCTGGCGCTCGACAACGTCTTCGTCATCTCCCTCATCCTGGCCTATTTCGCGGTGCCGCGGGAGCTGCAGCACCGGGTGCTGTTCTGGGGCATTCTCGGCGTGATCGTGCTGCGGGCGATCATGATCGGCATCGGCGCGGCCCTGGTCACCAACTTCGCCTGGGTGCTCTACATTTTCGGCGCCTTCCTGCTGTTCACCGGCGCCAAGATGCTCAAGGAATCCTTCTCGAGCGACGCTGAGGAAGCCAAGGACCTGACCGACAACGGCATCCTGAAGTGGCTGCGCGGCCATCTGCGGGTGACCGACGGCTTCCAGGGCTCGAAGTTCTTTGTCCGCCAGGCCGACCCCGTGACCGGCAAGCTGGTGCTGTTCGCCACGCCGCTGTTTCTGGCCCTGGTGCTGGTCGAGTTCGCCGATCTGGTCTTCGCCATCGACTCGGTCCCGGCCATCTTCGCGATCACCCAGGACCCCTACATCGTCTACACCTCCAACATCTTTGCGATCCTCGGGCTTCGGGCGCTCTATTTCGCCCTGGAGAACGCCGTCCACCGCTTCCACTACCTGAAGGTGGCGCTCGCCCTGGTGCTGGTCTTCATCGGCTTCAAGATCTTTGCTGGCGACCTGTTCTTCGGCGGCAAGTTCCCGGCCCCATGGTCGCTGGGCATCACCATCAGCCTGCTGGCCGGCGGGGTGATCTTCTCGCTGCTCAAGCCCAAGCACCCCAAGGGCGGGGTCGAGGGCGCCGGCTCCTGACCCTGGCGAAGTCTCCGTCGGCCTGTCACTCTCCAGCGGGCCGACGGAGCTTCCATGGACATCGACCCCGACCTCGCCCGTGAGCTGGGCTTCCCCAAGCTGAAATACGCCTATGTGGAGCGGGAGCGGCGCTGGCTCTGCGCACGGCTGCCGGACGTCGACGTCGTCTCCGCCGACGCCATCACCGATCTGTATATTGAAGGCTCACGCCTGCGATTGCGGGAGGCGCGGCCGCTGGATGGCGGGCCGGTGATGCGCCGCCTGGGGCGAAAGGGAGATGTGGACGCCGCCCATCGGCTGATCACGTCGATCTACCTGTCGGAGGCCGAGTTCGCCCTGTTGGCCGGCCTGCCGGGGCGACGGGTCGAGAAGGTGCGTCACCGCTTGGCGCCAATCTACGGACGGACCTTTGGCGTCGATGTCTTCGCAGGCGCCCTGCAGGGCCTCGTCCTGTCTGAGAAGGAGTTCGACAGCGACGCGGAAATGGCCGCCTGTCCCCACCCGCCTTTCGCCCTGCGGGAGGTGACCGATGATCCGCGCTACGCCGGGGGCTGGCTGGCGGCCCACGGGCTTCCCCCGTCAAAAGATGGTCTCTGACCGACACGGTCTTTCCCTGTCTGGCAAGATGTGGCGCAGTGGCGCCATGACACGCCGCTTCCTGATGATGGCCTCGGTGGCCGCCCTCCTGGCCGGCTGCGCCACGGCGCCGCCGCCGCCGATCCTGGCGCCGGCGGGCGTGCCGCTGGCCGAGCTTGAGCCGCTCTACGCCGCAGAGGCCGGGCGCCGGGAATTGACCATCAAGGTCGCCTCCAACGGCTGCACCACCAAGGCCGACTTCGCCTTCTATGTGGAGCGGCAGGGGGAGGCGGTGACCCTGGCCTTTGGCCGTAAGCGTGTGGACGGGTGCCAGTCCCTGGTGGCGGGCCACGTTGAGCTCGCCTTCAGCTATGCGGAATTAGGGCTAGAGCCCCGCGATCCGGTGTTCCTGCTCAACCCCCTGGTCGCCTGGCCTGGGCTCTAGCCAAGCCTCGCCCGTCTCTCCCGCCAGGCGCGGCCGGCGTGCACCACCGCGACCATCAGCAGGATGGCGACCAGACCCGCCAAGCCAAAGGCGATGAACGGCAGGAAGACCCCCAGCAGGCTCAGAAGGCCGGAGAGCACGTCCTCCACCAGGGACAGAACCGGATTGCCCAGCCCGCCGGTGGCGGCGGTGGAGATCGGCCGGGCTGCGGCCCGACTGCCATGGAAGCCGCCGGCCACGATAAGACCCGCGATGGCGGCGATGGCGGGATGCATGTCGCTCAGCACATTCTGCTGGCTGGCGAAGAGCACGGCGCCGGCCACGGGGGCGACCAGGGCGCCGATTCCGTGCCAGAGGCTGTCGACGGCGGGGATCTTGTCGGCGATGAAGTCGACTACGGCCAGGACGGCGATGGCGCCCAGGACCCAGGGCTGCGTCAGGATGTCGAAGGGTTCGGCCAGACGCAGCAGATCGGTGTAGCGAGCTACGAGGCCCACGGTGAGCAGGGGCACATAGGCGTTGAAGCCCGCCGCGCTGGCCAGGCCGAAGGCCGAGAAGAGACTGGCGAAACCGTCCATGAACCGCCTCCTGCGTCCCCCATCATGCCGCAAGCTTCGCCTGTGGCGAAATCCCTAGCCGAACCGGGCGACCAGCTCTGCTGGAACCCGGCGAGGGCGGCCAGTGGCGCGCTCGATCAGGCACCAGACCGTGCGGACCTGGGCGCACATGGCGCCGTCGGGGCCATCAATGCGGACGAAGCGGTCGAAGCGGGGACCCTCGGCCTTGTCCGACACCCAGGTGCGGCCCAGCGCCGTTTCGCCCGGCAGAAGGGCGCGGCGGTAATCCACCTCGTGGCGCAGGGCGACCCAGGCCATGGCGTCTGACTCTGCTTGCCCCGCCGCGGACTCCCAGTGGGCTATGGCCAGATCCTGCGCCCAGCCGAGATAGACCACATTGTTCACGTGACCGTTGGCGTCGATGTCGGCCGCGATCGGGGTGAAGCTTCGGGAGAAGACCCGCCGACCTAGCGGGGGCTCGAAGGTCCGGCTCACGCAGCCAGGACGCCCTGCTCGCTGAGGAAGGGCTTGAGTTCGCCGTTCTGGAACATCTCGCGGACGATGTCACAGCCGCCGATGAACTCACCCTTCACATAGAGCTGGGGGATGGTCGGCCAGTCGCTGAAGGTCTTGATGCCATCGCGCAAGGAGTCGTCCTGCAGAACGTCGACGCCGACGAAGTCCACGCCCAGGTGGTCGAGAATCTGCACGACCAGACCGGAGAAGCCGCAGCGCGGCTGTTCGGGGACGCCCTTCATGAACAGCACGACCTGATGGTCCTGCAGAGTCTTGGCGATGAAGGCGTGGGCGGGATCGGTCATGGCCTCGCTCATGGGAACGGCCTTTTCTGTGGGAGTCAGTTTCAGCAGACAGCTAGGGAGGCGCATGCGCCGGGTCAAGACGCCCTTAGGCCTGGCGCGCTTCGGGCGGCGTGTCGATGCGGGCCATCTCGATCTGAGCGGCGAGGCCGGTGGGTAGTTCCCGGTCAGGGACGCCGGCCAGGCGCTCGATCACTTCGGGGCGGTGGGCCTCAATCTGGATGCAGGCCAGGGCCGGTTCGGTGAGCGCATAGGCCAGGCACAGTTCGTCAGCCTCCCAGTTGCGCGTCTCGTGCAGGAAGCCATAGGCCCCGACAGAGGCGGCGTTCGAGCCTGATCGGCGGAACAGGAAGGCCTTGGCCGGCGCCTGGGCTGGCGGACGACACAGCTCCGGTGGAAAGGCGTCAAAGCCGGTGATAGACATGTTCAATTGAGCGGCGTCACGGATCCGCCGACGGATGTTCCAGCCCGACGTCAGATTGAACGGCGAGGACAGGGCGTCGAAGGCGCCGGATGCGACCGCCTGGTCAACCAGGGCGCCGGCCCCAGATATGCCGATCTGCAGAGCGAGGCCTGCGCTGCGGACGTCCTCCAGCATCCGGGCGCCCTCGGCGGTGAGGGTCGCATAGGCCGGCTCGTCCAGGGTCAGCAGATCGAAATAGCCCGCGCCGGTCTGGGTCAGGCCGTTGCGCACCGCGTCCTCAATGGCGCGGGCGTCCGTCGGGCTGCGACCATCCCCACAGATGCGCCAGGCGATGAACAGCAGCCGGCGCTCGACGCTTTCAGCGGCCTGACGAAATCCGGCGGCCAGGGTCTCGATCCCGGCCTCGACCTCGAAGGCGTTGACCCCGCACTCCATGGCGCTGACGGTCAGAACCCGCCAAGCGCCTGGCGGCTGGGCCCGGCCGTGATCGCGCAGCAGCAGGCTGAGCGCCGAGACCGCCTTGCCTGAGATGCCGAACGGCCGGTAGCGCATGGCTTTCCCGCCTAGCCTGGAACGGAGGTCTCGAGCGCCAGGGCGTGCAGTTCCCCGCCCATCTTCCCCTTCAGCGCCGCATAGACCAGTTGGTGCTGGCGCACCCGCGGCAGGCCCTTGAAGGCGTCTGACACGATCCGCGCGCGATAGTGGTCGCCGTCGCCGGCCAGATCCTCGATGGCGATCTGGGCGTCGGGAAAGGCCTCTCGCAGGGAGGCTTCCAAATCGGCCTGGGTCATGGGCATGGGGGTACGCTCTCTTCCAACAGAGTTTATGGACGAAAAAGGATTAACGCCCCTATAGCGCAGCCGTCACCGCGGCGATGTCAGGCGGCCGGTTCAGGTTTGCGGGTGGACTCCCCCAGGACCTGGGCCGCCTCGGGGTTGATGGCCTGGGCCGGGCCCTTGGGCCTGGAGAAGGGCGTCGGCTGGGGCGTGACCATATTGCCGCGCATCAGGCTGCGGCCGGCTTCGATGCCGCCGACCAGCTGGGCCTCGAACCGCTCCTCGTCCCGGCGGCGAACCTCGGCCAGGGTTTCGGCGGCGTCTTCCGGCTCAACGCCGAGGTCCACCAGCAGGCGTTCGCCCATGGCGATGGCCGACTCAAACGTCTCGCGGATCTGGAAATCGACCCCGGCCTGGGTCAGGCGCATGGAGTGCCCACGGTCATAGGCGCGCACGCACAGCTTGGCGTGGGGGAACTCCGCCTTGACCAGCTCGACGATGTGGTCGGCGACCTCCGGCTTGTCCACGCCGACCATGATGGCCTCGGCCGTTTCGGCGCCCGAGGCGCGCAGCACGTCCAGCCGCGCCCCATCGCCATAATAGACCTTGAACCCGAAATTGGCGGCAGCCTGGATCATCTCTACATCGTTCTCGATCAGCGAGATCTCGAAACCGCGGGCCAGCAGAGGCTGGCTGACCAGCTGGCTGAAGCGGCCAAAGCCGATCAGCAGGACCTGACCCTGCAGGCCATTGGCCTCTTCCACCCCGTCCATGGAGCGCTTGAGCGCCGGGGTCAGTCGATCGAGCACAATGATCACCAGGGGGGTCAGCGCCATGGACAGGATGACGATGGCGGTCATGATGGCGCTGGTCCGCGCATCGATCACCCCGCCCGACAGGGCCGCGGCATAGAGGACGAAGGCGAACTCGCCGCCTTGGGCGAACAGGGCCGCCCGCTGGACCGCCTCCCGCGGGCTGGCCTTGAACAGCCGGGCGACCCCGTAGATGCCGGCGGCCTTCACCACCATGAAGATCACCACGCCCCCGGCGATCAGCGCCCAGGAGGTCGCTACGACGGCCAGGTTCAGCGACATGCCGACACTGATGAAGAACAGGCCCAGCAGGATGCCCCGGAAGGGCTCGATATCGGCCTCCAGCTGATGGCGGAAGGTGGACTCCGAGAGGAGCACGCCAGCCATGAAGGCTCCCATGGCCATGGACAGACCACCCCAGTCGAGGAACAGGGCCGAGCCCAGCACCACCAGCAGGGCCGCCGCGGTCAGGATTTCTCGGGCGCCGGCCCGGGCCAGCAGGCGAAAGAAGGGATTGAGCAGCCACTTCCCCGCCGCCAGCAGGGCGGCCAGCGAGCCGATGGCCAGCAGGATCGACAGCCAGACCGGGCGCGCGGCCTCGTCTGTCTGGCCTGACAGAGAGGCCAGCACCGCCACCATGGCCAGCAGCGGCACCACGGCCAGGTCTTCCAGCAGCAGGATGGAGACCGCCCGCTGGCCGGCCGGCGTGGCGGTCTGGCCGCGCTCGTCCAGCATCTTCATGATCACGGCGGTGGAGGAGAGCACGAAGCCGCTGGCCCCGATCACGGCGGCGGCCGGCGGCAGGCCGGCCAGGACGCCAATGCCCGACAGCAGCGCCGCGCAGACCACCACCTGCAGGGCGCCCAGGCCGAAGATCTCCCGCCGCAGGTTCCAGAGTTTGGCCGGTCGCATCTCCAGACCGATGATGAACAGGAACATCACCACGCCGAGCTCAGCTACGTGCAGGATGGTCTCAGGTTCAGAGATCAGGGCCAGGCCAAAGGGGCCGATGATTAGGCCCGCGGCCAGATAGCCCAGCACCGAGCCCAGCTGCAGCCTGCGAAACAACGGCACGGCGATGACCGCAGCGCCCAGAAGCACCACCGCATGGCCGAGGTTCAGTCCTGCTGAGTCTGTGGCCATGTGAGCCCCCTCCAAGTTCTCGGCCATACCGCCTGCGTCAGGCGCCGTTGTCCATAGCGCAGAGCATGCACGGCCTGGTCATCTGGCCAGGCGCCCAGGGGGCCGGCTGGGATCAAAGCGCACCATCGGGTCTGGGCTGGCCGTGACGTCAGAGCATTACGGCTGTCGAGGCCCTATATCTCCCTCCATGATCCCGCTTTCAGTTCTCGACCTATCGCCCATCGTTCAGGGCGGCAGCCCTGGCCAGTCGCTCCGCGACAGCCGCAACCTGGCCCGCGCCGCCGAGCGGCTGGGCTTCGCCCGCTACTGGATGGCCGAGCATCACAACATGACCGGCATCGCCAGCGCGGCCACCGCGGTGGCGCTGGCCTATGTGGGGGAGGGGACCTCGACCATCCGGCTCGGGGCCGGCGGCGTCATGCTACCCAACCATGCGCCGCTGATTATCGCCGAACAGTTCGGCACCCTGGACGCCCTCTATCCGGGGCGGATCGATCTGGGGGTCGGCCGTGCGCCAGGGACTGACCAGATCACCGCCCGGGCCCTGCGCCGCAATCTGGCCGGCGGCGTCGACCAGTTTCCGCAGGACGTGATGGAGCTGATGGCCCTGCTGGACGACGCGCAGCCGGGCCAGACCGTGCGCGCCGTGCCCGGCGTCGGGTCAAAGGTGCCGGTCTGGGTGCTGGGCTCGAGCCTCTATGGCGCGCAACTGGCCGCGGCGCTGGGCCTGCCCTACGCCTTCGCCTCCCACTTCGCGCCGGCCATGATGGATCAGGCCGCGCAGATCTATCGCCAGCAGTTCCGACCCTCGAAGCCTGGGGACCAGCCTCGCCTGATGCTGGCGCTCAATCTGGTGGCGGCCGAGACCGACGCCGAGGCGAAGTATCTGTTCACCTCGCTGCAGCAGGCCTTCGTGAACCTGCACCAGGGCCGGCCTGGGCCGCTGCCGCCGCCGATCGAGGATGCCGACGGCGCGCTGGCCGGCACGGTGGCGGCAGGCTCGCCGCTCTCCAAGGCGGTGGTCGGCGGCCCCGAGACCGTGCGCGCCGGCCTCGCACGGTTCGTGGCCGAGCATCGCCCCGACGAGATCATCGTCACCGCCCAGATCTTCGACCAGGCCAAGCGCGTCCGCTCCCTGGAGATCGCGAGCGAGGTCCGCGACGCCCTGGCCGCGGCGGCCTAGGCGGGCGCAGTCACCTCGATAGCCGCGGTTGAGGAACTGGATCAGGCACAGGCCGTGGCCGAAGGGGTCGGCCAGCAGAGCGATACGACCCCAGACCTCGGTGCGCGCCGACTGTTCCAGAGTGGCGCCGGCGTTCAGCGCCCGGGCCAGGGCGGCGTCGAGATCGTCCACCACCACGTCCAGGTGCACCGGCGTCCAGTGGCGGCCGTAGCGGCGTATGTCGTCGCCGGCGCCGACCGAGCCTTCGGCCTTTTCCAGCAGATAGAGCCGCACCGGCAGGCCCGACAGCTCCACACCGCCCTCGCCGAACCGCCGCGTGGGAGTGAGGCCAAAGGCGGCCACATAGAAGGCCTCGGCCTGGGCGAGATCGGGGACGTCGATGTTGACGAGCAGGTCCATCGGCCCTGTCCTTGATCAGATCGCGCGGCCCGGGCGCGCCTAGCGCCCGGGCCGGCGTTCGCCTCAGTCGACGATGGCGGAGTAGATCAGGCTCTTCAGCTGGCCGCGGAAGTTGAAGGTGCCGGACGGCATCAGCTGGGTCATGAAGACGAGCGTCAGATCTTCCTCGGGATCGACCCAGAAGATGGTCGAGGCCGCGCCCCCCCAGTAATAGTCGCCGACGCCAAGCGATGCGGTCTCCACCTGGCCCATGGTCGACGCGAAGCCGAGGCCAAAGCCCACACCCTCATTGGCGGTCTCGGAGAAGGCCCCGATGGCCAGCTGGGTCAGGTCCTGGCCGCCGGGCAGGTGGTTCATGTGCATCATTTCCAGGGTGCGGGGACCCAGGATGCGATGGCCGTCCAGTTCACCGCCCCGGCGCAGCATCTCGGTGAAGCGGCCATAGTCGGCCACCGTACCGGTCAGGCCGCCGCCGCCGGACTTGAAACCGGGCTCGCGGACGAACTGGCTGTCGCCGCCCGGATCGTCGATCAGCTTCAGCTTCTTGTCGGGGCCGCGCTGATAATTGGCGCAGAACCGCTCCACCTTGTCGGGCGTCACGTGGAAGGCGGTGTCGACCATGCCCAGGGGCTCGAAGATCTCTTCCTTGAGGTACTGGTCGAAGGGCTTGCCGGAGATGATCTCCACCAGCGCGCCGCAGATGTCGGTGGAGAGCGAATACATCCAGCGCGTGCCCGGCTGATAGAGCAGGGGCACCTGGGCGAGCTTGTCCATGAACTCGTGCATGGAGTCGGCGCCGCCGACGGATCGCACCTTCAGGCCGCGGTAGATCCGGTCCACCGGATGCTGCTCGCCCACGCCCGGCAGGCCGCCGCCATAGGTGAAGCCGCCGGTATGGGTCAGCACGTCGCGGAAGTTCACCGGCCGGTGAGGCGCCTCGGTGACCATGTCGTCACCCTCGCCCGACACCCAGACCCGGTGGTTGCGCCACGACGGCACGAACCGGCTGACCGGGTCGGTGAGCTGGAAATGACCCTTTTCGTACAGGGTCATGAGCGCCACCGAGGTGATCGGCTTGGTCATGGAGTAGATGCGGAAGATGGCGTCGTCGCGCATCGGCTTGTTCCGCTCCAGATCCATGGAGCCGAAGGCCTTCTCGTAGGCGATGTGGCCGTGGCGGGCGACCTGCACCTGGCAGCCGGCGATCTTCTGCGGATCGATGTAGTTGCGTTGCAGGTGGTCGCCGATGCGCTCCAGACGCTTGGCGTCCAGGCCGGTCCATTGTGATTGGGCGTCCATGCGAAATAATCCTCCCGAAAATCGCGGCGCTTTTAATTGGCGCCATCATGGGCCGCAGAGCGCCTGCGGCCAAGACGTTCGTTGTCCTGGCCTGCTAGGCTCGGCGAAGAAATGGGAGTGAGACGGGCATGAGCGATCTGGCGGAACTGGCGGCACAGGTGGGCGAGACCCTGAAGGCCCGCGGGCAGAAGGTGGCGGTAGCCGAAAGCTCGTCCGGCGGCCTGATCTCGGCGGCCCTGCTCGCTGTGCCGGGCGCCTCGGCCTACTATCTCGGCGGCGCTGTGGTCTATACGGGCAAGGCCCGCATGAGCCTGCTGGAAATCCCCCGGGAGGCGGTGGCCGGGATGCGCTCGGCGTCCGAGCCTTATGCGCTGCTGCTGGCCCGCACGGTGCGCGAGCGGTTCGGCGCCGACTGGGGCCTGTCGGAGACGGGCGCGGCCGGTCCCACGGGCAATGGCTATGGCGATCCGGCCGGCCACACCTGCATCGCCCTGTCAGGGCCCATCGAGCTGGTCACCACCCTGCGCACCGGCTCTGATGATCGGGCGGCCAATATGGAGGCATTCGCCGCCGCGGCGCTGGACCTGTTGCGCCGGGCGACGGAGGACTGAGCCGCTTCAGGCGCGGCCGGCGGCGATGTGCCGGTCCACCACGCCCTCGAGAACCGTGAGCGGCATGGCCCCTGACAACAGGGTGGCGTCGTGGAAGGCGGGCAGGGCGAACCTGTCGCCGAGCTGCGCCTTGGCCTTCTCCCGCAGGCGCAGCCAGGTGAGCTTGCCGACCATGTAGCTGCAGGCCTGGCCTGGCCAGACGCTGTAGCGTTCGATCTCGGTGGCCGCCGAGCTGGTCGGGCTGCCATCGATGCTGGTCATGGTCTCGATGGCCTGCTCGCGGCTCCAGCGCTTGGCGTGCATGCCGGTGTCGACCACAAGTCGGGCGGCGCGGAACAACGAGGCCTGGATTTGGCCGAGCTCGCCCAGGGGGTCGTTTTCATACATGCCCATCTCCAGGGCCAACTGCTCTGAATAGAGCGCCCAGCCTTCGCTGTAGGGCGAGAAGCCGGCGATCTTGCGCAGCATCGGCAGGTCGGCTTCCTGCTGCAGGGAGCGCTGCAGATGGTGGCCGGGAATGGCCTCGTGATAGGTGAGCGTCTTGAGGGTCCAGCTGGGGTTCTCGGCGGAATCCCGCAGGTTGATCCAGTAGATGCCAGGCCGTGAGCCATCCAGGGCCGGCCGGTTGTAGTAGCCGCCCGGCGCGCCGGCCTCGATGAACTTGGGCACCCGCCGGATTTCGACGGCCGCCTTGGGCAGAGCGCCAAAGGCTTGGGGCAGGCGCGGGGTTATCTCGACGACCTGCTTGTTCAGGTCGGCGATCAGCTGTTCCTTGGCCTCGTCAGTATCAGCGTAGAGGTAGCGCGGGTCCTTGAAGAGGGCCTGGATGCGCTCGCCCACCGAGCCCTGGGTCAGGCCCTGGCCCTGCAGGATAACCTCGGCCCGGGCCGACAGGGCCTTGGCCTGCTCCCAGCCCAGTTCGTGGATCTCATCGGGCGTCAGCGTCGTGGTGGTCGAGCTCTTCAGGGCGTCGCGGTAATAGGCCTCGCCGTCGGGCAGCCGCCAGCAGCCGGCGTCGTGGACGGCGCGGGGTTGCAAGGAGCGCACCCAGGCGATCTGGCGCGCCAGGGCCGGCAGGACCTGATCGGTGTAGATGGCGCTGGCCCGTGCGGCGTAGTCGCCTTCGATCCCCTTGGCCGCAGCCCGTTCGGCCACTGAGGTCACCAGCGGCGAGTCAGCCGGATCGCCCTTCAACCCCTCCATCTGGGTCAGGGCCCGCTCCAGGGCGAAGTCAGGCGGGATCACGCCCAGCTCGGCGTCCCGGCGGCTGCGCTCGGTCTCCTGATCCATCACCGTGGCGAACTGCGCCAGGCGGGAGAGGTAGGCCTCGGCGTCGGCCCGGGTCTCAATTCCGTGCTGAGTTCCCAGGAAGTCGGGCACGGAGCGATAGGCGCCGTTCAGCTGTGAGATCACATAGGGATCGCCGGCGCCCACATCGCCGTAGGCATAGCGGGCATTGGCCTCGGCCTCGGCGCTGAGGGTGAACAGCACCGCCTCATAGTGGGGGACTTCCGAGGGGCTTAGGGTCGAGGCGTCGAAGGCCTGGAGGCGAGCGAGGTTGGCGGCGTTGCGGGCCTTGTCGGCGGCCAGATCACTGATCGAGGCGCTGTTCAGCTGCGCCTTGGCGGCCGCCCGCGCCCCCTGGTGAAGCCCTAGCCGGGTGACGCTCTGGGGCGAGTGATCCAGCATCTCGCTGAACATCTCGTCGAACAGCGCCCTGAGCTTCTGATCCTCGGGGCCAAGCGCCTGGGCGCGCACGTTGGTCGCCAGGGCGGCCGTCGCTGCGGCGGAAAAGAGGAAGGTTCTGCGATCCATGGGGTCGGCGCTCTCGAGCAATCGAACTGAGTCTGGGCTTGAGCCTAGCATGGTCTCAGACCCCGGGCGCCAGGACGGGGCGCAACGAAAAAGGGCGGCCGCAGCGCGACCGCCCTTCCTCGCCCGTAGGAATAGACGCCTAGAAGCTGCTCTTCATGCCCACATAGAAGTACCGGCCCATGGGGCCCACCGGCGAAGCGCCCTCGGTGAAGGCCGCCGAGCCCGTGGTGGCCGTGCCAGTCGACCCGCGGTCGGGCAGCTGGTTGGTGAAGTTGTTGACCCCGGCATAAGCCTGGTAGCGATCCTGGAAGGTGTACTGCACCTGGATGTCGTGGGTCTCCCGCGGCGACCAGGTCCAGTAGCCGTCCGGCACATAGTTCGGATTGGCCGCACGCCGCTCGTCGGTGAAGCGCTTGGTTTCGTCGAACCAGTTGAAGCCGTAGTTCACCAGCAGGTCGTTCCAGGCCCAGGTGACATCCAGGTTGGCCTGCCACTTGGGCGCGCCGGCAAAGCCCAGCTCGCTGGAGGCCTCGGCGCCTTCGATCTCGACGAACTCCAGCTTGGTGAGACGGTTGGCCACCAGGTTGAACTGGAACGTTCCCACATCGCGCATGACCCCGAAATCGGCCGGGTTCAGCAGGTACTGCATCGAGAAGTCGAACCCTGCCGTCTCATAGGACGAGACGTTGACCGAATACTCCTGGAAGGAGTCGACGAACTGGCTGCCCGGGTCGCGGGTGAACAGGCCGCAGAAGTCGTTGGGCTGCTCCAGGTCGTAGCAGCTCTCGATGATGGTGTTGGCGGTGAACAGGTTCACCGCATCGGTGAGCGTGATCCGGTAATAGTCCAGCGACATGGACAGGCCCGGCGCAAAGCGTGGGGTTAAGACCAGGCCCAGGGTCTGGGTGTCGCCGGTTTCGGCGTCTAGATCGCGATTGCCGCCCACAACGCCTTCGACCGATGAGGAGGTGGTGTTGATGAAGTCCACCTGCGTCGGATCAAAGCCCAGGTCGGCGGTGCAGTTGGCGACGCGGAATTCCGAACCCGCCAGGACGTTGTCGGACTCGCAGGGGTCGTTGATCGTCCGGAAGGTCTGGGTCTGGGGCAGGAAGAGTTCGCTGATGTTCGGGGCCCGGACCGCACGCGCGCGGCTGCCCCGGATCATCAGGTCTTCGGTCACCCGCCACTGGGCGCCGATGTTCCAGGTGTCGGTGGTCCCGATCGTGGAGTAGTCGGAGAAGCGGTAGGCGAGGTTGACGTCAAACGAGTCCACGAAGGGCAGGTCGCGCACGATCGGGATGGCCAACTCGCCGAACAGCTCGTGGACTTCGAACTGGCCGTTCTCGGCGACGCCCTGGCCCAGCCAGGTGATGTTGTAGCCGAGCTCAGAGCCCAGCAGCACGTCTTGGTCGGGGGTCTCGCGGCTCTTTTCCTTGCGGTACTCGGTGCCGAGCACGAAGCCCACCGGGCCGGCCGGCAAGCTGAAGGCCAGGGAGGAGTCGCCGGTGATGTAGGCGCTGAGCACCTCCTGCTCGATCTTGGCCTCAGACGTGGCGACGTCGTTGATCCAGGCCTGAGCTTCCGGCGAAATGCCGCCTTCGCCGAAGATATTGATCGGCACGCAGCCGGCGGCCTGACCGCCGCCCACATAGAGGTTGTTCCAGACGTCAGGGTCGACGGTGGTCCCGAACAGGTCGCCGGCCGGCACCGCGGACGGATCAAGGGTCGAGCGGCAGACGACATTGCCCGAGCTCGGATCCCGGACGGAGTCGATGGCGGCGAACCAGCGCAGATTGTTGCGGTTGTTCAGTTCGCTGTTGGATTCCTTGGTCTGACCGTAGGTGTAGGAGACGTTGTAGGCCACCGCCGAGGACAGATCGCCTTCGAAGCCGATCACCCCTCGGAAGGTCTCCCGCTCGATCTCCCGGCGGACCTCGCCCAGGTCAAAGTTGTCCCGGGCCACCAGGACGCCGGGCGCCGGCAGCCAGGTGTCGGCCGCCGCCGTGCCGCCCGGCGCCAGGGCGTCGGCGCGGATGGAGTCAGGCATGTAGGGATTATCGATCGGGACAAAGATCCCGTAGTCGAAGGTCGGTTGCGAGCGGAAGTCGGTCTTGGCGTGGTTGTACTTGAAGTCGGCGAACACCCGGTGGTTCGGCGTGATCTCGAACATGCCGCCCACATAGCCGGTCCAGCGCTCGAGGCCGGGGATCAGCTCGGTCTGGAAGAGGTCGAGCGGCGTGCCCGAGCCGCCCAGCATGGAAAAGCCGCCGGTATAGAGGCCGTCCTGCCAGGGCGTCCCATCGCCGACAAAGCTGACGCCAGAGAGTGTGTTCGGGTCGAAATCGGCGCGGGTATAGACGCCGCCGCCGAGCGCGGTGTCGATGTAGCGGCCGTCGCGAGCGAAGACGAGATCGGTGTCGCCCCAGGCGGCGCGATCGACGCCGGGATTGTCATCGGGGTAGTCCGCGGGATTGTTGACCAGGGTCTCGTGTTGGCCGGGGCGGGAGAAATCGCGGTCGCGGGGATCCAGGGCGTCGGTGTTGGAGTATTCCAGCCCGACCGTGAGGTTGGCGCGGCCGTCCAGGAAGTTGCGGCCGCCCAGCGCGCTGATGAAGCTCTGCTCACCGCCGCCCAGGTCCGACCAGCCATACTGGGCCCGGACGTCGAAGCCGTCGAAGTTGCGCTTGGTGACGAAGTTCACCACGCCCGAAACCCCGTCGGCGCCATAGATGGCCGAGGCGCCGCCGGTCAGAACCTCCACCCGCTCGATCAGCGCCACGGGGATGGTGTTGGTGTCGACGGCGGAGGAGCCGGGCTGGCCGGCCACATGCCGGCGGCCGTCCACCAGGACCAGGGTCCGCTTGGTCCCCAGGTTGCGCAGGTTCAGCAGATTGAGGCCGACGCTGCCGCGGTCGGCGGCGTTGGACAGGGCCTGGGTGTCGGTGGAGCCCACCAGGGCCGGGTAGTTCTCCATCAGGTCGGTGACGTTGGTGACGCCCGAGCGTTCGATGGCCTCGCCGGTCAGGGTGCTGACCGGATTGGGCGCCACGAAATCCTGCAACCGGATGCGCGAGCCTGTGACCACCAGTTCCTCGACGGCGACAGCGTCGTCCTGGGGCGTGGTCTGGGCCGCGGCGTTCTGGGGCGCAGCGACGACGGCGAGGGCCGCGGCGCTGGTCAGAAGGGAAGTGGCGAAAAGGCGAGGCTTGGTCGGCATCTGTGCGTCCCGAAATAGGTGAGGTTGCACATTTTCGACCATGGAAGAATTCAGGCCGCACCCCCTTGGGCGCCCGAAAACGGCCGACGCCCGCTGAAATGCGGCACAAAGACGCGATAATCTGGCCGTCCTGAGGCTAAAAAGCCACAGAGTCGCAGACCCTCGTCATGCCGATGTCACACATGAAACTGAGTTATATGAAAGGGTTATGCTCAAGCTTGCTGGCCAGAGTCGGCCCCACGGCCCACCGCCCTGCAGGTTGAAAATGCCCTAGCGCCGCTTGCCGAGTTCGGCTGCGATATCTTTGGTCATGCGACCGACCTTTCGGTGGGCGGCGGTAATCTGGTCGCGGGTGACCCCCCAGCGCTTCATCCAGTATTCCACCGCTTTCCGCTCAGACAGGTCGAGGCGGTCCTTGTCGATGAAACCGCGCTTGTCCTTCAGACCGGCCATGCGGTTGAACCCTTCCATCATGCTGACGAGGGGCGATGTTAGCCGTTCGACTCGGCCGCGGCCATCACCGTCGGCAATGGTCGCGGCATTGAGCGATGTCAGCGGCGCTGCGACGGGAGGCGGTTGCGCACGGGGATGGGAACGGGCTGAGGCTCGGCCAGCCAGAGCAGGGCCAGGGCCCGGACCGCCAGATCCCGGGCGTCATGGACGGCGCCGTCGCGCTTCAGGAGGCGCGATTGCCGCGCGGCCATTTCGGCGAGAGAAACCAAGGTCGACGAACGCATGACGATCCAAACCTTCTGCTGAATGCTCCTGGGAAATACGGCTCAGCTTGGGCGCCGGACGCTGACTGATTCAGCCTTTCAGGTAGCGAGGCTCGCCGCACTGAGGCTGGCGATGACCGCCAGGGTCAGACCGACCCGCAGGCGGCCATACCAGACCGGCGCCTCGCCCCGGCGCACGGTCCAGAGATCATAGAGCATCAGGGCCAGAAACGCGGCCGACAGGGCGAGCAGACCAGGACCCGTCGGAATCAGGAACGCCGCCCAGGCGAAGAGGGCCGGCAGGACGCTGACCGCCAGGGCCCGCGCCTTGGGGCCTTCGGGTCGAGCCGTGGAGAGGCCCCACTGAGCGCCGCCCATGAAGGACAGGATCAGAGCCCCATAGAGCCGAAGCATGCGCTCGGCCTGCTCCGGCGCGATCAGTCCCGCGCCGCCCATTGCGATGAGCAGAGCCAGGGCGGCGAAGGGAATGACGCCGGCCGCTCCGAGCATCAGAGCCGCCGGCGGAATCTGGCGCGATGGGGTCATGCCGGCCGCGTTCCCCGTCGAGCTTCCCATCGCCGCACCAAGGTCTGCAGCGCCGGACGGACGCGCAGGAAGAGGCGATAGGCGACTTCCAGGGCGGCCAGGACAGGCGGCCAGGCGGCGAGCCTGCCCAGGGGGCGCAAGGCCGGCAGGCGAAGCCACATCTGGACGAAGGCCGCCGCGCCTGAGGCGGTCGCACCCCCCGGGGTGGTGACGTGAAACCGCTTCAGCATGGCCTGCCGCGGCAGGGGCGTTTCGGCGGCGGTTCCCACGTCGACAAACTCAAGCTCGCCGGCGGCGTTGAGCCGCCGCATCAGCGCAATCTCTCGCGCGCAGAGGGGGCAGGCCCCGTCATACCAGACGGTCAGTCCAGCCTCACCCGGAAGCGGGGGCGTCGGATCGTTCACGGTTGCGGCGCCGGGACGGTCTCAGGCGCGGTGTCCGCCGGGCGGGCGGCGCTGGCCTCGGGCACATAGAGGCCGGTGATGAAACGCGCGCCGAAGCCCTCGACCCGGAACCGGGCCCCGAACTCCCGGCAAGGATCCGTCTCGGCGGTGATCGTCCGGGCGGTGTGATCCTCCGGCGTCATGGCCGCGGCCGCCGCGTCGGCGAAGGGCTCCACGAACTGAAGGGCGTCGCCGATCCGGCTGAGGGAGGGATTGTCCGTACCGATGGCGGTGGCGGTTCTGCGCCAGACGATGGCGGCCGCCTGCTGGCCTTGCGGCCCGAGCATCTCGGCCTCTGCGCCCAGGCCGCCGAGGGTTCCGGGCACCCGCACCCCGATCGGGCCGGGAATGAAGAAGCCGGCGGCTGCGGACGCTGCTGAACCGGCGCGGCCGGTGGGGATGACCTCGGTGACCGCCGCGCGGACCCGCGGAGTCTGAGGGGGAGCGTTCACGCCCGCAATCTCGAAGCGCTCGGAAAGCTCAAAGCAGAGCTGGGCGTCAACTTCCCGCAGGAGGGCGGTCTGTTCAGCTGGCGTCATCCAGGCCTTGGCCTCCGCCCGGGGGGAAAAGACGGTCGGCTCGATACGCACCGAGGTGACTCCCGCCAGGGCGGCGGGGTCTGACCGGTCGAGGGCGCCGGCCCGAACCATGTCGGTGCGCGGGGCAAGCCCCTCATAGGAGGACAGGAAAGCCCCCTGCTGGGGCGAGCCGGCGCAGGCGGCCAGGACGAGCAGGAGGGCGGGGGCGGCGAGGCGGGGGAGACTGTGGGACATGGCGACCTTCAACGCGGAGGCCGGCCAGTGGCTCCGCCTAGCCCATGTACGCCGGCATCCACCCTTCGTATGCATCGCGAAGTTGCGAAAGCGGCAATTGGAAGAGACCGGCCGCGCCCAGGTGCTCTCCGCCGGCCTCACCGATCTGCCGGGCCGGAACGCCGGCGGCGCGGGCGGCGGCCAGGACCGGCTCGGCTTCGGCCACGGCCACCAGATAGCGGGCCTGGTCTTCCCCAAACAGTTCAGCATGCGCGGGCAGGTCGCCGGCCAGCTTCAGGGTGATCCCGACTCCGGACGCCAGGGCCATTTCGGCGGCGGCGGCCACCAGTCCGCCGTCCGAGAGATCATGGACGACCGTCACCTGCTCGCCCTTGATCATGTCGCGGACGAAGTCGCCGACCTTGCGTTCCTGGGCGAGGTCTACGGGCGGCGGCGCGCCATCCTCACGTCCCAGGATCTCCCGAAGGTACATGCTCGCCCCCAGCGCGCCGTGGGTCTCGCCCAGCAGTACGAGAGCGTCGCCGGGGCGGAGGCTGGAGAAATCGGCGTGACGGTCATAGTCGGCGATCAGGCCCACAGCGCCGACGGTGGGGGTCGGCGGAATGGCCTGGCCATTGGTCTCATTATAGAGCGAGACATTGCCGCTCACGACCGGGAAGTCGAGTTCGCGGCAGGCCAGCGCCATACCCTCGATGGCCTGGACGATCTGGCCCATGATCTCGGGGCGCTCGGGATTGCCGAAGTTCAGATTGTCAGTGATGGCGATGGGCTCGGCGCCGACAGCCGTCAGGTTGCGCCAGGCCTCGGCCACGGCCTGCTTGCCGCCTTCGAACGGGTCGTTCAGCACATAGCGCGGGGTGCAGTCGGAGGTGACGGCGAGCGCCTTCTTGGTCCCATGGACCCGCACGATGCCGGCGTCGGCGCCCGTGGCGGAATCTTCCATGGTGTCGGCCATGACGTGGCGGTCGTACTGCTCCCAGATCCAGCGCTTGGAGGCCATGTCCGGGCTGCCCATCAGTTGGCGCACCGCTGCGGCGTAGTCGGAGGGCGCCGCCACATCGGCGGGCGACAGAACAGGCTGCGCGGTTGGCGCGACCCAGGGCCGGTCGTAGAGGGGCGCGTCGTCCGACAGGGGCGCCAGCGGCAGGTCGCAGACCACCTGGCCCTGGTGCTTCAGTACGATGCGGCCGGTGTCGGTGGTCTGGCCGATGGTGGCGGCGTCCAGGCCCCACTTTTCGAAGATGCGCTGGCCGTCGGCCTCGCGGCCGGGCTTGAGGATGGCCAGCATCCGCTCCTGGCTCTCCGATAGCATCATCTCATAGGCGCTCATGCCCTCTTCGCGCTGGGGCACGGCGTCCAGGTCGAGCTCGATGCCGACCCCGCCCTTGCCCGCCATCTCGACCGAGGACGAGGTGAGGCCGGCCGCGCCCATGTCCTGGATGGCGGCCACGGCGCCCGAGGCCATCAGCTCGAGCGTCGCCTCGATAAGCAGCTTCTCGGCGAAGGGGTCGCCGACCTGGACGGTGGGGCGCTTCTCGTCCGAGGCGTCGTCGAACTCGGCCGAGGCCATGGTGGCGCCATGGATCCCGTCGCGGCCCGTCTTGGAGCCGAAATAGACCACAGGAAGGCCAGGGCCAGGGGCTGCGGAATAGAAGATCTTGTCGGCGTCGGCGAGGCCCACGCACATGGCGTTGACCAGGATGTTGCCGTCATAGCCCCGATGGAAATTGGTCTCGCCAGCCACGGTGGGCACGCCGACGCAATTGCCATAGCCGCCGATGCCGGCGACGACGCCTGACACCAGGCGCTTGGTCTTGGGGTGGCTGGGGTCGCCAAATCGCAGGGCGTTCAGCAGGGCGATGGGCCGGGCGCCCATGGTGAAGACATCGCGCATGATGCCGCCCACGCCGGTGGCCGCACCTTGATAGGGCTCGATGTAGGAGGGGTGGTTGTGGCTCTCCATCTTGAAGACGCAGGCCTGGCCATCGCCGATGTCGACCACGCCGGCGTTCTCGCCCGGACCCTGGATGACCCGGGGCCCCTTGGTGGGGAACTTGCCCAGGTGCTTGCGGCTGGATTTGTAGGAGCAGTGCTCGCTCCACATGACCGAAAAGACGCCCAGTTCCACGAGGTTCGGCTCGCGGTTCAGGCGCTTGAGGATCAGGTCATATTCCTCGGCCTTGAGGCCGAACTCGGCGGCCGTGTCGGCCAGGGATTTCGCGGGCGTAGCGGTCATGGCCGCCTTCTAGAGCGCGTTCCGATAAGTGGAAACCGGTTATCGGATGAAACGCGCGCAAGTCATGCAGGTTTGAGCGAGGTTCGCGACGCAGGACGATAGGGCCCGCCGAAAAACAAGTGCGCCGCGGAGGCGGGCTCCGCGGCGCGAGTTTCGGGGAGGCTGACGCCGATTGTACGTCAGTTGAGGGCGAAGGTGGCGACCCGCCGGGGCTCCTCGGCCTGGCGGCGGCGACCCAACTCGCTGGCGATGATCACGCCGGCCAGCATGCCGTTCACCAGGCTCATGATGATGTGGACATCATCAAGTCGGGCCGCAGCGCGGATCTGCTCGGCGCTCAGGCCCATCTGCAGGCCATTGACCAGGACGTCATGGGTCGGAATGGCCGGACCAAGCCACGGGGTGGCGTGAAGCACGACATAGAAGGCCGACAGACCCGCCGCGAGGTAGGCGCCGATCAGCCGCGTCTTGCCGATCAGCAGCAGGACCAGGGCGGCGACGGCCACCGCGCCGGCGACCCATCGGACATACGGGTCCATGAAGCCAAGGCCCGAGAGCGTCTCGCTCCACCCGAAGACCGGATGGACTTCATAACCTGCGATGAGTTTCGGATAGGCCCACATCCAGGCGATCAGGCCCGCCAGCATGAGGGCGCTGGTGACACTCCACATTCTGTTCAGCATGGCTTCTTCCCTTTCTCCGCCTCTGGTGGCGGTTCTGGGAACAGAGATGGCGGCGTCCGTCCCGCTGTCATCGGGCCGCGCGCCCATGGTTGCGATGAGGCGCCGTCATGCTGCGCCTGCGTCGCTCACCAGCTGAGCCTCATCGCGATCATTGCGGTTTCGAATGACGGTTTGGCTTGCGTCCACGCGGGCCCTTTGGCCAGATCGACCTTGCGGGCCGGGCCCCTCTGGCGACCATCGGGGTCGCGATGTCGGACCGCAGCGGGCGCGTCCGGCTGCGAGAAGGGTCTGAAGGTCTCTCCCCCCAATCGACAGGTCGGCTTCCTTGGCCGGGCGCGCCCTCTACACTTGAGGAGCCCAGACATGGATCGGATACGTCTCTATCGACTGCGCAACGAACACCGCCGCCTCGACAACGCCATCCGCCGGGAAGAATGCCTGGAGGCCCCGGACACCGCGCGGCTGCAGGACTTGAAGCGGCGCAGGCTCGCCCTGAAGGGCCAGATGTTCCTCGCTGAAGCGGGTCTCTCCCCTGTACGATTTTAAGGTCATGGCCGGGGCTCCGCGCCCCGGCCATTCCGGCGCCTGGGCCGCCTTATAAGCCAGGACGAGGTAGGTTGATCATGTCAGAGCGCCGTCGGTTCGAGACCCTGGATCTGGATCTCGTTCGAACCTTTGTGGCCATCGCCGAGGCGCAGAATTTCACCCGCGCTGGCGAGCGGCTGGGTCTGACCCAGTCGGCGGTGAGCCTGCAGCTGCGTCGGCTGGAGACCACCTTGGGGGCGACCCTATTCAACCGCGACCCGCGACGCGTCGTGCTGACCGCAGATGGCGAAGGTCTGCTCCCGCAGGCGCGCCGCCTGCTGCGCCTCAACGACGAGATCGTCTCGGGGCTCCGCGGCGATGATCTGGCCGGCGAGGTCCGGCTGGGGGCGCCGGAGGACTTCGCCACCCTCTACCTGCCCGAAGTCCTTGGGGCCTTCGTCCGAGCCCACCCACAGGTGGCCATGACAGTGACCTGCGATCTCACGCTTAGGCTGCTGGAAGGGCTGCGGGACGGCGCGTTTGATCTGGTCCTGGTCAAGCGCGAGCCGCTTGGCCCCGACATGGGCGTGCGTGTCTGGCGTGAACCTCTGGTCTGGGTCGGGGCCGACACCGCGGCGATCCATGGACCGGGGCCCATACCCCTGGTGCTGGCGCCGTCGCCCTGCGTTTATCGCAAGCGGGCCATTGCGGCCCTGGAAGCGAGGGGTCGCACCTGGCGGGCGGCCTATACCAGTCCGTCCCTTGCGGGCCAGCAGGCCGCCCTGCGGGCCGGACTGGGCGCTACCGTGCTCCCGCGGGACATGGCGCCGCCGGACCTGGTGATCCTGGGGGAGGACAGTGGCCTGCCGCCCCTGGCCGACGCGGAGATCGCGCTCATGCGGCCGCGCGGCGCGATTCCCGCCGCGGCCGAACAGCTGGCAGAGCACATTCTCCAGGCCCTTGACCGTCGGACCCAGGCCCGTGGATAACGCCCGAGAGTTGAGGGCCTTCCTGCTCGAGCTCGCCTGAGAGGCGAACATGTCTGCTTCAGGTGGCCGGGCGCATTAACCTTGCCTGGAACTATGGTTAACAGAACCTTGTCAGGCCGTTCGTTCCGCCCTAACAGGGAACCGTCAGCGTAAGGGGCTGATGGCCGTTCGCCAGCCCTTGAATAATCTCAACTGGGGATGGTTTTAATGCTTAAGACAGCGTCTTTGGCGGTGATCGCGATCCTGGCTTCGGCCGGCGCGGCCAGCGCGCAGTATCACCCGACATCGGCTCAGCCCACCTATCAGAACTGCCCGCCGACCCATCCGGGGCATCCGGGCCATGCCGACTGCTACTGCCCGCAGGAGCATGTCTTCTATCATCCTGGCACGCCCTACAATGTGCGCCACACGGGCGGGCCGGCTGTGCGCATCTATTCTCAGCCGGTCTACGTCCCGTCCGGCCGCATCGATATCCAGGGTCCGCCGATCTATGTGGAAGCGCCGCCGATCCGCGTTGCGCCCGCCCAGATCTACCTCCATGCGCCCGACGTGCGGGTGAAGCCTTCGCAGGTGACCGTCGAGCCGCCGCAGGTGCATATCGCGCCCTGCCCGGACGGCCGCGTCTGCGGGCCTGTCGCCCGTCCCTAAGCCTTCGCGCCGCTCGCCGGCCGCCGTTGAAGCGCCGTCGCCCTCCGTGGGCGGCGGCGTTTTGCGTTTCCACGCGCAGATCTCAGCCGCTGTCGGAAAGGAAGGGCGAAAGCGTCCGCCAACGGGCCAGCTTGAGTTCATAGGCCAGGGTGTAGGCCGGACTGCTGGAGGGCAGGGACAGGAGGACAAGGTCAGGATGATCGGCCAGGGCTGCGGCGCCCATGGTGGCCGCTCTGCCCCCGTTGAACGCTACGGCCTTGAGGCGTGGCAGGCTCGCCGCCAATTCGCCCAGGGGGTTGGCGGTCGCCTTGCGGATCGAGCCATCCAGGCTGCCGGTCCGTTCAGCCGAGCCAACCACGTCCCACAGGCCGATGTGCAGAGTCCGTAGCACCCGCAGGCGGGCGTCGTAGTCGTCGGGCATGTCCCGTCCAGACACGGCGGCCAGCAGCCGCCAGAACTGGTTGCGGGGATTGGCGTAGTATTGCGCCCGCGCGAGGGAGACTTCACCCGGCAGGCTGCCCAGGATCAGGACCCTGGTCTCGTCATCGACCATAGGCGAGAATGAGGTCTTGCGAACGGCGGAGGGCGCGAGCGGCTCCGGACGCGGTGAGCTGGTCAGGCGCGTGGCCTCAGTTCGCCGGCGCACAGAAGGCGCGGATCTCCCGGGCCAGGTCCAGATCACCGCCTTCCAGGGCCACGCGGATCGCGTCGGGGCACTGGTCCTTGGCGGCCAGGGCCGTCACTTCGAGTCTGAGGGCGGTCCGAGCTTCCGCCTGGGCCTTGAGCGCCTTGGCCTCGCGGCGGTCGTCCGGGGTGCAGAGTGAAAGCCAATCGGCTTCGGCGCAGCGACTGATCAGCCGGGCCCGGCGGGCGGCCTCGCGATCGGGGGCGGGCGCAGCAGCAGCCGGCGCGGCCTCGACCGGCACGGGGGCGGCTGGCGCCGGGGCCGCGGGTGTCGGCGCCTGCGGCCGATAGATCGCCTCCGGCACGCGGTAGCGACAGACCCAGCCGTCCGCCTCGAAGACGCAGGACTGCAAGGTGGCCTGCCCCTCCTGCGCCAGGAGGGCGAGCGCGAATGCGAAGGCGAGTGACACCAGTTCCAGACCTCTTAGCCATCGGCCCGGAAACGATAGCACCATTGACCCCGCCGTCCCAAGACGGCGCCTGCGACGGCGGGGGAATGGCGCTTAGAAGTCCGTCCAGCTGTCGGTTTCGGGGGCCATGGCGATCTTGCGCAGGGTCGCGCCCTGACGGACCACCGACACCCGGGCCGGCGCCCGCGTCGGGGCGCCCCGACTCGAGGCCTGCCCGCGAACCCGGTTGATCTGGAAGCCGGTGACCAGCTGGGCCAGTTCAGCCGACTGATCCGACAGGGTGCGGCTGGCGGCGGTGGATTCTTCGACCATGGCGGCGTTCTGCTGGGTCATCTGATCCATATGACTGACCGCCGTATTCACCTGGGCCAGGCCCGAGGCCTGCTCCTGGGCGCTGGCGGCGATCTCGGTCACGAGGTCGGTGATCTGGCTGACCTGGCTGGCGATACGCCGCAGGGCCTCGCCGGTCTTCCCGACCAGCTCGACGCCGGCTCCCACCTGCTGGGCGGAATTGGAGATCAGCGATTTGATCTCCTTCGCCGCCTCGGCCGAACGCTGGGCGAGGGCGCGGACTTCGGAGGCGACCACGGCGAAGCCGCGGCCAGCCTCGCCGGCCCGGGCGGCCTCGACCCCTGCGTTCAGAGCCAGGAGGTTGGTCTGGAAGGCGATTTCGTCGATCACGCCGATGATCTGGCTGATCTGATTGGCCGAGGCCTCGATCTGGCCCATGGCCGCCACGGCGTCGGCGACGATCTCGCCCGAGGTCTGTGCGTCGGCCCGAGCCGCATTGACCACCCCATGCGCCTGTCGAGCCCCATCAGCGGTCTTGCTGACCGTGACCGTGATCTGCTCCAGGGCCGCCGCGGTCTCTTCCAGACTGGCCGCCTGCTGCTCGGTGCGGCGGGACAGCTCGTCGGCCCCGAAGCTGACCTCCTGGGCGCTGCTGCGCAGGCTGCTGGTGGACGCGTCGAGGGTGGCGATGGTGTCGTGCAGCCGGGCGATGGCGGTGTTGAAGTTGGCGCGCAGACCTTCGTAGGCCTCGGGGAAGGGGGCATCGAGGGTGAAGTCCAGCTTGCCGGCGGACAGGTTTTCCAGACCCTCGGCGAGGGTCTGAACAACCAGGGCCTGGGCGCGGGCGGCCTCGGCGCGTTGGGCCTCATGGGCCTGCCGTTCGGCGGCCGCGGCGGCGTCGCGGGCGGTTTCGGCCGCGGTGAGCTCGGCGACCTTGAGCCCGTTCTGGCGGAAGACCTCGACGGTGCGGGCCATGGCGCCGATCTCATCGCCACGCTCAGTCTCCGACACCGGCACACGGTAGTCCCCGCCGGCCAGGGCGGCCATGACCCGCGACAGGCGGTCGACGGGCTGGGTGATGGAGCGGGTGGTGAGCCAGGAGGCCAGAACCGCCAGCAGGGCTGCGCCCAGCAGGGAGGTGAGGGCGAGGGTCTGGAACCCGCTGGCCGCCTTCTCCACCTGGCCGCCGACGGCCTGGTTGCGGGACTCCTGCAGGTCGATGAAGACGTTGATGATTTTCAGCCACTCGCCGAACAACGGGCCAACCTCGCTGTTGAGCAAGATGCGGGCGGCCTCATTCTGGCCCTGGGCCTGCAGGTCGATCACCTGGGCGACCAAAGGGTTGGTCCGCGCCTGGATGGCGGCGATTTCGGTGATGATCTGCTGCTCATCAGCCGACGCCGAGGCCATCATGTCGGCCATCAGGGCTTCATTTTCCGCGTAGTCCGCGGCGAGCTTCTCGATGAGGTCCAACTGCGCCTGAACCTGGGCGGGGTCCTCCAGGATCACGACGTCACGGATGGCGATGGCCCGGTCGTGAACGCTGCCGCGGAAGTTGATCGCGTAGCGCTGTTTGACGCTGTTGACCTGATTGATCTGGGCGAGGTTGTCCTTGACCTGATTGACCTGGGCGATGGACCCGATGGTCAGCCCCGTCATCAGCGCAAGCAGAAATAGAAATCCAGTTACGATACGCGTGGAAATCTTGAACCGATGCACGAACGTTTACTCCAACCGATACGCGACAAATATCTCGCGTCGCGTGTGTCAGGTTGGGGTAAATCAGGTGTTTATTTCCGCGGGCCGGCGGCGCCTCAAATACACGTTTTGAGTAATATGGTCGCCACTAAAGGCTGACATATGGGCAACAACCCCATTCAGCTTAATTGACTACCGTGTTGCGTTTATCTAGCCGCCTGCTCCACCCAACGGGGTGTTGCGCGACCCTAGGCGTCGGCGTCGCGGAAATAGGGCTCGACCTCGCCCTGAAGCTTGACTGTCACGGGGTTGCCCTTGCGATCGAGGGTCTTGCCGACCGCCAGCCGCACCCAGCCCTCGCTGACGCAATATTCGTCGACATTGTTCTTATCGACGCCTTTGAAGCGGACGCCGACGCCCCGCGCCAGGACGGCCTCGTCATAGTGGGGGCTGTCAGGATTGGTGGCGAGGCGGTCGGGGGGGGTGTCAGCGGTCATGGTCATCGGCTCCACAGGTCGGCAGGTTCATAGGGCACATTGGCGCTCGCCACAAAGGCCTCACGCGACGTCGGCTGCGCACGCCGACCGTGTCGGTTGAGTCACTGGGCAGGATCACCCGCAGGAGGCGCGTTCAATGCTGCGCTGCAACCTTAAGGCGGTCTGCCCCGGGGGTGCGACAATCCTGCCAGGGGCTGCGACATTCCGCCTTACCCGCCAGCAAGTCTGGGGATGCATTCGAGGTGATCGACAGGCCATCTGGCCATGATTTGCGTTGATAGAGTGCGTGTGGAGCTCAATATAGATTTCGACGTCATGCGCGGACCGTCAAAGTATTGACGGGCGAGGCGCCGATTACGAGAAATTATAAAGGGTGAAGCGCTAAAAAATCTCGTCAAACCTCGTCGATAACTTATTTGAAGGGAGCCAGATCAGTATTTCTGAGCCCTGAAATGCGCCTTCGCCTCTACCCCAGGCGCGGCGGTTAAGGTTCTGTTTGCCTCTCAAACGCCGTTATCCGGCCATTCAGGCCCGCAGAAGCCGGGCGAGGGGATCATTCATGTTCACACGCTACGCCAAGCCAGCGTTTGCTGTTTTGTGCGCCGCCGCGCTGGCCCTGCCGGCCGTGGCCCACGCTGACGCCACCAAAAACCTGCAGGTCGCAGGTCGCGCCCTGACCTTCCTGGAAGGCGGCCCGACGGGAACGACCCGCATGGGCGTTGTTTTCGACCCGTCCAAGCCGGCCTCGGTGGCCGAGAAGAACGCCGTCATGGCCGCCATCGGCGCCGGCTACAACGCCGGTTCGGTCAAGCTCGTCGGTACGGCGGTGGAGGCTGGCGCGGTCGCCGGATCCAACGCCCAGGTCCTCTTCGTCACCAAGGGCGTGAACTACGCCGCGGTGGGCGCGGCCGCCAAGGGCAAGAAGATCATCACCATCTCGTCTGACGCCGCCTGCGCCACGTCGGGCGCCTGCGTCATGGCCGTGGCGACCGAGCCCAAGGTCGAAATCATCGTCAATCGTGCGACGGCCTCGGCCGTGGGCGCCGCCTTCAAGGCCGCCTTCCGCATGATGATCAAAGAAGTCTGAGCCGGCGCGACGCCAGGAGCCATCACAATGAATAAGTCTTTCCTGTTCGCCGGCGCCGCCGCCGGCCTCGCGCTCGCCGCCGCCCTGCCGGCCAGTGCGCAATCCATCGACTACGGGTCCCTTGAGCAGCTGTTCAACGAGCCGGTGACCACCAGCGCCACCGGCTCGCCGCAGCGCGCCAGCCAGGCGCCGGTCGATATGGACATCATCTCCGCCGAGGCGATCCGTCGCTCGGGCGCCACCGACCTGCCGACCATCCTGTCCCGCGTCGCCGGCGTGGACATCCAGGCCTGGAGCGCCGGCCACGCTGACGTCGGCGTGCGCGGTTACAATCAGGCCCGCTCGGCTCGCCTTCTGGTGCTGGTCAATGGTCGCCAGGCCTATCTCGACCACTATGGCTACACCGCCTGGTCGACCCTGCCGGTGCGCCTGGAAGAAATTCGCCAGATCGAGGTGGTCAAGGGTCCGAACTCGGCCCTGTTCGGCTTCAACGCCGTGGCCGGTGTGGTGAACATCATCACCTACAACCCGAAATTCGACGACGAAGGCTTCGCCACGGCCCGGGCCGGAAACGGCGGCTATGGGGAACTGGCCCTCGGCCACACCGTCAAGATTGGCGAGCGTTTCTCCGCCCGGATCACCGCCGGCGGCTCGCAGCAGGACGAGTGGGACAACAACACCGGCTCGGCTGACCGCCTGTTCCGTGACGCCGAGCGCGTGACGGCCAATGTCGACGCCATCGCCCAATTGGCGGACACCGTCGAGCTGCGGGTCGAAGGCGGCTACGCCAACACCCAGCAGACCGACATCATCTCCACCTATGTCTATGTCCCGGCCAAGTATCTGGCCCAGTCGATCAAGGGCACCCTGGCCTGGGACTCCAAGTTCGGTCTGATCCAGGCCTCGGCCTATCAGAACGATCTGTCGGTCAAGACCGAGATCGCGGCCGTTCCGACCCTCTATGAGAACACCATCCGCGTGTTCAGCCTGCAGAACCTGTTCAAGGTCGGGGCCCAGCACACCTTCCGGGTGGGCGTGGAGCAGCGGAACAACGAGATGCCGACCGCCCCGGTTCGCGGCGCAACGATCAGCTACGATGTCGCCTCGGTCTCGGGCATGTGGAACTGGCAGGTCAGCGACGCGCTCGCCGTAACCGCGGCCGCGCGCTACGACTCCCTGGAGCTCAAGCGCGAAGGGGTCTTCCCCGCCGGCCTGCCGCCGCTTGGCAACACCCTCTGGGATCGCAGCCTGGAGGAGACCACCTACAATCTCGGCGCGGTCTGGAGCGCGACCCCGGCCGACACCTTCCGGGCGACCTACGCCCGGGGCGTGCAACTGCCCACCCTGGTGGACCTGGGCGGCCTGCAGCTGGTGGCGGTGACGCCGACCTTCCGCGGCGCCTTCGGCGGCAATCCTACCCTTGAGCCCACCGTGGTGACCAATTTCGGCCTGGCCTATGACCGCGACATGCCCCAGTTCGGCGGCAAGGTCGGGGTCCGGCTCTTCGCCCAGAAGAGCGAGGATCTGAAGGGCCAACCCAATGCGGTGCAGGCCGACCTGCCGGCCACCCCGGTCAGCCTGCCGGTCTACACCTTCGTCAATATCGGTGAATCCGAGCTGAAGGGGGTCGAGCTGACCGCCGAAGGCCGCTACGCCGATGGCTTCCACTGGAGCGCCAACTACGTCTTCACCGACGTCGAGGAGTCCATTGACGCCGGCTACAACGCCGCCACCCGCTACGCCGCCTTCGCCGCCACCACGCCGGAGCACCGGGCCAACCTCAACATCGGCTGGTCCAACGAGCAGTGGTCGGTCGACACCTTCGCCCGGTACGAAGGCGACAAGGCCCTCTACTACAACTCCGCACTGCAGACCGTCGACGGCCACATGACCTTCGCCGGTCGTGTCGCCCGGGAACTGCCCTACGGCATGACCCTGGCGGTCAGCGGACAGAACCTGCTGGACGACGCCCAGCGTCAGACCAGCGGCCTGGCCGCCGAACGCCGCGTCTTCATGACGCTCAGCAAGGACTGGTGATCGATACCGGCCCCATCCTCCCCCCCTCCCCCGAGGTTGGGGCCGCCCCGGGGGGCCGCGTCGTAGTATGGCGCGGCCCCCCGTTCTCTTCTGATCTGACCCCTGATCGCCCCAACTTCCGATGACGCCGCCTCCCAAAGGGTGCGGTGGGCCGCTGGAGACCCGAGATGAAATCGCTTCGCTTCGCCGACCTGTCCCTGGTGGTGAAAATGGCGCTCGCGCCGTTCTTCGCTGTGGTGATGCTGGCCCTGGTCACCGGCGGCGCCTTCTTCAGCCAGCAACAGCAGGCCACCGCCCTAGACCGGATCGTCGAGGGGGACATGCAAGCCGGCCTCGAGCTGGCCGCGGTCTCCCGTCGTGTGGCGGTGGCGCACCTCAACATCTACCAGCTGCTAACGCGCCAGGCTGGCGCGGCCGACCCCTTCGCCGCGCCCGACTCCTCGGCCGAACTCACCGCCCTTCTGGTGGAAGTGGACGCCATCAAGGCCGACCTTGAGGCGCTGAAGCCGCGCCTGCCGGCAGATGAGCAGGCGAGATTCGCCGAGGTGACGCAGGACCTCACCGACTACCGAGACGGCGTCGAGGTGGTCGGCTCCATGATGGCGGTGGACTTCGGCACGGCGGTCGCCTTTGTCCAGCCCTTCGAAGAACACTATGCGCGCATGACCAAGACCCTCGAGCAGGCCACCGCCGCCATCCAGGCGGGCGCCGAGCAGCGTGCGGCCCAGAGCGCGGCCCGGGGTCAACTGGCGGGTCAGATCTTCATGGTCGGCTCGCTGATCACCCTGCTGGCGGTGGCTGGCCTGTCGGTGGTGGTCATCCTCGGGGTGCGGCGGGCCATTGACGGCATCGCCGGGGCCGCAGAGGCGCTGGCCTCTGGAGACGACGCCCAGAATCTCGACCGTCTGGAGCGCAGCGACGAACTGGGCGCCATCGTGCGGGGCCTGAAGGTCTTCCAAGACAATCAGCGACGCCTAGCCTCCCTGAACGAAGCCCAGCAGGCCAGCAGCCAGCGCGAAGCCGCCATGCGCGATCAGGTTGAACAGGAGCGGGCCGCGGCCCAGGCGGCTCAGGCCGCCGTGGTCCAGGCCCTGGCCCAGGGCCTTTCGCGGCTTTCGGACGGCGACCTGACCTTGCGGCTGACGGACCCGTTCACCAGCGAGTACGAGCAGCTGCGCGCCGATTTCAACGGCGCGGTGGCCAAGCTGCAGGACGCCATGGGCGTGATCAGCGCCAATGTGACGCAGATCAGCTCTGGGGCTGACGAGATCGCCGGGGCGTCTGACGACTTGGCCCGGCGTACCGAGCAGCAGGCCGCGAGCTTGGAAGAAACGGCCGCAGCCCTCGACGAGATCACCGCCACGGTCCGCAAGTCGGCCGAGGGCGCCGGCCATGCCCGCGCCGCCGTGCTGACCGCCCGCTCCGGCGCCGGCGAAGGCGGCAAGGTTGTCGAACAGGCCATCGCGGCGATGGGGGGCATCGAGAAATCCTCGGCTGAAATCACCCAGATCATCGGCGTGATCGATGAGATCGCGTTCCAGACCAACCTCTTGGCCTTGAACGCCGGCGTCGAGGCGGCCCGCGCCGGCGACGCCGGCCGGGGCTTCGCCGTGGTCGCGTCGGAAGTGCGGGCGCTGGCTCAACGCTCGGCGGACGCGGCCAAGGAGATCAAGACCCTGATCAGCACCTCGACCCAACAGGTCGGCGCTGGGGTCGATCTGGTCGGTCGAACCGGTGCGGCCCTTCGGCAGATCGTCGTCCAGGTGGAGCAGATCGACGCCCTGGTGGGCGAGATCGCCGCCAGCGCCCAGGAGCAGGCCGTGGGCCTCAATGAGGTCAATGACGCGGTCAACCGCATGGACCAAGTGACCCAGCAAAACGCCGCCATGGTCGAGGAGGCCACAGCCGCGAGCCACGCCCTGCGCGGAGAAGCCGCTGAGCTGAGCCGGCTGGTGGGTGAATTCCGCATTGACGGCCGGTCAGGAAGCCAGCCGTCCCAGGCGGTGAACGCCGGCCCCCGCCAGATGGTCGAGCAGCTGCGCAAGGCCTATGGCTGAGCGACCTCGGTAGTTCTCCTGAGTGGCGAAGGGGCCCTGAGCCGCCCACAATGGCGACATGCAGGATGATGAACTGATCGCCCACCGCGCCGCCGCCGCCGCCCGCCGGCGACTGGAGGCGCCGGGTGTGGCCGTCGGCGTGACGGAAGACGTGATCCGGGCCCAGGTGCACGCCTTCTATGGGCGGGTGCGGGCCGATCCCATGCTGGGCCCGATCTTTGAGGCCAAGATCGACGACTGGGACGCCCATCTGGCTAAGCTGTGCGACTTCTGGTCCTCGGTCCTGTTGATGACCGGTCGGTTCAAGGGCGCGCCCATGCCGGCCCATGCTCGGCTGACGGACGTGGGGGGCGCGCATTTCGCCCATTGGCTGGAGATTTGGCGGGCGACGGCGCGCGAAACCTGTCCGCCGCCGGCCGCAGCCCTGTTCATCGCTCGGGCGGAAATGATCGCCCGCAGTCTGCAGTTGGGCATGGCCATGGCCCGGGGCGAACTTCCCCCGGTTCGCTCATCGCCGGTCGCCGAAGCCGATCAGGACCGCGGCCGGCAGGATGAGCACCCCGGCCAGGACGAACGGGGCCCAGCTTCCCACCCCTGAGAAGAGGAAGCCGGCCATGACCGGGCCGAGCACGCGGGCCGCGGCGCTCGAGGCGTTATTGGCGCCCAGCGTCTCGCCCTGGCGCCCCGCCGGCGCGGCCCGGGAGATCAGGGACGAGGTGGCCGGCTGGCTGGTGGTGTGGCCGATCACCAGCACGATCATCAGGATGATGGCCACGGTCACCGGCGGGCCAAGCGCCTCCAGGAACAGGAAGATGGCGGTGACCGTCAGGCCGATCAGGACGGTGGGCCGCTCGCCGATCTTCTGAACGGCCCAGCCGGCGAGGATGCCCTGGCTGGTGGCGGCGGCCACGCCGGTGAGCGCCATGACGAAGCCGATCATTTTCGGGTCCCAGCCATACTCCGCCGCCCCCCAGAGACCGAAAATCGACCACATGGCCGAGAAGCCCGCGAAGGAGAGGAAGGTGCCCCCCATCAGCCGGCGCAGGGTCGGATCGCGCAGGGTCTGGGCAAGGGCTTGAAGCGGGCCGGGGCGCTGGGCGCCGGCGGCGGCCCGCGTGCGGCTTTCGCGCACGAAGACCGCCGCACCGGCCGCGCCGGCCAGGCAGAGGGCCGCAGCCGTCAGCAGGGGCGGCTGAAAGCCCGCGGCGCCCAACTCGGGGCGCGCCAAGAGGCCGCCGAGCAGCGGTCCCACCACGAACCCGATGCCGAAGGCCGAACCGATGAGACCCAGCCGCCCGGCCAGCTTCTCTGGCGGCGTCACATCGACGATGTAGCCCTGGATGGTCGAGATATTGCCGCTGAACACGCCGGCCACGGCGCGGGCGGCGACCGCGAACCAGATGTTGGGCGCAAAGGCCAGGGCCACATAGCCCAGCGCCGCCATCAGGATGGTGCCGAGGATCACCGGCTTGCGGCCAATCCGGTCCGACAGTCGGCCCCAGATCAGTTCGCCGAAGAACTGGCCGGCGGCGAAGACGGCGAACATCAGGGTCACCTGCCAGGCGGTGGCGGAGAACACCACGGCGTAGAAGGGCAGAAGCGGGATCACCACCCCAAAGCCGATCAGGCTCAGGAACACCACCCCCATCAGGACCGGGACGGCCAGAGGACTGGGGGGCGGTAGGGCGGACTCGGTGGCGGACATGGCCCTGCGCATAGCCCGCCTTGGCCGATCAGACCAATCTATTGCGCTGTTCGCCGTAACCGGCCGTTGAAGACCGCTCAGGTCAGGCGCTGGCCAGGGCGCTCTGGAAGAGGACGGCCCCGTCTGCTGAACCGAGCTCGGCTTCAAACGCACGGTCCGGATGGGGCATCATGCCCAGCACATTGCCCCGGGCATTGACGATGCCGGCGATGTCCCGGGCTGAGCCGTTGGGATTGTCGCGGTAGCGGAACACCACCTGACCTTCGCCCTCAAGCCTGTCGAGGGTGGCCTCATCGGCGAAATAATTGCCCTCGCCATTGCCCACGGTCATCACCGCCTCGCGGCGGCCGCCATAGCCGGAGGTGAAGCGGGTCTGGGCGTTGGTGATCTCCAGGGTGACCGGCTTGCAGACATATTTCAGCCGCTCGTTCTGCAGCAGGGCGCCGGGCAGCAGGCCCGCTTCGCAGAGCACCTGGAAGCCGTTGCAGATACCGACGGTGGCCACGCCACGCTCAGCCGCAGCCTTGACCTCGGCCATGACCGGCGACAGGGCCGCCATGGCCCCGCAGCGCAGATAGTCCCCGTAGGAGAAGCCGCCCGGCAGGACGATCAGATCCAGGCCCTGCGGCAGGGCGGTGTCGCCATGCCAGACCATCTCGACCTGGGCGCCGGTGGAGCGCTCCACGGCGACCTTGCAGTCGCGGTCGCAGTTGGAGCCGGGGAAGACGATGACGGCGGCTTTCATGTCGCGTTCGAACCTGGTCGTTCCAAAATTGAACCGGCCGGAGCCGGGGAGGCTGGTCGTCACCGCGCCGCGGCGAGGGACTCCCAGTAGGCGAGAAGCTGGTCATAGGCGGCGGGATCGCCCAGGGCGCAGCCCTCATGTTCCATCACCCTGGCCCCGTCCCGCCGGGTTGCAGTCTGGATAAAGACCGCCGGATGAGCCGGAGCCTCGGGCTTGGTGAATATGTAGGATGCCCGGCCGGTCTCTTCATTGAAGATCTCGTAGGGCTCTCCTGGCGCATCGGGGGCTGGAACCACGCCTGGACGGGCGAGGATCTGGGCGCGGATGGCCTCGAAGCCCTGAGCGCAGTCAAGATCGAAGGCGGCTGCCGGCTCAGGCGCAGATGGCGCGCAGGCCGCAAGGCCCAGGGCCAGCAGGCCAGGCGCCAGGGCGCCCCAGCGCCTCACGCCAGTTCGACCCGGTAGCTTTCGATCACCGTATTGGCCAGCAGCTTATCGCACATCGCCTTGACCTCGGCCTCGGCGGCCGCGCGGTCGGCGGACGCCAGATCGAATTCGATGGTCTTGCCGACGCGGACGCCCTCGACGCCCGACCAGCCCAGACCATGCAGCGCCTGCTCGACGGCCTTGCCCTGGACGTCCAGGACGCCCGGCTTGAGGAAGACGTGGACCTTGGCCTTCACTAGTGCAGTCCTCCTTGGATCACGGTGGGCATCTCTTTCATGATGCCCAGGCGGCGCGCCACCTCGGTATAGCTCTCGATCACATCGCCCAGGTCGCGGCGGAAGCGATCCTTGTCGAGCTTCTCATTGGTCGTCGAATCCCACAGGCGGCAGGAGTCGGGGCTGATCTCGTCGGCCAGGATGACGCGACCGAAATCGTTCTCCCACACGCGACCGAACTCGATCTTGAAGTCCACCAGCGTGATGCCGACCGCGCCGAACATGCCGGTGAGGTAGTCGTTGACCCGCAGGGTCAGCGCCATGATGTCGTCGATCTCCTGGGTCGAGGCCCAGTTGAAGGCGGTGATGTGCTCCTCGGTGACCATGGGGTCGTGGAGCTTGTCGTCCTTCAGGAAGAACTCGATGATCGAACGGGGCAGGGCCTGGCCCTCGGGCAAACCAAGGCGCGTGGAGAGCGAGCCGGCGGCGATATTGCGGCACACCACCTCCAGCGGAATGATCTCCACCTCGCGGATCAGCTGCTCGCGCAGGTTCAGCCGCTTGATGAAATGGTTCTGCACCCCGATGGAGTTCAGCCGGGTCATCACGAACTCGCTGATGCGGTTGTTGATGACGCCCTTGCCCTCCAGCACGGCCTTCTTGGTCGCGTCGAAGGCGGTGGTGTCGTCCTTGAAATACTGGATCAGGGTGCCGGGCTCGGGACCCTCGTAGAGGATCTTGGCCTTGCCCTCGTAGATCTTTTTGCGGCGGGTCATCTGCAACGCCTTCTCCCAGAACGAGGGCTTGCCGCCATCGGAAATGAAAAAACGCGCGCAGCGGTCTCCACGCGCGGTTCCGACTCGGCCTCTCGTTCGACATGAGGCGCGGGGAAATTAGCGGATGGGCGCGGCCGGCGCAAACCTTGCGCGCGCGTCCCTTTACACGCCGCCGTCTGGCCGATTGCGAACGTCAGGCAACTCGTCTGTTTCGATTGCGGGGCGGGCCGGCCGGAGGTATGCAGCCTGCGATGTGCCGCTTATCGGGGAACGCATGACCACGTTTGACGATCGTGAAAAGGGCTTCGAAAGGAAGTTCGCGCTCGATCAGGAACAGGAATTCAAGGCCAGCGCGCGGCGTAACCGCATGCTTGGCGAGTGGGCGGCTGGCCTGATGGGCCTGGCTGAAGACCGTGTGGCGACCTACGCCCAGGCGGTGGTCCGCTCTGATCTGGAGCAGCCCGGCGAAGAGGACGTGCTGCGCAAGGTCTTCGAAGACCTCAAGGGCTCAGGCGTCCAGGTTTCCGAGGGCGAAGTCCGTATGAAGATGGACGAGTTCATGGCCCAGGCCCGCGAACAGGTTCGCGGCGGCCAGTAGGCTGGGCTGAGCGGCGAGGGCCGCTCTCGCAAACACTTCAGGATCCGACGATGATTGCGCTCCAAAAGGGCGCGATCGTCGCGACCTGTCGGAGCCGTGGGCTGTCACGCCGCGGCTCGGCGCTCGGGCGCTCGCCTATGTGGCGGCCTGGGCTGAGATCGGTTACCGGTAAGCACCTGCTGACATCGCGGACGGCGACAGGCTCGGCTCAGCGTGGCCCGACCGGCGACCGTGCGCCGCATTCGGAGATGCGATGCCCCACGACGACTCCCTGATCCTCACCCTGGTGGCCGGCTTCGTCCTGGCCTTCGTGCTTGGCATGCTGGCCAATCGCCTGAAGCTGTCACCCCTGGTCGGCTATCTGCTGGCGGGCGTGGCGGTGGGGCCGTTCACCCCCGGCTGGGTGGCCGACGTCTCCCTGGCGAGCCAGCTGGCCGAGATCGGGGTCATCCTGCTGATGTTCGGGGTTGGCCTGCACTTCTCGCCCGCTGATCTGCTGAAGGTGCGCCGCGTGGCTGTGCCGGGCGCCCTGGTTCAGATCGCGGTGGCGACGGCTCTGGGCTGGGGTGTGGGCCGACTTCTTGGCTTTTCGAACGGGGAGGCGGCGCTCTTTGGCCTGACGCTCTCGGTGGCCTCCACCGTCGTCCTGCTGCGAGCCATCGAGGAGCGCAAAGCGCTAAAGACCGAGGCGGGTCAGACCGCCGTCGGCTGGCTGATCGTCGAGGACCTCGTGATGGTCATCGCCCTGGTGCTGGTTCCGCTGATGGCGCTCAGCCAGACCGGCGCCGGCGCGGGCGGCATAGCCCTGCAGATCGGCTCAACCCTGCTGCAGATCGCCATCTTCATCGCCTTCATGATGATCGTCGGCGCGCGGGTGCTGCCGTGGCTGCTGGTGCGGATCGCCCACACCAAGTCGCGGGAGCTGTTCACCCTGGGGGTGCTCGCCATCGCGCTTGGCATCGCCTACCTGGCCTACGCGGTATTTGGCGCTTCCTTCGCCCTGGGGGCCTTTGTCGCCGGTGTGGTGCTGAGCAGTTCGCCCCTGGGCCACAACGCCGCCGAACGGTCACTGCCCCTGCGGGACGCCTTTGCGGTGCTGTTCTTCGTCTCGGTGGGCATGCTGTTCGACCCGGCCGTGATCGTCGATCGCCCCCTGGCGGTGCTCGCCGTCGTCCTGATCGTCGTGGTCGGCAAGTCAGCCGCGGCCCTGGCCATCACCAGCCTCTTCAGGGTGGAAAAGCGCTCCAGCCTGATGATCGCCGCCAGTCTCGCCCAGATCGGCGAGTTCTCGTTCATCCTGGCGGGCGTCGGGGTTTCAGTGGGGATCATGGCCCGGGAGACCCACGACCTGGTGCTGGCCGGGGCCCTGATCTCGATCCTGGCCAATCCCTTCGTCTTCCGACTTGCAGACTGGCTGGGTCGCTCGAAGGACGTCGAACCCCCGGCCGGGGACAGGGCGGAGGCGCCCGGCTCAGCCCAGCCCTGAGGTGAGGGCGTCTTAGGCCTGCTCGCCGAACACGCGGGCGAAAACGGTGTCTACGTGCTTGAAGTGGTAGCCGAGGTCGAACAGGGCCTCGAGCTCCTCATCGGCCAGGGTGATCTCGGGATCGGCCTTCAGGAAGTCCAGGAAATTGCCCTCGCCGCGCCAGACCTTCATGGCGTTGCGCTGGACCGCGGCATAGCCGCCCTCCCGCGATGAGCCCTTCTGGGTCAGGGCCAGCAGCACCCGCTGGGAATGGACCAGGCCCCCCAGGCGGTCGAGGTTCTTGGCCATGTTCTCCGGATAGACCACCAGCCGCTCCATCACCCCGGCCAGGCGGCGCAGGGCGAAGTCCATATGGATGGTGGCGTCGGGCGCGATGCCGCGCTCGACCGACGAGTGGCTGATGTCGCGCTCATGCCACAGGGCGACATTCTCCAGCGCCGGGACCGCGGCTGAGCGGATCAGACGGGCGAGACCCGTCAGGTTCTCGGTGAGGATCGGGTTGCGCTTGTGCGGCATGGCGCTCGAGCCCTTCTGGCCCACATCGAAGGCTTCCTCGGCCTCCAGCACCTCGGTGCGCTGCAGGTGGCGAATCTCGACGGCCAGGCGCTCGATGGACGAGGCGACGACGGCCAGCGCGCAGAAATAGGCCGCGTGGCGGTCTCGCGGGATCACCTGGGTGGAGACGGGCTCGACGGACAGGCCCATCTTTTCGGCCACATGGGCTTCGACCTGGGGCGACACATTGGCGAAGGTGCCGACAGCGCCGGAGATGGCGCAGGTGGCGATCTCGAACTTGGCCATGGCCAGGCGCTCCTTGGCGCGCTGGAACTCGGCATAGTGGCCGGCGAGCTTGAGGCCGAAGGTGGTGGGCTCGGCGTGGATGGCGTGGCTGCGGCCGACGCAGGGCGTCATGCGGTGCTCGAAGGCGCGCTTCTTCAGGGCGGCCAGGACGAGGTCCACATCCTCGATCAGCAGGTCGGTGGCCCGGCTCAATTGGACGGCGAGCGCGGTGTCATTGACGTCCGACGATGTCATCCCCTGGTGCAGGAAGCGGGCCTCAGGACCGACCACCTCGGTGACGTGGGTCAGGAAGGCGATGACGTCGTGCTTCACCTCGCGCTCGATGGCGTCGATGCGCTCGGCGTCCCAGACCACGTCGCGGCCCTTGGCCCAGATGGTCTCCGCAGCCGCCTTGGGGATGACCCCCAGCTCGGCCATGGCGTCGGCCGCATGCGCCTCGATCTCGAACATGATCTTGAACCGCGTCTGGGGGGACCAGATGTCGGCGGCGTCGGCGCGGGCGTAACGGGGGATCATAGGCGGGCTCCTTGGACACCGGCTGATGGAGGCCAAGGCGCCCGCCTGTCAAGGTGAACGGGTCAGTCTTCGCCCGACGCCGCCAGCGCCGTGGCCATGTCCTTGGGCAGGGTGATGGCCGCCAGCAGATAGTGGACGCCAGCCCAGGCGTAGATCAGCAGGTTCCAGATGATCCCCTGCCGGGAGCCCTCGGCGATGGCCGCCCGGCAGGCGGCGTCGACGACAGGACCAGCGCCCGGCGCGCCCACGCCGCCCGGGCAGAGGGTGAAGAAGTCCCCCATGTTGTTGGCGGCGAAGAGATGCTGGCTGATCATGTCGATGCACCAGCCGCAGAAGGGCGGGCCAAAGCCCAGCGCAATGAGGTTCAGGACGAAGAACAGCAGGGCTGTGGCCGTGGCGCGCATCCGCAGGGACACCGCATTCTGGATCACACCGAAGGTCGGACCCAGATAGGTGTAGTGGAAGATGCCCGGCAGCAGCAGCAGGGCTGCGGCCCAGCGCCAGTCATTCTGCAGATAGACCAGGATGTAGAGCGGGCAGGCGATCAACAGGCCCAGCGCCGGAACAAGGGCGTACCAGCGCCCCGACTTCTTGCCCGCCCAGTCGGTGAGGAAGCCGCCGAGCAAGGTGCCGACGCCAGCGGCGACGCCGCCCACAAGGCCGAAGATCAGGCCGACGGTGGCCAGGTCCAGGCCGAACATGCGGATGAAATAGGCCGCCTGATACTGACCCGTGCCATAGCTGGCGAAGGAGGCGACCGTGATGCCCGCCACCATGTGGAAGAAGCCCCAGCGGCCGAAGATCCGCTTGGCCACCGCCAGGATGGACGGCGGCTTGATGGCCACTGGCGGGACGGTCTCCTCACCCTCGAGCACCGGGGTGTCGACGACCGCCACCTGTTCGGAATAACCCCGCGGCGGCTCTTTCACGAAGATCTTGAGGGCGATAGCCACCAGGATGCCTGGGAGGCCCACCAGGACGAAGGCTGCGCGCCAGGAGATGTTCTGGGCCAGCCAGCCGCCGGCGACGGCGCCGAACATGGTGCCGAGCGGAATGCCGAACGAATAGATCGACAGGGCCGTGGCTCGCCGCTTGGGCTCGTAATAGTCGCTGATCAGGGAGTGGGCCGGCGGGGAGAGGCCCGCTTCGCCGACGCCGACCCCGAGACGGAAGAGGATCAGCATCAGGAAGTTGTTGGCCATGCCGCACAGGGCCGTGAAGGCCGACCAGATCACGATGGAGATCGAGATGATGTTGACCCGGTTGCCGCGCTCGGCCAGCCGGGCGATCGGGATGCCCAGGGTGGTGTAGAGCAGGGCGAAGGCTAGGCCGCCGAGTAAGCCCAGTTGGGTGTCGGTGAGCCCGAGGTCGACCTTGATCGCCTGACCGATGGTCGAGATGATCGTGCGGTCGATGAAATTGAAGGTGTAGGCCAGGACCAGCAGGCCCAGGACCGTGGTCTTGTAACCCTCAGAGAACTGAGGCTTTGGCGGCGCAGCCGCGCCCGCGTCGATGGCAGTCAAGAATCCCTCCCCCGAACGGATTTTCGTTCTTATGGAGGGGCATGTGGACACAGGCTTTGGCTCGACGCCAGAGCCTACGACGGACCCGCCCGACGCCGTTCAAGGCGCCGGGCGGGGAAGGTCAGCCGACGTGGTCTTCGCGGATGGTCTGGGTGGCTCGCCAGAAGCAGTAGAAGGCGACCAGGCCGAAGCTGGACGAAACGATCAGGGCCCAGCGGATGCCCTCGCCCGAGCCCATGTTCATCCCCACGGCGAAGTAGTCGCTGATCAGGCCCACGGCGAGCGGGCCGAGGCCCAGGCCGATCAGGTTGATGATGAACAGCAGAATGGCCGAGGTGGTGGCCCGCATATGCGGCGGCACGATCGACTGCGCCGTCCCATAGACCGGCCCGTACCAGATGGTCCCAAGGAGACCGTTCACCGTCAGCAGCAGCAGGGCCAGGGGCACGCTCCCGATGGTCACCGCGGCGATGTAGATCGGGATGGTGATCAGGGAGGCGAGGGCAGGCGCTACCATCTGGGCCCGCAGATCACGGGCGGCGAACTTGTCGGCGATGAAGCCGCCCAGCCAGGAGCCCAGGGCGCCGGCGGTGCCCGACATCAGGCCAAGCGCCAGGCCCAGGAAGCCGATGGATTGGAGATTGTAGCCCACGGTGGCGCCGACCGTGGACGCCAGGGACTGCACCTGATCGGGGTAGTTCCGGAGGAAGAACGACGCGGTGAAGGGCGCATGGCCATAGCCGATGAAGGCTTTGATCGCCGCGGCGAACGAGATGTACCAGAAGGTCTTGCGGCCTTTGAGGAACTTCATCGTCTCGGGGAAGGTGGCCGAGCTGGCCTGGATCTTGTTGGTCCGGCGGGCGAGCTCCTTACGGGGCTCGGGCAGGGTGAAGATGGCCAGGATGGCGAACAGGATGCCTGGGACGCCGGCCACGAAGAAGGCGGTGCGCCAGCCATAGGCGTCGGCGATCAGGCCGCCGAAGATCAGGCCCAGGAGGCCGCCGATCGGCGTGCCCATGGAGTAGAAGGCGAGTGCGGTGGAGCGCTGCTCCTTGGGCACATAGTCGCTGATCAGAGAATGGGCTGGTGGGGTGCAGCCGGCCTCGCCGACGCCCACGCCGATCCGGAACAGGATCAGCTGGATGAAGTTCTGCGCCACGCCGCACAGGGCGGTGAAGCCGCTCCAGACGGCCACCGCCGTGCCGATGATCAGCGGACGGTTGCCGCGCTCGGCCAGGCGGGCGATCGGAATGCCAAGCACGGTGTAGAACAGCGCGAAGGCCAGACCGCTCATCAGGCCGAGTTGCCAGTCGGCGAGGCCCAGGTCCTGCTTGATCGGTTCGGCCAGGATGTTGACCACCTGGCGGTCCAGAAAGTTGATCGTGTAGATGCCGAGCAGCAGGCTCAAGGCATAGGTTCTGACCGGTTTAGCCAGAGGCTGAATGCCCTCGGGCTCTGCCGCGGCGGGCGCCGGATTGGTCGCCCCGGGGGCGGTTGTGTCTGTCATTGGACAATGTCTCCTGGGCGAACGGCTTCTTATCGTTGGGGCACTCTAGACAGGCTCTGTCGGGGTTGGGCAAGTACGATACCCAGATTTCGAGGAGGCGGGGATGGAGCTCATAATCGGCACAAGGCGGTGGTCCACCTGGTCGCTGCGACCCTGGCTGGCCCTGCGCAAGACCGGCGCATCCTTCATCGAAACCGAGGTTGAGCTCCGGCGAGGCGAGGCCACCAAGGCCGATCTGGCTGTCCATGCGCCGTCGGGTCTGGCGCCGGTCCTGAAGGACGGTGATCTGGCGATCTGGGACTCCCTGGCGATCTGTGAATACCTCGCTGAGCGTTTCCCCGCCGCTGGGCTCTGGCCTGCGGACCCCGCCGCCCGGGCGCAGGCGAGGGCCGCGGCGGCCCAGATGCACTCCGGATTCACCGCCCTGCGAAGCGAGTGCCCCATGGCGCTGGACCAGCCGCCGCAGACCAAGGCGCTGTCGCCCGAGACTCAGGAGGACATCCGCAAGCTTGTCCGCCTGTGGCGCGAACTCCTGGACCGTTTCGGCGGGCCCTTCCTGGCCGGACCCTGGTCCATCGCCGACGCCTTTTTCACGCCGGTGGCCACGCGGCTTCGCACCTATGGCGTGGACCTGGCCGACTATGGTGATGACGGGCAGGCAGCGGCCTATGCCGACCGGCTGCTGCAGGACCCGGACTTTCTGGCGTGGGAGGCGGCCGCGCAGGGGTAGGCGTTTGGCCAAGGACGGGTTTAGTCTGTGGGCTGGAGTTCCCCATGTCGTCAAAGGTCGCCCCTGAACGAGGTCCCCGTCCGGCTCTGATCGTCGCAGCGACTGTGTGGCTGGCCGCCTGCGAGGCCGCCGCGCCGCTTCCGTCCGGCGAGATCGCGCCGCCGCCCAAGGCGATCGCCGCCGCGCCGGCCGCCAAGCCGCTCGGCGAGCGGCTGGATCTCAGCGCCGAAACGGTCAGTTACCGTTGCGCCAATGGGGAACGCCTGAACGTCGCCTACCGTGGCCCGGACGCCGCCATGATCACCTATCGTGGGGAGACCCGCTTCCTGCCGCTGGCCCGCTCCGCCAGCGGCGCGCGTTATGCCGGCGATGGCTGGCAATGGTGGATCAAGGGACAGGTGGAGGGCACGCTCAGCCGGCTGCCGCCTGGCGCGGCGATCGCCCCGGGACCAGGCGTGGCGTGCAGGGTGGAGGCCGCGACGCCTCAGACGCCGCTGGTCCGGCCGAGCCAGAAGTCGGCCGGCTAAGACCGCCCGCCTCGCCCTGGCCTTTGGCTGGCTTTGGTGCTAGGATGCACCGATATTGCATGGGTTCGGTCGCTCTCCACGCTTGCTCTTCGGATCGAGCCCGAGCCTATTTCGATCCTCGTCAGCAATTTTTGATTGATCGCGCGCCGCAGGCTGCGGCGCCACCGCCTATGCATGAGCGCGCCGGCCCTTGAGATCGACGAGGGGCGCTGCGCCTGCCGAACGAGAGAGGATGACCATGTCGACCCTTGAACGCGCCTATTTCCTCGCCCGCTCCGGCGAAGTCGCCGATCTGGCGCAGCTGAAGAGCCGCCTGAAGATTGAGGGCTGCCGCGCCGTCGACGCCCTGCTCGCCACCTATTCGGTGCGTCGCCACCTGCAGGCCATCTGCGCGGCGACCTTCCACCCCCCTGAGACCACCGACACCCCTTCCGAAGCCGCTGAGTCGGCGCAACACGATGAAAGCTCCACATGAACCAGGACGAACGCACGGGTTTCTCTGAACGCCTGAAGACCGCCGCGGAGGCCAAGAAGGCCCTGCTGGCCAAGATGAAGCCCAAGGCGGCCGTGTCTGATCCGCTGTTTGCCGAACGCGCCGCTCTGCGCGAGGCGGAACTGGAGCGTGTGCGCCAAGAGCGGCAGGCCGCCAAGGAAGCCAAGAAGCAGGCCGCCGCCGAAGCCGAAGAGGCCGCCCGCCAGGCCGAAGAAGCGCTGGCTGCTGAAGCCCTCGACGCCAAGCGCGGCGAACGCAAGGCCCGCAAGGCCCTGACCAAGGCCGAGCAGAAAGAAGCTCGCGACCGTCGCTACGCCGCCCGTAAGGCGCGCCAGTAGTCGACTTGAACTGAACGGTCCTGCCGGGGCGCGGCTCGTTCCGCGCCCAATCGGCCTCTAAGGCCTCACATCAGACCCAGAGCCTTGAAGCTGGCCACGCCGTCGCGGCCCACCACGAGGTGATCGTGGACGGTGATGCGCAGGGCTCGCCCCGCCTCGATCACCTGACGGGTCATATCCACATCGGCCGCTGACGGCGTCGGGTCACCCGAGGGATGATTGTGCACCAGGATGATGGCGCTGGCCGACAGCTCCAGCGCCCGGCGCATCACCTCCCTGGGATAGACCGGCGCATGGTCCACCGTGCCGTGGTTCTGCACCTCGTCGGCGATCAGCTGATTTTTCTTGTCCAGAAACAACACCCGGAACTGCTCACGGGCCTCATGGGCCAGGGCGACCTTCACATAGGCCAGAAGTTGGGCCCATGAGGTGATGATGGTGCGGCGGGCTACCTGCTCCTTGCCGATGCGAAGCGCGGTGTGATGCAACAGCTTCAGGTCCAGGGCCACGGCCTCGCCCACCCCTTTCACCGTGCGCAATTCCGCCACCGTCGCTCCCAGCACCCCGGCCAGAGATCCGAAGCGCGCCAACAGGGCTTTGGCCAGGGGCTTGACGTCGCCGCGTGGGATGGAGCGGAAGAGATGCATCTCCAGCAGCTCATAGTCGGGCAGGGCCTCGATCCCGCCCTTCAGCGCGCGGTCCCGCAATCGCTCGCGATGGCCCAGGTGGTGCGGCTTGACGCTGGCGGCGCCCCAGAGCTCAGCCTGGTGCGACAGGTCTTCAGAAAGGCCGGCGGCGTCGGTCATCGGCCAAATGTTCCTCATCCGTTCCGAATTGGCAAGGCCTGTTGAGCCGCGGCTGAGGCGCGGGGCTCGGGCTTCAGGCCGAACCAGGGCCGCAGGAGGGGGACCCGGCGGACGATCTCGTAGGTCAGGCCGCAGGCCGCCACGGTGATGGCGATCAGCAGCGCGGCTTCCGCGCCCTGGGGCAGGCCCGCCTGCGCCAGGTGGTGGCCGGCGACGACGATCACGGTCTGGTGGACGATGTAGTAGGGGAAGACCGCCAGGGTCAGATAGGCCAAAGCCGGATGTGGGCGGTTAAGGTGGCGGGCGCCGAAGCCCAGGATGGCGACGATCGCGCACCACTGATCGACCGCATAGACATAGCGCATGGCGAGCACGAGGCCGGCGGCCGGCTCAGCAGCAGCCTCGCGCCAGGTCCAGGCATAGAGGCTGAACGCCCCGTAGGCGACCAGGGCCAGGGCAAGGGCTGGCCAGCGCAGGCTGATCAGGCGCCGCCGGACCGTATCGGACTTGGCGGTCAGATAGCCGAATAGGAACATGCTGAAGGACAGGACATGGTTGTACCAGTCGTCCACCAGGGCGTGGGTCACCCCGAACCTCGGCAGCAGGACCGCCCGGGCCAGACCCAGGAAGATCATCGGCGTGATCAACAGCGCCCAGGCCGGCAGGCGGGCGAACCCCGCCTCCAGTCGACGCAGGGCGGGCCCAGCCCAGGCGATCAGGGCAGCCAGGGCCAGGGTGTAGACCAGCAGATAGGCCACGAACCACAAATGGTTCCAGGTGGGCGTGATCAGGCAGCCATCGGCGTCGCACCAGCCGCCCGAGGCGGTCAGATAGCGACCGTAAAAGGCGAGGTAGCCCTCGGCGAAGCCCTGCTGCTCGACGATCTCATAGTAGGACTGGGGCGGAACGATGAGCAGTACGCCAAGCGCCAGCGGCGGCAGCAGCCGGGCGGTGCGCTGGCGGGCCAGGACGCCTGCCGCCAGCTTGTCGGCCATGAAGCGGGTCGCGGCGCCAGAAACCAGGAACAGCAGCGACAGGCGCCAGGGATTGGTCAGCAGCATCACCGGCTCAAGCCAGGCCACCGGCTCTGGGCTCTTCACATGCCAGCCCCAGGGCACATAGAACATCCCCACGTGGTAGAGGATCAGCAGGAAAAAGGCGCCGATGCGGATCCAGTCCAGATCGTATCGGCGCAGGCTCGGATCGCTCATGGCGCAATCTCCCTCACAGGCGAATGAGCCTCCTCATCGCGACGGCGGCGGCGGGGCGAAAGCGTCCTGGGACAAGCGGCGCGGCCAGAGGGACGAGCGGCGTGGGCGCCTATGGCCCCAGGTTGAGGCCCCCCGGGACCTGGCGCTCGGCTGGGCGGTGATCTCGGCGGCGGCTGCAGCGGTGTGCCTGCTGAACGTCGTGGGATTCACCCAGCAGGGGCGAAGTCAGGTCGGCGTTCAGCTGATCCTTGAGGGGTCAAGCTGGCTGGCGATCACCCTGTCGGCCTGGTTGCCCTGGTCCGTTCTGCGGGCCACGGGGCCCGCGCCCTGGTGGGTGAAGGGGCTTGGACATCTGGGGGCGGCGCTGGCCTACTCCGCGGTCCATATGGGGCTCTTCACACTCTTTCGCGCAGCCCTGTTCGCCGCCGCCGGCCAGGCCTACGACCCCTGGGTCACGGTGGACAACCTGCCCTATGAGGTGGGGAAGGATGTGATCTCCTACGGCATGTTCGTCGCCGCCTACCTCCTCGTCGGCCGCCTGGCCGGGCAGCGCCCACCCGCCCGCTCCGAGACGGCGGAGCTGTTCGACATCCGCGACGGCGCCCGTCTGGTTCGGGTGCGGCTGGACGACATCCTGGCGGTGACGAGCGCTGGAAACTATGTGGAGTTCCGCCTGCGCGACGGCCGTCGGCCGATGATGCGGGGCTCGCTCGCGGCCCTTGAGGCAGAACTCGGGCGCGCCGACTTCCTGCGCACTCACCGGTCCTGGCTGGTAAACGCCCGCGCGGTCACCGGCCTGACACCTGAAGGTTCGGGTGACTACAGCGTCTCACTTGACGGTCTGGAGGCGCCGCTGTCGCGACGGTATCCTGAGGCTCTGAAACGTCTGCGCATGGGCGCGTCCTGAGAGGCCCGTCCGATACGCGCGAAGGAGAGCTTGCGATGGCGATCGCTATTCTTGGCGTCACGGCGGAAAACGCAGACCTGCTGGCCAAGGTCGCCGACGATGTGTTCGACGAGGAGATCACGCCCGATCGACTAGGCCCGTTTCTGGCCGCGGCCGGTCACGTGATGTTCGTGGCCGTGGAGGATGGCCAGGTCGTCGGCCAGATTCGCGGCATGGTACATGTCCAGCCTGACCGGGCGTCTGATCTCTACGTCGATAATCTCGGCGTGGCGCCGAGCCACAAGCGCCGCGGGATTGGACGCCAGCTCATCGCCGCACTCGTCAGATGGGGGCAGGCGCGGGGGTGCACCTATGCCTGGCTCGCCACAGAGACCGACAATGACGAGGCGATCGGCTTCTACGAAAGGCTGAAGTTTGAGCGGAATCGGCTCGAGTGGTTCGCCTGCGCGATCGGTGAAGAGGTCGAGGACTGACGGCTTTGCGACGCCAGGAGCCTGACCCGCTTGGGCCTCAGGCGGTCTCGATCGGGGGCTGGAAGAGGCCGGCCGGGGAGGCGGTGAAGATCTCCGCCCCGTCCTCGGTGACGCCGATGGAGTGCTCGCACTGGGCCGAGAGGGACTTGTCGCGGGTGACCGCCGTCCAGCCGTCGGCCAGCACCTTCACCGAGGGTTTGCCCAGGTTCACCATGGGCTCGATGGTGAAGAACATGCCGGCCTTCAGCACCTCGCCCTGACCGGGCTGGCCGAAGTGCAAGATGTTGGGGGCGTCGTGGAACACCTTGCCCAGCCCATGACCGCAGAAGTCGCGGACCACAGAACAGCGCATGGACTCCACGTAGGACTGGATCGCGTGGCCGATGTCGCCGGTGGTGGCGCCCGGCTTTACCGCGGCGATGCCGCGGGCGATGGACTCGTAGGTGACCTCCACCAGCCGCTTGGAGCGGGCTGAAACAGGGCCGACCCCATACATGCGGCTGTGGTCGCCGTGCCAGCCGTCGACAATGCAGGTCACGTCGATATTGGCGATGTCGCCCTCGCGCAGCACCCGGTCGCCGGGAATGCCATGGCAGACCACGTGATTGACCGAGATGCAGACCGTCTTGGAATAGCCGCGATAGAACAGGCAGGCCGGCAGGGCGCCGTGGTCGAGGATGAATTCCCGGGCCATGCGGTCGAGGTCGTCGGTGACGACGCCAGGCACGACATATGGGGTCAGCATGTCCAGGCATTCGGCCGCCAGCCGGCCGGCCTTGCGCATGCCCTCAAAGCCCTCAGGCCCATGGGTGCGGATCTGGCCGTCGCGATACTCGGCTTCGAGGACGTCGGTGGTGCTCATAGCGGTGCGAAACTCCCGGTCCGCCTGCGATCCTTCGGCCCCTCGGAGGCCGGCGCAGGCGAAACGTCTGAAAGAGGGTTATGTCGCAATCCTAGCACAGAACTGCAACGCCCGCGGGCCTCGCCCGTCCGAAACTTCACTTGCGACCAGGTCGGGATAGAGCGGCTGGTGGAGTACCGGGCCCTGACCCGGGGTCGCTGAGGACCTCACTCGACCGTGAGGCCGTCAGCCTCCATGAACCCGTCACCGCCCAGCACGCCAGTCACCGTGGCCTGGGCGGTGAAACTGCCGCCGGTGTTGTCCTGGACGACAAAGACAACCTTGCCGGCGGGTGCGTCAGCCGAGGGCTTGGCGCGAGTGAAGCCGCCGTCCTGCCCGTCGACGGCTGGCCGGGTGTAGTTGACGAAACCCTCGGCGTCGGGGGCAGGAATGTCGCTGAGCGGCCGGCAGCCAAAGGCTTGGATCTTGTCGGCGGCCGGATCCACCGCCCAGGCGGTTTTCGCCAGGCAGGCTGGGTCGAGAACGACGGCCGACGTCATGGCGTCAGGCGCGGGGGCGGCGTCGGAGGTCGCCGCTAGGGCCAGAACGACGCTGTAGGCGGGGCTGGGGCTCCGTCCGGTCTGGCTTACAGAAACTGAAAGGCTCTGGCCTGCCCGGTCGTAGCCCGCAGCTGTCCCATCAGGACCATCGGCGTCGGCGCCCAGGTTTCGGGTCCAGCCTTCACCGGTCAGGGCCTGATCAAGTTTGGCTGCGACCTGCCCGAAGCTCGCGCCCAGTTCGGCTCCACCGTTCAGGCTGACCGAGCAGCCTGTTGTGTCGGTCGAGGCCGGCCCTGTCGCGACCACGCCTGCTGGCCCCAGGGCTTGCTGGGCGAGCGCCTGGATCGGCGCGCAAGGTTGGGCCCCAAGGCTTGCGGCGGCCAGAAGAGCGAGCATGCGACGTCCTCAGAAGGCTTGGAGGGGATGAGGGGCAGGCGACGACTAATTGCAGAACTTCGCCTTGAACGCGGCCGGCGCCCCGCCCGGGGCGATCGCATTCATCCCAGCGGGCGTCGGATCGCTGACGTTCGGGATGACGTCCCCGTCGCCGCCATAGACGGTGTAGTTGGCGTGAGCATAGGTGTCGGCCGCACAGGCGATGGTCATCTCGACGGTGTAGTAGCTCATCTGTCGCCCGTTGGAGATCGGAACGGGACTGGCGAAGCTCACCTTTTCCAGGAAGCTGACCTGGCCATCAGTGTGGCGCACGGTGAGTGGGTTGTAGCTGACGGTCATGCCGTCGCCAGAGCCGAGCTCCTCCCAGAGATAGCTTGATTGGGCGGCGGCGGAGCTTGCGGCCGCCAGGATGAGAACCGCCGCAAGGCTTGTGATCGACCTACGCATCGAGACCTCCCGATAGATCACGACATTCAAGCGAGGCTCGAAGAGGAGACCAAACCCGTGTCGCATATTTATGGTTAAGCTTGCTGGAAGGCGCACAGAGCGTCCAGCAACCAAGGGTGGCCGCGGAGAACCAGGGCCATCTGCCTCTCAAGCGTCGCACCGAGATCGGCGTCAGCGCGCCCAGGTCATGGGACGCGCGATGCTCACCCGTTCAGGCGTGATGTCGCAGCCATAGACCAGCACCTCGACGCCGGCTTCGGCTGCGGTTTCCAGCCCGCGGGCGAAGGCGGGATCGAGGTCATGGCAGGCGGAAAAGGCGTCGCAGTCGGTGCGCTGGACGACGAAGAGCGCGACGGCCCGCTCGCCCTCGGCAACCATGGCTTCCAGCTCCCGAAGGTGCTTGGTGGATCTGGCGGCCACGCAGTCGGGGAACTCCGCCAGGGTCCCTGCGCGGCGCAGGTGGCAGTTCTTGATCTCCAGCCAGCAGCGCGGGCGGCCGGGCGCCTCCAGCAGGAAGTCGACCCGGCTGGCCTGGCCGTATTTCACTTCCCGGCGGTGCGTGGCGTAGCCGGTGAGTTCGGGGATGGCGTCGTTCGCCAGGGCCTCGGCCACCAGGCGGTTGGGATTCATGGTGTTGATCCCCACTAGGCCGCCGTCCACCTCCACCAGCTCGAGTGTGTGGGCGAGCTTGCGCTTGGGATCTGGGGAGCGGGACACCCAGACGGGCAGGCCCGGCAAGTTCAGGCCCAACATGGCGCCGGGATTGGGGCAGTGGGCGGTGATCTCGCTCCCATCCTCGAGCACGATGTCGGCCAGGAAGCGCTTGTAGCGTTGCACGAGCTGGCCGCGCTTGAGCGGTTGCGGGAAATCCATGGGGCGCGCTAGTCCGTAGGTGTGAAGACGGGCCAGGGTTTAGGCGAGGACAGGGACGATGGACAGGACCTCAGGGACGACTGCTGGCGCTGCGGCAGGGGGCGAGGCTGATCCCTTCACCGCCGGTCGGGTGACCGCTGCGGTGCTGATCATCGGAGATGAGATCCTGTCAGGCCGCACCCGGGACACCAATCTCGGCGACATCGCCAAATATCTGGGCGCCCATGGGGTGGAGCTGGCTGAGGCCCGCACAGTCTCCGACGTGCAAAGCGAGATCATCGCGGCCCTGGACGCGCTTCGCACCCGCTACAACTATGTGATCACCACCGGCGGCATCGGCCCGACCCATGACGACATCACCGCCGATGCGGTGGCCGCGGCCTTCGGGGTCGAGCTGTACGAGCACCCCGACATCCTGGCCATGATGGCCGCCCGCTGGGGCGGCGAGATCAATGCGGCGCGCCGGCGCATGGCCCGGGTGCCGGTGGGCGGCGAGCTGGTGAACAACCCTGTGCAAGGGCCGCCGGGCTTCATGATCGGCAATGTCTTCGTTCTGGCCGGCGTGCCGCAGATCATGCGTGGCATGCTGCAGGATGTCGGTCCCCGGCTGAAGGGCGGCGCGGTGGTGGTCTCGCGAACCCTGCGGGTCGAAGGCTCCGGCGAGGGGGCGATCGCCGCTCCCCTCGAGGCCCTGGCCAAGGCCCATCCGGCCCTGTCGCTGGGCAGCTATCCCTTCTATGGGGCGGATGGCTTTGGCTCCAACCTGGTCATCCGTGGGCGTGATCCGGTGGAGGTCGAGGCCACCCTCACTGAACTCATCGCGGTTCTTGCCGAGGTCGGGATCAAGCAGGTGCAGGTCGTGGAGACCCCCGCCTAGGCCGAGCGCGAGAGAAGCCTCGCGCCCGGCGCCAGGGCTCTAGCGGGCGGAGATCTCCACGGGCTGGGCGTGGCCCTGCGTCGGGGGGAGACGCGGTCGCGCCCGGCCTTGGCGGTAGGTCTGGGCCCGCGTGGTCTTCAGGCCATCGAGACCATGGCGTTCGAAGAGCGCCAGCCAGCCGGCGATTTCCTCGGCCGACAGCTGATAGAGACTGACGGCCTCCCGCAGGGAGATCAGATCAGCCCGAATGGCCAGCAGCAGCTCAGCCTTGCGCCGCGCATTCCAGCGCACCGTATCGGGCGGGGGCAGGGTGTCGCGGGTGATTGGATAGCCGAGGGGGCCGACCACGGCCCGCAGGATGTCGCCAGGCTGGCTCATTGAGGACGGCCTTCCGAGGCAGGGGCGCCTGTGCGGCCAAAGGGGTCGAACAGGCGGGCGAACAGGGGGCTGCGGCGCGCATCGCCAGCGCCGGGGCGCGGATCGAAGCTGCGGCTCTCCTCCAGGGGAAAGGCCACGATCTCGGCCGAAGCATCGTGCTCCGGGGGGGCTCGCATCGCTTCTTCCCGGATGGTCCAGAGCTCATGCAGCCTGGCGGCGACCAGGAAGGCGGTGAATTCGGTCTCAAGCGCTTCCGCATGGACCATCGCCATCCGGGCGCAGGCCCCAGGCGCATGGCGTCGGATCGGACCGACGCCATAGAACTCTTGGCCTTCCACCACGCGTCTGGCCTCTTCCAGGGCGCCGACCGGAAGGCGGGATTCGTCGGCCTGCCGGCTGGCGATCACCACGGTCTGCCGCGTGATGGCCAGGCGAAGCATCAGCAGCCCGGCGAGGGCCTCTGAGCCCGGCTGCCAGCGGCTGCGGGTTCCGGTCCAGCCCAGGGTCCATTCGGCCCGGAATTTCAGCGCGATGGTCGCGAAGGTGTCGAGGAGGCAGTACTCGACCACCCGCCGCTCGCCGTCGTCGCTCAGCACGCCTGATCCAAAGAAGTGCGGCGCGGCCGGGGTGGGATGATCCAGGGCGCCCAGGTCCTGACGCAACGTCAGGTGGATAATCTCGGCGCCAGAAGGGGGCAGGGGGTTCACTGGAGCGCCTCCCAGTCATAGGGCATTTCCAGGGGTTGGGCCCGACGAACAAAATCGCTTATCTCCTCACGGGCGAGTGTGAGGCTGAAGGCTGAGCCCGGCCCGGGGGTGATGAGACCGCGCTCGACCAGGATGCGAAGCTTGCGGCGGACGGTCTCCCGGGGGATGCCGGTCATTGAGCTGATGCTGAATGCCGACAAGGTGGCGGTGATAGCTGCGCCGCTGTCGTCTTCATCCATACTGACTGATTTCACCGCTTCGGCTGCAGAAGCCAGAAGAAATGCAGTATAAATGTATAGCGCTTCAGAGTCATTGCCGCACCGGGCGCGCCACGATGATGTAAGTTTAAATAGAGTGCTCGCGGCTAGATGGAAACGATACATCAACGAAGTGAAAGTCTCCGACCGCTGGGTTGATGATCGCTGTCTTGACCAGTGCGTAGATGTCTCAAGTACCATAGCAACCTCACGAATTCGGTTGAATGGTGGTCAAGTGCGGCAAATTAGCAATCTGCTTGGTGCGCAAATTGGGCGCGGAGGGACTCAATTCGGACGGTTAATGCGCCATTAACCCTCCTGAGCCGTCCGGAACGCGGCGGCGCTCGACGCCCCTTGAGCGGCAGAGACATGGACATTTCACGCACGGTCAAGCAAGAGGGCGAGGGCAAGAAATTCGCCTAGAACGGGAACTTTCTTGCCTCAACACGTGCGCGCGGCCTGCGATCTGAGGTAGAGTGACCCGCGCGGCCGATACATTCTGACACACGCCTGCAACAGGGGCGGTAGAGCGTCCCGCGGTCTTGAGCGGCGCCTGGCCGTAAGGCGCATTGCGCCAGGACGATGGGAAAGGCGAGGTTCGCCTAGGCTCCCGCCCGTACAAGCTGTAGACCCCGAGGCCATGCTCGAGACACCTGTGGTTAAAGACAACGATCGCGCAGAACGCTCCGGCCGGCGTCGCGCCGGCGGGCCCCTGCGGATCGCCTTCCTCTCTTACCGATCAGATCCCAGGGTTGGGGGGCAGGGCGTCTATCTGGCCCAGGCCACACGCGCCCTGGCCGCCCGGGGTCACAAGGTCGATGTGCTGTCGGGACCGCCCTATCCGGAACTCGCCCCGGAGGTCGGTCTGGTGAAGATCCCGTCGCTGGATCTCTACGCGCAGCCGCACAACGGGCACCTGTCCCTGCGCCTTCGCCACCTGCTGAGCTGGACCGATCTGGCGGAGTATTTCGGCCACCTATCGGGCAAGTTCATGGAGCCCTACACCTTCGGCCGCCGGGCGGCGCGCTATCTGCGGGCCCACGCGGCCGATTATGACGTGGTCATCGACAATCAGTCTCTCGGCTACGGGCTGCTGGACATCAAGCGCTCGGGCCTGCCGGTGGTGGGCGTGATCCATCACCCGATCCGCCGAGACCTGGAGCTCGCCCTGGACGCCGAGCCGGAGGCCAAGGTGCGCTGGCTGATCCGCCGCTGGTACAGCTTCCTGTCCATGCAGGAACATGTGGCGCCCCGCCTGGACCGCGTCATCGTGGTCTCGAAAAGCGCCGGCGCCGATGTGGCGAGTTATCTCAAGGTCCTACCGGAGCGGATGACCGCCATTCCGCTGGGGGTCGACCAAGCCGTTTTCCGCCCTCAGCCGGATCTGCGACGGCGCGACCGCCGCATCCTGACCACCGCCAGCGCCGACGTGCCGTTGAAGGGCCTAGGCATTCTGATCCAGGCCTATGCGGACCTGCTGCCCGCCTATCCGGACCTGGAGCTGGTGGTGATCGGCAAGCTGAAACCCGATGGGCCCACGGGCAAGCTGATCAACAGTCTGGGGCTGGCTGAGCGCATCAGCTTCATCAGCGACCTGAGCGGCGAGGAGATGGCCGAGCAGTACGCCCGGGCGACCATCTGCGTGACACCGTCGCTCTATGAGGGCTTCGGCCTGCCGGCGGCCGAGGCCATGAGCTGCGCCTCCCCGGTCATCGTCACCGACGGCGGCTCTCTGCCCGAGGTGGTCGGCGAGGCGGGTGTCGTGGTGCGGCGGGGCGACCCGGACGCCCTGGCGACCGCCATCGCGCAATTGCTGGACGATCCCGCCAAGCGGCTGTCGCTGAGCGAGGCCAGCCGACGACGGGCGCGGGAGGTGTTCTCCTGGGACCGGGCCGGCGCCGCCTATGAGGCGGTGCTTGAAGATGCGGTGATCGCGGCGTGCTGACTGTTGAGATGAACCGCCTGGGCCTGCGCCCCGGCGACTGGGTGCTGGATCTGGGCTGTGGCGAAGGCCGCCACTGCCACGGGGTCCACCTGGAAGATGGCGTGAATGTCGTCGGCCTGGATATGGACGAGCCCTCCCTGCGCAAGGCCATGGCCGGCGTCTTCGAACTGCCGCCGCCGGAGCATCCTGGCGCCTGCGCCTTTCTGAAGGGCGACGCCTACCGGCTGCCCTTCGCCGACGGGACCTTCGATGCGGTCATCTGTTCGGAGGTGCTGGAGCATCTGGACAACTACCCGGCGGCGCTGGCGGAGATCCGTCGCGTTCTGAAGCCCGGCGGCGTCTTCGCGCCCACCGTCCCGCGGGCCTGGCCCGAAACCCTGTGCTGGAAGCTGGCGCCGGGCGAGGGCGGCTATGCCGACCAGCCTGGCGGGCATGTCCGCATCTTCCAGGAGGACAGTCTGCGCCGGGAGATCGAGCGGCTGGGCTACCGGTTCCTGGGCCAACACTATGCGCATGGCCTGCACAGTCCCTATTGGTGGCTAAAGTGCGCCTTCTGGAACCGCCAGGACGATCATCCGCTCATCAAAGCCTATCACCGGTTCCTGGTGTGGGACCTGATGGAGAAGCCGGCCTTGACGCGGGGACTCGAAACGATCGCCGCCCCGCTGATGGGCAAGAGCGTAGCCTTCTATTTTCGTAAGGCCGCCTCCAAGGCGTCAGGCCCCTCATGAGCGCGCCGCAGGCCACACGAAAGGCGCCGCCGCGCCGCCGAGACCCACTTACCGGCGCGGTCCTCTGCATGCTGCAGACTCAGGGCGCCGATGGCGCGATCCCCTGGTTCGAGGCTGGCCCCTGGGATCCCTGGAACCACGGGGAGTGCGTCATGGCGTTGGCCGTCGCCGGCGAGTGGGACGCCGCGCGCAGCGGTCTGGACTGCCTGGCGGCCCGCCAGGGCGCCGACGGCGCCTGGCTCGGTGAGTATGGCAACATGCTGCCCATGGCCGACCGGCTGCACATGGCCAGGGTCCGGCCCCCGGCGTTTCGGGACACCAATTTCGCCGCCTATTGCGCCGTCGTGGTCTGGCACAGCTATGTGCTCACCGGCGATGCGGCGCTGGTGCGGCCCTACTGGCCCATGGTGCGGCGCGCTATCGATTTCGTCCTGTCGCTTCAGCATGAGGCCGGGGACATCTCCTGGTCGGCCGAGGCTCACCTGACCAGCGCCGATGACGCGGTGCGCGCCGGCTGCGGCTCGATCCATAAGAGCCTGGAATGCGCCTTGCGGCTGGCCGAGTTGATGGGCAAACCGCAACCCCGTTGGGCGGAGGCTAAGGCGCGGCTGGGCCTTGCCTTGCGCACGCAGCCTGGGCGCTTCGACCGCACGGCCGATCGCTCTGGATTCGCCATGGACTGGTACTATCCGATGCTTGGCGGGGCGCTGGCAGGGCCAGCGGCCCTGGAGCGCCTGGACGCCGGCTGGTCGCGGTTCGTGGAGCCGGGCGTCGGCTGCCGCTGCGTGGCTGACCAGCCCTGGGCGACCGTGGCGGAGACCTGTGAGCTCGTCATGACCCTGGTGGCCCTGGGGCGGCGCGAGCAAGCCGTTGAGGTGCTGACCTGGCAGGACGCCCACCGGGACGGAGACGGGGTCTACTGGATGGGCTGGCAGTTCCAGGAGGCCATCATCTGGCCGGAAGAACGGCCGACCTGGACCCAGGCCGCCGCTATCCTCGCCCATGACGCCGTCTATGATCTGACGCCGGCGTCCCAAGTGCTGGTGAGCCACGGTTAGAGGCGGCGCAGGACCCGCAGGCTCTTGACCGCTTCCACCTCGGCGAACAGGTCCGAGGCGAGCGCCCGCTGGTAGATTTCGAACGGCGGCCGGCCGCCGTCAGCGGGTTCTGGAAAGACGTCGTGAATGGCCAGCAGGCCGCCTTGCGCCAGATGCGGCGTCCAGCCGCGATAGTCGGCCAGGGCCGCCTCCAGGGTGTGGCCGCCATCAATGAACAGGAAGCCCAGGCGTCCGCCCCAGTGGGCCGCCACTTGGGCCGAGCGGCCGACAATAGGGATCACCGTCTCCTCCAGCCCGGCCGCCCGCAGGTTCCGGCGCAGGTGAGGCAGGGTGTCCATGGCGCCCGCCGCAGTGTCCCAGAGCTCGGCGTCATGATACTCCCAGCCCGGCTGGTTCTCCTCCGAGCCCCTGTGGTGATCGACCGTAAACAGGACCGCGCCGAGGGTCTTCAGCGCCGCCCCGATATAGATGGCCGACTTGCCGCAATAGGCGCCGATCTCAAGGCAGCCCCCGAATTTCGAGCCTTCGAGCGCCGCGCGCTGCAGGGCTGCGCCCTCGGTCGGATCGAGAAAGCCTTTGATCTGATCGATGTTCACGGGCAGAGGCTGAGGGAGGTCGGCCATGGTTAAGCTTCCAGGTGGGGGTGCGGCGCAGAGGCTTCGCACATAGACGGCTTCGCGTCAGGATGCGACGAAGGGGTCGGTCCATAAGTCTGGACCCGGAGCAGTTTCCTTGGGGGAGGGAGCCAATACCGACATGAAGCCGCTGTTTTACGACAATCCGGTCACGATCAGTCTGGAGCGCCACGGCGCGTTGCAGCTGCGCGCGCCCCTGGACTTCGGCTTCGCCCGGGAGGCCAACGCCGTTCCCCTGACCCTGGCTGAAATCCCCCTGGCCGCCCAGTGGTACCCCGTCGCCTTCGCCGCCGGTGAGGGCTCGAGGCCTGTGGCCATCCTCGGCCTGCGGGAGGGGGAGAACCTGTTCGTCGACGAGACGGGGGGATGGCGCGACGGCGCCTATGTGCCGATCTATGTGCGGCGCTATCCCTTCATCCTGACCCAGCAGGACGACATGGTCGCCCTATGCATCAATGAGGGTGAGGACGTCCTGATCCCGGCCGGCGGCGCGCCGCTGTTCGAACAGGGCCAGCCGACGGGCCTCCTGGAATCGGCCATGCAGTTCTGCCGCTCCGCCCAGGCGGCCGAACGCGCCACCCAGCCCTTTGTAGACGCGTTACGGGCGTTGGAGCTGCTGGATGGCCGGCGGGCGGTGATCGACCTGCCAGACGGCGGCCAGATGTCCCTGTCAGGCTTTGAGACGATCGACGAGGGCCGGTTGCGCGCCCTCGACGACGAGACCTTCCTTGAGCTCCGCCGGCAGGGATGGCTGGGGGCTATCTACGCCCAGATCCAGGCGACCTTGAACTGGAGCCGTCTCGCCGACTGGGCGGCCACCCGGCAGGCGGCCTGAACCGGCGCTCCGCAGAAGACGCCCGGCCTTGAGGGCTTGGGCCACGTCGCCCAGGGCCGGGCCGATCAGGAACCAGGGTTCGACGCAGTACCTGCGCCAGAGCCGCTTGGGATCAGCGGTCAGGCGGAACAGCCATTCCAACCCCGCACGCCCCATCCACCGCGGTGCGGCGGCCTGCACATCGGCCTCATAGTCGAAGGCCGCGCCCACTGGCAGGACAGCGCAGGTGGGCAGGGCTGCGCGGTTGGCGAGGATCCACTGCTCCTGCCGTGGCATGCCCATCCCCACCAAAAGGATGTCTGGCCGGAAGTCGGCGATCGCTTTCAGGACCGCCTGATTGTCGCTTGAGGCCGGCGCGGCGTCGAAATAGCCGTCCGCCACGCCGAGGACGGCGCCTGGATAGAGGCGGGAGATGCGTCCGGCGGCTGTCTTCGCCACACCGGGCGCTCCACCCAGATAGAAGACCCGCCAGCCGCGGCGGTCCGCCAGGCTCCAGAAGTGATCGCGCCAGTCCAGATAGGTGCAGCGATGGAACGGCCGAGCTGGCAGGCCCAGAAGCCGCGCGAAGGCGATCAGCGGCGTGGAGTCGATCTCGATCAGGTCGGCGCCGGCATAGAAGGCCGCCAGTTCCGGATGACGCGGCAGCAGATAGAGGCTGTGCAGGTTGTGGTTGGCCACGAGATAGGGGCGGCCCGCCGCCACCTGCTGATCCAGCTCAGCCATCACCTCTTCGGGGCGCACAAGATCCAGCTCGGCGCCCAGGAGCCTGATGCGATCCTCGCGCCGGGGCGCGTGCCGGATCGGCGTGCGGGGGGTTCGGCGTCGTTCCAAGGTCTTTTGCCCACCCTGCGGCCAGGCCGCGAAGAGCGGCGAAGGGGAGAGACAAAGGCTAGAGATCGCAGGTTAAGGCCGCCTTTCGCGGGCGGTTGCAGCCAGATTGGCTCTCGCGCCCAGGGCTCGCCTGTGGCACCACCCTGCCCATGCGGACGTGGCGAAACGGTAGACGCAGCAGACTTTGACCATTGGAGTGCCCGCGGGGAAATCCGCGGCGTAGAACCGCTCAAACTCGGGGAAGGCTAACGGGGAGACCCCAGGCTAATCCCGAGCCAAGCCCTTCCGGGGAAACCCGGCGAGGGAAGGTGTAGAGACTAGACGGGCGGCGCCTACGGCCTCTTTCCAGGCTAGGGCGAAGGGATAGTCCAGACCACGAACGCTCACGGTCGTGAGCGGCGGCGAAAGCCGAAGTGGTATGAAAATCTGCTTTCCGAAAGGGAGTGCGGGTTCGAGCCCCGCCGTCCGCACCAGCATCAGCGCTAAATGGCGCAGGATCTTCAAACCGGGAACTCGGGCTGGGTCCGACCGGTTGGCGAGACGTCAGAGTCCGCAAAGGAGATCCCCATGCCCGCCAAGTCCGCAGCCCAGCAGAAGGCCGCTGGGGCAGCCCTGTCAGCCAAGCGCGGCGAAACGCCCAAGAGCGAGCTTAAAGGCGCTTCGAAATCGATGGTCGAGTCCATGAGCAAGAGCGAGCTGGAAGAGATGGCGTCGACCTCGCGCAAGGACAAACCCGAGCACAAGGGCGACTGATCGGCCCTGCCGGTCCTGCATCAGTGAAACTCGGGCCGTGGTGAAGCTTCACCGCCGCGGCGTTTCATGCGAACCCTGCGGCCCTTCCGTCGGCATGGGGTCGCGGGAGACTGATGCGGAGACCCTGGCCCAGCCATGAGCCCCCCCGTAATCGTCACCGGCGCGGCCGGCTTCATCGGCATGCATGTGGCTGAGCGTCTGATGGCGCGGGGCGAACGCGTCATCGGGGTCGACGATTTCAACGCCTATTATGATCCCGCGCTGAAGGCGGCCCGCGCGGCCCGGCTGGAAGCCAACCCCGACTTTCGCATGGTGCGGCTGGATATCGCCGCGGCTGAAGCTTTCGAGAGCTTGGTCCGCGAGAGCGGGGCTGTGCAGGTGGTGCATCTGGCCGCCCAGGCTGGCGTCCGCTACTCGATCGAGAACCCCTTCGCCTATGAGCGCTCTAATCTGGCGGGCCACCTGTCGGTGATGGAGGCCTGCCGACGCCAGCCGGAGTTTCAGCATCTGGTCTACGCGTCTTCCAGTTCGGTCTATGGGGACCGCCCGCAGGGCGGGGCAGGGTTCTGCGAGGATGACGCGGCCGCCGAGCCTGTCTCGCTCTATGCCGCCACCAAGCGGGCCTGCGAGCTGATGAGCTTCGCCTACGCCAAGCTCTATGGCTTCCCGCAGACGGGCTTGCGGTTCTTCACGGTCTACGGACCGTGGGGGCGGCCGGACATGGCCTATTTCAGCTTCACCCAGAAGATCCTGGCCGGCGAGCCCATCGAGGTGTTCGGCCAGGGACAAATGGCCAGGGACTTCACCTATATTGACGACATCGTCGACGGGGTATTGGGCGCCCTGGACCAGCCGCCGGAACGCGGGAGCAACCGCATCCTGAACATCGGCGATAGCGCGCCGGTAGGCCTGATGGACATGATCGCGGTGCTGGAAGACGCCCTTGGCCGGAAGGCCGAGAAGCTGTTCCGCCCCATGCAGCCGGGCGATGTCACCCAGACCTATGCCGATATATCCCGCCTGCGCGCCCTGACCGGGTATCAGCCGAAGGTGAGCCTGGCGGAAGGCCTGCCGCGCTTCGTGCGCTGGTATCGGGAATTCTATGGCTGAGGACCGTGCGGAACGGGGGCGATCGACCCGCCTGCCGTTATGCAGCCGCAACAAATTTCGTCGATAAGGCTCAGCCGCGCAGAATGAGCGGCTTTCCGCTTGGCCGGCGCAGGACTTGCACGCTAACCGAGAGCCGGCGCCGACGTGGTCTGAAGGTTGCGTCGCTCAAGGGTCGGCCAGCCAACGTTTCGGGGGATAGTTTCGCTTGGCCATCTATCCGGTGATCATGTGCGGCGGATCGGGCACGCGCCTGTGGCCGGCCTCGCGTCCGGCCCATCCCAAGCAGTTCCTGCCCCTGGTGGGCGCCCGTTCCATGTTCCAGGAGACGGTGCTGCGCGTGGCGGGCCTGCCGGGCGCGGTCGAGGTGGTGGTGGTGGCGGGTCTCGCGCACCGCGCCCTGATCGAGGCTCAGCTGTCCGAAATTGGCACGACGGCCGCTGTGCTGCTGGAGCCGGAGGCGCGGGACTCCGCGGCCGCCATGGCTGCAGCCTGCGCCTGGATTGACGGTCGCGACCCTGAAGGGATCGCAATCGTTGTGTCCGCCGACCATCACATCCCCGATGACGCAGCCTTCCGCGCTGCGGCGCTCGCCGCCGTCGAGGGCGCCCGTCAGGGCAAGATCGTCACTCTGGGCGTGCGGCCCAACGCCCCGTCCGCGGCCTACGGCTATATCTCGCCAGGGGCGCCCGCCGGACCGGTCTGGTCGGTGGACGCCTTTGTGGAGAAGCCCGACGCCGAGACGGCGCGGGGCTACATCACCTCTGGCTACCTGTGGAACAGCGGCAACTTCGTGACTCCGGCCCGCCTGCTCCTTGCCGAGCTGGACGCCTTTGAACCGGCCATCAGCTCTGCGGCTCGCAAAGCCGTGACCTCGGCGCAGGGCGCCGCAGGCGAGAGCCAGGTGTTGGGTGAGGCCTTCCTCACGGCCCCGAAGATATCCATCGACTATGCGGTCATGGAAAAGACCAAGGCCGCCGCCGTGCTGCCCGTGGACTTCGCCTGGTCGGACCTGGGCGCCTGGGACGCGGTCTGGGCCGCCAGTCCCCGGGACGAGGCTGGCAACGCCGTGCGGGGACAGGCCCTGGCTGTCGCGTCGCAGGATTGCCTCGTCCGGGCGCCGACGGGCGCGCAGGTGACGCTGATCGGGGTCAAGGATCTGGCCGTCGTGGTCGACCAGGGCCAGGTGCTGGTCTGCAACCTGTCGGCCAGCCAGCAGGTCAAGACCGCTGTCGACCAGCTGAAGGCCCAGGGGCGAGAGACCCTGGCCGCGCCGGCCCCCTTTGACACGGTGGAAGGGGCGCGGGTCTGGTTCGACCGCTGGCTGCGCACCAGCGCCCTGCCGCTCTGGTGGACGCTGGGCGCCGACCATGTCCGCGGCGGCTTCCATGAGGCCCTGACGCCGGAGGGCGTTCCCGTCGAGGCGCCCCGGCGCTCCCGGGTGCAGACCCGGCAGACCTTTGTCTACGCCACCGCCGGCCAGATGGGCTGGCGGGGACCCTGGCGGCAGGCCGCCTGGCACGGCATGACCTATTTCCTGGAACGCTACCGGCGGCCCGACGGCCTGTTCCGCGCCCTGGTGTCGGAGGCCGGCGAGCCGCTGGACGAGACCGCGGCCCTCTACGATCAGGCGTTCGCGCTGCTAGCCATGTCCACCCTCAACGCCGCTGACCCGGGCCATGTGGACCTGGCCGGTGAAGGCCGCCTTCTGCTTGAGGCTCTCCAGGCCCTGCGCCATCCGGCCGGCGGCTTCCGGGAGGAGGGCGCTCATCCCTTTCAGGCCAACGCCCACATGCACCTGCTGGAGGCCGCCATGGCCTGGGCCGAGGCTGGCGGCGGACCCGAGTGGCAGGCCCTGGCCGCCGAGATCATCGAGCTGGCTCTGACCCGCTTCATCGACGCCGACGGCGGTTACTTGCGAGAGTTCTTCAACGCCGACTGGGCGCCGGCGCCCGGCGAGGACGGCCGCCTCATCGAGCCCGGCCACCAGTTCGAATGGGCCTGGCTGTTGGCCCGCTGGTCGCAGATGACCGGCGAGCCCCGCGCCCTGCCGGCCGCCCGCAGGCTCTACGCCTCAGGCCTCGAAGGCGTCGACCTCACCCGTGGCGTAGCGATCAACGCCCTGAACGACGACTTCACCGTCCGCGACGCCAGCGCCCGCCTCTGGCCCCAGACCGAGTGGCTGAAGGCCGCCCTGGTCCTGGGCGAAGACGCCCTGGCGCCGGCCTCAGCGCTCGCCCGCTACCTCGACACCCCAGCGACGGGCGCCTGGCGCGACCTGAGCCTGCCCTGCGGCGACTTCCGCCCTGAGCCCGCCCCTGCGAGCTCGTTCTATCACATCGCCGCCGCCAGCCAGGCTCTGCGCACGGCCGGCGAACCTCAAAGGACCTAGGACCAGCGCATGCAAGTGGCGATGATCGGGACGGGCTATGTGGGCCTGGTGAGCGGGGCGTGCTTCGCCGACTTCGGTCATGAGGTGACCTGCATCGACAAGGATGCGGGGA